>NZ_CP179213.1:2400000-3000000 GCF_051201685.1 Luminiphilus sp. nBUS_07 | reverse complement strand
CGTCTTGGCAGTCTTGGGCCTGATATTGGGTGCCGCACTGGTAAATCAGGTCGACCAAGATGGCGGTTATGTCTACGCCAGTCTCGGTGATGTGGTGGTGGAGACGAGTGTTTGGTTTGCCCTATTAGCGTGGTTGATCAGCTGGGGGCTGATAGCACTCTTATTCGGCGCTGTTCGGCGAGTGTGGGGTACCCAGCGTGTATTGAGCGGTTGGATGGGCCAGCGGAAAAGTCGTAACGCCACGGCACTCACAAATCGCGGTCTCATCAGTTTTATCGAGGGAAATTGGGAGCGGGCGCGGACGCAGTTGCTGCGCTCGGCGCGCTACAGCGATGCCCCTTTGGTGAATCATCTTATTGCTGCGCGCGCGAGTTTTAGGTTGGGGAACATTGACGAAGCCAAGGAGCAGCTGGGAAAGGCCGAGAGTGTTGAGGCAGATGCCGGCGTGGCGGTTGAGCTAACGCAGGCGGAACTTCAGTTATCGGCAGGTAACTACGAGCAGGCGCTGGCAACTTTAGTCCGGGCCCGGGCTAACGCCGCAAAACACCCTTACGTTTTAGCACTGTTGGCAAGAGCTCACCGGCATTTAGGTGAATGGGATGCACTGCGCCCGCTGTTACCTGAGCTGCGGAAATACGGCTTACTAGAAGACGTTGCACTGAGAGGCCTTGAGGGGGAGCTCTGGCATGCGCTTATCCGGTCAATTGCTGAGCAGTCGAATGGCAGTGTTAAGGACCTCGAGGTGCTGTGGCGTGATATGCCCCGTGCGCAGCGCGAGCAATTGCCGCTGAGGATTTGCTACCTCGATGCCCTGATTACACTCTGTGGTTATGGCGAGGCAGAAAAACACATCGTTAGCTGGCTGGGAAAAGATTGGCAGCCTGAGCTGGTGGCGTTTCTGGGGCGCTTTCCCCCTGACAATCCGCGCAAGCTTCTTAAAATAGTTCGAAAATGGCTGGACGCGCCTAGCCATGATGGAGTGTTGCTCTTAGCCGTAGCTAGAGTGGCACTCCACGCTGGAGATTGGGAAACCGCGGGCACCTGGCTCGAACAGGCGCATCAGCGAGGGGCTACCCCTGAAAACTGTTGTGAGCTGGCGCGCTTTTGCGCTGCAAGGGGCGACCACGAGCGAGCCAGTGCTCTGTCGGCAGAGGCTGTAGGGTTGAGTCTTGCGCCACTGCCCGAGGTGCCATTGCCCGATTCTAAAGAAGGGCAGTAATCACGCAATCTGAGTGTTTTAACGTCCCGGGAGCTCGATGTTGAGCTCCTGCCAGATCTCGTCAATACGATCTTTTACAGTGCTGTCCATAGCGATGGCTTCACCCCACTCCCGATCAGTCTCACCTTCCCATTTGTTGGTTGCATCCATGCCAACCTTAGACCCAAGGCCGGGGACAGGGGATGCAAAGTCAAGATAGTCGATGGGCGTGTTGTCGATGAATACGCAGTCTCTGCGAGGGTCCATTCTTGTCGTCATCGCCCAGATAACGTCTTCCCAGGAGCGAGCATTAATATCTTCGTCAGCGACAATGATGAACTTGGTGTACATAAACTGACGCAGGAAAGACCAAATTCCCAACATAACGCGCTTGGCGTGTCCGGGGTATTCCTTGCGAATCGTGACAACCGCCATTCGGTAAGAGCAACCCTCAGGTGGGAGGTAAAAATCGACGATCTCTGGAAATTGCTTCTGCAGCAGTGGTACGAAAACTTCATTGAGAGCGACGCCTAAAATTGCAGGTTCATCGGGTGGGCGTCCGGTATAAGTACTGTGGTAGATAGGGTTTTTGCGAGTCGTCATTTTTTCAACTGTAAACACGGGAAAGCGTTCGACTTCGTTGTAGTAGCCGGTGTGGTCGCCATAGGGACCTTCCTCGGCCTCTTCGCTGGGGTCTATGTATCCCTCAAGAATAATTTCTGCGTGAGCTGGAACGCGAAGATCATTGGCTTTGCAGCGATCGGTCAGGCACTCGGCGAGCTCGGTTTTACTGCCACGTAATAAGCCGGCGAAAGCGTATTCGGACAATGCGTCTGGGACGGGTGTTACCGCCCCCAAGGTTGTCGCCGGGTCGGCTCCCAGCGCAATGGCTACCGGGTAGGGTTCACCAGGGTGCTTAAGTGTCCAATCTCTAAAGTCGAGTGCCCCGCCACGATGGGACAGCCAACGCATGATCAACTTGCGTGGGCCTAGGCGCTGCATCCGGTAAATGCCAAGATTCATTCTTGGTTTTTCTGGGCCGCGTGTGATCACTAGCGGCCAAGTGATGAGAGGGGCGACATCCCCGGGCCAGCAGGTTTGAACCGGGATGGTGGTTAGGTCCACTGCGTCCCCCTCGAGCACCACCTCCTGACAAGGCGGGCGCTTAATGGTTTTCGGCCCCATATTCAGGACCTTTTTGAGTAAGGGCGCTTTGTCGATGAGGTCGCGCATGCCTTTGGGCGGGTCGGGTTGCCGCAAGTAGGCTAATAACTCACCGATTTCTCTCAAGGCGCTCGTTGACGTTGCTCCCATCCCACGCGCTACCCGGGTTTCCGTACCAAACAAGTTGGCCAGTACCGGCATGCTGTATCCCTTGGGATTTTCGAACAGGAGAGCGGGCCCACCGCCCCGCAATGTGCGGTCGGCGATTTCGGTCATTTCCAAGTTGGGGTCAACTTCCGCGGTAATACGAACTAATTGCCCCTCCGCTTCGAGGGTGGCAATGAAGTCCCGCAAATCGGTGAATTGTGCGGCCATAAATTGTCCTCACTGGGAGCGTTGGTATGCCCCTAGGGAGCTAGGGGCCAAAAGATAGCAGCTGGCGAGGGGCTGTTGCTTACTGCCCCCGGCGCTTATTTTCGCTTCATTGACTTAAAGAATTCTTCGTTGGAATTGGTGTTTTTGAGTTTATCCAGCAAAAATTCAACGGCGGGTAGGTCTTCCATGCCGTGCAGCAACTTACGCAGAATCCACATGCGTTGAAGTTCATCTTCACCGGTGAGCAGTTCCTCTCGGCGGGTACCCGAGCGACGAATATTAATCGCAGGATAAATTCGCTTCTCGGCTATTTTCCGGTCTAGGTGTAACTCAAGGTTGCCGGTGCCTTTGAACTCTTCATAAATTACCTCGTCCATCTTGGAACCGGTATCGATGAGGGCTGTGGCAATAATGGAGAGGCTGCCACCTTCCTCAATATTTCGTGCTGCGCCAAAAAACCGTTTTGGACGCTCGAGGGCATGGGCGTCCACACCACCCGTTAACACCTTGCCTGAGCTCGGTACAACGGTGTTGTAGGCACGTGCAAGGCGAGTAATAGAATCTAGAAGAATGACAACATCGCGTTTGTGTTCAACCAGTCGTTTAGCTTTTTCAATCACCATATCGGCGACCTGCACGTGCCGTGAGGGCGGCTCATCAAACGTCGAGGCCACAACTTCGGCTCCCCGGGCGCCCACCGAACGCTGCATTTCGGTGACTTCTTCCGGACGCTCGTCAATGAGCAGCACGATCACATAGCATTCGGGATTATTCGTGATAATCGCCTGCGCTACGTTTTGCATCATGATGGTCTTACCCGCCTTAGGAGGGGCGACTAATAATCCGCGCTGACCCTTACCAATAGGCGCTACAAGGTCGATGATCCTACCGGTCAAGTCTTCGGTAGACCCGTTGCCTTTTTCGAGTGATAGGCGCTCATTGGGAAAGAGTGGCGTCAAGTTTTCGAAGAGGATCTTACTTTTCGCGCTTTCGGGCACTTCAAAGTTGACATCTTTTACTTTCAGTAACGCAAAGTACCGCTCAGAGTCTTTTGGCGGGCGGATCATGCCGGTAATCGTATCGCCCGTGCGCAGGTTGAATCGTCGAATCTGGCTGGGACTTACGTAAATATCGTCGGGGCCGGCGAGGTAGGATGAGTCCGATGAGCGAAGGAATCCGAAACCGTCTTGCAGTATCTCAAGAACACCATCGCCCCAAATATCCTCGCCGCTTTTGGCGTGACGCTTGAGCAGTGCGAAAATAATATCCTGCTTGCGTGACCGCGCCATATTTTCGAGGCCCATTTCCTGAGCCATATCAATCAGCTCTTGGGTGGGCTTATCTTTTAGCTCGGTCAAGCTCAATGGGTTGGCACTGGGTGTGCTGGGTTCTCGTCGACGCTGTCGTCGGTTACGCCCTCTACGGTTGTTATTACCACCGTTGTCTTTTTCGCTGGCTTCCGTGTTTTCTGAAGTCGCCTCAGGAGTTGGCTGCTCGGGACTTGATGTCTCAGCGCCTTCGGTGCGATTTAATTTCAGAGTTTTGGTTTGCCCTGCGTCGGCGTCAGTCTCCGTCGCACTATCACTGGCGGCGGTATCGGGAGCGTCTTTCGCTTTCGCTGCAGCAACATCGGGGGAGGTTGGTTCGGCTGTTGTTTTGTTCGCCGTAGCCTCAGGGGCCGATTTGGCTGCGGCTTCGGTAGCGGCAGGTGTTTCTGAGGCATTTGCTGCCTCAACGTTGTTGCTCATTGAGCTATTGTTTTCATCCACAAGTAAAGTCCGGATTTATTAAGAAGGAGGTGCTGCCGTGGTAGGAATCCACTGCAGGTACGGTCTGACCTTATCCGACGCTTTGCACAAACACCCGACTTAAGTGGGTAGCCTGAGGCATAAAAATGTTGGAAAGGAACAAAGGCTGGACCAGGCTGGTCGCGCCACATCTGTAAACTAGCACTGCGAAAAGGAAGCGTCCAGCCCCCTTTGGCTATCTTTTTTTAAAACATTGTTGTGTGTAGCCCCCCAATAGAGGGGCTAGCAAAGGATAAAGCTACAGGCACTCGTCGACAAATGCAGCAAGTTGGGATTTGCTTAGCGCCCCGACTTTGGTTTCGACGGCATTGCCATCTTTGAAGATAATCAAGGTTGGAATGCCTCGGATGGCAAACTTTTCAGGAATGCCGGGGTTGGCATCGACGTCAACCTTACAAATTTTTAAACGCCCATCGTATTCGGTGGCGAGTTCGTCGAGAATAGGCGCTATCATTTTGCACGGACCACACCACTCGGCCCAAAAGTCCACTAACACGGGTAGCTCTGAAGACAATACCTCAGCGTCAAAAGTGGCTTCGCTGACATGGACGATGCTTTGGGTCATAGGGACTCCCTGAAATAGAAACGTAAATTAGGTGGGTAGATGACGCAGTATAATAGCACCCCTAGGGCTGATGAAAAATGCCCCTCGGAGTCCGCGTGTTGGTGGGTGTATTTGGTGCGCTGCGCGGACCACACGCTTTACTGTGGTGTCACGGTGAATCTTCTAAGGCGCGTGCGGCAGCATAACGGGGAGTTGGCAGGAGGTGCGCGTTACACGCGTGTCAGAAGGCCGGTGGAATTGGTATGGAAAAAGTCGGCGAGCTCACGCAGCGAGGCGCAGCAGTTTGAAGCCCAGACACGTCGACTGTCCCGGCAAGACAAGCAAAGGCTCATCGCAGAGGAAAAAGATGACGGCCCCTAATACCCTCAACGTGGATACTTTTTGGAGCTGGGCAGTCGCGCAGTGGACAGATCCAGTGGTGGCAACAGAAATGATGGCATTACAGGAGGAGCATGGGTGCACCGTATTGGAGCTGCTACTGATGGGCTGGCTGGGCCTACAAGGTTGGGCGGTGACCCCTGAGGCCCGGCATGCACTTGCCACTACGGCGGCGCCTTGGCTCGACGGTGTGGTTATTCCTTTGCGTAGCACGCGCCGTGGTTGGCGTGAAAATGACGGCCTGGCAAGCCAGCGTCAGCAGCTACAACGACTTGAGCTTAAAGCTGAATATGCCTTGGCTGAACTATATTTTGGATCCTTGGCTGTACTTGGGCCAAGTGAGCTAGTTTTGATGGAAGAGTCGAGGGTGATTGATAACCTTGGTATAGCACTCTCAGTTGCCGCGAAACCAGTTCCTCGGCAGCGTATAGTCGGTCTGGGGGCGTTATTATCTTAACCAGTATTCACCGCCCCTTAAGCGCCGGTCACCCTTGGTGGTAGGTTAACGGTGGCACAAGCGCGATACTCCCTTTAAAATGTCTGGGTACCTTCTCCGATGTCACAAGACGTCGATCACTTTTTGCAGGAAGAAACCATGTTTCGAATGACTACTGGTCGCATAGCGACTTTTTTGATGGCGCCGGTTCTGGTGGGCGCTTTGTCCGCTTGTCAGGAACAGGCTAAGGAGCCCGACCCCATGACACTAGATACCCCTGAGAAGCGTTTATCCTATGGTATTGCCCTGCGAATGGGTGAGCGTATGGTCGCGGATGGCATGGCGATGGATGTTGATGCTTATGCACTGGGAATGCGAGACGCATTTGACGGTGCCGAGGCGCGACTGACCGAGGAAGAAATTACCGCTGAGATGATGGCGTTTCAGGAAAAAATGGAAGCCGAGCGTGCGGGTGAGCAAGCGGTTTTATCTGAAGGAAATTCAGAAGCTGGAGCGGCTTTCCTCGCTGAAAACGCTCAGCGTGAGGGTGTCACAGTGACCGAATCAGGACTTCAATATGAAGTCGTGAAAGCAGGCACCGGTGCGACTCCGGGTGTAGACGACCAGGTGGAGGTTCACTACCGAGGTACGCTGATTGACGGGACCGTATTTGATAGTTCTTACGATCGCGGCCAAACCGTGACTTTTGGCGTCACGCAAGTGATTGCTGGCTGGACCGAAGCGCTGCAGCTGATGCAAGAAGGTGCGACCTACAAGTTGTACATTCCCAGTGATCTTGCCTACGGAGCCGGTGGTGCTGGGCAAGTTATTGGCCCAAACGCCACGCTTATTTTTGATGTTGAGCTGGTCGCTATCGTTGCTTCAGAGTCATAAAAACCGTCATGCGCTGAGCATAGCGGCGTAACAAGCGCACGACAGAAGCCCGGTCTCACTGACCGGGTTTTTTTTGGGGGGTTTTCCTGCAGTGGGGGTAAAGGCCCAATGGCCTCTTGCAGAGCAGGTTTTTCCCAGCGCGGCCCACTAAATAGACAGATGCGGGGAGCCATTTTGCAGATTCTCGAGAACTCCTCGGCTGCCGGGGAATTCTGCGAGGTGTTGATCAGTCTTTTACCGCGTTGTACTGGCTGTAAAATCGATCGAGATACGTCTGAAAGGACTCTTTGCTGTCTTGCTCCATGGCTTTCTGCTGATGCAATGAAACCTCTGTCGCGGTCTGAAATTCAGCTGTTTCAATAGGGCCCAGTGGCGCCGCTAAAAAGTCTTTCTGCCACTGCTTGGAGTAATTGAGCGCTAATTGCCAGAAAGGAGTGTTCGTGTCGCGCATCTCTCGTAGAACCCGCCCCGACGGTGTGAGTTCAGGATCGGCGATTCGTGCGTAGGCAGCTTTGACTGCCTGCTGGTGCAGGTTTGAACCTGCCTCGGCATCCATGGTCTCTGCTGTTTTGGACATACTGTCGAGCAGTCGATGGGCAACAAGCTTTAGGGGTTGATCGCCCTCAGGCGTCAGTAGCCGCACTTCAGGGGAGCGGCCCTCGTTAACAACCCGGCGCAGATTTTCCTGATTGCGCCGTTGTCCGTCTTCATTACAAAGTGGGCTCTGCGACAGGATGGCGTCGACAAGAAACACATCGATTAACCGCATGGTCTCGGCATCGATTCCCAGGGCAAGAAGGGATTTATGTCGATACAGCGAATTTCGATGTATTCGATACCGCCGCGTTTAAGGGCGATAACAGGGGCTTCCCCTGATTGGGCAACCCGCTTGGGTCGTATGGGACTGTAGAACTCATTTTCAATTTGCAGCAAAGAGTCATTGAGCTGTGCTTGCTCGCCAGTCTCGGTAACGTCAAATTGTGCATAGTCAGCATGTGGCGTGACGATGGCGCTGCTGAGCGTTGCCAAATAATTTTCAAGATTGTTGTAGCAAACATTGAGGCTGGATTGGGCGTTGCTGGTGTAACCCAAATCACCCATCCGCAGCGAAGTAGCGTTGGGCATGTAAAGGCTAGTGCCGCTAGCATCGAAGGGGACTAAGGGGTGTTCGCGATTGCCCGCTAGAAAGCTGGCACAAACTGCCGGTGAGGCTCCCAACAAATAAATGAGTAACCATGCGCGATCGAAAAAGTTTCTTATCAGCCCTAAATAGCCGGCGGTTTGGAAATCTTTGAGTGATCCCTTGCTGCCCTCACGCTCCCAGGCTGCTCGCCAAAATGCTTCGGGCATTGAAAAGTTGTAGTGGATTCCCGCAATGGCCTGCATCATTCGCCCGTAACGAACGCCAAGGCCATTTCGATAAACACGCTTCATTTGCCCCACATTTGAAGTGCCATAGTGGGCAATCGGGATACTGCGATCGCCAGCAACGATGCACGGCATGCTAGCGCCCCAGATCAGCTCGCCGTTCAATTGCGAAGCGGTAAACCTGTGTATTGCATCAAGTTGGGCCAGTGTGAGCTCGACATCGTGGGCCACTGGTGTAATAAATTCTAAAAGTGACTCGGAATAGTCAGTGGTAATAGAGGGGTGTGTGAGTGCAGACCCCAGTGTCGGTGGATGCGGGCTTTGGGCAAGCATTCCCGTAGACGCATTAACGCGCAGCCCTTCTTTTTCTATACCCCGGCAAATACCGGCCAACAAGTGTTTGCCAGAGCCTGAAACGAGGTCGTATTTAGCAGTCAGGGGTAAGTCCAAGGGCGTCTAAGTCTCCAGAGACAGCGGCGCTTTGGGATGTATTAAAGGCGCCAGTCAGGTTTAATAGCGTTGCAAGTGTAAGTGCTGGCTTCGTCGGGGTACAGACGGAGAGCAAAAAGTCTCAATGGAATTTGGCCGACATGGAGGTGGGGCATGAAAATTGAAGCTTGGTTAACGATTTTAGCAGAGCAAGGGGGGTCAGACCTCTTTCTCAGTACGGGCGCGCCACCCTGTGCAAAATTTGATGGGCAATTGAGGCCCGTTGCTGCAGAGGTATTAAAACCCGGTGAAATTGCGGTCATCGCTGACGAAATTATGGACGACACCCAGCGGGAAGAGTTTCGTAATGAGTTGGAGCTCAATCTTGCCGTCTCGATATCGGGCGTGGGGCGTTTCAGGGTCAATGTTTTCAATCAGCGTAACCAAGTGTCCATTGTTGCGAGACATATCGTGACGGACATTCCGAACTGGGAAGATTTGGGGCTGCCGCCGCTGCTTACTGAACTCATTATGGAAAAAAGGGGGCTTCTACTTTTTGTCGGCGCTACCGGGTCGGGAAAATCAACATCTCTGGCGGCCTTGATCGATTACCGCAATGCCAATAATGCTGGGCACATTGTCACTATCGAAGATCCTATTGAGTTTGTACATCGGCATAAGCGTTCTATCGTCAATCAGCGCGAGGTCGGAGTGGATACCCGAAGCTGGCATAACGCGCTGAAAAACACCTTACGGCAGGCACCGGATGCAATTCTGATTGGAGAAATTCGTGATCGTGAGACCATGGAGCAAGCGATCTCTTTTGCCGAAACGGGGCACCTATGTATTTCAACGCTGCATGCCAACAACGCAAATCAGGCCTTAGACCGTATTATCAACTTTTTCCCTGAAGCGAAGCGTTCGCAATTGTTGTTAGATTTGTCTCTAAATTTGCGCGCTTTTGTATCCCAGCGTCTCCTACCCGCAAAAGATGGTGGGCGCGCAGCCGCTGTCGAAATTTTACTGGGTACCCCCAGTATTCAGGAATTGATTATTCGCGGGGAAATTGCGGGTATTAAGGAGATGATGGAAAAGTCTGAAAATATTGGAATGAAAACCTTTGATAAGGCGCTCTTTGATTTAGTAAAGGCGGGAAAGATTACCGAGGAAGAGGCGCTGAAAAATGCAGATTCCGGCAATAACTTGAGACTGCGATTTAAACTGGCCAAGGACGATGGCAGCTTAGGAGAAACCGGTGGGTTGTCACTGGAGGATATTAACTGAGGCCAGTTTTGCCGGGTCATCGTGTGTGGGGTTCAAGGCGTTCCTGTTGTTGAAACAGTTGGCTGACAGATTCACGAAAGTTGGTTTTTCGCTCTAGGATGTCCACCATATCCCTATCAATGAGTGCAACAAGCTGGGGAACAGTAAGCTCCCGAATCTTGATGCCATCCCTATTGGTAAAAATATAACTGTTCTTGTCCAAATCACAGGCGACGATTTTTGCCATCAAGGGTGGGTCCCGATCATGGAATCCCAGCCAGGTACCCATCGGGATCTGTAGTTTCACGATCGCATCGCTATCGTAATGGCTCTCGTTGAACCGCGGAGCCGGCTTTTTTGGGGTTTGTAACGGTGCCGGCCTTTGCTCAGGGGCTTTATTCCCGCTCGGGGCATCGTGTGTGTTTGCAACGCATTGATCTCCGAGCGGGTTGGGCTGATCAAGTGGGGTTGATCGGCTCTCAGCGTTACTGAATTGAGGCTCAGATTGGGGGGGGGAATGGATTTTGCTGTGTTGGTGCAGCTCGATGGCATCGGTCATTGCCAGACAGAAGCTATCTTGGGCCTCTAGGCAGCGGGCTTCGCCTGAGGTCATTAATGATCGGAATTCAACCAGTGATCGGCGCAGCGCCCGGTTTCCAAGTGGGTCCATAAAAAGCAGGAAGTGGTTGTTGATGAGTGTGCCTGCAAAGCGAAGCCGTACCGTCTGCTCTGGGGTCTGCATTAAGAACCAGTGACCGGGAAGCAGGTTCAATGCTTTAAGGTCGTCGGAGGTAATTGGCAGGCTCTCACCCACACTCCCTATCACGCAATCGATATGTTGTAATGCCAGGTCCTCTCCACGCAAATTTCGCAGCATGGCATATTCAATCAAGCCAACGGCGTCTGCGATGGCCACAGTATCGCCCTGTAAACTGACTAATTGCTTTGATAGGGTGATCGAAATTTGCTGCATGGCCATGTACAGCCGGTGCAGCTCGGCACCATTGTTTGGATTCACCGGTTGAACGGCATCGACCAAAAGCTGGGTCGTATCCATAAATGTGCGCCACTCTGGGCTTTCAAAGCCTTGTGCTTGCGCAATACACACCCCACTCGCGTACCAATCTGACGCGATAAATTGGGCGACAGACTCCGGCAATGCCGTTTGGCTTATAGCCGTGTTAATGAGCCACGCCGCGGCTTGTTGAGTGGCATCATTTCCCAAGCTGGCCAATTCCCGTTGCAAAAGAAGGGCGTCGAGTTTTTCAAGGTGTGTCTGGTGGTCGTGTATTTTTTGTTCTAAAAAAATCCGAGTCTCATCAACCCGTGCCTCGCTGGGGAAGTCATCATTAATACGGTCTACAGCATCTGATGCCGTCGTTAGCATTTTGAGCCCGGCGTTACCTAGACCGCTATGCCAACCTCTGGCGAAATCGTAAAAAACGTCGAGAAGGCGGTGTAAACCATGGCCTCCAGGAGTAAAAAAACGAGAGTCTGTTAGTGCAAACGCCGCGGCTAGAGGTCGACAACGATTCACCAGTTGCTGCATTTCGGGAGCCAATGTGGCTCTGTTTTCCCAGCATGTAAAGGTGGCGTCAATCCAGCAGAGCGTGGCCAGACTGTCTCGGTCTAGGCATTCACTGCCCACCTCACTAAGTGCATTGAGTAGGTTGGGTTGATCGGAGTTAAGTTGCGCTAGTGTGGGGATTAGGTCGGCAGCCCTCAGACCGTCCTGAAAGGCCTCGCCGGTGTAGTTAGCGAGCACCTTTGCCTCTAGCGACCGCGTTAGCGGTAACCTCCCACCGTCCTTGGTGGTTTCCTGATTGCTCACTGCTCACCCCACGTCCATTCGGTTTCGGCACAGTATGCTCGGGCACTAATTTGGCGTTCTAATTCCCATGCATTGCTGACAGTAAAGTGTCGATAATACGTTCCAGTTGCTTGAGGTTATTACATTCTGTCGCTAGGTGACAGTGCTGTGTAACGGGCAGCATAGCCGAGTCGCCGGTTCCCCAGGCCAGTCTAGGCTCGGGATTCAACCAGATAAGACGCTTACATTTCGCCTTGATCTCTGCCAACAGGTCTAGCCTGAGGTCGGAGTTATTGTTCCGTGCATCCCCCAGAATGATCACAGTGGTGGCTTTGTTAATGTCTTGCAGGGCCAGGTCACTAAAATCGGACAGAGCACGAGCATAATCTGTGGCACCGCCGTACACGCGATTTACTCGAGACACGGCTTCTTCAACAGAAAGTTCGCTGAACCAGTCGGTGACCTCGCCCAGTGAGCTAGAAAAAGCGAAGCTGCGTGTGCGTGGCAGCACGTCTTGCAGGGCATAAAGGAACATCAGCAAAAACTTAGCGTAGGTTGCAACTGAGCCGCTTACGTCGCAGATAGCCATTACCTGGGGTCTTTTTTTCTGTATCTGCCGCCAATGGGTATTAAAAGGAATGCCGTCTGTCGCTACAGAGGCCCGCAGTGTCATCGGAACGTTAAGCTGGCCGCGACGCTTTTTCCGTCGCCGTCTACCGTGTCGACTCGCTAATTTTCGGGCCATCCGATCCATTAACTTGCGCATTCTCGCCATCTGATGAGGGCTGATATTGGCCAGCCTAACTTCTGATAGGGCCTCATCCAAAAAGTCTTCGGTATCGCCGGCGGCGTGGACCAGATAGGCACGCTCAACGCGATCACGGGCCCGGTGGCGGAGGCTCTCTCTTAGTCGTTGAATTTCCTGAAAGGCTTTCGGTTGGTTACCTTCAAGTTCGATCGCGGCATCCCGCAAGGCGGTCTCACCCAGAGCATCAAGCAGTTTTCGGGTGAATTGACCTCGCTGGGTGAACAGGCGTATCTCATCGATTCTGGCGGCTTCGGCAGCGGCTTCAATCGCCATAGCCAGTGCGCTTTCGTCACCGTCTTGTAGGGCATTCATGAGGTCTGAGCTCATGAGGCCGGCAAGGGTTGGATCGTCCTGTGCTGAAGGGTTCTGCAGCAGATCCTCTAAGCTCGGTGTCGATTCAGTACTCGTCGAGGGGTTATCTTGAGCGTCGGTTTGCGTAGATTCTGAAGCGCTATTTTCTGCCTCTGGGCCCCCTGAGGTTTTATCGTCAGGGTGCTGGGGTGCAAAAAAAAGATCAAAAGCTTCTAAGTAAGCTGATTGTTCAAAGGTACTCTTCGCCAACACAGCGGCGAGACCGTCTCTTAGCTTCGTGCGATCCTCATAGCCCAAAAGCCCTGCAGCGTGCACCGCATCTAGGGTATCGGCGGGGGAAACGGGAACATCTTTGCTACGAAGGAACTTTATGAACGCCAGTAGCTGAGAGCTTCCAGTGCCTGGGGTCATAAGCCATCTGCAATTTTCAAAAGTTTGCCCAGCTGGCCTTCAGCCTCCACGATGTCCTCCTCGTACTTGAGCAGCACATTTAAGGTGTCGTGGACTAAACCCGCATCGAGTTGGTTGGCGTGCAGTAGCACCAGACTTCTAGCCCAGTCTAGTGTTTCGGAGATAGCCGGCGCCTTTTTTAAATCCAGCTCGCGGATGGCGTGTACAAAACGGACCAATTGATCGCTGAGGTGACTTTCAAGATCGGGTACCCGGGCCGTAACAATGCGACCTTCTAGTTCGATGGACGGAAATGGAATGTGTAAATGCAAACAGCGGCGCTTGAGAGCGTCCGATAAATCCCGGGTATCGTTACTGGTTAGGAATACCATGGGCTTAGAACGCGCTTGAATCGTGCCTATCTCTGGGATGGATATTTGATAGTCAGATAGCACTTCCAGTAGTAAGGATTCAAATTCGAAATCGGCTTTATCGATTTCATCGATGAGTAAAACTGCGCCATCATCTTGCTCCATAGCGCGCAGCAGCGGGCGTGGCTCGAGGAATTCTTTGGCATAAAAAACATCGCCGGTGCTGTGTAGGCGTTGTATCGATTCTTTGAGGCCTTTTGCGCCATCGAGGATGTCGCCTAATTGCTCCTTGAGTATTTGGGTGTAAAGCAGCTGTTTGCCATACTTCCACTCGTACAGCGCTTTTGCCTCATCCAGCCCCTCGTAGCATTGAAGCCTGACTAAAGGCTTTGCGATTACCTCGGCACAGGTTTTAGCCAATTCAGTTTTACCAACCCCGGGGGGGCCTTCAACCAAAATCGGTTTGTTGAGTGCTGCAGCAAGGTAAACGACCGTAGCGATTCTAGGCGTGCAAATGTAGCCAGCTTCACCAAAGGCGGTGCTGATGGCATTCACGTCATCGAGTTGGGGGTATAAGGTGGTGTCCAAGTTTATATCCTAAGTGTTCAGCCGCCCGAAGCATTCATGAAGCGCATGATTTGGGGTTGGTCTGGTTGGTCAAAAACGTGTTGCTCGGGCTTGTCATTTAATGCCGCAACAATCGCGCTACTCAGTTCAAAATCGCTAGCGCCGTCACGAAGCAGGTCGCGCAGGCTGATGGAGTGTTCATTGCCTAGGCACAGAAGGAGTTGCCCCTCAGCAGTCACTCGTAACCGATTACAGCTGGCGCAGAAATTATTGCTGTGGGGCGATATTAGGCCCATACGGCTCGATGAACCATCGACCCGCCAGTACCGGGCGGGCCCGCTGTGTTCAGGTGTGGCTTCGCTATTGAGATTGTAGTGTTGCTTCACCTCGCTAAGGATGGTGTCGCTAGACAGGTATTCAAGAGGCTTCCCTGCGAGGTTGACTTGCCCTAGAGGCATCTCCTCGATGAAAGCGATATCGAGACCGCGATTCAAGGCGAAGTCGAGTAGGGGCCGTATGTCGCCCTCGTTACTACCGCGTAAAACCACCGCATTGAGGCGTATTCGGGGGAAATCTTGTTCTCTGGCTGCGTCAATACCAGCGATGACGTCTTCAAGAGTGCCCGTTCGCGTCAATGCCCGAAACCGCGCAGCATCTAGAGTGTCCAGGCTAATGTTGAGGGTGGTCACGCCGGCAGCTCGTAACGCAGGGGCGAAGCGCACCAGTTGACTGCCGTTAGTGGTGACGGCTAGCTCTTTCAGCCCATCTTCGGACCGCAGTGACCCCAACTCCTGAAACAGCGTGGTGACGTCTCTGCGCACTAAAGGCTCGCCACCAGTCACACGAAGCTTAGCAACGCCTAATTGGACAAATACCCGCGCAATACGCGCGATTTCCTCGAGGCTGAGTACCTTGCTGCGGGGCAAAAACGTCATTTCTTCTGCCATACAGTAGGTGCAGCGGAAGTCACACCGATCGGTTACCGACAGGCGCACGTAATCAATGCGGCGATTAAAGCTGTCAATTAATTGTAGGGGAGTGCTTTGAGTCATCGCGAGAGTTTACACTTTCTTAGCTGTGATTCAGTATCGAGTATTCGTTAATCGGGCGTTTAAATTAAAAAGTGCTAAACCCAAACACATCCGTTGTTCCCGGCCTTATTCTGGCAGCCCTGATGGCATTGCTAGAGCTTCATTACGGGCTTTCTCAGGACATGGTTGTCACGTCAGTGACGGCCACCTTGTGCATAGTCTGGTGGATTTTCAAGCCCATACCCATTCCCGTTACGTCTTTATTACCCCTTGCTTTGATGCCGATGTTTGGGGTGCTTACCCCAGCTCAAACGGGGGCTGCCTATGGCTCGCCCCTTATTTTACTGTTGTTGGGCGCCTTTATTCTATCCCGTGGGATGGAGTCTACCGGCGCCCATGAGCGGGTAGCCCTAGGCGTCATTCGCCTGGTGGGGTCGGACAGCCCCCGTCGTTTGGTGCTGGGTTTTATGGTTTCGGGTGCGGTATTGAGCATGTGGGTTTCCAATACTGCCACTGTGTTGATGCTGCTGCCGGTTGCATTGGCGGTTCTCGATAGTGCCGAACAGAAGGAGCGCTTGGCCGCACCGCTGTTACTTGGCCTGGCTTGGTCATGTTCTATCGGGGGGATGGGGACCCCGATTGGTACGCCGCCCAATTTAATTTTTATGCAGGTGTACGAGGATACAACGGGGCTGACCATTGGCTTTATCCAGTGGATGTCATGGGGGGTGCCAATTGTCGCGACTATGATTGCCGTTGCGGCGCTTTGGTTGACTCGATCTTTGCCTGAAAAAATCAAGGTGACCCTGCCCGATGCAAAGGCATGGCACAGTGCTGAAAAAAGGGTTTTCATGATCTTTGGTGTCACAGCCTTTATGTGGATGACGCGGGCACAGCCTTTTGGCGGCTGGCGAGAGCTGCTGGGTGTACCTAGTGCCAACGATGCTTCAGTGGCCTTTTTGGCGGTGATCGTTTTATTTATGTCACGAGATGATGAAGGAGCGCCGCTGATTACCTGGCAGACAGCTGCCGGTATTCCTTGGGGGGTTTTATTGTTGTTTGCAGGGGGTATTTGCCTGGCGAGCGCTTTTGTGGCGTCGGGCCTCTCGGCGTTCGCCGGCGAGGCTCTGGCGGCATTGGCTAACTTGCCGATCTATCTCATGCTGCTGTTCGTCTGCCTTGCGGTGACTTTCATGACCGAAGCCACTTCCAATACGGCGACAACGGCGCTGTTAATGCCAATCTTGGCCGCTGCTGCGATTGCCGCGGGAGTGGAGCCTTTATTGCTGATGGTGCCGGCCGCGATGAGTGCCAGCTGCGCCTTTATGTTGCCCGTAGCGACGGCCCCAAACGCCGTGATCTACGGTACCGACAGGGTCGCTATAAGCACAATGTTTCGGGAGGGTCTGCTGCTCAACCTAGTGGGAGCATTTGTAGTGTCGTTGGGGTTATGGTGGCTGCTGCCGCAGTAGCAACGAGGGCATCATTAAGGCAATGACGCTGCGTAGATAGCCATCGTTCGCGTGGTAAACGTCCCGAACGATGGCTACGGCTGATTTACAGCTGCGCTAGCATGGTCTCAGCGGAACTCACGTCCACACCGGGACCTTCTTCGATGTTGAGGTGCGTCACAGTGCCGTTGTCGACAACCATGGCATAGCGTTGCGAACGTGTGCCCAGCCCAAATCCGCTGCCATCAAGCTCTAAACCAAGCTTGCTGGTGAGCTCACCATTACCGTCAGCCAGCATTGTTATGTGGTCGGCATTGTGTGCCTCGCCCCAAGCTCCCATGACAAAGGCATCGTTAACTGACAAACAGATGATGCTATCTATGCCGGCGGCTTTGATTTGATCGGCATGGGCTACGTAGCCGGGTAGGTGAGTCATGGAACAGCCGGGGGTGAATGCTCCGGGCACGGCAAAAAGAAGTACTTTTTTTCCATCGAACAGTTCGCTGGTGGTTACGCCGCCTGGGCCACTTTCGCCCATCACCATGAGATTGGCTGCAGGGATGGTATCGCCGATTGCAATTGTCATAGGATTTTCCTGAATAAATAAAACGGGCGTGTTTTGTAACGTATACCGGCGGATCAGTCCAGTGGGGTGGCCTCCTCGTCGACCATTTGTTGGTAAAGTTGCTCGCAAATATTGTAGAAGTTGCGTTGTTCATTCCCGAGGTAGGGTGCGCAGTGAGACAAGATTTGTAGAACGCCGCGGTGAACTAACAAAGCTTCGGGATCTTGAGGGTTGAGTATGGGGTCGTAACTAAGCCAGCAGTTCATGCACAGTGTCATCGTATTAGTGACTGTCGCTAATTGGGGGTCTGTGTCTCTGCCAGCAATCGGAATAAGTTCTTCGGCTATGTTTCCGCAAACTTTCTGTTTCATTCTTAGTAACCGTCGAAAGCCGCGATCTATGTCAGTAAAGCGCGCCATGACACCACGGGGATTCTCATACAAATAGCGATATTTCAGCATTTTTTCTAAAATGACGGTCAGGAACAGCCAGCTGGTTTCTATGGAAGTAGTCGACCGATCGCCGGTAAACAATCCCGGAGGCTGAACGGCAGGCCCCATGAGAACAACCATTTCTCGCTGCATTTTGGCGAAGAGCGCAAGATGTAGCGCTTCTTTGCCTTTGAAATGGTAGTAAAGGTTACCCGTGCTGATCCCCAACTCCAGTGCGACGTCAGAGGCCGTCACTGAGCCCTCTCCGCGAGCGTTAAACAGAGACCTCGTGGTTTCTAGAATGTGTTCTGGGGTCTTCACAGTCACAGCAGGCTCCTAAGGCTTGCCAAGAAGTATGACAGGCAGCTTACCTTAGCTGTTCAGCGGAGTCCGCTCCGGCCCTGTGCTGGCGCCGAGTTTTTGATCGCTGAGTCGCTGGAAGTCGGCGATTTTTAAGCCAAAAAAAGGGAGGCAGCGCCTCCCTGAACTCTGCAGGACTGGGTTTATGCAGTTTTGGTCACCTTAGCGCGCAGATCATCAAATCGCGCTTTAGCCTTGCTCATTTGCTCGTCGAGCATGGTTCGGTCGGTGAGAGCGTCTAGCTCCAGATCTTCGAAGGCTTTAAGAGCATCTTTTTCGACAGCGGTGCCGCGCTTTACGAGAGTTTCGTAAACAGCTTCAGCTTGCTTGCGACGCTCATTGAGCTTGCCCTGGGCATCGTCTACCTGGCTTTGTAACATTTCCAGTTGCTCGAGCATTTGATCGTAGGCCATGCCGTAAACGCCCAGACCAGCGCGCAGTGCATTGCGACTGGTTTCAACAGCCACGGCGCGTAGATCACGAGAAGCGGCTTTGCTAGCAGCAGCTGGGCGCTTGGCGCGTGTTTTCGCTGTTGCAGCCTTGGCGGGTGCCTTCTTGGCAGCTGGTTTTTTAGCAGCGGCTTTCTTGGGCGCAATTTTCTTGCTCGCAACAGACTTCTTGGCCGGTGTCTTGCGTGCTTTAGGGGTAGCTTTAGTGTCAGCCATGATAAATCTCTCCGTTTTAAACATTAACTTAAAGGGTGTAAGCGGTGTGCTTGCATACCCAACCCGGCAAGAATCGCCTTTGTAATTAGAAAATACTTTCTAAAAAATTAGTTAATTTTTAACAGACGTAAATCCCTGATGGGTGCGTATAAGTGGTGTTAAAAACAAAGCAATGCGCGCTTTGTTTATCGGTACACATATTTAGCGATGGTAATGATAGTGACAACAAACTCTACGCAGAGCCCAGGCCGGCAACGCCTGACAATTAAAAAGTTTCTGATTGCTGCATTGATCACAGGCATGGGCCTGCTGGTTTCGGGCCTGGTTCTGACCGGAAAGCCAGCGCCCGTGGCCAACGTGCCCCCAGAACCTCTAAGGCCTGTGGTATCGGTGCTCTACGCTCAGCCTTCGGCAATTTCTCTAGCGGTAAACACACAGGGCACTGTTGAGGCGCGACGGCGGATCAGCTTAGTGGCCGAGGTCGCGGGCAAAGTAGCGACGGTAGCAGGCCAATTTGAAGAAGGTGCGTTTTTTGATGCGGGCGACACGCTACTGCAGCTTGAGCAAGCAGACTACGAGTTTGCGATCGCTAGGGCTGAGTCGCAAGTCGCTGCGGCAGAGCAGCGACTTGCCGAGGAGCGCGGCAGAAACCGGCAAGCGAAGCGTGAATGGCGCGAGCTAGGGACCGTTGAAGCCAACGCATTGTTCCTGCGGCAGCCGCAGATGAAAGCCGCTGAGGCGGCATTGAAGGCGGCGGTGGCAGATTTGTCCGCCGCCCAATTAGCGCTGTCTAGAACCGAGATTCGGGCGCCTTTTAGTGGTCGCATTGAATCTAAACGCGTAGATCTAGGGCAGTATATTGCACCCGGGACGGCGGTCGCCGAAATTTACGCGACCGATATCGTTGATGTCGCCTTACCCTTAAATGACAGTCAGCTGGCGGCACTAAAATTGCCGATGAATGCCAATGTGGCTTTGGCTACTCCGGTCACACTTAGCACTGATTTTGGCGGACGCGAGTGGCAGTGGCAGGCTCAAATTAAAAGGGTTCAGGCGGTGGTAGATAGGCAGTCCAGAACAGTCAATGCTATTGCTGAGGTGCTGCAGCCTTTTGACTCAGCAGCCTCGGGGCGCCCCCCACTAACGCCAGGTATGTTTGTTCGAGCTGAAATACCCACCCCCCCAATGCCTGACTTGGTGCAATTACCGGCGTCAGCGCTGCGCTCGGACAACACCGTCTTGGTCGTTGGCAAAGGCGACAAGCTTGATCGCCAGTCTGTGACGGTACAACGCCGGACCGAGCAGTGGGCTTGGGTCTCTGGTCTCACTCTGGGAAGCCGCGTTGTTCGCGCTCAGACAGGACTGTTGGTTGCAGGCCTCACTGTTGAGGTTTCTGGGACTGCTGTTGCTTTGGGGGATAGCTAGTTATGCACGGTCCTTTGAGCTGGATGATCAAAAACCCTATCGCCGCCAACCTGCTGATGCTGCTTTTGATCATTGGCGGTGTCCTGACGACCCCTAGCCTCGATAAGCAGTTTTTTCCTACCGCTCAAATCAACCAGGTGAGCGTAACAATGCCATTTCCTGGTGCGGGTCCTGCGGAGGTGGAAGAGCAAATTTCGGTCCGTATTGAAGAGGCGATACACGATTTAAACGGCATCAAGGAAATTCGCTCGACGGCGGTACAGGGGCTTGGCACGGTGATGGTTGAGGCCACGCAGAATTATCCCATGCAGCGATTGACCTCTGATATTAAGACGCGGGTTGATGCCATCAATAGCTTCCCCGCTGATGCAGAGCGACCCATTGTCACCGAAATTACCTATCGCCATTTGATGACGGTGGTACAGCTTGCGGGGGACTTAGACGAATACGAGCTCAAAGAGTTGGGTGAATCTTTAAGGGATGACCTCGCCAGACAGCCGTGGGTGTCTATGGTCGATCTCATTACGGCGCGACCCTATGAAGTTTCCATCAATATCTCTGAGACCATGCTGCGGCGGTACGGGCTTACTTTTGATCAGGTGGTTGCGGCGATTCAGGGGACCTCCCTCAACCTTCCCGCAGGCGCGATAAAAACTCAGGAAGGTGATGTTCGGGTACAAACTCGCGGCCAAGCATACGGCAGAGCAGATTTTGAGCGCATCACACTACTGACGCAAACAGACGGGACGGAATTGCTTCTGGGTGACGTGGCCATTATCGAAGACGGCTTTGTGGATTTAGATCTCAATGTCACTTTCGACGACAGTCCCGCGTTGGGGCTTCGAGTCTATGTGACCTCCAACCCGGATGTGCTCAAAACTAATCAAGTCGTCAAAGATTGGGTGGCTGAGCAGCAGCTCAGCTTGCCGCCGGGGGTTAACCTAACCATTTGGAGGGACATTTCTAAGCCTTTTCGCGGGCGGGTGACAACACTCCTGGAAAACGGTATCGGTGGTTTGCTGTTAGTGGCGGCGGTCTTGGTGTTGTTTTTGAGGCCTAAGTTGGCATTTTGGGTGGGTAGTGGAATCGCCGTAGCCTTTCTGGGAACCCTGTTCATGCTGCAGTTCACCGGGATAAGTCTCAACATGATTTCCCTGTTTGCCTTTCTCCTAGTCCTTGGAATTGTGGTTGACGACGCCATTATCGTAGGGGAGTCCATTCACACTCACCAAGCACGCGGCGAACGGGGTCACGTCGGTGCACTGCTAGGTGTCAGGGGCGTTTTTAAACCGGTGATGTTCGCTGTTATCAGTACCATGATTTTCTTTGTGCCCATGCTGCTACTCCCCGGAGATTGGTCAACGGCTGCGCGATCGATTCCCGTTGTTGTGCTCCTTGCCCTCGCATTTTCTCTGGTCGAATGTCTGCTGATTTTGCCTGCACACTTGGCGCATTTAGGCCCTGAAAAAGAACCTAAAACACGAGTCATGCAGCGCCTTGCAGCTTGGAGGCAGGCTTGTGCATCAGGCATGGTTTGGTTTGCGAGGTATCGCTACAGACCGTTTCTTCGTTGGGCCTTGAGTCACCACTACGCGGCGGCGGGTGTCTTCTTGGTCGCCTTCTCCATGAGCATTGCGCTCTACGGTGGTGGTTGGGTGCGCTCAGCGTTTTTTCCAAAGGTAAATAGTGATTATGTTGTAGCCTCAGTTGAAATGCCTGAGGGCGGACCTTATTCCGATGCCGTGGCGTTGCGAGATCGCATGGTCGCGGCGGCGCAAGTTTTAAAGTCAGATTGGAATGCGCGCCCCGAATTTTTCGTGACGCCTGCTATCAGCCATGTCTCGGCGACCACCAATGACAATAAAATTAATATTGAGATTGGTACGGTGTCAGAGAGCGTCGATACAGAACAGCTTGCTCTGGAGTTTCGCGACCTCGTAGGTCCGGTGCCCCAAGCGAAAGAAATTCGAATGGACTTTACCATTCAAGATCCGGGCAAGCAGATTAAACTGCTGTTCGCGTCGCGTGACACACAAGATTTGGAAGATTTGGCACCCAGAGTACGAGCGGCTTTGCTCGCTTATCCGGGCGTTTTCGATGTCAGCGATAGCTTTGATTCACCCCGGGATGAGGTGGTGCTAGACCTTAAGCCTGCAGCGGAGGCGTTGGGCGTGACGCTGGCGAGTGTCGCGAAGCAGGTTCGGCAGGCGTTTTATGGTGCAGAGGCGCAACGTATTCCAAGGGGTCGTGAGGACGTTAAGGTCATGGTTCGTTATCCCGAGAGCGAGCGGCGTTCACTAGCTAACCTCGACGAAATGTACATTCGCACACCTACCGGCAAGGAGGTGCCGTTTGGGGTCGTGGCAACATATCGCATTGAACCGGGGTATCAGAAGTTAGAGCGTTTAAACCGCATGCGCACCTTAGAGATTGGCGCGGACGTTCGGGCCGATGGTGCCAGCCCTCGTGCGGTGGTGGACGGTATTGTCGTCAATAAACTGCCTTTGTGGCAGCAAGAGTACCCGGGCTTGGAGCTGAATTTAGACGGAGAACTTCAGGAAGAGACCGAATTTAAGAGCGCTATGCTGATGTTCATGGGGCTGGCCATGCTGGTCATCTTTGGCCTTATGGCGATTGCTTTCAAATCCTATTGGCAGCCCTTTTTGGTATTGACCGCCATCCCGTTTGGCATCATGGGCGCCATCTTCGGTCACGCCTTGCTCGACTGGGAAGTCAGTATCTTTTCCATGATGGGTGTTATTGCCTGCGCTGGCGTTGTGGTCAACGACAATCTAGTGCTTATTGATCGTATTAACCACTTGCGCGAGCAAGGCTACGAACTTTGGGATGCGTTGTTGCAAGGGGCAGAGGATCGGTTTCGCCCCATCATTCTGACGTCTTTGACCACATTCGTGGGGCTGCTGCCTATCATGTCTGAGACAAGCGTTCAGGCTCAGTTTTTGATTCCCATGGTCACATCCTTGGCATTTGGCGTTTTATTTGCCACCGGCGTGACCCTTGTTTTGGTTCCAGCGTTGTATTTGGTTGGAGATGATGTAACGGGTTTGCTAAAGCGACTGCTGGGGGGAGGCAAAGTCTCTACAGCCACTGATTCTTCGGTCGTTACGACAGCGCATTGAGCGTCGCGCTAGGGTTTCATTAACGTAGCGTGGTGTGAAGCTACGAGGCTGGATTCTACGGCCCTGCTTACTGGGCGTTGGGCGATAACTCAATAACCCAGCAGCTGCAGTTCTTTGTCGCAGCAAGTCATAATTCGCTGGCGAAAGCCGGGCGCCACCTCAGACCCGGACGGAGAAACAAATTCAAATTGATGATTGGGGTTGTGCTGGCGGTAAGTTGCTTCTTGAATACGCATATTCTCTCTTGAGGCAGCTTCCACTGCCCCAGTGATGGCGTCTTCGGGCAATTGCCACCCAAAGTTTGCGTCTATGGCACGCAACTCCTTCTCGCTGTTTGCAACCAGATCTTCGTAGCGCAAGAGATGGATAAAAATTACATCTGATGCAAAGCTATTATCTACCAGCCACCCCTGAACGTGCCGCTTCCACGCTTCTATGCCCAGTATGGGATGATCCAAGAAGTCCTCAGTATTATCGGATTGCCACCAGCCCCTGCCAATGGCGTAGCGTAGATTACTGGCCATGACATCGACCGGATGCCTAACAAGGTAAAGGCTATGGATAAACTGAGGCGAAAATACCGAGTGTATTTTATAAAATCTGGTCGGCGGGTCTTGGAAGGTGTGGGATGTGACTTGCTCGCCAACACACAGGTCAGCAATATAATTGCGGACTGAGGCAAAAGTGGCCCTAGCTCTGTACCCGTTGGCAATAAGCAGCGCGTTTGCAATTAGAACGGTGAGAAAGGTCACGCCCGACTTGGGAAATTCACAAATGTAAAAATCTCTGGAGCTGGGTTCAAGGCGCAGACGAGTCAGCTGTTTTGTTACGTTGGGCGCTGACTGCGTCTGTAGCGGATTGACGTCGCTTTTCTCTTCCTGGCCCTCGGTCATGGCAAGTGGCGGCGCAGTGTCTGTTGGTAAGACAAGATTCCCGCGCAGCGCCGCTGTACCTGCCAAAGACTCACCGCTTCAGGGTGCTTTGGGGCCTGCGGCAATAATGGCGTCGCTGACATCAAAGTTATTGATATTGTCTTGGAAGAGGGCCGCTAATTTTTTTGCTTGAACTTCGTAGGCGTCATCGTCACCCCAGCCCGCCTTTGGGTTGATGTACTTTTCGTCTACCCCGGGAATAACGCTAGGAAATGTAAGGTTGAGGGTGTCGAGGTGCTGGGTCTCTCCGTCTATTAGACAGCCGCTTTGCGCGGCATTGACCACGGCTCGCGTGACGGGGATCGGGAACCTTGAGCCCCGGCCTTCAGCACCACCTGAGCCACCAGCCCAGCCCGTATTGACCAGGTAAACTTGGCTGCCGAAATCTTCAATGCGCTTCATTAGCAATTCTGCATAATCCCCAGCGGGACGGGGCATGAACGGGGCGCCGAAACAGGTGGAAAACGTGGGGTGGATGCCAGCAGCTGCACCGACTTCAGTAGAGCCAACCCGGGCGGTATAGCCCGACAGAAAGTGAAAGGCAGCCGCTTCCTTGGACAAAATCGAGATCGGAGGTAATACCCCTGAGACGTCACAGGTGAGGAAGATTACGCACTTGGGCTCGCCGCCACTGTTTTGTGGCACGCGGCGCACCACATGCTCTAACGGATAGCAGCAGCGACCATTCTCTGAAAGACTGGTGTCGTTGTAGTCAGCGTGACGTTGCTCATTTAAAACCACGTTTTCCACGATAGCGCCAAAGCGAATGGCATCCCAGATAATAGGTTCGTTCTTCTGGCTCAGATTGATGGTCTTGGCGTAGCAGCCACCTTCAATGTTGAACACGGCACCCTTAGCCCACCCGTGCTCATCATCACCGATTAAATAGCGTGATGGATCAGCAGAAAGTGTCGTTTTACCGGTTCCAGATAGCCCGAAGAATAGTGTGGTTTGGCCATCCTCTCCCACGTTAGCTGAACAATGCATCGGCATGACATCTTTTTCCGGCAGCAAGAAGTTTTGCACCGAAAACATGGCCTTTTTCATTTCTCCTGCGTATCGCATGCCTGCAATAAGCACTTTACGCTGACCGAAATTGACGATGACCGTGGCTTCAGAATTTGTGCCGTCCCGTAGAGGGTCGCAGACAAAGCCCGGGACATTGAGAATCTTCCACTCAGGCTTGTTGGTGGGGTTGTAGGTGTCGGGGCGAATAAACATATTTCTTGCGAAAAGTGACTGCCAAGCCGTTGTTGTTGTGGCGCGAACAGGTAGATAGTGCTCGCTGTGCTCTCCAACATGCAGGTGTTGAACGAACGTAGTCGTCTCACTGGCAAACGCTTTAACACGCGCCCAAAGCGCGTCGAATCGGTCGCTTTCAAAGGCTTTGTTGACCGAGCCCCAGTCAATGTCATCCTGTGAGGACACCTCTTTGACTACAAATCGGTCTGCGGGAGAGCGCCCGGTTCTGGCGCCGGTTTCCACGCGCAGCGCGCCGGTATCCGAAAGCGTGCCTTCGCCGCGTGCTAAGGCTAGTTCAATAAGCTTTGAAGGGGGAAGGTCGCTGTGTTTCTGGGGATTGTTGGCGTTGCTGTCTTGGCTCATCTTCGAAATCCGTGGCTGTCTGTTTGGGAGCAAATTTTCAGGGTGATCAGTCTAATGCACGCGCCCATTTTCTGCGAGCGCCAGAATGTCTGATTGGACGAAGCGATAATCGGTCCCGCACATATCGCAGTGGAGGGTAATCGCGCCCTCATCGGCAAGCAGGTCGACTTGCTCGGCCTCGGGCAGCAGTGCGAGTGCATTAAGACTGCGCTCCCTAGAGCAGGAGCAGCTAAAAGTGACTGTGGCTGGCGTGAACAGGCGAACGGGTGTCTCATTAAATAGGCGGTGTACTAACGTGGCTGGAGGGAGTTCAACCAATTCATCGGGGGTGATTGTCTCGGCGAGAATGCACGCCGTTTCCCACTGATCCTGCCGCGCAGCGGCGTGCTGCTGTAGCTGTGCAGGCAGTTGTTGAAGCATCATCCCCGCCGCGCGTCCTTGTTGCGCGGTTAGCCAAAAGCGTGTGTGCAGTTGCTCGCTTTGCAGGAAGTAACTCTCGAGAGCCCCCGCGAGAGTGGGGGACTCCAGAGCAACAATCCCTTGATACCGCTGCCCGCCGTCACGCTCTATTGTGATGGCGAGTTGCCCATCGCTTAACAGATTCAGTGGCGTTGTTGCTTCAGCATCGAGATGACCTCTAGCGATGCCGCGAAGTTTTAGATCGTTGGTACATTCGACCATAACGAGTTCTACAGGACCACTGGCCCGCGCTTGCAGTACTATCTTGCCGTTATATTTAAGGTTGTTGCTGATGAGGACTGCTGCTGCAGCAAATTCGCCTAATAGCTGCTTGATGCTGTCGCTGTAGTGATGAACCGAAGTCATCTCACCAATGGCGTTATCGAGCACAACGCATTCGCCACGGATATCGGCCTCATCAAATAGAAATCTCAGGCTAGAATCGTATAGGTTCATACAAGTAGGTTAGGGCTAGGCACGGAAGATTCCAACGGGTGGGTGAGAGCAAGATCGAATTACCGGAGAAGAAATGAGCAAAATTGATATTACCAGACGGCACCACTTGTCTGATCAGGAGCGCGCTGCCGCATTGGACGACCTGTCGGCCTATCTGCAGGATATTGGCGCAGATGTGGCCATTGAGGACGACCAACTGACTTTTTCTGGGCGTGGCTACAAAGGCACCGTGTCGATATCGCCCGGATTAGCCAAGGGCTATATCAGTTTGGGATTGTTAGCGAGGCCCTTCAAGGGGCAGCTTGAAAAAGCCATTCACGAGCACTTAGAGGCGCGGCTAGCCGCGCCTTAGAGGTCATGCTGCAGCTAAAGCCTTAACTTTGGCGTTTAATCGGCTTTTATGTCGTGCTGCTTTATTTTTCTCAATAATGCCCTTGGTCACCATTTTATCGATGACTGGAACCGCTTCGGCATAAGCAGCGGTAGACGCATCAAAGTCTCCCGTGCCAATTGCAGCGATCACGTGCTTGATCTTCGTGCGAACCAGTGAACGAAGACTGGAATTACGGGCCCGACGCTTATCGTTTTGACGGGCGCGCTTGCGGGCTTGTGGTGAATTGGCCAAAGGGACTCTCCAGGGAAGGGTCAGAAAAAGAGCGGCGAATTGTCCGCAAACCGGGGGCGGCTGTCAATGTGGATTTGGCGGTAATGCTGAGCACTTCTTCCCACGGTACGGGCGGGCCTCAGCAAACATTACCAACCCAAATAGACGAGTGCCCAGCCTAAAACCGCCAAAAGAACGCTCTGTCCTGCTTTATCGAGGCGAAATAAGCCGTAAGTGTAGCCGGCGGGGGGTAAAAGCAGCGAAACTAGACCCCAGGCGTAGTCATCCTTCCAGGAGACGATGAGTAACAGAATCCAACTGATTAAAAGGGCTGCCGCCCCTAGGGTCATTAAAAGTGCGCTTGAAGCGTCCATTTCGATTTCTCGGAAGTCTAGGTCAACGGCGACGGAGATTATCAGAAACCGACGGCTTTGGGGCAGGGTAGAATGCCAAAAGAAGTACGCCATCGACAAAAGGGCACCACAATAACAATGAAAGAGGTCAATGATCCCTATTTGGATATTCGCCCGTATCGCGATAATGAAGTAGCGGATGTTTTACTGAGGCTTCGAAGTGAGCCCGGCCTGATCAATACGCTGGCTGAGTGGAAGTTGGGGCCTGTGTACCGATTTTTGCCCACGCTCGCCCGTGCTCTCGTGAAAATGTGGCTAAGCCGGCGACTCAGACCTCTTACGACGGTCGACGCGGTACAAATGCAGTTAAGGCCGCTGTTGGCCAATATGGTGACCCGAACCGTGCGCCTTAGCTCCGATGGTTTAGAGTCACTTAACCCAACCGAATCTTGGCTGTTCATCAGTAATCACCGCGACATTACTATGGATCCTGCGCTAACGAACCATATTTTGCATGATGCAGGTCATCGAACTTTGGCAATTGCGATCGGTGATAATCTTTTGAAAGAGCGCTGGGTCGCGGATTTGATGCGCCTTAATAAGAGCTTCATCGTCAAGCGCACGCTTTCTGGCCCCAGAGAGTTATTGGCAGCCTCACGGCAACTGGCCGGCTTTATACGCGCAATGGTTACCCAGAATCAGGGCCCTGTTTGGATCGCACAGCGGGAAGGCCGAGCGAAAGACGGGATCGATAGTACTGAACCTGCAGTGATTAAAATGTTGTCCTTAGCTAGAGACCGTCAGACTGAAATGATTGCCGATGTTCTGCCAATTTTAAAAATCGTACCTGTGGCCATCGCCTATGAGTTAGACCCGTGCGATGCGGCCAAGGCCGCTGAGCTAGCTGCAGGGGAGGGGTACGTAAAGTCAGAGCAGGAAGATGTTCTGTCGATTGGCCAAGGCATTACAGGCCAGAAGGGATGCGTTCATTTGAGTTTTGGTGCGCCGGTCTCCACAGAGCAATTAGATGTGGGTGACGTCGTGAATGCTATTGATGCGCACATCCGATGCAAGTATCGACTCTTTGAAACAGCACTCTGGGCCTGGCAGCGCCTAGAGCAGACACAAACAGTGCCTGAGGTGAGCATATATCCTGGCACCATTTCTCGCGATGAATTTGATGCTCGGATCAATGCCATGCCAGCGTCGCACAGATCTTTGGCGTTGGCCATGTACGCCAATCCACTGCGTCGTGCCCTCGGAGAGCTCTGATTGCTGCCTGACGCTATTAAGGCTCGTATTCGTGACGCCTACCAAACGCTGATCGGCCAGCGAGATTTAAAGCCTCGCTGGGGGCAACGTCAGATGATCGCCGAAGTCGCGAATGCTCTAGGCGACCCCGATCTGCCCCAACCTATTGCGGTTGTCGAGGCCGGTACAGGCACAGGAAAAACCATCGCCTACACTGTCGCTGCTTTACCCGTGGCGAGTGCGAGGGATAAAACACTGGTGATCGCTACCGCTACGGTGGCTCTGCAAGAGCAACTGATTTATCGCGACCTCCCCGATATTCTCAACCACAGCGGCCTCGACTTTAAGGTGAGCCTTGCCAAAGGTCGGGGGCGCTACGTCTGCCTGCAAAAGATTGATAACCACCTCGCTGGCGCCATCGTGCCGGCTTTAATTCCGCTGTATCCCGATGAGGTTGCTGATTTGGCGATCGAAGACGCCACGCCGGTCATGGAGTCAATGGTTGAAGCCATGGCGGGCAACAGCTGGGACGGTGACCTGGATCGTTGGCCCGGTGCTGTTGAGGATTCGATACGCCGAATTGTCACCACTGACGCGGTTCAATGCAGCGGCCGTCGTTGTGGTTTCGTGCAGCAATGCCCTTTTTTTAAGGCGCGAGAAGGCCTTCAGGAGGCCGACGTGGTGGTTGCCAATCATAATTTAGTGCTTGCTGACCTCAAATTTGGTGGTGGCGCTATTTTGCCACCCCCGGAGGACTGCATTTTCATATTTGATGAAGGGCATCAACTGGCCGGTAAATGTCTGGATCAGTTCACGTTGCTTTCTCGCAGCCCCTCAACACGCCAGGCGTTACGAGAAACCGCTCAGTGGTTGACGGCACAACACGAACCACTGTCAGAGTTCATCGGCCAGGTTGGCCTCCTGGACGAACTGCAATCGGTATTGGCCGACCTGACGCAATTAAACGATGATGTTGCGGTTTGGGGAGAAACTTTTCTCGAACAGCACGCTGATCAGTCAGACGAATATCGATTTCCTCAGGGAATTATCCCTGATGCACTCCGTGAGCACGCGGTGGGGCTCGTTAACGTTTGGCGTCGGCAGCTCGATCTGGCACAACGAGTTGAAGTGTCATTAGACAACCGGCGAGAAGAAGCCGAGGTGCAGCTGCGTGACACGGTGGATGTCTGGCTAGGCAGTGTTCAGGCCATGGTGGCTAGAGCAGAAGGCCAGTTAGAGCTATGGCATTCCTATAAAGATGCAGAGTTACCTGATTTAGATGAGCCCTGGGCTCGCTGGTTAAAAGCGGCGTCGCGCAATGGTGATGGTGTGGTGTTCATGGCGAGTCCAGTGCTAGCGCGAGATTTGTTGCATCAGCACCTGTGGTCCCGAGCAGCGGGGGTTGTCATGACATCGGCGACCTTGTCTGCTTTGGGTAGTTTTGATCGTTTGCGGTCTATGACCGGTTTGCCCAATGACGCTCTGTATAAACGCGTTGAAAGTCCTTTTGATGCGCAACAGGGTGTTTTCGCCATTCCTCAACTAACCAGTGACCCTAGCGATAGCGAGATTCACACGGAAGAAATTATCGCTTTGCTACCAGATTTGATTAGCAGTGACGCGGGGGTTCTCATGCTCTTCAGTTCGCGCCGTCAGATGGAGGCGGTGGTCACTGGCGTGTCAGGGACGCTTGATCACGAAGTCCTAGTTCAGGACAGTCTAAGCAAATCAAGGTTGCTGGAACGGCACCGTGAAAATATCGATGAGGGGCGGCGCAGCCTAATAATGGGACTGGCGAGTTTCGCCGAGGGTATCGATCTACCGGGAACTTATTGCGACCACGTTGTCATTGCCAAACTCCCGTTCTCTGTTCCAGATAATCCCAGGGAAGCCGCTCATGCTGAGTTGCTTGAGGCTCTAGGGCGCAATGCCTTTATGGAAATCAGCGTGCCAGATGCCGCACTTCGCCTCGTGCAAGCCAGCGGCCGTTTACTGCGTACTGAGGAGGATCATGGCCGCATTACTCTGCTTGACCGGCGTTTATTGACCCGCCGTTACGGTAGGGCCATTTTAGATTCACTGCCGCGTTATCGGTTTGAACTGCCACCCACTGGATGAGGGTTCTTAGATATCCACTGTGGGTCACCGCAGCCTGTAATGGCTATCCGGTGATGTTTGCAGGTTGGCCTCGGTGGGAGAGGGGTGACATTGACTTGGGTGCTTGGTTGAGCCGGTTGGTCTTCCAAGTCCTTTTGATGTTCAACCCACCATCGAATCACTGAGTTCAGAAACCAACGCCCATAAAAAAACCCCCTGAGTCATGTTCGAGGGGGTTTTGATAGTCTGCACTCTCGCTGTCGGAGAGTTTTTGGACCTTTAATCCCAGGTCAGAGCACCTCCTGTTTGATACTCAATAACCCGTGTTTCAAAGAAGTTCTTTTCTTTTCGCAGATCCATAATCTCAGACATCCAAGGAAACGGATTTTGGGCTCCCGGAAACTGTTCTGGTAGACCTACCTGGATCAGACGGCGATTACAGATGAACTGCAAATACTCTTCCATCATGGCCGCATTCATACCCAAAACACCTCTGGGCATAGTATCTCTAGCGTACGCGATTTCGAGCTCCGTACCTTCCAGAATCATTTGAATCACTTCCTGCTGGAACTCGGGCGTCCAGAGTAAGGGGTTCTCCAGCTTGATCTGATTAATGACATCGATACCGAAATTGAGATGCATTGACTCATCCCGCAGGATGTACTGAAACTGTTCGGCGACTCCCGTCATCTTATTGCGACGACCCATGGACAGAATTTGAGTAAAGCCACAATAGAAAAAGATACCTTCGGTCACGCAGTAGAATCCGATGAGATTACGCAGCAGCTCTTGATCGGTCTCTACCGTGCCGGTACGGAAGTTAGGATCCGACAGGCTCTGTGTTTTGCCGAGGCTCCAAGTTGCTTTGGCAGCAACTGAGGGGACTTCACGATACATGTTGAAGACTTCACCTTCGTCCATGCCTAGTGACTCAATGCAATATTGATAAGCATGGGTGTGAATAGCTTCTTCAAAAGCCTGTCTCAGCAAGTACTGACGGCACTCTGGGTTGGTTATCAGCCTGTAAATAGCAAGTACTAGATTGTTAGCTACCAGGGAGTCGGCGGTTGAAAAATATCCCAAAGAACGCATAACGATTCGACGCTCGTCGTCGGAAAGGCCGTCGGGGGCTTTCCAAGTTGCAACGTCTGCAGTCATATTGATTTCTTGGGGCATCCAGTGATTAGCGCAGCCATCAATGTATTTTTGCCAAGCCCAGTCGTACTTGAAGGGTACCAACTGGTTGAGGTCTGCTCGGCAGTTAATCATTGCCTTTTCGTCGACACTGACTCGGGCCGCGCCCATTTCCAGTTCTTCTAGGCCAGGTGCAATATCGATCTGGTCGATAGAACCTTTGGCCTTTTTGACGTTGTCGGCCATGATTGCAGCTGCTTCTGCATCAGCGGCTACGCCTTGTTTGTAGTCAGTCGTTACTGGTTCTGGTGTTTCAACGACGGGTTCTGCTTTCACCTCTGGCTGCACTACTGGTGCAGCAGGAATGATGGCTTCTTCGGTATTGTATTCTTCCCAGCTGAGCATCGTATTGTCTCCTCAGTTCAACGTGGTTTGAGATTATTGACAGGCTTCACAATCTGGGTCGTCCAGAGAGCAAGCCTGCGGTACGGGTGCGGGTTGTGGTGCTGCTTCTGCGGCACCCGAGGCCACAGCGTTAAGTTTTCCAGACTCAACCGTCGACTTTTCAGTGCCGGTAGCAGCGAGGCTGCGGAGGTAGTAGGTGGTCTTCAGACCGCTGTACCAAGCCATTCTGTAAGTGACGTCTAGCTTTTTACCGCTGGCGTTATTGATGTAAAGATTCAAAGATTGAGCTTGGTCAATCCACTTTTGACGTCGGCTGGCACTGTCGACAAGCCATCTTGGTTCAACTTCAAAAGCCGTAGAGTATTTAGCTTTCAAGTCATCAGGGATGCGGTCAATGGACTGTACCGAGCCGTCAAAATATTTGAGGTCGTTAACCATGACTTTATCCCACAAATCGCGCTCTTTGAGGTCTCTAACCAGGTAGGGGTTCACAACAGTGAACTCGCCCGATAGGTTAGATTTGACATACAAATTTTGATAAGTGGGTTCGATAGACTGCGACACGCCCGTGATATTGGCGATAGTGGCCGTAGGTGCAATCGCCATACAGTTTGAATTGCGCATGCCATGTTGGGCTACGCGACCCTTGAGTTCGGGCCAATCAAACGTCATATCACGGTTTACTTCTATATATTCGGCCCCGCGTTGCTCCACCAACATGTCTAGGGAGTCGAGTGGGAAAATACCTTGGCTCCAGAGCGACCCTTCATAACTTGAGTACGCCCCACGCTCTGCGGCCAATTCGCTCGACGCCTCGATAGCGAAGTAACTTACGGCCTCCATAGACTGGTCGGCAAAGCTGACAGCGCCTTCAGAGGCGTAGGAAACGTCGATCTTATACAGTGCGTCTTGGAAGCCCATGACGCCCAATCCAATGGGGCGATGCCGCATATTCGATTGCTCAGCCTGTGGCACCGAGTAGTAGTTGATATCGATCACGTTGTCGAGCATGCGTATCGCTGTTCGTACTGTGGCACGCAGCTTCTTTAGGTTGAGCTTCCCGTCTTCTATGTGTTGCGGCAGGTTCACTGACCCCAAATTACAGACCGCTATTTCGTCTGCGCTGGTGTTCAAAGTGATCTCTGTGCACAAGTTAGAAGAGTGGACCACGCCGACGTGCTGCTGTGGAGACCTCACGTTGCATGGGTCTTTGAAAGTCATCCATGGGTGACCTGTTTCAAAAATCATGCCCAGCATTTTTCGCCATACGGCTTGAGCTTTAAGGGTTTTGTGCACTCGAATTTCGCCAGTCGCGGCCATAGCCTCGTACTGGGCATAGCGCTCCTCGAACGCCTTACCGTACAGATCATGCAGGTCAGGCACGTCGTTGGGTGAAAACAGGGTCCAATCGCCATCCTCAAACACCCGCTTCATGAAAAGGTCAGGAATCCAGTTGGCTGTATTCATATCGTGGGTACGACGGCGGTCGTCCCCGGTGTTTTTGCGAAGCTCTAGGAACTCTTCTATGTCGAGGTGCCAAGTCTCCAAATAAGCGCATACCGCGCCCTTCCGCTTGCCCCCTTGATTAACAGCGACGGCAGTGTCGTTCACTACCTTCAAGAACGGCACAATGCCCTGACTTTTTCCGTTGGTGCCCTTGATGTAAGAGCCCAACGCCCTCACTGGGGTCCAGTCATTTCCGAGTCCGCCAGCGAACTTGGATAGCATGGCGTTGTCTTGAATAGCGCCGTAAATGCCGAATAAATCATCGGGGACGGTGGTGAGATAGCAAGACGACAACTGTGACCGCAAGGTTCCCGAGTTAAACAGTGTGGGTGTGGAGCTCATGTAGTCGAAGGATGACAAGAGCTGATAGAACTCAATGGCTCGTGCATTCGGGTCGTCTTCACGAATCGATAAACCCATGGCAACCCGCATGAAAAATACTTGGGGTAGCTCGATACGCACTTCGTCCGCGTGGATAAAATAGCGGTCGTAAAGTGTTTGTAACCCTAGGTAGCTAAATTGGAGGTCGCGTTCTGGCAGCAGCGCTTGTCCCAAGGCTGCGATATCGAACTCTAGAAGCTCAGGAGATAAGAGTTCTAGGGTCACACCCTGGCTGATAAAAGCATTCAGTGCTTCACTGTAGAGCGCCTGCATATCTTTCTGGGTTGCACTTTTCGCCACGCCCAAGTAATCCAAAGACTCTGCTCGCAAGTTGTCGAGTAGCAGCCGGGCTGCGACATAGCTGTAGTTGGGATCTTGCTCGATCATGGTTCGAGCCGTAATGACCAGCGATGTGCTGACTTCCTCTGCTGTTACGCCGTCGTACAGATTTCGCAGTGCTTCGTCGATGATAGCGGACTCGCTGACGTCGACCAGATCAGCGCAGGCCTCGGATACGATGGTGCGCACCCGTTCTATGTCTAGGGGTTCGCGGCTGCCATTGGGCATTACCACGTTAATGCCACTGGCTGCGGCTTGGGATTCAGGTGATAACGCTGCTTTCGCTGCGCGGTCACGAGCGCGCTCTTCCCGATAGATAACGTAATCCCGCGCTATTTTGTGTTCCCCTGCTCGCATCAGGGCTAATTCCACCTGATCTTGTATGTCTTCTATATGAATGGTGCCGCCCGAAGGCATGCGCCGCTTGAAAGTTGTAATGACATTCTCGGTCAGTTTTGCCACGGTCTCGTGGATGCGACTACTCGCGGCTGCAGTGCCGCCCTCGACCGCTAAAAAAGCCTTGGTAATGGCTACCGATATTTTACTGTCTTCGAAGCTGGTTACAGTGCCGTTGCGCTTGATGACCCTCAGTTGGCCCGGTGCGGTGGCTTGAAGTCGCCCTGATTGGGTGTTTTCTGATCCTGTAACTGGGGCTGTGCCGCCAGCCAGCGTTGAGGTTCCGGTTTCTGTGCCTGTTTGCATCTTATTTTGGCCTCGTCAAAATATATAAATCTACGCTGGGGTCTGGTCGCCGCTCGCGTTGGTTGTGCCGTTTTCCGCCCATTCGCCGCCAACGCCTAAGCGCGGCCTAGACCCAATATGTAGGGGTAACGAGATCCGACCAACCCAAGATAGGCGGGTGTTGCGACTAATGCAATAGAGAAAAAGGCTGGAACACCTGTGTACAACCTGTGCAAATAGTTCTACGTGAGTGCTTACTTACATTGATAGCACTGCCAATGTTGACAGGTTTCAATATCGAAGGGGTGTGGATAGGTGACGCTGTTTTTATTGATATTTTTGGGACAAATTATTGACCCGCACAGTGGGGGCGCCCAAAAGTGCACCCCGGATGCCTCCGAGGCGCAACGACAGGGCTTTAACCGAGTAAAAACTCGATCAACGCTTTCTGGGCGTGCAGTCGATTTTCGGCCTCGTCCCAAATCACGGTTTCCGGCGCAGCCATTAGTTCTGAGGAAATCTCTTCGTCTCGGTGAGCGGGCAGACAGTGCATGTATAGGGCGTCTGGCTGTGCCATAGCTAGGAGCTCGCGGTTCAGTTGATAGGGGGCCATTGCGGCACTGCGCTCTTTCTGTTCATCCTCTTGCCCCATAGAGGCCCAGACATCGGTAACCAGTAGGTCGGCACCCTGAACCGCCTCCTTGGCATCATGAACAATACGAACGCGATCACTATTTTCTGACACCAGCTGCGAGGCGGGCTGATAGCCGTCGGGGCAGGCCACCACCAGTTCGAAATCGAGTAACCGTGCGGCGTTAATGTAGGAGTGACACATATTGTTGCCGTCGCCCAGCCAGCATACGCGTCGGCCTTTAATGTCACCGCGGTGTTCGAACCAAGTTTGCATATCGGCCAAAAGTTGGCAGGGATGGTAGTCATCGGTCAGGCCGTTGATAACGGGCACCGATGCAAACTGCGCAAACCGTTCGACGCTGCTGTGATCGTGGGTGCGAATCATTACGAGATCAACCATCGATGACAGCACCCTAGCAGTGTCCTCAACGGGCTCACCTCGCCCCAGCTGTGTGTCTGCTGAAGAGAGAAACAAAGCGCTGCCACCAAGTTGACGCATGCCCACTTCAAAAGATACCCGGGTCCGCGTAGAGGCCTTGGCAAATAACATAGCTAATACTTTGCCCGGGTAGCGCGCGTGTGCGACGCCCTCGCGTTGCTGGGCTTTGAGTTCGTTGGCTCTACCAATAATGCCCCTAAGTTCGTCAGAGGTCAGATCACTCAGTGTGAGAAAATGTTTGGGTTTGCTCATGCCGCTATCTCCGGCGCTTGATTGATAATTTCAGCCACACTGTGACCGAGCTGTTTGGCCTCATCATTGGTCATGACCAACGGTGGCAGAAGTCTTATGGTGTTGCCTGCAGTTACATTAATCACAACGCCCTGTTCAAGGGCGGCGGCGACCAAGCCCATCGCTGGCACCGCCACCTCGATCCCCAGCATGAGTCCTAGACCTCGGATATCTGTGACTCTCGTAGGGTTTGCAAGGTGGCCATGTAAAGCCTGCAGAATGTGTTCTCTAATCACATCGGCTCTGGCGAGCAGATCAGGGTTGGCGAGGGTGTTTACGACGGCACTAGCGGCGGCACAGGCGAGAGGACTGCCGCCATAGGTGGTGCCATGGTCACCTGCCTGAAGCGCTGTTGAGGCCTCCCCTTTGGCAAGGCATGCACCAATGGGAAAGCCATTACCCAGGCCTTTCGCCGTTATCAGCACGTCGGGGGTCACGCCGAGACGCTGGTAGGCGTAAAGAGCGCCACACCGCCCGTTGCCCGTTTGTACCTCGTCAAACATCAGCAGCCAGCTTTGTCGGTCGCACAGTGATCGCAACGCCTGCAGGTACTCCCGAGACAGTGGCCGGACACCACCTTCCCCCTGAACGGGCTCAACAAGCACCGCTACAATATTGGCCTCGGCTTCGAGTGCTTTGAGCCCCTCAAAATCCTCCGGGGCAATACGTATGAATCCCGGAACCATAGGCTCAAAAGGTTGCCGCATGGTTTCGCCCGCTGTGGCGGCCAAGGCTCCAAGGGTGCGGCCGTGAAAGGCGCGATCTAAAACGACAATGGTTGGTGTTTTTATGTCGCGGTCGTGACCGTAGCGGCGGGCCAGTTTGATAGCGACTTCATTGGCTTCAGCACCCGAATTGCAGAAAAAAACCGACTCCATCTCGGTGGCCGATATCAGTTCGGCCCCCAACTGTTCTTGGCCGGGAATCCGAAACAGGTTCGAGGTGTGCACTAGCTGCGAGGCTTGCGCCTCAATGGCTTGAGTCACCCTGGGGTGGCAGTGGCCTAGGTTTGTCACTGCAATGCCTGACAGCCCATCGAGGAAGGGCCTGCCCTGCACATCCCACAGGGTCGCGCCCTGTCCTCGAACAAAGGCCACCGGAAACTGTTTGTAGGTGCGCATAATGGCTGACATAGCTCTAAGACCGGTCAGTTGAGTGAGCGCGCAAGTCTACAGTTTGCGGAGGATGGTTTAAACATGCCGTGATCGGGCATGTATCTGCGTCCACTCGGCGTTATACTATGCCGCTAACTGAGAGCGGGCTCATCGGCAGCCCAATGACTGCACTTTGGAGGGCAGCATGGACATTATGGAAACGATCAAAGAGCAGGTCACCAATAATCGGGTGCTTCTATATATGAAGGGTTCCCCGAACCAGCCGCAATGTGGATTTTCTGCTCGAGCGGTGCAGGCCTTAGCGAGTGTCGGTGAGCGGTTTGCCTATGTCGATATTTTATCGAACCCGGAAATACGTGCCAATTTGCCGATTTATGCCAACTGGCCGACGTTCCCGCAGCTTTGGGTTGACGGTGAGCTAATTGGCGGCTGCGATATTATTGCAGAGATGGAAACCTCAGGAGAGTTGGCCGAGGCGATCAAAGCCAATGCCGGTGATCAGGAGGCATAGCCGCAGGTGCAAAGGCTATCCTGAGCAAGGCTACACGCACCCCCAGAGCACTGATTGCAGTGCTCCTTTTGGCGTGGGGGATGATCGCACCCCCAGTGCCGGTGGCCAGTGCCGCGGGGGAGTTTTCACTTGTCATCAACAACGGTCGAGTGATTAACCCTGAAAGTGGTTTAGATGCCATTCGGCATGTGGGTATTCGGCAGGGGCGAGTGGTGGCAATCAGCACAACCCCTCTTCAAGGCAGCCAGACGATTGATGCGACCGGCCTCGTGGTGGCGCCGGGTTTTATAGACATCCACAGTCACACCCTGACGCCCTTGGGACAGCAACGAAATGTTCTCGATGGCGTAACGACACAGCTTGAGATGGAGGCGGGCGCTCTGCCTTCTCAGGCCGCGGGCGACCTCGTCGCAAATCGCCCCATTATTAACTACGGGGCTTCGGTGGGGCATTTTGCGGCAAGAATTCAGGTCATTGAAGGACGTGATCTGCCTTACTTTTTTTACCGAGGTGAGCAGGGGAGTATGTCCTCTCCAGCTTTTACGCAACTAGCGACAGCGCCTCAAATTGCTGAGATTCGTCGGAAGATTGAAGCGGGTCTTGATGGCGGTGGGTTGGGCGTGGGCTTACTGCTGGACTACATGCGCGATGCCGTTAGTGCTGATGAATTGGCCATGATTTTCAGTTTGGCCGGTGAGCGCAGTGTTCCCGTTTTTGTTCACGTGCGGCGCAACTTGCCCGGAGACACTGCGGGTCTAGATGAGGTGTTAGCGCTTGCTGAGCAATACGGCTCCGCAGTGTTTATTTGCCACATCACACACAACGCCATGAATGGCATCGAGACATGGCTGAAAAAAATTGACGCAGCCCGAGCTCGGGGAGTCTCAGTCACGACGGAAACCCTCAGTTATTTGGCTGGGGGTACGAGTATCTCCGCGGACGTTTTTCGTCAACGTGACTGGCGTAGGATTTTCGCTATCGACTACAGCGATGTGCAATGGGTGGCCACGGGTGAGTGGCTTACCGAAAAAACCTGGAAGCACTATGCCGAAACCGAACCCGGGGGCATGGTGAACCATCACTACGTAAAGGAAGCTTGGCTGCATTCAGCGCTGCGCTGGCCTGACATGATGGTATCGACCGATGCATTGCCCGCTTTTGATACCCAGCAAATGACTAACCCCAATATTTCTGGCAGCTTTTCTCGTCTGTTGGGACGCTACGTCAGAGAGCAGGGCATACTGGATTTAAGCGACGCGCTGTCTCGAATCAGTTTAAAACAGGCGCAGTGGCTTGAGGGTTTTGCGCCACAGTTCAGTCGGAAGGGACGAGTCGCCCTTGGGGCTGATGCAGATTTAGTGGTCTTCGATCCTGACGAGGTGGCCGCGGGTGCTGACTACGGCTCGCCATGGCAAGCGCCGCGGGGCATTGATTACGTCATTGTCGGCGGCGTGATCACGGTCGAAGGTGGTGCTTTGGTGCCATCGGCTGCTGCGGGGCGTTATCTCGATACCACCCCGCTCGCGGAATAAGCCGCTGTTTCAGCTTTCCGATGGCTTGACCGTCCGCATTGCTGTTTGCAAGTAGTTTTGTTCGCCAACTCGATCCATTAACGAGAGCTGGGTTTCCAGCCAGTCAATATGCTCCTCTTCGGCGTCGAGGATGCTTTGTGCGAGGTCTCTCGACACGTAGTCCCTGACCTCCTCGCAATGAGCCACTGTGGCTTTGAGATCTTCGTGGGCGATATGCTCAAGTTTCAAATCGCACTCGAGCATTTCTCGGGGGTTTTCGCCAATCATCAGCCTGCCTAGGTCTTGCAGATTGGGGAGGCCCTCTAGGAACAAGATGCGCTCTACAAGGGCGTCTGCATGCTTCATTTCATCTATAGACTCGTGGTACTCGTGTTCCGCGAGTTCGCTGAGACCCCAGTCTTTGTACATTTTGCTATGCAAAAAGTATTGATTGATCGCAACAAGCTCGTTGTAGAGAATTTTGTTGAGATGTTCGATAACTTTAGCGTCGCCTTTCATGGTGCATTCCTGTGAAATAGTGAGGCGCTACTATAACGTAATGGCCGCGACTGAACCACAAAATAAACAGGTTAAGTCGTTGTTTTAAATAAATTTTCTAATGCTAATCAGAATGATTAGCAGCTACGTTATCGTCAGGCTACGGCGGCCATAGATTCGTCGGGAGCGGCGTTGTAAAAGTATCTAGGATCAGGTTTAGAAAACTCGTTGACGATGGCGCGGGCTAGGTGTTCGCAGGAACCACACTGACGGGCTACACCCAAGCGATTTTGGACGTCGGCAAAAGAAGTAGCGCCGGCCTCCATTTCGCGTCGGATGGAAGAGTCGGTCACGCCATTGCATATACAAACAAACATATGCCTAGAATACGCAATTGCGAATCATTGTCAACCGCATTAGCAATTGGGTTTTGGCCTGTGGGAGCGAGTGTCTTGGGCGTATACTCCCCGCACCAAAATGAAGGAATGACTGTGTCCATCGAAAACAGGGTAAAAGAGCTGGGTCGGCAGGCCCGAGACGCCTCCCGTATTGTTGCGGCAAGCACTGTAGCGACTCGAAATCAGGCGCTGCTGGGCATCCGAGATGCAATTGCCAGTAACCGGGACGATCTGATGGCGGCCAACGCCCAAGATTTAGCGGCAGCCGTGGAGTCTGGGCTCGCGCCCGCGTTGCTTGACAGACTCGAACTGAATGCCGACAGGATTTCCAGTTTGATGGTGAGCTTGGAGCAGGTCGCTGCATTGCCTGATCCTGTTGGCGCTATCGACGGTGTTCGCACAATGGACTCTGGTATTCGGGTTGGCAAAATGCGGGTGCCTCTGGGGGTTATTGGAATTATTTATGAGTCTAGGCCCAACGTAACGATAGAGGCTGCAAGCTTGTGCCTGAAGGCGGGAAATGCCGCCATTTTACGAGGGGGTTCAGAAGCCATTAACTCTAATCTGGCGCTTGGACGTTGCATTCAAAAAGGACTGGCAGAAGCCGGTTTGCCCAATGAAGTTATTCAAGTTGTAGAGACAACGGACCGCGCCGTAGTAGATGCCCTGATTCAGCTCTCCGATTATGTCGATATGGTGATCCCTCGAGGTGGCAAAGGGCTCATAGAGCGAATCAGTGGGGCAGCAACGGTGCCAGTGCTGAAGCATCTCGATGGTATTTGCCATGTCTATATTGATGCGGAGGCATGTCCCGAACGAGCCCAAGCGATTACCATTAACGCGAAAACTTCGCGCTACGGAACCTGCAACACGCTAGAAACTTTGCTGATCGATGAGGAAGCCCTCGCCTTACTGCCCGCTATTGCTGAGGCGCTAGCTGCCGCAGGCGTTGAGCTGCGAGGGTGCACTAAAGCTTGTGCCGCCAGCGCTGCCGTTGGCGTAGCAGCCACCGAAGAAGATTGGCAAACGGAATATTTGGCGCCAGTTTTATCGATTAAGGTGGTCGCTGGTGTTGACGGCGCGATGGCGCATATTGCGCAATACAGTTCGGGTCACACAGAGAGTATCGTCACAGAAAACCACAGTACAGCGATGCGATTTTTGCGGGAAGTAGACTCCAGCTCGGTGATGATTAACGCCTCAACACGTTTCGCGGACGGTTTTGAGTACGGTTTAGGCGCGGAAATAGGTATTTCCACCGACAAGCTTCATGCTCGAGGTCCGGTTGGCCTCGAGGGCCTTACCTCGAGCAAATATATTGTATTTGGCGATGGACACGTGCGTCAGTGAGTCGGCCGGCCATCGGGATACTGGGCGGCACCTTCAATCCAGTGCATGTGGGACATTTACGAGGGGCGTTGGATTGTCGAGACCTGCTAGGCCTCGATTCGATTCGGCTGATGCCGGCTCGGTTACCGCCCCTGAAGGCTACCCCGGGGGTAAGTGCAGCACAAAGAGCACGCATGCTTGATCTGGCTGTTGAAGGAATGGAGGGTCTAACCGTTGACCGGCGTGAACTGGACCGGGAGGGCTTGTCTTTCACTGTGGATACGCTAAGAGAGTTGCGTCAGGAGTTGGGACCTGAGGTGGTGGTCGTCTTCATCATGGGTGCTGATTCTTTACAACGGCTCAACCGTTGGCAAGATTGGGAGCTTTTGCTCGATCACGCCAATATTGCGGTGTTGTCTCGATCGCCAGGGGATCTACAACTGCCGCCGGAGCTTCAGGGTTGGTTAAAGGAGCACGAGGTTCCGCCATCGCAACTTTTAAACCAAGCTGAGGGCGCCGTCACAAGATTGCTTCAGCCAGCCTTAGACATCTCTTCATCGGCGCTGCGGCTTGCAGTTGCTGGGGGTAGAAACGTCAGATATCTCCTGCCCGACCGCGTATTAGAGTATATTAATGATCACGGTCTTTACCGTTCGGCTAAGTAATTACCCAGGGGGTTTGAGTGAGTGATTTAACCGCGTCGCAACCCGACGCGCTAACAGGGCTGGTGCTTGATGCCTTAGATGATCTAAAGGCGGTTGATCCAGTCGTCATCGACGTAAAGGCGCTGAGCTCGGTGATGGACTTTCTAGTCATTGCCAGCGGTACCTCGACGCGTCATGTTAAGTCATTGGCTGATAACGTTATTATGCGGGCCAAAACTGAAGCTATGCGACCTATCGGTATTGAAGGTGAAACGGTGGGTGAGTGGGTGCTGGTCGATTTTGGCGATGTTGTGGTGCATGTGATGCAACCGGCGACGCGCAGTTTCTACGATCTTGAGCGGTTATGGACCGCGCCCCCTAGCGCTGAGTAATGCGCATAAGAGTGCTGGCGGTAGGGACGCGAATGCCGCCGTGGGTCGTAGCTGGCGTCTCCGAGTACTGCAAGCGTCTGCCCAGGGATTTCCGCGTGGAGTGGGTTGAAATAGCTCCTGCCAAGCGTCAGGGTAACAACAGCGACAAATTCAGGGCTCAGGAAGCCACTGCTCTTTCAAAGCAAATAAAAGATGACGATACGGTGGTGGCCTTGGATGTGCGGGGCAGCCTGGTTCGGACTGAGGATATGGCCGAAAGTTTTTCCATCAGCCAGCACAAAGGGGCATCCATGGCTATTTTGATTGGTGGCCCGGACGGTATTGATGCTGATTTATTAAACCGTGCAGATGCAAGATGGTCACTCGGGAGGATCACGCTGCCCCACCCTCTAGTTCGCGTTGTGTTGGCTGAACAGCTGTACCGTGCCTGGTCTATCAATGCTCGTCATCCCTACCACCGAGCCTGATTTTTAATGGCGCCTAGGGAAGCCATCCGAGACACAGGTCGCGAGGCCGAGATACATCGAGGCCGTGTGTTAACAGCTTCAGTGATTGTGCTGCTGGCGCTGTCGGTACTTTTCTACCGTTATTACGGGCTTCAAATTGATAACTATCAGCAATTCCTGACGCAGTCAGAGCGCAATCGCGTCCGTCTTGAGGCCCTTCCTCCAACAAGAGGGCTTATTTTCGATCGCAATGGCGAGCTACTTGCCAGCAATGAACCCAGCCAGCTTTTGGCGGTTGTTGTGGAGCGGGCCGATGATTTATCGATCTTATTGGATCGCATTGAATCGCTAATAGGCCTAGATGCGGAGGAGCGTGCGCGCTTTCAGGAGCGGCGCCGGCGCAGTCGACCTTACGACGCGGTGCCCCTGAAGTTGCGTCTGTCCGATGAGGAGACCGCTGTTATCGGTGTTCATCGTCATACGCTGCCCGGAGCCACTATCGAGGCGCAATTAACGCGAGCCTATCCTCATGGTGATTTGCTCAGTCACGTTTTAGGTTACGTAGGGCGTATTAACCAACAGGAAACCCTGCGAATTGCCGAGGACCGCTATCGAGGGACATTTCACATCGGCAAGGTGGGGTTGGAAAAATATTATGAGGATGTTTTGTTGGGGCGGGTTGGCAATCAAAATATCGAAGCCAACGCCCACGGCCGAGTTCTGCGGGTACTCGATCAAGAGGCACCTCTTCCCGGTAAAGATCTAAAATTGCATCTCGATTTGGAGCTTCAGCGGGTTGCGGCGGCGGCCCTGGGGGACCAGCGCGGAGCGGTTGTTGCGTTAGATCCGCGTAACGGAGGTGTTTTAGCGCTGGTATCAAAGCCCGGTTTTGACGGCAACTTATTCGTCAACGGCATCAGCGCAAAAGCTTACAGCGAACTTCGTGACTCTCCTGACACGCCCTTATTAAACAGAGCCATTCAGGGTCAGTATCCCCCGGGTTCAACGGTGAAGCCTATGCTGGCGCTGGCCGGCCTTGAGCTTGGGCTTATTACACCGGAGACCACGGTTAAGGACCCCGGGTGGTATCAAATCCCGGGCGACTCTCGTCGTTACCGTGACTGGATTCTTCGTATACGTGGTACCGGACATGCGCCAGAGGTTGATATGCGCATGGCGATTGCCGAGTCCTGCGACGTTTATTACTACGACCTGGCCCGAAATTTAGGCATCGATCGGTTGTCTGAGGGGTTGGCCCCTTACGGGTTTGGTCAAGTGACCGGCATCGATATCACAAGCGAGCAGCGGGGTATCCTACCGTCGCGGGCATGGAAGCGAGAGAAGCTTGATCAGCCTTGGTATCCCGGAGAAACTCTCAGTGTCGGTATTGGCCAAGGTTATATGCTGGCGACGCCGTTACAGTTGGCGCAGGCGGCGATGGTCGTGGCCAATCGAGGCTTCGCCTACTCACCGACGTTGGTAAGCAGTGTTGATGGCGAGGCGCGAGTGTCACCTCGCCGCGAACAGGTTGTTGCTAGTCCAGCACATTGGTCAGCAGTCATTGCAGCAATGATGGATGTCGTGCACAACCCCGCAGGCACCGCTTCAGCGATTGCTAAAGACCTTGCCTATACCATTGCGGGTAAGACGGGCACCTCTCAGGTCATTGGTATTGCACAAGATGCTGTTTATGACGAGGAGAATATTAACGCCCGCCACCGCAATCACGGCTGGTTTATGGCATTTGCACCGGTCGATAGCCCGCGTATAGCGATAGCAGTGTTGGCTGAAAATGGTGGCGGTAGCAGTGCGGCCTATCCTGTCGCTAGAGCCGTTATGGATGCTTGGCTGATGAGGGATCAGGATGGCTGAATACGATCGCTACCTTACCGAAGACAGTCGCGGTGATTTCAAGCACCGAAATTCCGTATTAACTGCATTGCATTTAGATGGCTGGTTACTGGCCTTGTTAGTCGCACTAGTTACTTATGGTTTTTTTGTGCTGTTTAGTGCTTCGGATGGTAGTCAGGCCGCCCTAATAAGACAGGCGCGGAACTTCGCTATTGCGACGGTGGCTATGCTGGTTGCCAGCCAAATCCGATTAGATACGTACTATCGATGGGCCCCTTTGTTTTATGTTGCGGCATTGTTGCTTTTGGTGGCGGTGCCGCTTTTTGGTGTCGGCGCAAAAGGAGCGCAGCGCTGGCTCAGCTTAGGCGTCATTCGTTTTCAGCCATCAGAGCTTATGAAGTTGGCTATGCCGCTGATGGTCGCTTCTTGGTTTAGTCGCCAGGGCATACCGCCGCGACCTAGGTCCTTGTTGGGAGCGCTGCTGATCATCGCGCTCCCCGCGGGTCTTATTGTCATTCAGCCCGATTTAGGAACCTCATTACTGGTGGCAGCGAGCGGTCTGTTTGTGGTGTTTATGGCGGGGGTCAGTTGGTGGTACATCGCAGGCGCAGCCACATTGTTTTTAATGAGTGCGTGGCCTGCTTGGTTGTTTGTTCTCAAGGATTATCAAAAGCAGAGAATCCTGACTTTACTGGATCCTGAGTCCGATAAATTAGGGGCGGGGTGGAATATTATTCAGTCTAAGACAGCCATTGGGTCAGGGGGCTGGTCGGGTAAGGGCTGGTTATCGGGGACGCAATCCCATCTCGATTTCTTACCTGAAAGCCAGACAGACTTTATTATTGCTGTGTTGGCTGAAGAATTGGGCCTCCGAGGGGTTGTGCTTCTGCTGATAATTTATGCGTTGATCATATGGCGTGGGTTTGCCATTAGCGTACGCGCTCAAACCGGGTTTGGGCGTTTGCTTGCGTCATCGATCACGCTCACCTTTTTTGTCTACGTTTTCGTCAATATGGGTATGGTGGCGGGTATTCTCCCAGTGGTGGGTGTCCCGCTGCCCCTAGTCAGTGCGGGGGGAACGTCGATTGTGACGTTGATGCTGGGTTTTGGCGTGTTAATGGCTGTCAGCGCCGAAAAGCGAGTGATTAGGCAGTAAACTTAAATTTTATTCATGGTAAGAGGAAGCAGAATGGCATCGCCGGTTCACGTATTTTTTTTGATGGTGTTCGCACTGGTCTCGCCCAGCGTGAGCTTTGCGGGAGAGTATTCAGAACGAGCTGAGCTCGAGCAAGTTCTTGCCGATGTTGTTGAGCAGGGTGTCGATCGAGACTGGGCGGTTGCGTTGTTGAATCAAGCCGAGCGCCAGCAGAGTATTTTGGACGCCATTTCGAGGCCCGCAGAAAAGACCAAGCCATGGTACGACTACCGCAAGATATTTTTGACAGATAAACGCGCTCAGGAAGGCGTGGCGTTTGCCAAACAATACGCCGACACACTCACAGAAGTCAGCACCAGTACGGGTGTACCCGAATCTGTGATTACCGCCATCATAGGGGTCGAAACTTTTTATGGCCGCATTACCGGCAGCTACAGGGTCATTGATGCACTGGCAACACTCGCATTTGATTACCCTAAACGGTCGCCATTCTTTACTCGAGAGCTCGAAAACTTTCTCATTTTGGCTTACGAAAGTGGTAAAGACCCTCTCGCGTTGAAAGGTTCTTATGCAGGGGCTATGGGGTATGGCCAGTTTATGCCTTCAAGCTACCGAGCCTATGCTGTAGATCATAATGGCGATGGCGTTGCTGATATATGGGGCAATGCCGAGGATGCCATAGCTAGCGTCGCCAATTACTTTGTTCGTCATGGCTGGCAACCGGGGGCTCTTGTCGTCGTTCCCGCCAATTACGACGGCGCTAGCTCTGAATTGTTTGAAGGAGGCCTTAAGCCGACGATGACAGTGGGCGAGCTCGCCGAACAGGGCTTTGCGCCTCACACCGCCACCGATGTCTCTATGGTGGCGACCCCACTGCGGCTGCAGGGTGAAAAGGGTTTTGAATATTGGCTCTGTCTTGAAAACTTTTATGTCATTACTCGCTATAACCATAGTGCGATGTATGCCTTGAGTGTCTGGCAACTCAGCCAGGAGATCGAGAGCTTGGCTGCAGATGGCTAACTGTTTGAGAGTTTTGATCGCAGTAAGTCTCCTGCTGCTAGAGGGTTGTACACAGACGATTGAGGTGGCGGACAGGGCACCACCGCCGATCTCTCCGGGTGCAGTGCCAGATGCGATTCCGATTGCAGAACCTATTACCAGGGCGGGCAACAGCAGTCCGTACACGGTAAACGGTCAGACCTACACTGTTTTGGAAAGTGCCGACAATTACTCCGCAGAGGGTATTGCATCATGGTATGGGTTGAAATTTCATGGCCGTGCCACCGCAAATGGCGAGCGTTTTAGTGCCTATGAGCCAACTGCAGCCCATCGTTCCCTGCCCATCCCTACCTATGTTCGTGTCACAAACCTTGAGAATCAAGCCAGCATGATCCTCAGGGTGAATGATCGGGGTCCCTTTCACCCGGATCGAATCATAGACCTTTCCTACGGAGCTGCAGTGCGTCTGGGTTTTGCTGATCAAGGCACTGCAACAGTTCGCATTGATACCGTTGAGGTCATGGGAGTGTCGGACCTTCGCAACAACCCGGTTATTGAGTATCGGACGCTGCAGTTGGGTGCCTATGTGAGTGAAGCCGCAGCTCAGGCACTGGCTGAAGAGTCGCAGCGATTCGTCACAGTGCCTGCAGAGGTCCTGCCCGCGACCATTGCAAGTGGCCTGATTTTTCGTGTTCGTTTGGGGCCCTTTGAGAATCAGACAGACTTGCGTGAGGCTCAAAATCAGCTGCGAGCAGCGGGTTTGCCCCAAGGGCAACCCATGCCCTAAAGGGGCGCTTTTTTCGCTGATTTTTACCCCTAGTACTGAGTCACTGATACCATTGCGTTCCTTATTGTTGCTACGGTGCATTCCGACCGCATGAAAAACCCCGTTTTTGTTGCACTCATCGCTTTGTTTTTCAACGCCTCTGCCACGGCGGTATCGCTGGTGCCGGCGCCTCCGGGTATCAATGCCGATGCCTATCTATTGCTAGACTTTATTACCGGAGAAATTCTGGTCGAGCACAACATTGACACTCGACTACCCCCGGCGAGTCTGACCAAGCTAATGACGTCTTACATTCTCGCGGAAGAGGTCGATGCCGGTCGGTTGTCCCTTGACGACGAAGTCACGGTCAGCCGGAATGCTTGGTCCCAAAACCCTAAATTTCGCGGCTCATCCTTAATGTGGATCGAGCCCGGTAAGGTAGTGACGGTAGGGGAGCTTGAGCAGGGCATCGCCATATCCTCAGGCAATGATGCGACGGTTGCCATTGCCGAGCACATTGCAGGTAGTGAAGAGGCGTTTGTTGCTCTCATGAATCGCTATGCCGAGGAGCTAGGGCTTGCCGCGACCCACTTTGAAAATACTCACGGTTTACCGAATTCAGATCATCTGACAACGGCTCGAGATCTTGGCGTGCTTGCCAGCGCAACGATTCGTAATCACCCAGAACGCTACCGGGTGTATCGCCAGCAGTCTTATACCTACAACGATATTAAGCAGCACAATCGGAACCATCTGCTGCGCGAAGATCCCTCGGTCGATGGTCTGAAAACAGGTTACACGAGTGTTGCTGGATATGGCCTTGTGGCTTCAGCTGAGCGCGATGGTATGCGCTTAATTTCAGTGGTTTTAGGCAGTAACAGTACGCGCAGTCGCAAAGCAGAGACGCGCTCCCTATTGAATTACGGGTTTCGTTTTTACAAAAATTTGGAAGTTGTAACTGGCGTAGCGTCACTTGGCAGTACTCGGGTCTGGAAAGGTAAGACAGAGGTTGTTGATGGCGGCCTATTGGAGTCTGTGACCGTTGTTGTGCCCAGAACTCAGGCAACTCCTGAAGTGATTGCCTCCTTCGATGATCCGCTGCAGGCTCCGATCAACAAGGGAGATGCGGTGGGTCAGCTGCAAGTTTTTCTCGATGGGGAGCTGTTGTTGGAGAGACCCCTGCAGGCGCTTCAGAACGTCGAGTCCGCAGGGTTCTTTAAGCGTCTTTGGGATGGTTTTCTACTGTGGCTCTCCCAGATATTCAGCCCTTGATGTTTTGCTAGGGAAGACCCATGGAACCAGAAGCCCCAAAAATAGAGTTTCCCTGTAGCTACCCCATCAAGGTGTTGGGCCGAGCGGGCCATGATTTTGAGGCGGTTATTAACGAGGTCTTTGAAACGCACGCGCCGGCCTTTGACCGCAGTCTGACCCAGCGTCGTCCCTCCAAAGGCGGCACCTTTTTGTCTTTAACGCTGATTATCGAGGCGACAGGCCCTGAACAACTCGCGGCGCTCCATCAGGATCTGATGGCGACGGGCCGAGTTTCTATGGTGATTTGAGCGGTGATTGAGCGGCGGCTTTTAGGGCTGGTTGATTACGACGAAACGTTTTCGGCGATGAAAGCCTTTACCCAGAATCGAACCGAAGACACCCCTGATGAGCTCTGGCTGCTCGAACACCCTGCGGTGTTCACCCAAGGGGTGGCGGGTAAGGCAGCACATTTACTGGCCCCCGGTGATATCCCCGTCGTGAAAATTGATCGAGGAGGGCAGGTGACCTACCACGGGCCCGGGCAGTGGGTGGTCTACGTATTGCTCGATATTCGACGTAGCAGCCTTACGGTGAGGGGGCTGGTGACGGCTATTGAGCGAGCCGTTATCGCACTGCTTGCCAAATATGGCATTCAGGCCTCGGCTGACCCAAAAGCTCCCGGCGTCTACGTCGAGGGCAGGAAGATCGCGGCGCTTGGATTGAAGGTCTCTCGGGGTTGTAGCTACCATGGCGTGTCACTAAACGTGGATATGGATCTCGAACCTTTCCGCCGCATAAACCCCTGCGGACATGCTGGACTCGAGGTGATTTCGATGGCGTCTTTACTAGGTGCTGACGCTGTCGACAAGGAGGCCATTGGACAAGCCTTGCTAGATAGCCTGGAGTTTGAGTTTTCGCGCCCTGCAACCTGAGTGTGTCAGGGGGTGAGCCGGGATTATTGGTATTTCACAGCCTTTCTAGTGGTTTCATCACTGACTTCATGGCGGGGGTGCATTGGCACTGGCATAATCCCGCGCTTCAGGAGGAACCAACATGTCCGATACAGTGGCAGATTTAAAACGCGATATTGAAGCACGGCGCACCTTTGCCATTATTTCTCACCCGGACGCGGGTAAAACGACGATTACCGAAAAGCTGCTGTTGCTGGGCAACGCTATCCAAATTGCGGGCTCGGTAAAGGGCAAGCGGGGGCCCCATGCGACGTCAGATTGGATGAGCCTTGAACAGGAGCGCGGCATTTCCGTGACCTCTTCGGTGATGCAATTTCCCTACAAAGATCGCACGGTTAATTTGCTAGACACCCCTGGGCACGAGGACTTCTCGGAGGATACCTACAGGACCCTCACTGCAGTGGATTCGGCGCTGATGGTAATTGATGGCGCTAAGGGCGTTGAGGATAGAACCATCAAACTGATGAATGTCTGTCGGTTGAGGGATACGCCCATCGTATCTTTTGTCAACAAGATGGACAGGGATATTCGCGACCCTATCGAGTTGCTAGACGAGATAGAGGCGGTCCTGGGTATTGCCGGTGCGCCGGTTAATTGGCCTATCGGTATGGGCAAACACTTTAAGGGTGTTTATGACTTGCACGATGACGTGATTCACGTTTTTGAGGCGGGCCACAACGCTTTATTACCCCCAGACACTCGAATTAAAGGGTTGGATTCCCCCGAAGCTAAAGCGCTGCTCGACGACGAATATGAGTCAATTTGTGATGAAATTGAATTGGTCAAAGGCGCGAGTCACCCTTTTGATCAGGAGGCCTTCCTGCAAGGAAAGTTGAGCCCAGTATTTTTTGGCACCGCCCTGGGTAATTTTGGTGTTCGGGAAATGCTTGATAAATTTGTTGAGTGGGCTCCGAAGCCCTTACCCCGAGAAACCCGGACCCGGCTTGTTGATGCTAGGGAAGAACCCTTTTCGGGGTTTGTCTTTAAAATACAAGCCAATATGGACCCTAAGCATCGCGATCGTATTGCCTTTGTCCGAATTTGCTCGGGGCGCTACGCCAAAGGCATGAAGATGCGCCATGTTCGCGCGGCCAAAGACGTTAAGATTGCAGATGCAGTGACCTTTAAGGCCGGTGAGCGGGTATTGGTTGATGAGGCGGTCTCCGGGGATATTATTGGTCTTCATAATCACGGGACTATTCAGATAGGGGATACCTTTACCCTCGGCGAAGACCTTCGCTACACAGGGATTCCCCATTTTGCTCCAGAGCTGTTTCGGCGTATACGACTCAAAGACCCCATGAAGTTGAAGGCGCTGCAAAAAGGCCTCCAACAGCTGTCGGAGGAGGGCTCGACACAGGTTTTTTCACCGCTGATGTCGACCGATTTGGTCGTAGGCGCTGTGGGCCAATTGCAGTTTGATGTTGTGGCTTACCGGTTAAAAGATGAATATAAAGTCGAAGCGATTTATGAACCGATTAACGTGTACACCGCACGATGGATAGAAGCTGAGGATCCACGTAAGTTAGAGGAATTTCGCAAAAAGGCTGAAGATAATCTGTCAGAGGATGGCGGCGGTTATCTTACTTATTTGGCGCCGACGCGGGTCAATCTGGCACTCATGGAGGAGCGTTGGCCTGACATTCAGTTCAGGGAGACTCGAGAGCATTAAGTTGGCATGGCGTGTTCCCGAGTGTGGCGGTTGGGTGACGCCAAGCCTTTATGACAAAACCGTTAACGGGATGTATCAACGGTCGTCTAGGTCAGGGTCCAGCGTGTAACCAGGGTCTAGCTGCACCCCAAAACTATTTAGCATCATTGATACTTGGGTGTATTGCCCCACGGTCATAACCAGGTCCATTCGCTGTTTTTCAGAGAAGTCGCTTAGGGCCGCCCAGTTGGTATCGCTGATGAAGGCGTCGTTAGTGAGATTGTCTGTGGCATTGAGCAAAGCACGATCGCGATGGCTCCATCCTGTGGCTTGAGGACCAGCCTTAATACGCTGTATCTCTTCATCACTCAGCCCACAGGCACTTCCTATTCGCGCGTGCTGAGCCCATTCATATCCCGACTGCCAGTTGTACCCCGTGCGAAGAATGACGAGCTCTCGGTCTCGCGGGCTCAGGTCGTTGTCCGATGAGAGAATATAGCCCCCCCAGCCCATGAATCTGCGATAGGCTTTCAACGATTTTCCCAATGTGCGGAAGACGTTGAGAACGTGTTGTCCTTCGAACTGCGAGCCCAACTGGCTGCGAATGTCATCGCCGATGGCGTCATCGGGTAGGGGGTAGATTCGAGGCTTTTTTAATCGCACAGTGTTCCTAGAAGCCTAATTCGGCCGGGTGGAATTAACGATCCTCACAACGGTAAGCCTGTGGCGGGGTCTCTGCCGTGAGCCTTCAGAGTAGTTCTTCAATATCTTTTGCAATGGCTGCGGGCTTTGTTTGGGAGCCATAACGCTTAGCGACATTTCCTTCGGCATTGATGAGAAACTTAGTGAAATTCCATTTGATGCGCTCGGTACCCATAATGCCTTTGGCCTGACCCTTCAGCCAACTGTATAGCGGGTGTGTGTCCGCGCCATTGACCTCAATTTTTGCAAAAATAGGAAACGTAGAGCTGAATCGCGTAGTGCAAAACTCTACGATTTCCTCTTCGCTGCCGGGCTCTTGGCCGCCAAACTGGTTACATGGGAATGCCAGCACATCAAACCCCTTGTCGTGGTATTGGGCTTGAAGTGCTTCTAGCCCCTCGTATTGAGGGGTGAAGCCGCATTTGGAAGCGGTATTGACGATCAGCAAAACTCGCCCCCGATAGTCGTCTAAGTTGACTTCGTCGCCATTGGCAGCGCTTGCTTGAAAGTCATAGGCAGTGGTCATGGGGTTCTTCTCTCGGCGTCAATAGATGCTAGATGATACGGGAATAAGGCTTCGCGGATCAGCACAATTTTTAACCCCTGAGATAGGTTTCAATCTCAAAATCAGTGACCCGGCGCTGAAATTCGTTCAGCTCTTGCTCTTTGGTCTTGCCATATAACAGTTGAAACTCGGCGCTGAGGTATTTTTCGATGAGGGGTGAATTTAGAAATTTTTCTACCGCCACATTCATCAGACAGGGGAGGTTGGGCGTTTCATGCTGCATATCCCAGGCGTTACCCTCAATCGCCGCTGGGGGCTCCATTTTATTTTCTAGACCGTGAAGAATTCCGGCCAGCATTACCGCCATCACCAAATAGGGGTTGGCGTCGGCTCCGGCGACTCGGTGCTCGATACGCAGGGCTGTTTGTGGCCCAGAGGGAACGCGAAGTGCAGTGGTGCGATTGTCATAGCCCCATGTTGGGACGGTCGGGGCATGATTGCCAGCTTGAAAGCGTCGATAAGCGTTGAAGCTGGGGGCGAAAATCAGCATGGAGTCGGGCATCAGCTCCAAGCATCCTGCGATCGCCTGCTTCAACAGAGGGCTGCCTTCATCATTGCCGTCGTTAAAAATGTTGAGGCCCCGCTCTTCTAGCACACTACAGTGGATGTGCATGCCATTTCCCGCTTCATCATCAAGGGGTTTGGGCATAAAGCTGGCGATCAAATTACACTGGCTAGCGACTCTGCGAATACAGCGCTGCATGCGTATGATTTGATCCGCCATCAGCATCACATCGTCACTGTGGGCCATATTGATTTCGAATTGAGCTGGGGCAGATTCCTTGATAATGCCTTCGTAGGGAAGGTCCTGTACCTTAAAGGTCTCTCTCAGTAGATCGAGCATTTCACTGTGGTGGTCTAGCTCATTTAATGCGTAGAGATTGCCGCCCAACGTGTCCAGGCTATCGAGGGCGCTTCTAAGCGGCTTGTCTCGTCCAGGGTCAGGCACCAAGTAAAATTCCAGCTCTGCAGCCATACAAGGCTTCAGATTTCGCTCTGTAAATCCCGCCAAAACCTTGGCAAGAATTTGTCGGGGATCACCCATGTAGGGGGCGCCAGTTTCATCGATCATGGTCATGATCAATTGTCCCTGATCGGTACCGCGAGGCGTCAGCACGGGCTTTAAAGAGTTCTCAACGGCCATGCAGTAACCGTCAATATCGCCATTGGCATGGGCTAATTCTGGAATATCTCTGCCCCAAATGTCTAAACCCAATGCAGACTTGGGTAGCTTTAAGCCATCATCGAGCACAGATTGTATTTTTCCACGTGGTATCCACTTGCCTCTAGCGACACCGTTACAGTCAGTAATCAGCGCCTCAATCATTTCTACAGAGGGGTAGGCCTTCAGGAATAAGTCGACTTCGCGTTGCACGGGTATCACCGCTAAATTTGTAAAGAGGGGAGTCTGAGCTGCGCCGCTGGGGCAGGCAATGCCCCAAAAAGGGCAGTGAAGGGAGCTTTTTTGTGAGTTAGTTCAAAGATTTACGGATTACTGCATGTAAACGGACAGCGGATCTCCTCCCTGAGCGCTAGCGATATAAGGCATTGTGTTGATGAAGAGTGCAAATAAGTCAGCCTGACAGGACACATCCAGCTTTTTGTAGAGTGCCTTTCGATGTCGCCGCACGGTCTCGAGGGATATCGAAAGTCGCTCCGCAGACGTATCTGCGCCATAACCCCTTAGCATTAGCTCTAGTACCTCACGCTCTCTTGGACTCACAAAATCACTGCCAAAGGACTTAAAGGCAATGTCAATTTGGGCGTCGAGCCCGGGTTGTAATAAATTTGTCGACGCGAAATCGTCCCGATGACAGTGCGACTGAATAAGCGACGCCACAATTTCAGACACGCTGTAAAGCAGGTCGTAGTCTTCATCGCTAAAAGGAGTGTCACAAGCTTTGCGCATAATACAAAAATTCACAACGCTGCCATCGTCTAGGCGCGTCAGAAAGGTAATCTCATCACAGGTGCCGGTGCCACCGTAGTAGTTACGGAAGTAGCCGCTGTCTTCGAAAGTATTGCCTGTCAGGCGCCCCAACTTGTAAATACTGCTACGCGGGCTATTCATCGATATTTGATAAAAGGGATCTTCCCGATACGGGCCCTCGAGATACCGGTCTATTTGCAGCTCCACCGCATCAGCGGGTATTTCGTGATAGAGAATTCTTGGTGGCAGGTCGCGATGGTACAGCCAAATTTGGGGGTAGATATGAGCGACCTGGTCCGCAAGAGCCGAGAACAGCTGATTGAAAAACGCGTCGCCGCCAATAGCAGCAACGGTTTTTGCGAGATCAGAATTCCAGCGAGTAAATGCTTGCAGGTTGACCATAGTTAGTCAGTCTCTCGTTTTAAGTGCTCGGGTTTGCCGATCAGGGCACCGCCTCCCAATTCGACTGACCATAAACTACCAGTCAAGCGGCGCGTTGCGCCAGCGGCTTTGCCACGCGCGAAACACTTTATCGCTGTACTTGCGACTGCCCAGTGAGCCGTTGTAAGCCGCCAGTGCGCGATGTAGATCACCCGATTCTCGCTGCCAGTAGAACTGAAGAATTCTGCAGCCGTAACGTAGGTTTGTATCGCTGCGCGTAAGGTTGTCCCCAGGTCTTCCAATCTCATCCTTCCAAAAAGGCATGACCTGCATGTAGCCTTGTGCCCCAGCGCTTGATACTGCGAACCGGTCAAAGTGGCTTTCGACCTCAATAAGCGCGAGTACCAGCTCGGGGGGAAGATTAGCCGCCAGTGCTTCTTGATGCAGTAGGGTCAAAAACTGCACGCGCTCTTCAGGGTCAGACATGAAAGGTGCCAGTCGGGTCTGCATGTCGAGCAGCCAAACTTCAGCATCAAATCGATCCTCAAAGCTGGTCGCGCCAGCAATGGATTGCTCGAGAAAGCTTCGCATTGCTGCCCGCTCCGCGGGCTCTGCTTGCGCTGCGTTAATAAATAGCCAGCACCACAAACAGGTTAACAACAGGCCGATTTTGATGCGGTTACGCACCGCGAATCATAGCAATAATCGCATCGGCAGCCTCTGCGATTGGTATCAGTTGCTTCTGGTCGCTGGTGCGCCCTTGCAGCTCGATATTGCCCTCAGCAAGAGACCGGTCCCCCAGCGTGACCCGGACGGGGATGCCAATGAGCTCCATTTGAGCAAATTTCACGCCTGGCCGCTCCTTGCGATCATCCATGAAAACTTCCACGCCCAAATTAATGAGCTGCTCATAAAGTGTCTCAGTAGCGGCCGCTACGGCTTCAGACTTATCCATATTTAACGGCACCAATGCGACTTCAAAGGGTGCCATAGCTTCCGGCCAGACAATGCCGTGCTCATCATGATTTTGCTCAATAGCCGCGGCAACAATTCGTGTTACTCCGATGCCATAGCACCCCATTGCCATGGGTACCGACTTGCCCTCTTCGTTGAGAACGACAGCTTTCATGGCCTCACTGTATTTGGTGCCCAGTTGGAAAATATGGCCGACCTCGATACCGCGACGAATCTCCAGCTTTCCCTGGCCACAAGGGCTAGCGTCGCCGGCAACGACCTCTCGGATATCTGCAGTTTCAATATTGGCAACATCCCGTGACCAGTTAACGCCTCGGAGGTGAAAGCCATCTTGATTTGCCCCGCAAATAAAACTGTTCAGCGCCGCCGCGCTCTGATCAACAACAACAGGTACACTAAGTCCTACAGGCCCCAAAGAGCCGAACCCTGCACCTGCAACCGCCAGTACTTTCGCCTCATCGGCTAACTCCAGAGGTGCGTGTATGCCGGGTAATTTTTCAGCTTTCAAAGCGTTTAGCCGGTGATCGCCCCGCAGCACTAAAGCGACAATCTCATCAGCTTCGCCTTTGACAAATAACGTCTTTATGGTCTCAGATATGCTCACGCCTGTCTGCTTTACCAGTTCGTCGATCGTCTTAACTCCGGGCGTCGCAAATTGGGTTAAGTCGCTGATCTCAGCATCGGTAGCCGGTGGTGCAAGCGCGGGAGCAAGTTCGACATTTGCGGCGTAGTCGCTAGTGTCCGAGAAAGCGATAGCATCCTCTCCTGAATCAGCGAGTACATGAAACTCGTGTGAGTGAGAACCGCCAATGGAGCCGGTGTCGGCTTCTACCGACCGGAAATTAAGGCCCAGTCGGGTAAATATAGCTGTGTATGCCTGGTGCATACGCCAATAGGTTTGCTCTAAAGACGCTTGATCGGTATGAAATGAGTAAGCGTCTTTCATTATAAATTCTCGTGATCGCATCACGCCAAACCTAGGACGAATCTCATCGCGAAATTTCGTTTGAATTTGGAAGAAATTTAGGGGCAGCTGCTTGTAGCTTTTAATCTCAGTTCGCCCCAGCGATGTAATAATCTCCTCATGGGTGGGTCCCAGGCAAAACTCTCGATTGTGTCGATCTTGAAGTCTTGCCAACTCGGGTCCGTATTGTTCCCAGCGACCAGATTCCAGCCATAGCTCTGCTGGTTGGACCACCGGCATGCTGATTTCGAGTGCGCCGGCACGGCACATTTCCTCTCTAACCACCTGTTCGACTCTACGGAGCACGCGCAACCCCAGAGGCATCCAGTTGTATATGCCTGCGGCTACTCGACGGATGAGTCCGGCTCGTAACATAAGTTGATGACTAATGACTTCAGCATCTGCAGGTGTTTCTTTGAGGGTTGATAGTAAAAACTGGCTGGCACGCATGATAGTGCGACTCCGAGAACAAAGGCCACAATTGTACGGAGAGTCGGCAATGGGCGGAAGTCAGCTTGGTAGAACTTTGTGCGCGGGGGAAAATACTAAAAAAACAGGGGTTTTTATGCTTTTAAAGAAAAAAACCCCTTGTTTTACAGCATATTCTCGTGTTGAATCTGCAGAACTGCACTTTGAAGCCTTAATTCTAAGGTTTTTGAGTCGGTTACCCAGTCTCCATACCACTACTTAAAAGGTGATAAAGACCTATGGCAACCAAAAAAGCAGCAGCAAAGAAAGCACCCGCAAAGAAAAAAGCAGCAGCTAAGAAGGCGCCCGCTAAAAAGCCGGCCGCAAAGGCAGCTCCTGCAAAAGTGAAGGCCATCTCGACCAAGATGACCAAAACACAGATCGTTGGCACCATTGCTGATAACACTGGTCTGACTAAAAAGCAGGTCTCTGACGTAATGCAGCAAATGGACGCGTTGATTGAAGGCAGTATCAAAAAGCGCGGTGCCGGGGAATTTACAATCCCGGGTATGATGAAAATCACCACGGTTCGTAAGCCAGCGGTAAAGGCTCGTAAAGGCATTAACCCCTTTACTGGCGAAGAGACGATGTTCAAAGCGAAGCCTGCTAGCACAGCAGTAAAAATTCGCCCGTTGAAGAAAATGAAGGAATTCGCCAACTAGTAGGCGTTTCCGGTGACTCCCTTAGGGCGTTAGCCCTTGGGGAGTGTTTACATGACGGTATTGATGCGCAGCTCGAGGCGCTTCCTCGAGAGTTGAACTGTTGTGCGCGTCGATAGTTAGGCTATTAACACCACCTCTCCCCGTTAGAGGTAACTCCGGTTTAAACAGACCTGTTTTTCCGGTATTCTGCGCCCCCTCAGAAGTTTCAACTTTCCACTCAATTCGCCTGGAACGATTTGTCTGTTCCTGTTGGGAGACACCGACGTGCCGATTTATGACTACCGGTGCAGTGACTGCTCACATCAGCTCGAAGCCTTACAGAAGCTGTCAGATGCACTGCTTACAACCTGCCCTGAATGTGGCAAGGAAACACTGCGTAAGCAAGTGAGTGCCCCGGCTTTTAGATTGGCGGGCAGTGGCTGGTATGAGACCGACTTTAAGACGGGAAACCAGAAGAACCTGGCGGGTGACACCAAAGAAAAAAACAGCTCGGGTGAGACATCGAATGCGGTAAAAAGTGAGGGTGGCTCCAAGACGGGCAGTAGCAGTGCGTCTGGCACATCTGGAGAAGGGAAAAAGTCTTCCGGTCAGTCAAATAATACGACCACAAAGTAACGGACGTTTGAGTCCCCGCGGGGACATGGTGAAAAGAGTATGCGAACACATTACTGCGGCCTAGTCGGTGAAGCAGATATCGATAACACGGTAACGCTTTATGGTTGGGTTGATCGGCGTCGTGACCATGGTGGGGTTATCTTCCTAGATATGCGTGATCGTGAAGGCATTGTGCAGGTCGTTTTTGATCCTGACACCGAATCCGCTTTCGCCCTTGCCGACCGTGTGCGCAGCGAATATGTTCTAAAAATTACGGGTCGTGTTCGTGCTCGAGGTGAAGGCACTGTCAATCCCACCATGGCTACGGGATCTATTGAGATACTCGGCAAAGATATTGAACTCTTGAGCGAGTCTGCGACACCACCTTTTCCGCTGGATGCGCATCACACGGTGGGTGAGGACGTGCGGTTAAAATTCCGCTACATGGATTTGCGTCGCCCAGAGATGCAGAGCAATCTGATGTTTCGGGCTCGACTGACCTCATCGATTAGGCAGTACTTGGATGGACAGGGTTTTCTCGACATTGAAACTCCCATCTTGACGCGAGCTACGCCTGAGGGCGCACGAGATTATCTAGTGCCTAGCCGAACCCACGAGGGCGAATTTTTTGCCTTGCCCCAATCTCCTCAGTTGTTCAAGCAGCTTTTAATGGTGTCGGGCTTTGATCGGTATTACCAAATAGCCCGATGTTTTAGAGATGAGGATTTACGAGCTGATCGCCAACCTGAATTCACGCAGATCGATTTAGAGACTTCGTTTTTGGATGAGTCTGACATTATGGGCCTGTCTGAGGGCTTGGTTCGCTCGGTTTTCAAAGAGCATCTAGACGTGGAGCTCGGCGAATTTCCCCATATGACGTGGCATGAGGCCATGGAGCGTTATGGTTCAGACAAACCCGACCTTCGCATTCAGCTGGAGCTCGTTTCTGTTGACGACTTGATGGCTGGCGTCGAATTCAAGGTGTTCAGCGGCCCCGCTCAGGATTCAGCCGGTCGGGTTGCGGCACTGAAAGTGACTGGTGGCGCCAAGCTGTCTAGGAAAGAGATTGATGACTATACCCGCCATGTCAGCGTTTATGGCGCTCGAGGCTTGGCGTGGGTCAAGGTAAATGATCTGGCCCAAGGTTTGGAAGGCTTGCAATCCCCCATCCTAAAATTCATGCCTGAGGACGTTGTCCACAAGTTGATGGACCGGCTTGAGGCCAAAGATGGCGATATCATTTTCTTTGGCGCCGACAAGCGTAAGGTCGTCAACGAGTCCTTGGGAGCTTTGCGCCTCAAGGTGGCGGAGGACCTGGGGCTTATCGAAGCAGGTTGGGCTCCTTTGTGGGTTGTTGATTTCCCCATGTTTGAAGAGGATGGCAAGGGTGGGTTAACACCGTTGCACCACCCCTTCACTGCGCCTTCTTGCGACGAAGCCGCATTGCGGGACAACCCATCGGAAGCGCTATCACGCGCCTACGACATGGTGCTCAACGGATCTGAACTTGGGGGGGGCTCAATTAGAATCCACCGCCCAGATATGCAGCAGGCTGTTTTTGATGTCCTGAGTATTGAGGCGGATGAAGCTGCTGAGAAATTCGGCTTTCTTTTGACGGCTCTGCAGTACGGTGCGCCACCCCACGGTGGTCTGGCATTTGGTCTCGATCGACTGGTGACACTGATGGTCGGTGGGCAATCGATCCGAGACGTGATTGCGTTTCCCAAAACGCAAACTGCATCTTGTGTGATGACTGAGGCGCCAGGACGAGTCAGCGACAGTCAGCTTCGTGATCTCAGTATCAAACTGCGACGGTCAGACGCGGGTAAAAACGACTAGAAAGCGGTTGCTACGCTTTTTGTGACGTTGGGCTCGGTTTCAGTCAGAATGTAGGCAGCGACAAGGGAGTTGCCATGACCACGATTCTGGGTATAGACCCCGGTTCGAGAAAAACGGGATTTGGCGTCATCAGGACGGAAGGATCAGCGGCGGTCTACGTGACCAGCGGCATCATACGCTTGCCAGTCGACCAGCCCCTTGGGCCTAGATTGGGTGTACTGTTTTCCTCATTGAACAGCATTATTGATGAATTTCGTCCTGAAGAGCTGGCTATCGAGGAGGTCTTTTTGGCGCGAAACCCCGATTCAGCACTGAAGCTCGGGCATGCCCGAGGCGCAGCAATGGCTGCCTGCGTTCACCGAGGCATGGACGTTTATGAATACGCTGCACGCCAAATTAAGTTGGCGGTCGTCGGCACCGGGGCCGCGAGCAAAGAGCAGGTTCAACATATGGTAAAAATATTGCTGAAATTGCCCGCTGCGCCTAAGGAGGATGCAGCTGATGGCTTGGCGGCGGCGCTGTGTCACCTGCATTCAAATCAATCGCTACAACATATTCCCGCCACGGCACGCAGCCGTGGTCGGTCTCGCTGAGTACGGCTAATGATAGGATTTTTACGCGGACGACTCATGGTAAAGCGGCCACCTGAGCTGTTGCTAGATGTCGGTGGAATTGGCTACGAGCTGCAGGTCCCTATGACGACGCTGTTTGATCTTCCCGAGGTTGGGGAAGAGGTGACGTTGTTGACGCATTTTGTCGTGAGAGAGGATGCTCAGTTGTTATATGGCTTCAGAGAAGAGGCAGACCGGCGCCTTTTTCGTGAGCTGATAAAAGTGAGTGGTGTGGGGCCAAAGCTCGCCCTAGCACTGTTGTCCGGCCTTGATGCCCGTGCCTTTGCCCAATGTTTGCAACGTGATGATGTCGCCACTCTGGTTGCATTACCCGGAGTAGGTCGTAAAACGGCGGAACGATTGCTGGTAGAAATGCGTGATAAAGCGGGAAAATGGCTAGAGGAACTGTCGCCGACAATCCCTGGTGCACAAGGTCAATTCGAACCAGCTGCCCCCACAGTGGATTGCCGAACTGAGGCTGAGCAGGCACTGGTTGCCTTAGGTTATAAATTACCCGAGGCAGCACGACTTGTCTCCGCGGTCGATGATGATTCAATCGAATCCAGTGAAGAGCTGATTCGACGAGCACTCAAGGCTTCAGCGCCAAAGGCAAATCGATGACGATTGAAACCGACCGATTGGTCGCTCCAGAGCAGGGGGTTCGCGTTGACGAGCAGGTGGATCGAGCCATCCGACCAAAGTCCCTCGAAGACTACTTGGGCCAGCGGGTCGTGCGCGAGCAGATGGAGATCTTTTTAGCGGCCGCAAGACAAAGAGATGAGCCCCTTGATCACACGCTGATTTTTGGCCCTCCCGGGCTGGGCAAGACAACACTTGCCAGTATTATCGCCCATGAGATGGGGGTGGCATTAAAAACAACGAGTGGTCCGGTGCTTGAGAAGGCGGGGGATATTGCCGCTCTTATGACAAACCTAGAGCCGGGTGATGTCTTATTTATCGACGAGATTCACCGGTTGAGTCCCTACGTCGAAGAAATCCTTTACCCGGCAATGGAAGACTATCAGCTGGATATTATGATTGGCGAGGGGCCCGCTGCTCGATCTATCAAGCTCGACCTTCCCCCGTTCACGCTGGTGGGCGCTACAACCCGAGCGGGTCTTCTAACTTCTCCGTTACGAGATCGTTTCGGCATTGTACAGCGCCTCGAGTTCTATGAAGTTGATGATCTCGCCAAAATCGTAGCCCGCTCGGCAAAATTGCTGGAGATCCCGGTTGATGATGCGGGTGCTTTGGAGATGGCGCGGCGTGCTCGAGGCACCCCTCGTATTGCTAATCGTCTTCTACGTCGGGTGCGTGACTATGCAGAAGTGAAGTCTGACGGTCGGATCACTGAATCGATCGCCCAGCAGGCGTTGGACATGTTAAATGTAGATCAGCTTGGCCTTGATCATTTAGATCGTCGTCTTTTGCTGATGCTTATTGAGAAGTTTGAGGGCGGTCCGGTGGGGGTGGACAGCCTTGCTGCTGCGTTATCGGAGGAGCGTGGCACCTTGGAGGACGTGCTCGAGCCTTATCTCATTCAGCAAGGTTATTTGCTGCGCACACCTCGTGGCCGCATGGTGACGCAAGCCGCCTACCGACATTTTGGCATGTCGATGCCTAAAACTGAGCGAGACAATACACTCTCTCTAGACTTGGATCTCGATCGGTGACATTGCCTCAGTCTGGGGAATTTTCTCTGCCTATGCGGGTCTACATAGAAGACACCGACGCTGGAGGTATTGTTTATTACGTCAACTATCTTAAATATTTTGAGCGTGCCCGCACTGAATACATGCGCGCAATAGGCTACGAGAGACCGGCATTTCCGGACGAGAACCTGATGTTTGTGGTCTCGGAGGCCAGTGTCAGCTACCGAAGTCCTGCGCGACTTGATGAGTCGATCATGGCGACTGCGTGCGTCACGCAATTGGGTGCTGCGACGCTGACTTTTTCACAAACGGTGATGCGGGATTCTACATGTCTGGTAGAAGGGCAGGTCACTCTAGCACTGGTGAGCAGTGAGCACGGTAGGCCGCGTCGGATTCCCGCCGCGATGCGCCAAAAAATCGAAGGTCTGTAGAGGTAACAATATGGGGAGGTTTATGTGAGTGAAGAGTTAGGCATTCTAGAGCTGATTATCGGCGCTAGTGGGACCGTACAGGTGGTCATGCTGATTCTTTTATTGGCTTCCATTTCATCTTGGTATTTCATCGTCCAAAGGGTCATGTTGTACCGACGAATGTCCGACGAGCTTGCGGGCTTTGAGGCGCACTTTTGGTCAGGTGTCGATCTCGCGCAAATTTACCGTGAGGGTAATGACGCATTGGCTGATGGGACTACGCCTATTGGTGTGGAGAGCATCTTTCGAGCAGGCTTCAAGGAGTTTTCGCGGTTGTCTCAGCAGTCAGATATCGAAGCTGACGCCATACTCGAGGGAGCAAGGCGCGCGATGCGAGTTGCCACCCTGAGAGAGAGTGATCGTCTGGAGGCCAATTTACCCTTCTTGGCGTCTGTGGGATCCACGAGTCCTTATATCGGTTTATTCGGGACGGTTTGGGGGATCATGCATTCATTCAGAGGGCTTGCTAATGCGACTCAAGCCACCCTTGCAACTGTAGCACCAGGTATTTCAGAGGCCTTAATTGCAACGGCCATGGGGCTGTTCGCCGCGATACCTGCCGTGCTGGCTTACAACCGTTTCGCTGCAAAATCCGATAGCCTGATCAATCGCTACGATACGTTCGTCGACGAATTCTCAGGAATTCTTCAGCGCCAGACTTACGCTCAGCGCGCTCGGCGCAGCGCGGATTAGTCCGATGCGTAAACGTCGAGCTGTCGCCGAAATAAACGTAGTGCCCTACATTGATGTCATGTTGGTGCTGTTGATTATTTTTATGGTCACTGCACCCATGTTAATGCAGGGAGTAAAGGTTGATCTCCCCGACGCCGCGGCTGAGCCGGTTAAAAATCAGGATAGTGAACCCTTGATTGTATCGGTCGATAAATCGGGTCAATTATTTATAAACTTGGGGCGCAATGACAAACAGGCACTTGAGTTGGTCACCGTACAACAGCGAGTTGCCGCTGTATTGCGGCGTGATCCTGATAAACCGGTGTTAGTTTGGGGCGATACTGCTGTCCCCTACGGTAGGGTCGTTGAAGTAATGTCTGCGTTGCAAGCTTCGGGGGCTCCCTCGGTGGGACTCGTTACAGAGGAACCGATGGCCCCGTGAGCAGCCTCTCAGACCGAGTTACATGGTTTGGAATGCCCGTTGCGCTTACGCTGGCGCTACACATCGTAGTGGCGGGCTTGTTGATGGTGCGCTGGGCTGCCCCAGTGACTATCGAAGCCCGCGCCTCGACTCCCGTCGCTATTAAAGCGACCTTGGTGTCTGCTGATACGCTGAAACCCAAGCCCAAGTCCAAGCCTAAGCCTAAGCTTAAGCCCAAACCTAAGCCTAAGCTTACGCCCAAACCAACGCCCAAACCCAAACCAACGCCTGAACCCACACCGCCCACGGTAACGCCGGCACAGAAGGTTGAGCCTGAAATTCCGGTGGAGCCAGCCAAGCCCGAGCGAACCCCCGAGCAACTCAGTCAAGAAACCCTCGATGATATTGAATCTGTGCTGGCTTCTGAGCAACTTGCCCAGCAAGGCAGTGTGGGCTCTGAAAGCGATCAGGTGGCCGCTGTGATTAAACAGGCAGTGATCGGTCGATGGACCCGCCCACCCTCGGCCCGCAACAATATGGTCGCCATTCTCGAAATAGCTCTAGTGCCAACAGGGGATGTCGTGGGAGTGACGGTCTTGGAATCGAGCGGTAACGTGGCTTTTGATCGAAGCGCAGTGAACGCGGTGGAGAAAGTGGCGCGCTTTTCTGAGGTAAAATCCTTAGACCGTGCTGTATTTGAACGTGACTTTCGTCGTTTCCAACTTATTTTCCGTCCAGAAGACCTGAGGTACTGATGCCCTATTTATTGCGAGTTGTCGTTTTTAGTCTTGTCACAGCATCCTTTCCTGCGTTGGCTCAGCTGCAAATAGAAATTACCCGAGGCGTCGACAATCCAACGCCTATCGCTGTAGTGCCCTTTGGCTGGTCAGGGTCCGGGGCCTCGCCAGAGGATGTTGCTCGTATCATCGACTCAGATTTAGCGCGCAGCGGTCAATTTTCCCCTGTGAGTCGACGAGATATGTTGAGCTACCCCTCTCGGGGATCGGAGTTATATTTCCGCGATTGGCGTGCAATAAATAGCGACTACGTATTGATTGGTCGCTACGAGTTGGCTGCTGCGGGTAACTTAAAACTCAGCTGGCAGCTTTTCGATAGCACTCGGGAGCTGTCTGTAGAGGAGGGGGTTGTCATGGGAACCGCCTCGGAAGTCAGAATGTTGGCGCATAAAATTGCCGATGAGGTTTACGAAACACTGACAGGTATACCGGGAGCTTTTGCGACACGTTTGCTGTACGTCTCAGTGACTCGCAACCCCGCAGGGAAGGATTTCTATCGTTTGACTATTGCTGACTCCGATGGCTCAAGACCTATCGTTTTGTTGGAGAGTCGCGAGCCCATTCTCGGGCCTTCATGGTCACCCGATGGTGATGAGGTGGCTTATGTCTCATTTGAGACATCGCGCCCGGCTATTTACCGGCAAAATCTACGTACCGGTGCTCGAGAGCAGCTGACAAATTTCAAAGGGCTTAATAACTCACCCGTCTTTTCCCCTGATGGCAATTCCATGGCAATGGTGCTCAGTAAGGATGGAAGTCCAGATATTTATTTGATGAATCTTGCGTCCAAGCGTCTTACCCGCCTTACCAAGCACTATGCCATTGATACAGAGCCTACCTGGATGCCCGACGGCCAGTCCCTTTTGTTTACCTCCGATCGTGGCGGGCGGCCCCAAATTTACCAGTATGACCTGAAGAGTGGTAACACCACGCGGGTAACCTTCGAGGGGCGGTACAACGCGCGAGCCCGGGTAGCTCAGGATGGCCGCAACGTGGCGTTGGTTCATCAGCAGGACGGTGCGTACCACATTGCTGTTCACGATCTGGTGACAGAACGATTGACTGTTTTGACGACGACTAGTCTAGATGAGAGCCCAACAATCGCCCCGAATGGTTCCATTGTTTTGTATGCCACCAAGCGCAATGGCAAAAGCATTTTGGGTGCTGTGGCTGTCGATGGCGGTGTAAGCTTCAATTTGCCAGCGCGAGAGGGCGAAGTGCAGGAACCCGCTTGGTCCCCCTATTTGCCTTGAGGTAGACGGGAACGCCGAATTAACGATGCTCAAGACGTAAATTTTGAAGTTTTGAAAGTCAGATTTGAATTAATTGTCATAATCAGCCAGCAATTTTCTAAAGGATGCGCTACATTAACACCTGTGGTTTATCCAACAAATTTTCAGACAGGACGGACTCATGAAAGCACTTCCAGTAGCCGGTAAATTTGCCAGTATTCTTTTTGGTTCCTTGTTACTCGTTGCCTGCTCGGGTAATGAAACAAACGATAGCGCACAAGCTGAGGCAGCGGCTGCTGAAGCCGCCGCTGCGGAACAAGCTGCCGCTCAAAACGCAGCCCAAGAGGCGCAGGCGCAAGCTGAAGCCGCTGCCGCAGCCGAGCAACAGCAGTTGCAAGACGCTGCGATGACTGCTGGCACAGTTTTTTACTTCGACTTTGACAGCTCTTCTCTCACCGATGCGGCAAGGATGGCGGTAGACGCTCACATTGCAGTGATGTTATCGAGCGATGATAGCGTACGTCTCGAAGGCCACACTGACGAGCGTGGCACGCGTGAGTATAACCTTGCACTGGGCGAGCGCCGCGCCAATGCGGTCCGGGACTATATGGTTGCTAATGGTGTCCCCAGCTACCGTATTGAAGCGATCAGCTACGGTGAAGAAAATCCCGTGGCGTTTGGGTCTAGCGAGGCTAACTGGTCTCAAAATCGTCGCGTCGAGCTCAAATAAGGCAAACCTGCATTGAAAAAGAGTCAAACCAAGCCGGTTGTCATAGCCGGCTTTTTTGTTTTTGCGGTGATCTCGAGGGTTTCGGCGCAGGATTTTATTGATGTTGAGGCCGAGAGAGAGGCTGCGGCGCAGCCGACCAGCGTAATGGGGGCCTCTGTGCAGCCTGCTGCACAAGGTGGTGTAACACCTTATTCAGGGTATACGACGACCTCCGTGCCTGTGGAAGCTAATGACGGTGGCGCCGACACTGCTGTCAACGCCGGAGCACTGGTTATTCAGCTCCAGCAGCTGCAGGAGGAGGTCCGCCGCCTCAATGGTCTTGTTGAAGAGCAAACCTCACAAATTAGGCGTCTTAAAGAGCAGAGCTTAGAGCGATATATTGATCTGGACCGAAGGTTCGCTGAATTAGCCAGCGCCAAAGATTCAAAGATCACTGTGGACGACGGCTCTGGACTGACCTTCGGCGGGGGGCCAACCACCACAACCTCGTCTACGGTCACCGATATACCAATGAGACCAGTGACTAAACCTGCAGCGGCTGACCCCGCTGAAGAGTCCGCCTATCAGTCTGCTTATAATTATGTGAAGTCTAGGAATTTTGCTGCAGCAGTCGATGCCTTTCAGGGGTTTTTGGACCGCTATCCTTTAGGTGCTTATGCGCCCAACGCGCATTATTGGCTGGGGGAGCTGTATCTTGTTGTGGACCCGGCAGAGCCAGAGCTGGCCCGGCAGAACTTTAAATTACTGCTCGATCAATATCCTGATAATGCGAAAGTGCCGGACGCATTGTATAAACTTGGCAAAGTACACTTTCTGAAGGGTAACCGAGAGCGGTCTCGTGAGTATCTTGATCAGGTGGTACGGGAGTATTCCGGGCACCCGGCGGCGCAGTTGTCGCGAGATTTTTTGGGCGAGAATTTTTAAGCGCCCAGTATGACTGCTCTAGCCGATTCAGAACTTCGCATCACAGAAATTTTTCACTCGCTGCAAGGTGAGGCAAGAAGCGTAGGATTACCTACGGTTTTTGTGCGGCTGACGGGGTGTCCCCTGAGGTGCGTTTGGTGTGATACCGAGTACGCCTTCTCTGGCGGTGAGATTCTGGGCCTAGGGCAAATTGTGACCCAAATTAAAAGCTTTTCTTGCCCACGTGTTTGCGTTACCGGCGGTGAACCGTTGGCGCAGCCAGAGTGTTTGGCCCTGTTAAAGCTTTTGTGTGATGAAGGCTATGAGGTGTCGTTAGAGACCAGTGGTGCATTGTCCATCGCTGACGTTGATAAGCGTGTCAGTCGAGTCATGGACTTAAAGGCTCCCGACTCTGGTGAATCCCACAGAAATCTTTGGGACAACATTGGCGAGCTTACCCCCCATGACCAGATAAAATTTGTGGTCAGTAGTCGTCGTGACTTCGACTGGGCCTGCTTCAAAATCGACGAACTAACATTGTCAGGCCGCGTGGGAGACATTTTATTTTCACCTACCCATGGGAAGTTAGAGCCCCGAGAGCTGGCAGAGTGGCTGTTGCAAGATAAGGTGCCGGGTAGGTTCCAGTTGCAATTGCACAAACTGCTTTGGAACGATGCTCCAGGTCACTAATGAGAGCGAACTTATGAAAGCGGTAGTGCTTACCTCAGGTGGATTGGATTCTGCGACTGTGCTGGCGATGGCCCATGCGGCCGAGCGCCAGTGTTATGCCTTAAGTTTTGACTATGGTCAGCGCCATCGGGCTGAGTTGGGTGCAGCTGCACAAGTGGCAGCGAGTTTTGAGGGCACTGTTCATAAAACGGTGAGCCTTGATTTGCGGGGCATTGGTGGCTCTGCACTGACAGACGATGCTATTGATGTGCCTGTTGAGCCCACCGAAGGAATACCCGTTACCTATGTTCCAGCACGTAATACAGTTTTTCTATCTATTGCTCTAGGCTGGGCTGAGGTCATTGGTGCATCGGAAATTTATATCGGGGTTAATGCGGTTGATTACTCCGGGTATCCCGATTGTCGGCCTGAATTTATTGAGGCTTTTGGCGCCTTGACGGCGGTTGCTACCAAGGCTGGAGTTGAGGGAGACCCCATTAAGATTTGCACGCCCATTATTGATATGACCAAAGCTGAGATCATTTCTCGCGGTGTTGAATTGGGCGTTGACTATGCACAGACCGTGTCCTGCTACCAGGCTAGTGATGCGGGCATCGCTTGCGGCCGCTGTGACAGCTGTAGGCTGCGAGCACAGGGGTTTATCGAAGCGGGGGTGGCTGACCCCACTCGCTATGTGTGAAGCCAATATAGAGCTTTTTGCGCGGGCCCTCTGACACTCAAGACTGGGTTTTTGGGTCTATCACGAGCTAGCTCAGTTTTCGAAAGGCTCAAAAAGAAAACGGTCATCAGCGAAACTCTTGAATTCCAGCGCGTAATTGTTGGGATCTCTAAAAAATAATGTTTTCTGTTCGCCAGCGGTATTTTGAAAGCGCATGCTGGGTTCTAAGATCCAATTGACCTTGCCATCAAGGCGCGCAGCGAGGGTGTCAAAGTCTGGAGGCGTCAGGACAATCCCAAAATGTGGCACGGGAATGGCGTGCTGATCTACTGGATTATGCATTTCTTGTAGAGTTTCCCCGCCACAATCATGAAAAACCAATTGGTGACCGTACAAGTTGAGATCGATCCAACACTCGCTGGTCCGTCCAAGGCTGCAGCCTAGAATGTCGCAGTAGAAGGTTTGAGTTTTTGCTAAATCTTGACAGGGGAGGGCGAGATGAAAGGGTCTTATTGGTTGGATCGTCATAGTTAGCTTGCACTTTTTTTGAGAATCCGTACGATACCCCCCTCGCAGTGATAGCGCATTCTTTTCGGGTCGTTAGCTCAGTCGGTAGAGCAGTTGGCTTTTAACCAATTGGTCGCTGGTTCGAACCCAGCACGACCCACCATTTTTTCTCCAAATCTCAAGCGGTTAGCTACAAAACAGCTAGCCAGTTTGGGTCGCGGAGCCCTCTCTCAAATTGCCAATAGCGCTGAGCGCAGCATTCCCAATGCCCCTTTGAATGGCTTAAATCGTCGAGTTGTTCTGTTTGCGGGCGGGAAAAAATTGTCGCGGACGCGATTTATGGCGCCGTTGAGGGCGATTATAGTTGGCCAATATAGGCGGCGACCTGTTTCATTGAGCTTGTCAGGTCAGGTACAACTTGATCAATAGTTTTCCAATCATCAGCTTTTGCCGCGGCTTCAATTTGTCGACAATGATCGCCTAACTCCTCAGCACCCACACTGAATGCCGCTGACTTAAGTTTATGGCTTGCCTGCTGCACCAACTCCGCTGATCGTGCGATATAGCCGGCACTGATTTCTTCGATAATCACCCAAGATGGATCTAGAAAGTCCTGCAATATTTCAGTGCACGTTTCTTCGTCGTCACCGAACATTTCCATCAGCACCAGCGGGTTAACAGCCGGGTTGGCCGTCATAGGCGCAGAATTAACACGAGTCGGCTCGTCACTAGGGACTGCGGATTGGGCACCTTCGGTTATTGCCATGCCCCCATCGCCCATCCACAGCTCCAGTTTGGACAGCAGCACCGCCATTTCGACGGGCTTGGTCATGAAGTCGTCCATGCCCCTTTCGATACAGCGTTCAGCTTCTCCATGAAGGGCATTCGCAGTGATAGCAATGATCGGTAGGTGGCTGGATGTTTTGCTCTCGTGATCGCGAATTGCGGCAGTCAACTCAAAGCCATCCCAGCGTGGCATGTGGCAATCAGTCAGTAGCAGGGCGTAGGGTTTTTCGCGCCACAGATCAAAGGCGGCTTTACCATCGTCCGCAATCTCACAAGCATAACCAAGGCGATTTAATTGCCGTCGAATCACATTTTGATTGGTGGGATTGTCTTCAGCAAGAAGGATAAGTTTGCCTTGTGCAAGTGCCTCTTCTGGCGAGGGGGCAATTTTAGTGGGTAGCTCAATATCTGAGGGCTTGGACTCGACTTCTGCTGTGGCTCTACCCATGACAGACGCAAGAGTGCGGAAGAAGTTCTCCTGTCGCAAAGGGTTTATGTCTAAAGTGGTAGCCACCTTACCCGGCTCTAAAACGGGTTCGGGCTGTCGGGGATCTGCACCGATGAGCAATTTAGGCAGTGCTGAGAGCTGCGACGGCACTGCGGAAGTCAGTGTGGCAACAGAGTCGGTATGATTCGACGGACTTGGGATGAGCAAGATGTCTACGGGGTGTCCTGATGACTCCGCTTCAATGCAGTATTGCAGTGCTTCCGATGTTGTATTGGCTGTGCCAGGTATTGCGGCGACTGCGCTGAGGTAGTCGGTACAGGTTGCACGATAATTGTCGCTGCTGCTCAAGACAAGCACCCGCAGCCCCTCAAGGTGGTGTCGGGAGTGCGGCTGCACATTTTCACTAATCACACTGAATGGAATTTCACTGTAAAAGGTAGAGCCCTCTCCGGGGCAACTTTTCACTCCTATGGTGCCACCCATCATCTCTGTGAGTCGTTTGGAAATGGCTAGCCCAAGGCCGGTACCCCCATACTTCCGGGTTGTCGATGAATCAGCCTGACTGAAGTCTTGAAACAGTTTCTTTTGTGCCTCTGCTGATATGCCAATACCTTGATCAACAACGCTAAGGCGTAATGTTGTTTTGTTTTCATGAGTTGAATTAATGCGCTCTGCTTTTACCAGTACCTCGCCGCCATCAGAAAATTTAATGGCGTTGCTGGCCAGGTTTATCAATATCTGACCAGTGCGGACAGGGTCCAGCATGAGCTGTTCAGGGGTGCCTGCCGCAGCATGGACGATAATCTGTACATCTTTTTTGAGGGCACTGGGGGCTAGTGTTTGGGCTGTGCTCTCAAGGAACGTGACCAATGTTGTTTCGACTTCTTCTATCTCAAGTTTACCAGCCTCGAACTTAGAGAAATCGAGAATATCATTGATGATGGTGAGCAAAGATTGGCCCGAGTCAGAGATTGTTTGGAGCATTTCGTGCTGTTCTGAGTCAAGTTTGGTTAGGCTGAGAAGCTCAATCATCCCGACAACCCCATTCATCGGGGTTCTGATTTCGTGGCTCATATTGGCGAGAAACTCGCTCTTCGCCTGAGCGGCGACCTCTGCCTCATCTTTGGCTTCTTGCAACTCAGCCATGAGTTCTTCTTCACTTAGCTGATTGATAATAGCCTGCTGGGTGCTGACCAACTCGTCGGTGATTTTCGGGCTGGCACTGGGGAGAAATTTCAAAGCGTAAACGCTAGAGCCAGCATCGTTATCTGAGACATATTTAATGGTGTCAAAAATTAAGGCATAACGCTCTGTCGCGAGCTCCGACGCTGCACCCTTAAAAGTCAGTGCAAAGCCCAACTTTCCGTCGATTTCATCAACTGCGGTGGCAATTGACAGTCGTTTGTTCTCGCAAAGAAGTTGCCGACATACTTCAGACGAAGCGGTTGCGAGTCGTGTGGCTTGAATGGCACTAAAGCCGAATTCGACGGCTAGCATTCGAATTTTGTTTCGGCCCTGCAACACGCCGTCGTCGTTACGTATCGAAATATTGCCCAGCTCAATCATGCCGCTTCCTTGCACTACCTGATCTTTGTTTTGTGTGCGTCATTAACCTCGCGCCGCCTGCTATTGAGCTTGCACTATTCGGATGGCAAGCGCCGTGGCATCGTCATTGTTTTTGTTGAATCTATCGACAATGGTCGTTGCAATAGTCTGGGCATTGTCCCAAGGCAGGTCGGGGTAGTCGTAGAGATCAAAAGTTGATGAGATACCGTCGCTGTGCAGGACGAGCACATCACCTGCAGTTAAGTCGCTAACCTGATGCTTAGGCGTCCTGATGTTATAACCTAGGACACCGGGAGTTAGCACACAGCGTTTTGTTTGCGAGCCAAACACCCGCATCTCAATATTTCCCACACCAACGTAGCTCGCCGTTGCTGTTGCAAGATCAATCCTGCCAAATATAGCCACCCCTCCTCGACTCCCTTTTAGATGGGCATGAAGAGCTTGCATAAGTTCTGTTAATTCAAGGTGCGAGTGACTGTTTAAAAAATCGCACATGATATTGGCGATTTCATGTGCATCTCGACCGTGGCCGGCTCCATCAACGATGCCAAAAAAAACGGACCCGTCGTGTTGGCGGAGAAAGGCCTGATCGCCATTAACAGACTCAAGGGGCTTTTCAGTGACAGCATATTCAATGTTTATTTTGGGTGTTATCGCCACTTGGTCACCACAATCTGAGTGCCCTGACCCAAGACGCTATCGATATGAAACTCATCCATCAGCCTTTTGGTGCCAGGTAGCCCCACGCCCATCGTACCTCCGGTACTGAATTTGTCCGCCATGGCGTTGGGAAGGTCTTCGATGCCTGGACCGGTGTCTTTGGCTACGACTTTTAAACCCACGCTGGCCCCTTTTTCTACTGTCTGAAAAGTCAGGTGTCCAAAATCGGCGTACTTCACAATATTTTGTGCCAGTTCGCTGACTGCGGTTGCAATCGTGTACTGATCAGCAACAGAGAAGCCAAGGCCTCTGGCAAAGTTCCTAGCGTCTAACGCGGCGTACGCCACATCAGCTGTCTCCTCAATTTGTAGTTTTACTGAATTTTGAGCCATTAAATTATAAGTTCCATGCTTCCTTGAGACGGCGTAAAAGACATTGTTTAAGCGTCGGCAAATGAACCTTTCGGACGGTCCATCGGTTGATCTGCTTCTGTAACCGAGGCTTCAGGCTCGTCGGCGACTTCAGATGGAGTTCGAGCGCCCCGAGTGAGTCTAGTCAAGGCGTCTTCAAGGTGCATTGCGGTCTCTATTTCGTCGCAGTCCAGCTGTAAGTCAATGATCGATGCGACCGCCCCAGGGTTGAGTCCTGTTAGTACTGAGGGAACCCCCATAACTTTGATCATTCGGGTCGTATCAATGAACGCATGCCATAACGCACTGTCAATAATCTGCACCCCTGCTAGGTCGATCACTACGCCGACTAGGGGGCGCGTGTGAACTCGATCAAGAATTTGCTGTTGGATGCTCTTGGCAGCGGCTTGAGACAGTTCCTCCTGAATTGGAACGACCAGGCACCGCTGAGTTTCGTGCATGGTAATTCGGTGCAACTGGGATGGTAGGGTCATACAAAAACCTAGTTCAGGAGGCCTAATTAGTCGACGTTAATCGTTTGAAGCTTCATGCCTAAATTGGCCAGAGAGAAACTCACGCCGTCTTTTAATGTGGCCTGTGTCTGAATGTCGCCCAGATCAATGCCCAAATTGACCAATGCCTGTGAGATTTCGGGGGAGATGCCAGTAACGATTGAGGTGCAACCCATTAATCGAGTGGCTTTGGTTATTTGAATCAAGTGATTGGCGACAGCACTGTCTACAGCGGGCACGCCTTGTATGTCCAAAATCAGCAGCTTGGCTTGATAATCGAGGATTTTTTGCAGGGCGGTTTCCATGATTAATTGCACGCGTTTGGAGTCGACCAGGCCTACAACAGGTAGCAATAGAATGTTGTCCCAAAGCTGCATCACCGGCGTCGACATTTCCATTATCAACGCCTGCTGCTTTTCTCTCTCGGCTTCCATGCGTCTCTGCTTAGAAATATCGTCGGCGATTTTGAGAACTTTTATGGGTTCGCCTTTTAGATTTAAGATCGGATTGTAGGTGGCGCGAATATGAAGCTGGCGGCCATTTTTACCCAGGCGACTGAACTCCCCCCGATGGTAGTTCCCGGAGCGTAGGGTTTCCCAAAATTTAGCGTAGTCGTCGCTTGCGACATAAGCATCGTCGCAGAACATACTGTGATGCTGGCCTTTTACCTCGTCGAGTGAGTAGCCTAGCGTGTTAAGGAACGTCTCATTCGCGGTTAGGATTGTGCCATCCATAGCAAATTCAATGGTGCCTTGAGATAAATCAATGGCGGTGACTTTGCCTTGGGCCTCAGCGTTTGCTTGTTTCAGCTCAGTGACATCGGATGCAATTTTGATGACTTTGTAGGGCTGCCCATCTTCATTAAAAATTGGGTTGTATGAGGCTCGAATGTAAACAGCCTCTCCATTTTTTGCGAACCTTATGTATTCACCGACGTCGAATTCACCCCGGTTCATTTTCTCCCAAAAGTCTTTGTAATCTTGTGAATTTCTATAGCTTTTCGAGCAAAATATTTGGTGGTGCTTGCCCTCTAGCTCCGCCAAGGAATACTCCATGAGATCGAGAAATGTTTGGTTTGCTGTAATAATCGTGCCGTCCATATTGAACTCGATGACGCCCTGAGACAGTTGGATGGCGTTAACTAAGGCTTCGTTTTGATCCAGGTCTGCGTTGCTGCTCATAGCGGAATTCCTTGGTCTTAATGATCGTTTTATTGGTGGAGATTTTTAGGTGCTTTTTGGTTAGAGCGCCAAAACTTGATTTTTGACTTGGCTTTTTGAGGTAAGTTGCCGCTCCGGTCAATGAGGCCCTGTCCAATTCTCTAAGAAGGCCATGAGATCTGCGTTGTTCATCGGTTTGGCGCAATAAAACCCTTGCACTGTGTCCACGCCTAAAGATTCTAAAAGATCCCAGTCTTCTCTGTTTTCTGCACCTTCGGCGACAATGTCCATTTTCAGACTCTTCGCTAGAGTCACACTAGACTCCAATATCGCTCTGGCCCCCGCGTTTTTCGCGGCACCAAAAACGAAAGCGCGATCGACCTTCAGCTCGCTAAATGGAATACGTTTTAGCTGCTCCATAGAGGCGTTACCTGTTCCAAAGTCATCAATGGATAACGCAAATCTTTTCATTCGCAGGCGCATAAGTGTTTCTAATATACCTAGGGCATTGTCCATGACCTGAGTTTCGGTGACTTCCAACACAACGTTAGATAAATCCATACCTTCGTTTTGGGCGGTTTCAATTAGGAAGTCCGTGAAACCGGGAGCCGTGAAAGAGTTGACCGATATATTGACCGATATTTTCATGGCAATGCCCTGCGCTAACCAATCGCCTGCCTGATGCATTGCTTTTTGATAAATGGCGCAAGTGAGCTGATCAATGTGTCCACTATCTTCTGCAAGGGGAATAAATGCCCCTGGGCCTAGCAAGCCTCTCTCGGGATGCATCCATCTTGCCAAGGTTTCAACCCCGGTCACTGTACCTGTGGTGATGTCGACTTTAGGTTGATAGACCAGATGCAACTGCTCGGAATTCATTCCATTGAGCAGCTCGGCCTCAGAAATGCTGTCCTGAAGCCAGCTATTTGTAGCTGCTGCGGTCGTGGGTTGGAATGTATCGAGAAGATTACTGAGTGCGTCGGGCTTCAGGGGTTTGGGAATCACACCCAGTATGTGGAGGTTGTGGGCGGCGGCCAAATCTCTTGCGGTTTCAAGCATTCGTTCGTCTTCGCCGCTGAGAAGAATCATACCCGCTCTAACGTTCTTTTCGGCGGCGTGCCGCATGAACGCAATGCCGTCCATCTCCGGCATATTGAGATCGCAAACAATGATGTCAAAAGGCGTGTCTGCTTTGTCTATTTCAGCGAGCGCGACGACCCCATTATTTGCGGTAACGACGTTGTCGTAGCCGAGTTTTGATAAAATTCTGACTGTGAGTTTGAGTACGAAGGCTTCATCGTCAACCACCAGTACTTTGAATGAGGAAGTGTCCATTTCCCGAGTCGTCCTGTTTCAAGCTGTTTGGCGCAGCAAATTAGCGGCGTCCCAAAGCCTTGTTATTAGGTTTGGCCATTCCGTGACCGATGTCACAGTATATGCCTTGGATTTGGCGTTTAGCTATAGGTCAGATGCAAAAAATTTTTAACCAAAACGGAACAAACTTAGGACGGGCGCTAGTGCTGCATGGAGGTCGAAATTTTTGGGCGTCGGCATTAATTTATCGGCGCCAGACTTATAAAATATGGGAAAAACCGCCGCTGCTAATCTTTGGGTTGTAGCTGTTGCGCAGAGACTGACAGGCCGTTTAAACAGTCAATAGCCTCAAATCTACGCTCGTAAGGTACAAAGATGTGATCGTGCAATGCAGCAGCCACAACATTTGCGCACATATTAATGTCGGTTAGGGCTTGAGCGACCGCCGCTGTAAGGCCCACTGCCTCAAGGTCTGAACAAACCTGCAGAGTAATTTTTGCGAACGTTGGTTGACTCATGGGCAGGGAGTTGTTGCCTGCTGGTGCACGTCGAATCAACGTGCTGCCCTCAGATTCCTGAATGAGCGCAAATAACGTGGCGATGTTCAAATTCGACGGAGCGCCCTCAGCGATGTGGTCAAAAACCCAGGGGTCTGGGCACAGCACAGGGTCGAGGTTAGCAAGTAAGTATGAGCAGGTTTGCTGGCTGGACATGGTAATGACTCTCCTAGGTGATGGGGGTAAGGTGCTCGCCAGATTGGGCGTGCCAGTCATAGAAAACCCCCCGAGGCTGCGGTAGCCTGTAACAAGATTCTATACGGCTACAGGGCATAGGAGATCCTGCGGTGGATTCTTCATACAAACCACAAGTAAATGTCACAAAATATTAACGTGGCAACCCGCTCTAAAAATTTGTGTCTACCTTAGCTAATGAGAGGACCTGTGGGGTCTGTTGATGGTGTAAGCAGTTTTGCTGCGGGAGTGTCGGAAAAGAATGAAACCAGTGTTCGAGATTTTGCAAGCCAAGCCCGAAGATGTTGCCATTATCATGCGCTTTATTCGCGAGTTGGCCGAGTACGAGCATGCCATTGATTTGGTGCAAGCCACTGAAGACGATTTAGCAAAGGCGCTTTTTGGTGATACGCCTAAAGTTTGGTCGGCTATCTGCCGAAGCGAGGGTGTGGCCATAGGCTTCGTACTCTACTTTTTTAATTTTTCTACCTGGACCGGACGTCACGGACTATTTCTCGAGGACCTTTACGTTTCACCCCAGCATCGCGGCTCTGGGGCGGGGAAGGCGCTGCTTAGACACCTTGCACAAGTTGCTGTAGGTCATGACTGTGCCAGATTCGAGTGGAATGTCTTGGATTGGAATAAGCCGGCTATCGAATTTTATGAGTCTCTAGGTGCGCTGCCGCAGTCTGAGTGGGTGGGCTATCGGCTGACGGGTGCTGCGTTGGCGGAGCTGGCCGAATCGAAGTGAGGGTATTGAACTGCACCGTCGTGGGCCAATTTACGCCTGCCTTCGCATTTACAGACTCCAGTGGTGTGTTTGGAAATGTATAGTGTGGCCGCCGCGGCAATCTATCGATTTATCGTAGGTGCGTTACTGGCATTATTAATAGTCGGTTGTGCTTCGGCTCCTTTATTACCCGATAAAACTCAAAGCTACTTTAATGACTTAGAGCCCCCGGCATCACCTTTGGTAAGGCTGGCGCAATCTCAGGCGGGTTCAGGGGTGGCGTTGCTGGCTGATCCAGAAGAGGCCTTGCAGGTGCGACTCGGCTTGGCAGAGCTCGCTCAGGCGACTCTCGATTTACAATACTATCTGTGGCAAGGCGACGATAGCGGTCTGAGTTTAAGTCATGAAGTTTTGGCTGCAGCTGATCGCGGAGTGCGCGTGCGTATTTTGCTCGATGATATTTATCACTCAGGCAGGGACTCAGCTTATCAAACGCTGAATTCACACCCCAATGTGCAGGTTCGTTTGTTCAATCCTATGGGCAATCGTGGTGCTGCCAAAATGCCCAACTACGCTTTTAACAAATCGACTTTCAACTACCGTATGCACAATAAAATCTTTCTTGTCGATGGTGTGGCGGCAGTGCTGGGAGGGCGCAACATTGGCGATGAGTATTTTGGTCGCAACAGCAGCTTTAATTTTCAGGATATCGATGCGCTGACAATGGGGTCAGTGGCCGCGAACGTCGGGGAGGCTTTTGATCTTTTTTGGAATTCAGAGTTTGCAGTTCCCGTGGAGGCTTTGAATCAACAGAGTTTGCAAGCAATCGATGCGGCACAGCGAAACCGGTTATCGGCAGCTAGGCAGCGCGTACGCTCTGGTGATAAGGAGCACGGTGCTGTTGTGTCTGATCCGGCTTGGTTAGAGACGCTTGCGAAGGGTCTACTGTGGACAAATGCGCGGATCCTAGTTGATCGTCCTGACCGCGGTGGAGAGTACCCCGACTCGGCTTTCACCGCGTTTACGGAGGACCCTGAATTAACGCCGTTGAGCGCGGTTCAGATTCAAACTGCCTATCTGATTCCCAACGGCCCTACGTTAGGGAATCTCACGGCCCTCAGCGAAAACGGGGTTGATGTTCGCATACTGACAAACTCAGCTGCATCGACAAATCATGGGGCTGTTCATGCTTACTACGCGAAGTATCGAAAGCAGCTGCTGTCAGCAAATATTGAGCTGTATGAAGTGCAGGGCACAGGTGCTCTTGCGGCCTACCTCGATCGGGTGGGTGAGGATGCCCACGCCGGTTTGCACACCAAGGCCATGGTCGTGGATGGTCGCCTCAGCGTTATTGGTTCTTACAATATGGATCCACGCTCGAGGGTGTGGAATTCAGAGATTGCTTTAGTCGTAGACGACGCCAATTTTGCCGCAGAGGTGTTGCAGGAAATGGAGCGGGATTTTGCCCCAAAGGCAGCGTGGCGATTGTCTCTTGACGAGAATGAATCGTTGGTTTGGACCGGAGAGCTCGAGGGCGCTGAAACACAGCTTCATCATGACCCCGGTAGCACTTGGTGGGACCGACTTATTTGGAGCCTATTTAGGATCTTGCCTCTGGAAAATGAGCTATAAATCTGGAAATTGCTCGGTGCATCGCCAAATGGTTACGATATGCACCGGCTGAGCGCCGCCTGCGCGGTTGCTTTCCGCCCAAATTAACCTTGAAACTTTACAATTTGAGTGTGCAGTGACATGTATCAAAAACTTCCGGTCTACAGTCTAATGAGCCATCGCTGGCTATTATTTCTTTTTTGTTTTTGTTTTTGTTTTGGCTTTGCCGGATTTACCGTTGCTGATGATGATCTTGATGAGGTAGGAAGCGGTCGCCTAGCATTTGCACAGCTGGGACAAGAGCTGCCTGATGCTAATAGCTACCGGACAGCATCGGGTGCGCCGGGCCATGCTTACTGGCAGCAGCGGGCAGATTATGACATCACCGCAGTGCTCGATGCACCGACGCGGAAAATAGCGGCGACGGCGGTGATTGGCTACACCAACAATAGCCCCGATACCTTAACGTACCTCTGGTTACAATTGGATCAAAACCGATTCCGTAGCGACTCTCTTGATCAGCGGTCACGAACAGTTTCAGAGGATCGGGTGAGTTATGGAACGCTACGCGAGCAGCAGTCCTATGCTGACAATCAGTACGGCTATGAGGGGTTGTTTTTTCGCAACAGCAAAGGTGACCCCATGCAGGCAGCTATCGTCGGCACCATGGCGCGTCTCGATCTGAGTAATCCGCTGCTTCCGGGTGAGCGGGTCGAGTTTACTGTGGAATGGCGATTCAATATTCTCGAGGAGGTTGCCGTTGGCAGCAGAGGCGGCTTCGAGTATTTTGAAAAGACCGATACCCAACTCTTCTTTTTGGCGCAGTGGTTTCCCCGCCTGGCGGCTTATACCGACTATGCTGGCTGGCAAAATAAGGCCTTTTTGGGGCGGGGGGAATTTACCCTAGAGTTTGGCAACTACCAAGTAGCCCTTACGGTTCCTGACAATCACATTGTCTCTGCAACCGGTGTTCTTGTTAATCCTGACCTTGTGCTGTCGCCAGAACAACGCAATAGGTTGGAGGCTGTAGATAGTAAAAAGCCGCGATTCATTGTGACGCCGGAGGAGGCCCTGGCGAATGAGCAGACGCAGCCGTCGGGGCAGAAAACCTGGATCTTCAAGGCCGAAAACGTTCGAGATTTTGCCTGGTCGAGTTCGGCTAAATTTGTCTGGGACGCTATGCTCCATGAGCAACCCGGGGCGCAATATGACTCGGTATTGGCCATGTCTTTTTACCCGAACGAAGCCGAGCCGGTGTGGTCACAGTATTCCACCCAAGCTGTTGTTCATACGCTCGATGTCTACAGTCGCTTCTCTTTTGACTACCCTTATCCAACCGCCCAGTCTGTAAATACTTGGGAAAGTGGCGGGATGGAATATCCCATGATTACTTTCAACGGCTATCGGCCCGACCCGCCCCGAGCAAAACCTGAAAAACCCGAGTCAGCTGAGACCCGTGCCAACGAGGCACGCGCGTATTCGCGCCGTATTAAGTACGGACTCATTGGTGTCATCATTCACGAAATTGGGCACATCTACTTTCCCATGATCGTGAACTCTGATGAGCGCCAGTGGACCTGGATGGATGAGGGTTTAAACACATTTTTAGAATATATGGCTGAGCTTGAGTGGGAGGAAGACTACCCAGCTTTCAGAGATGACACTAACATCTTGGATTACATACCGGGTTATATGACCTCAAAAAACCAAGTGCCTGTCATGACCCAATCAGATTCCATCTTGCAGTTTGGTCCTAATGCTTATGTGAAGCCGGCAGCGGCGCTTACAGTGTTAAGAGAAACGGTAATGGGGCGTGAGCTTTTTGATTTTGCCTTTCGGGAGTACTCGCAGCGCTGGAAATTTAAGCGCCCAACCCCCGCAGATTTTTTTCGGACCATGGAAGATGCCTCTGGCGTTGACCTTGACTGGTTCTGGCGAGCTTGGTTTTACGGGACCGAGCACGTCGACGTTGCGCTCAATGAGATTCGCGTTTATCGACTGAAATCTGGCGATCCCGATATTGATGCGCCACTTGATCGCATCGAGGCCGCTCAGGATAACCCTGAACCCATGACGGTACTGCGTAACCGCGATGAGGGGCGGGTGCCTCGTGAGAGTCGGTACCAGGACCTAGAAGATCTTTATAGCAACAATGATCGATTTACCGTGACCAACAAAGATCGTAACGAGGCGCAAAAAGCCTATAAAAAACTTGAAACTTGGGAGCAAGCGGCACTCGCGAGAGCCCTCGAAGAGGACCCCATGTTTTACTTCTTGGATTTTGAGAATGTTGGTGGGGTGCCGTCGCCGATACCTCTTGAGATCTATTACGAGGACGGCTCAAGCCGCAGCTTAATGATTCCTGCGGAAATTTGGCGTAGAAATGCAAATGCCGTGACCCACCGATTGATCGAGGCAAAGCCCATCGCCTACGTACAAATTGATGGAAAGCATCAAACTGCAGACACGGATTACGCCAACAACCGTTTCCCACCGGAGATCCGAGCATCGCGATTGAAGACCTACAAGCGCGATAGAAAGACCCGAAATCTCATGGCGGACCTTTTGGTAGAACTCAAGAAAAAGTCGGGCGAGGGCGCTGAGCAGGGCGAAAATGTTGAGCTTGAGGCGGTTCAGGATTGAAGCTTTTGACTCTAGACGCCTTTAACGCTGGTGAGGCCCGTGGAAGCACTTCTCCACGGCGGAATCCCGTAAGGTCGCGGTTGTGGCCTGCTTATCTTGGGTTCCAACGAGTGGGCTGGGCTGTGGCTGTTTTGATGTTGCTCAGTGTTCAGGTTACGGAGGCTCACCGCGACCACGGTGTTTGGACCGAGCTGGTCTGGTCAGAGGATCGTTTTGAGATTACTCATCATATGCACCTGCAGGATGCTCAACGGGTTTTGGAGAGGCTGGGTGTCGACGTCCGTCTTGATAGTCCCGAGGGGTTGGCTCAACTTGCACTGTATGTCGAGGACCGTTTTTCGCTATCTGAACGGGGTGAAAGCGCGCACCTTGAGTTGATTGGCGCTGAGACCGAGGGTGACTTTCTGTATGTCTTTCAGGAGTGGCATGGTTCAGAGGGGTCCGAGATCCCTCAAATTGACAGCACCTTGCTCAAAGAGATACATCCCGACGCCGTCACATGGATTCGTATAGAGGCTCCAGAGCTCAACCGAACTTGGTCAGTGGACGGCCATAACTCGAGCAGCAGCTCGTAAACTTCTCAATACTCGCTTACCACACTACTCTGGTAAGCCAGCCTAGATTTTTAAGTAAGGGCCTAGGTGACCGTGCCCCGTTTTGAGAATCTTTCCTCACGATAGATTTCCGACCTCAAAATGTCTGCGAGGGTGTCGACGGCGACGTCGATTTCGGAACGCTGGTTATACAGCGGGGCAATGCCAAAGCGAATAATGTCGGGCTCGCGAAAGTCGACAATAACCCCTCGATCGATCAACGCTTGGCTAACGGGGAATCCTTCTTCAAGGCGTAAACTGACTTGCGACCCCCGCTCGTGGGCTGGGTAGGGAGTTAGGCATTGAATATCACGGGTCACTGGATGATTGGCCAATTGATCCATTAGGTATTGGGTCAGCATTAGGCTGTGTTGGCGCAATGTTGCTATGTCGGTTGATTCGAAGATTGACAAGGCAGCCTCAGCTGCCGCCATAGCAATGACACTTTGGGTTCCTGTGAGGAACCGTGAAATGCCAGGCGCAGGGCGGTAGCTCGGTTCAAAAGCGAAGCGATCGGCATGTCCCATCCATCCGGGTAGGGGGTTGCTCGCGCTCTGATGCCGCTTGGCAATATAGAGAAATCCGGGTGACCCGGGACCGCCATTGAGGAACTTGTAGGTGCAGCCGACCGCCATGTCGACGTTGTGGCGATTTAGCGCGGTTTCTAGTACTCCCGCACTGTGGGCAAGATCCCAGATTACCAGGGCGCCAGCAGCCTGAGCCCTCGCCGTAATGCCTGGTAAATCCCTTAGCGTGCCTGATCGGAAATTGACATGGGACAGCGACAAAGCAGCGACGTCGCTAAAGTCCAGTGTGCTCAGAGCCTCCACTGGGACGGCTTCCACTTCGCAACGCTCGGGGCCTAACAACTGCGCCACGCCGTCAGCCATGTAGTTGTCGGTGGGAAAGTGCCCGGCCTCGGTGATAATCCGAGTGCGCGGCGCGTTAAGCTCGAGGGCGGCGGTCAGGCATTTGAAAAGATTGATCGATAGATTATCGCAACATAAAACTTCGCCAGGGTCTGCACCAACCAACTGTCCGATGCGATTGCCGACGGCGCTAGGCTGGTTAATCCAGTCGTGGTCATTCCAACCCGCGATCAGGTCCTTTCCCCATTGGTCGCCTACGACACTGTCAACGCGACGTCTGACGGTATCGTGAAGAGCGCCTAAGGAGTTGCCATCAAGATAGATGCGCTCTGGGGATAGACAAAACCCAGCGCGAATTGTGGCCAATGCCTCATGCGCATCAGTCATCGCTGTTACGACCGGTTTGCGTCAAGTCTTCGAGGGTTTTTAGAACCTGGCCAAAGGCAGTAGTGGCCGGATGGATGAGATCGAAGTGTCCTGATTTCGCAATGATTTTGGTGTTGGTTTCTGCAAAGCCAGTCAGTTGATCTGGCCCCACAATGGTGTCGACCTCCCCCAGAATCAAACGCATGGGTTTGAGGAGCGTCTTGTTATGCACCGTGGCCAAGGTGTAGCGATCGGGGTGAGATTCTGGTGCGCCCCCCAAAAACTCTGCAACCATGCTCGGACAAGAGCCCTCCTGTCCCGCATAGGTTGCTAAATTGGTAATGGCCGCTAGAGCCAGAACGCCTTTGATGGGTAACGTAGGATCAGCTGCGGTCAAAAGCGCAAGGTGCCCCCCTGCTGAGTGACCAACTAACCAGGGCGGTTCTTCACTGAGAGCAGCAATCTTTTGGGTAGCCGAAGCAATATCGTCTACCGAGCCTGGCCAGCCGCCCCCGGGGTCTCCGACCCGGCGATATTCAGCGAGCCACACGTTATATCCTGCACCTGCCAGCGCTCTGGCCATGGGTATCGCGTGCTGACGGTCATAAGCGTTAGACCAGCAGCCACCATGAACCAAAAGCAGGTTTACGTGGGTTTCAAGTGCTGAGGGGAAGTGCAGTAACGTTTGCTGTGGCGCCGGTCCGTAGATCACGGTTTGGGGCGGTGTTTCTCCGATAGGTAGAGCCAGCAGATCTTGGAAACTGACGGGCATGGGTATTGGAGGTTGCACATTTGAGCTTGTGGCTTCTGGGCTGGAGGCACTGACATTTCCAGATCCTAGCCAGCCCACGAGTATCGCAGCGCTTAAAAACAATAGCGCCGCGAACCTTTGGTGATGAAACCCGCCTCGGGTCATCGCACGCTACTCAGTTTACTCAGGCCTCAGCGACCCTATACATGTCTTGATTCTCTTTCTTGTACATCGATTTTTTGGGCGTAGCGAAGACCCGTTCCATCATGGGCTCAAAAAAGGCGAGTGGGAACGTTTCAGTCTCGGGGTTGAATGCTGGTGCATCGTACTTTTCGATAAATTCTAGCGTGTATTCATAGAGGGGGTGATCTCGGTACTGGTCACGCATGTTGCGATCAAGTCCCAGATGATGAAGGAAGTAGTAGCCCTGAAACTCTGCATGATGCCGCACCATCCAAGCGTTATCTTCGCTAACGAAAGGCTCAAGAATTGTTGCTGCTATCTCGGCATGGTTTGCGGGACCCAGCGTATCGCCAATATCGTGAAGTAAGGCGCAAACGACATACTCCTCATCTTTTCCGTCTTTGTGAGCTAGTGTTGCGGTCTGTAAGCAGTGGGTCAATCGATCAATCGGAAAGCCTCCACAATCGCCCTCGAGAAGCTTGAGGTGCGCAACAAGTCGTCCACATAAGCCTTTTGCGTGCTGTGCGGCTTCACCGCCAATGATGGCCCAATCTTCCACCGTACCGTCTTTCATGTGGTGAAATTTGGCGCGCTGCTCTGTCGCTGCTTGCATGGCGGTATTCTCCTATTGTTGGTAGTGCCCGCGGGTCGTTAGTCTCAATGATGATCGGGGATGGAGGTCAAAGCAAGCGAACGCTGCTGTTGAGGCTTTTTAGCCATTTTCAGGTTTAGGGTTTTACTCTTCTAACACGGTTTACGGTAGGGTAAGGCCTGACCTCATGGGTATGGAATAGGGCAAATATAATGAGCAACAGCACCCACACTTTTGCAGTCGATCCCCGCAATACTGATATACAGATTAATATAAACGGCGATCTTTTCCCCCGGGAAAAGGCGGTGGTATCGGTCTTCGACAGTGGTTTTATTCTCGGTGACGGCATCTGGGAAGGCCTGCGGGTTCACGACGGTGTGATTCCGTTTTTAGACCAACACTTGAAGCGTCTCTGGGAGGGCGCCAAAGCGCTTGATTTAGATATGGGTCTCGACAAGGCTGAGTTAGCGGAGCGCCTATATGACACTCTTGATGCGAACGGCATGAAGGATCATGTTCATATTCGCCTTATGGTCAGTCGAGGAATAAAGTCGACGCCGTACCAGGATCCTGCGGTGACCATCAGTCCACCGACCATTGTCATGATCCCCGAATACAAAAGCCCCGACCCATCCCTCAACGATCGAGGTGTTCGCCTCTACACGGTCTACGTGCGTCGAGGCTATGCTGATGTGCAGGACCCCCGTATTAACAGTCACTCAAAGTTGAACTGCATTTTTGGCTGTATTCAGGCGGCTAAGGCGGGTTACGACGAGGCTTTGATGCTGGACCCCCATGGCCATGTCGCGACCTGTAATTCAACCCACTTTTTTATTGTCCGAGACGGCGAGGTGTGGACCTCGAGTGGGGATTACTGCCTTGATGGTATTACTCGACGCAATGTCGTCAACCTGTGTAAAGCCAATGGCATTCCGGTGTTCGAAAAAAACTTTTCTGTTATGCAGGCTTACGGTGCCGAAGAGGCGTTTGTCACCGGCACCTTTGCGGGCCTGACCCCCGTGTTTGACATCGATGGTCGGGAGATCGGCGATGCCCGGCGCGGGCCCATGGTGGACCGGCTGCAAGGACTGTATCGGGACCTGCTCAACCACGAGGTCGATCGGCACCAACAAGGGAACGCTGAGTGACCCTTCGCATTGCCATGTGGTCGGGGCCACGGAATATTTCCACGGCCATGATGCGTGCCTGGGAGAACCGCGCCGACTGCGCGGTGATCGACGAACCATTTTATGCGTGTTATCTGGCGGAAAGTGGCGCAGATCATCCTTGCCGCGAGGCCGTTCTGCAGTCTCAGCCCACCTGCCGAAGTGAGGTAATTGCAGGCCTAGTATCTGACGAGCCGGCGCCCATTTATTATCAGAAACACATGACCCACCATATGCCTGCCGCCTGTGATTTGTCCTGGGCGATAGAAATGCATCACGTATTTCTGATCCGGGATCCCGCGGCGGTCATTGCGTCTTACCTCAATAAAATGCCGACGGTGACTTCGGATGATATCGGCATTGTTCGGCAGTGGGAGCTGTATCAGACCATCAGCGAATTGACCGGCAGGCGGCCTACGGTGATCGATGGTGCCGATGTGTTGGCCAACCCTCATGTGTTGCTCAAGAAATTATGTTCGGCCCTTGAGGTGCCGTGGCGCGAACAAGAAATGACGGCATGGCCCTTGGGACCTCGCACCAGCGATGGCGTATGGGCCCAGCACTGGTATCAGTCGGTCTGGGCATCTACAGGATTTTCCGCCTCTCCGGCGCCTACTCCGAATGTGCCGGGGGTGGCACACAAATTAGCTGAAGACATGCAGCCCTACTTTCAGACGCTCTGGGTGGACCGATTAAAGCCCGGTTGAGTGTATGTCTGGCGTGTGGTCTGTTGTAGCCGACTCTTGACCCGACTCGTAGAGGGGCGCAATTCATGCTGGGTATTATCTGAGGCTGTTAAAGTGGCGCTGCATGATGACCCGTCCCCGGATAGGGTGAACCGGTAACCGCCCAGTGGTAACGTAAACACTAATTCTTTTATCCCTCGTACAGATTCCTCGGAGATTCCATGACCACAGCAACTGCCACTTCCGTACTGATCAACGAGCAGGGCGCCCTGATGACCCTGACCCTCAACCGTCCCGAGGTCGGTAATGCCTTTAGTGGGGCTATGGTCGATGCTCTCTATCAAACCTTCAGTGATCTGGCGGCGCGGGATGATATTCGTGTCGTGGTATTGGAGGGTGCAGGCAAGCACTTCTGCTCAGGGCTTGATTTGGTGGATGGTGGTTGGGGTTTTAACGAGCGTTCGGTCGGCATGTTGCTCGGCGTACAACGGCGCATTGCACGGCTTTACCTGGCCATGCGGCGGTGCCCCCAAGCGATTATTGCCACTGTTCAGGGTGCGGCCTACGGCGGTGGTTTGAGTCTCGCCGCCGCCGCCGATCTTCGAGTCGCCGACAGCACCGCAAAATTTTGTGCAGCCTATATTCGCATTGGGCTTACCGGCGCTGATATGGCCAGTAGCTACCTTTTGCCACGATTGGTCGGTGGCTCCTTTGCGGCTGAAATGATGATGACCGGTCGTGCCTATGCTGCCGATGCAATGGATAAACGCGGCTTCCTTTCCGACCTTACTGAGCCGGGGGCAAGGGAACCGGCGGTGGAAGCCTTGGTCACCGATCTATTGGCGACGGCGCCCCTTGGGCTTCGTCTGACCAAAGAGGCAGTCCATCTGGGTATTGATTCGTCCTCCATGGAAGCGACCATGGCCCTAGAAGATCGGCATCAGACATTGTTGTCGATGACCGATGATGCTGCCGAGGCCATGCACGCCTTTCAGGAGCGTCGACCACCAAAATATAAGGGCACCTAAGTACGAGGTAAAACCACCCACATAGCTTTTGGAGAACAACACATGGAACGCGAAAAATCTCCTATTTGTGATGGCTTTGCTTTTATCGAGGGCCCGCGATGGTACAAGGATGCGTTGTGGTTTTCAGATATGCACGGCGAGGCGGTTTTTCGCGTAGTACCGGGCAGTGCCCCTGAGCGTGTTGTGGCCGTGCCTCAACGGCCATCGGGTTTGGGCTGGCTCCCCAATGGTGATTTGCTGATTGCCTCAATGCTAGACCGTCAGGTGCTGCGATGGACCGGGTCTGACGCTTTGTTGCCCTATGCCGATCTGTCCACAATCGCAGAGCGTCGTATCAATGACATGTTGGTTGATTCACAAGGCAGAGCTTGGGTGGGGAATTTTGGTTTTGATCTTTCCAGCGGAGAATCTGTGATGCCCGGCACCTTGGTACGGGTAGATTCCGATGGGTCGGTACATGCTGCTGCAGATGATTTGCTTTTTGCCAACGGTATGACATTGCTCAGTAAAGGGTCGATTTTGGTGGTTGCGGAAACCTTCAAGGGCTGTCTGACAGCTTTCGACATATCTTCTGAATCTGCGCTCATTAATCGGCGTACTTGGGCAGCATTACCCGAGGGGGCGGTACCTGACGGTATTTGTGCCGACGCAGAAGGGGCCATCTGGGCGGCATCACCGACGACGGGATCAGTGCTGCGCCTAGGTGAGGGTGGGGCAGTTTTGGACAGCATAGAAACCGGCCGTCAGGCCATTGCCTGTGCTCTAGGTGGACCAGAGGGCGACACGCTGTTTGTCAGTTCCGCTGTGGCGACTGAGCGACAGGCATGTCTGGAGGCGCTAACGGCCCGTATTGACGCTTACCGGGTGTCGGTGCCGGTGGCCTAGCGAGGTTTAGTTTTTGCTGGGCCTACACGACGCAACAGCACCACCTAGACAGGCTTCTCGAATGCCCCGTTTATCAATTTTCTCGGTGGCACCTCTGGGCAGTGGTTCAGGGTAAAACCAAATTTTTTCGGGGATTTTGAAGCGAGCTAGTGTCTGTTCGAGGGAAGCCTGCAGCTCCAATAAAGTTGGGGGGGTGCTGGCGTAAACCGCAGCCCCAACTGCTTCACCAAGCCGTTCATGGGGAATCGAAAAAACACTCGCTTCTAATATGCCTTCGATCTGATGCAGCGCGCCTTCCACCTCGGGGCAGGCGATATTTTCGCCGCCTCTAATAATCATGTCCTTCTTGCGACCCACAATGTAAACCAGTCCCTCTGCGTCTTGGTAGGCCAGATCGCCGGTAAACATCCAGCCCTCGCGCAGCGCGTCTCGAGTTTGCTCCGGCTTGTTGAGGTAGCCGCGCATGTTGGCGGCGCTTTTCAGTGCCAGCTCTCCCACGGCACCGGTCTTGGCATCGGAGCCGTCATCGGCGACGATTTTCAGGGTTTGAACCGGCGGTATCAGCAGACCCGCCGCGCCAGGATGGTCTATGTAATCTTTTCCTGACAAGCGTAGGCCTAAGGCATTGGTCTCGGTCATGCCAAAGCCTGTCGCTGGAGAGGCCTGCTTAAACTGTTGGGCAATTTTTCCCACCTGGCTAGGCGGACGCTTCGCGCCACCAGCGTCGATAGAGTTCAGTGACGACAGGCTCGCACCACTTGCGGCAGCCGCCTCAAGAATATCAGCGGACATGGTAGGCACCCCCCAAAATCGGGTGATTTGCTCAGATTCAATGAGGTCTACGGCAAGCGCCGGATCCCACCGTGGCATGAGTACGACTTTTCCGCCCGCAGCTAAAGTCAGTAAAAAACAACTGTTAGTGCCTGAAATATGGAAGAAAGGAACCGTAACCAAGTTCGACTGGCCCAAAGGCTGGCCGGTATTATCAGTAGGCGCAGGGATTGGATAGCCCATTGCTTCGTAGGTAGGAAGAATCATGAGCCAAGACCACAGCGCCGTGATCACACTGCGGTGCGTGAGAATGACCCCTTTGGGGTGCCCAGTAGACCCTGAGGTGTACATGATTGAAAAATCATCGTCGGGATCGGTCGTGTGGGGGTGAGAAACCGCATCGGGGTATTGTGCGATCAGCGTATCGAAGTCATGAGGCACTGCGTTTTGAGGTCGCACGCGAATCACTGTAATGCCCAACTTGGACGCGGTACCTTGCAGTCGCTCAGCTCGAGCATCATCGACTACCGCCAACCTCGCTCCCGAGTCTTCAAATCCGTAAGCCAGTTCATGGGCTGTCCACCAAGCATTCATATGAACTGCTACCGCACCCAGTGAAGCCGCAGCGAGCAGAGTGATGACATACTCAGGATAATTGCGCATAGCGATGGCAACACGGTCACCCTTGCTCACACCAAAGTCTTTGCTGAGCACTTGGGCGAAACGCGATACTCGCGTAGCAAACTCGCCGTAACTTAATCGTTCCGTTTCAAAGACCAATAGTTCTCTGTCAGAAAATTCTTCTGCGCTTTGTTGCAGCAATGCGGCAAGGGATTTTGGCGCATTGGCGAACACTGGGAGAGACAAGCCATTGACCACCGCTTCTGTCACCGCAAAAGGCGAGTTTTCTTGCGTTAAAAGATTTATGGCTTCTTCTAAAGAAGATGATGTCATGATCGTTGTTCACCTTATTGTATTGGGGCTACGTGGTAGGACAGATTGGAGCGGCAAACTATACGCACTTGAGTTATTCAGTACAGGGGATTTTAGGCGTGCCCTATTGCGGATAATCGTTGTTACCACTAAATAATGGGCCCCTTTTTTTAAAGGTCAGGGTCGCAAAGTTTTTGAGAGGTTAGGGGCATAAAGTCATCTGCGAGCTCAGACTCAAGTGTACCGCTGCGTATATCTGCGTGGTGTGCCGCGCAAAATCAATGTCAGCTGTAAAGGGTTTTTTTGGCTGGATGTGGGGCGCAGAGCTGACTTACCGCGGCGCCCGCTTGAATTGCGCAAACCCCTAAACCTGTCGCAGAGGAAGGTGATACCGAAGATTGAGTGCAGGGAGTGAGGGTTTTTCAATGGTGTGGGGCAGGCGAGGCACTCCTGTACGTAACGCCCCCTGGCTCATCGTGTTGATCGCGGCGTTACAGCCGGAAGTCAGAACCTTCCGCATCGAGTATCAATTTGATATCTCTCAAATAAGAATCTGCCGAATCCGGATAGGCAGCGAGCTCCTCAGCAGTTTTTCTGGCGATGTCGTCATCAAGAAAACGCAGTGGCTGCCCTGTCTGAAGGGCGCTGATATAAGTTTGTGCCGCGCGCTCAAAGTAGTAGAGCTGAAAAAACGTATCGGCAACGGTTTGGCCCAATGCCAGCACGCCATGATTACCCATTACCATGATGCGTATTTTTGGATTATTAAGTAGGCCAGCGCAGCGAACGCCTTCTGCCTCAAATGCCAAGCCGCCGTAATCGGCATCAACAATATGGCGCTCATAAAACATGGCACTATTTTGATCGATGGGTGGCAACGTGCTGTTAGCCAGAGTTGCGAGCACGGTAGCCGCTTTGGAATGCACGTGCATTAGGCATCGCGCATGGGGGCAGAGCCTGTGAATCGATCCATGTAAACCCCAAGCAGTTGGGTCAGGGGCCTCGGGACCCTCCATCGCCGAAGGATCATTGGCATCGAGCAAAATGAGGTCAGAGGCTTTGATACGCCCGAAATGGACTTGGTTGGGGTTCATTAAAAACTGGGTCCCGGTGCCATCCACAGCGAGACTAAAGTGATTGGCAACGGCCTCATTCATATCCAAACGTTCTGCCCAACGAAATGTAGCGGCCATATCTTGGCGTTGAGTCTCTAGGTCGCGATCTGCCTTTATCGTTTCAACCGTATTCGGCATTTTCTATCTCCTCTGATCGCACCAATGGTCTCGGCCTGAGTATTTGGCAAGTGAACGCCTATTGAGGGTTTTATAGTTTTAGTTTGCGGCTTTGTCTACCTTTACAAGGTGGCAGGTCGCTGGGGCATAAAGCGGATGGCGAGGGCGGCCCTGTTGCGTGACGCCCAGACAGTAAAGTTCTGTCATCCTGGTCAGGGCATACTGATCTCGCCCATGCAAACTGCCTCCGTTCCCCCAAGCGGCAACCACAGGCTCCGTGCCCTGACACAGTTTTTTAATCCAATAATTATTTCGGGGCCCCACAGGGTCTTGAACCGTGCTTAATTCTCTAGGGTGTCGGCTCCGCCATGCAAAAAGGTTGATAACTGTTACCGCGGAAAATCCCCAGTCACTGCAAAACCCCATGATCCTACGTAGGGTAGGGTCGTCAGTCTTAGCATCTGCGGTGGAGGGGTTGAGACCCACAAAGACGATCTCAGGGCCATCATCCCAACGTCGTTTCAGCCAGTATCGATAGCCCTTGCAGCGTGATAACCCAGCGCTACCTTGCACGGCTCACAAACCCGAGTATTTCAATAATTTCAAAGGCCACTGTAAATCTCCCTCTATAGATAAGTTCCCGTTGGTTAAGTACCTTGCTAGTCAAAGTTTGAAATGTGCTGAGGACAATTATGAAACAGATTGTTGATGGTTTTTACAGCGCCATAAAATCTGGGGACAACGAGCGTTTGTGGGCATTGATTCACGATGATTTTACACTCGTGTGTCCAACACGCGATCACATCCTTTCGGGGGTGTATCAAGGAAAGTCACGTTTTTTTGAGGAGGTTCTACCTCGGGTCTTTGGTTGCGTTGACCCTGAGCAAATAGTTTTCTGCAACGAGCATCGCATTCTCTGTGCAGATGGGGCTACCGTCGTCGCGTTGGCGATCAATGAAGGAAGAGCGCGCTCCGGTGAATACTATGGCCAGGTCTATCTTCATATTTTTAAATGCGTTGAGGGACAGGTTTTAACGTTAATCGAGGGTTTTGATACGGCCCTCGCCAACCGAGCGCTGTGGGGTAACACCGCAGCGTTACCGGCAGATCAGAATTTTACAATGGGCAGTCTAGATGCTTTAGGGTTTGCTTAGTTTTGATTTACAGGAGTAATAAACTTCGGTCTCATGGCTTTATTTTCTTGAGTCCGGTGTGTAGTGTTGGTTGCGGGGGAATATAAAAAGAAGATGTGCCGTGAAAGCGACTGATACCAAAAATCCCGAATATTTTCACAAAGTAGTGGACTGCCAGTACGCCTGTCCGGCGCATACGCCGGTGCCCGAATACATCCGCCTGATAGCAGCGGGGCGCTATACCGACGCCTATATGGTGAACTGGGAGTCAAATGTTTTCCCGGGAATCTTGGGGCGCACTTGTGATCGCCCCTGCGAACCTGCTTGTCGCCGCGGGCGCATCGAAGAAGAGGCGGTCGCTATTTGTCGGCTTAAACGCGTGGCCGCCGATAATAAAGATGACGTAAGCCACTTATTACCGACCGTACCGGCAGAGGGTAATGGTAAACGCGTCGCTCTGATTGGAGCAGGACCGGCCTCACTGACCGTTGCCAGAGACTTGGCTCCCTTGGGTTATCAGATTGATCTCTATGACGATCAGCCTCTAGGTGGAGGCTTCATGCGCAGTCAAATTCCGGCGTTTCGGCTGCCACCCGAGGTGTTGGATGAAGAGGTCGATTTCATTCTCAACATGGGTATTCGCCAACATTTCCAAACTTATATCTCAAGCCTTAAGTCCATTTTGCAGCAGGGTTATAACGCCGTATTTATCGGAACGGGCGCCCCTAGAGGAAGCGATTTAGATATTCCTGGTCGCGAGGCTTGTGATGCATCGATTCACGTGGGAATCGATTGGTTGGCATCAGTAGCCTTTGATCATGTCAGCAGCATTAGAAAGCGAGTGCTGGTTCTGGGAGGTGGAAACACGGCCATGGACTGCTGTCGCACCGCCCGACGAGTCGGTGGAGAAGACGTCAAAGTCGTCGTTCGCTCCGAGTTCTCACGAATGAAAGCTTCTGCCTGGGAAATTGAAGATGCGGCGGCTGAAGATATCCCCATCATTAATAATCACGTGCCAAAAGAGTTTGTTCATGAGGACGGCGTTCTCAAAGGTATGCGCTTTACGGTCGTTAATGTGGTATACGACGCGGATGGTAATCGTGAGCTGGTGCCCACAGGTGAAGAGGTATTCTTTGAGGCCGATGACGTCATTATTGCGATTGGTCAGGATAATGCCTTTCCCTGGATTGAGCGCAATGTGGGCATCGAATTTGGAAAGTGGGACATGCCGGTGGTTGATAAAACCACGTTTCAAAGCACCTTGAAAAAAGTGTTTTTTGGTGGCGATGCGGCATTTGGCCCAGAAAATATTATTACCGCCGTTGCTCAAGGGCATCAGGCTGCCATCTCCATCGACCTCTTCTTAAACGGCGAGCGCGTTGAAAACCGCTTGGCGCCCGGAGTGACCTTAGTAAGTCAGAAAATGGGCGTACATGAGTGGAGTTACGACAGCGAAGTCTCTAACGATGATCGTTATCCGGTGCCCCACGTGAGCAAGGAAAAGGCACTCAGAGACCGCAAGCTTGAGGTTGAATTGGGCTTTGATATTGAGGTCGCTTATCAAGAGGCTGAGCGTTGTTTAAATTGCGATGTACAGACGGTTTTCACAACATCCAAATGCATTGAGTGCGACGCCTGTGTCGATATCTGCCCCACAGACTGCATAAATTTTCTTAATAATGATGCTGAACCTGCACTGCGGCAGTCCCTGCGACGTCCCGCAAAACGTGAGGATCAGGATTTGTATGTTTCGAAAACGTTGCCCCAAACAAAACGGGTCATGGTGAAAGACGAAGATGTCTGTCTGCACTGTGGACTCTGTGCTGAACGATGCCCCACGGGTGCATGGGATATGCAACGATTCTTTTATAGCGTTACCAAGGCTGGAAGCTCATGCAAGCAAAGCAGTCCGTCAATGACTTCGTCATAAAATTTGCCAACGTCAACGGCACAGGCTCTGCCAGTGCCAACAGTATGTTTGCGAAAGCAATTTTCCGGATGGGGATTCCGGTGAGTCCTCGCAATATATTTCCCTCTAACATTCAGGGAATGCCAACTTGGTATGAGGTCCGCGTCAGTCAGGATGGTTATTTAGGCCGACGGGGCGGTATCGATATTATGGTTTGCGTAAACCCTCAGAGCATTAAGCGCGATGTGGCTGAGGTGGAGTCCGGAGGATATTTTGTCTACGACTCTACCAAGCCCCTCGATTTACGTTTAATAAGAGATGACGTTAACTATTTTGGCATTCCCTTCACGGATATTTGTTTGCGTGAATACACTGATGCGCGACAACGGCTGCTGTTTAAGAATGTGATTTATGTCGGTGCACTTTCGGCGTTATTAAACATTGATTTTAACGTGCTTAAAGATCTTGTTGCCGACCAATTTAAAGGGAAGGAAAAACTGATAACGCCCAATATCTACGCTCTAGAGCTGGGTTATCAATACGCCGTTACTCACTTTGACTGCCCTATCGGTATCCACTTGGAGCGCGGCCACAAGCTTGCCAAGCACATTGAAGATTTCGACAATATTCTGATGGACGGGAACACTGCAGCGGCTCTAGGTGCGGTCTATGCCGGTGCGACTGTGGCGGCCTGGTATCCCATCACACCCTCGACATCTGTGGTCGATGCCTTTGACAAATATTGTCGACGTCTGCGCATAGATCCGGGTACCGGCAAGAAAAATTACGCGATTATTCAGGCAGAAGACGAACTGTCTGCACTGGGTATGGTTATTGGCGCCAACTGGAATGGCGCTCGAGCATTTACGGCCACTAGCGGTCCCGGTGTTTCGCTGATGAGTGAGTTCCTTGGCCTTGCGTATTTTGCCGAAGTTCCTACTGTGCTCATCGATGTTCAGCGTGCGGGCCCCTCGACGGGTATGCCAACACGCACTCAGCAGTCTGACGTTTTAATGGCTGCTTATGCCTCCCATGGCGATACTAAACATGTGCTGCTGTTTCCAGCGACGCCTGCAGAATGCTTCAGCATGACGGTAGAGGCGTTTGATCTGGCAGAGCGTTTGCAGACTCCCATCATAATTATGAGCGATCTTGATCTCGGTATGAATGAATGGATGTCCCCACCTTTGGAGTTTGACGCCGACTTTAAATACGATCGGGGTAAGGTTCTCAGCGCTGCCGACCTCGATAATATGGAAGAGCGATTCGGGCGTTACAAGGATGTCGATGGTGACGGTATTCCGTATCGAACATATCCCGGTGTTCACCCTGATAAAGGCGCCTACTTTACCCGGGGAACCTCGCGGGACGAGTACGCGGCCTATACCGAAGATGGCGATGAATATGTCCGTAATATGGATCGCTTGCTAAGAAAGTTTGAGACGGCGAAGAGCCTTGTTCCAGAGCCCAAAATCAAGCAGTCAGAAATGGAAACGCGTTACGGCGCCGTATTTTTTGGCACTACCGCATCACCGGCTTACGAAGCGATTGAAATTCTCGAAAAAGAGGGGATTGATCTCGATACCATGCGTATTCGATCGTTTCCTTTTAATCACGAAGTCGAGCAGTTTATAAAAGAGCATGATCGTATCTTTGTTATTGAACAAAATCGTGATGGCCAGATGCGTCGTCTTATGCTGAATGAAACCAGTGTGCCGGCCAAAGAAAAGCTGATTCCCATACTCGAATACAACGGATTGCCTGTAACAGCGCGAAAGATTGCAGGAATGATTCGAAACTATGTGACCCACGGCAATGTCACACCGCTGACGCGGCGCACCGCTGCTGAGGAGATAACTGCATGACATTTGTAAAGCCGGCTTTCCGTCATCCCGACGCGCCCCTTAATGAGCTGGGTCGCTCCAGACAGGACTACGAGGGTGGTTTATCGACCCTTTGCGCAGGTTGCGGACACGACTCAGTGAGCGCTGCAATTATTGACGCGTGTTTTGAACTCAATATAGAGCCCCATAAAGTCGCTAAGTTATCGGGTATTGGTTGCTCTTCAAAAACCCCTGCTTATTTTTTGTCGGGTTCGCACAGTTTTAACAGTGTTCATGGACGTATGCCCTCAGTAGCTACCGGAGCCAACCTTGCTAACCGTGATCTGATTTACATCGGTATATCGGGAGACGGAGATACTGCCTCCATAGGACTGGGGCAGTTCGCACACGTTGTACGACGAAACCTCAATATGACCTATATCGTTGAAAATAATGGCTGCTATGGCCTAACAAAAGGCCAAGATTCCGCCACGATGGATACAGGGTCGCCCAATAAAAAAGGCGACATCAACATGTACTCTCCCATCGATCTTGCCCGTCTCGCCATAGAGATCGGTGCGACTTTTGTCGGTCGAAGTTTTTCCGGAGATAAGCAACAACTCATTCCACTTATTAAAGCAGCGATCAGTCATCGCGGTTTCGCATTACTCGATGTGGTATCGCCTTGCGTTACGTTTAATAACCACAGTGAGTCGACCAAGAGTTATGAGTACATGCGCGGTGCCAATACGGATATGCCCGTCGATTTCGTCCCTATGCGTCAAGAAATTACGGCGACCTATGATTCCGGAGCAACCTGTGAAGTCTGCATGCATGATGGTTCAGTCGTGCGTTTGTATAAGCAGGATAATGACTACGATATTGAGGATCGGCAGTCGGCGTTAGAGGCCACCAGCCACTACGCGAAGGAAGGGAAAATTCTCACGGGGTTGCTTTATATCCAGCGAGATAGTGAGGAACTGCATGATGTTCTCGATACCGCACGCCGTCCTCTTAACTCGATGAATGAACAGCAGTTGTGTCCCGGGCCGCGCTTTTTGGACTCGATCAATGCGGGTTTGCGTTGAGTTCTAAGGTTTAATAGAGCGATGGCACCCAATGCATTAAAGAAACGTATCAGTGATGTGCTCGCTTGGTCGGGCTTCGCCGCTATTCTTCTGTGTCTTCTGTCCTTTGTCATTCCCTTGCTCGATGTCTCCGGTGTGATTCACCAGCTCCTTGATACCTATGACGAAGTGAGTAACTGCGGTTCACAGCGTTGCGAAGCTCAACTAAGTATAGATGGATTACCTGAACGTCAGGGGTTGTTGGGCGAAGCGCAGGTTTATCTCGCCGCCTGGCGCTACGAGGCATTCTTGATTTGGTTGGGTGTTGGTATTTTCCAGAGCTTCTTTATTCGATCGTTTCGACTGTTACCCTGGCGGCCGGTTATCGTGCGTATTGTGACCCGAGTACCGCTTGAAGATATCGATTGATACTTTGGCCGGGCAGATTCTTTCCTGCGGCGAGCCGCTGTTTATACGGGCACTTCACTTGTGACGCCTTGGCTCACCGCCCTTTAAAGCGCGCTTCACTGAGCAACCCCACTCGCGGCGGTTTTTGTTCTAAGTCGGCAAGGCGTGGAGGCGTCTAAATTCAACTGAGTCTGTGCTGCGCCTAAATATTATTGGTCTGAAGTTTCTCAGATGGGTTTGGCCTGGTGCTTCATACGCATTAAATCTGAGTGGGATACGTACAACAGGTCGGCCACTTTTCGAATTAAATGCTCTTCATACTTGTCGAGATGGTCATCGCTAAAGGCGACCTGCCACATGAGACCAACTAGCTGGCATCTTTCCTCAGGTTCACAGGCGTCTACGATGACTCGGGTAAATTCGTGCAGGGATACTGCATCACTTGATCGTTCGGCAGCCAAACTTTCTAAAGCTGTGAGGCCCTCATCATCGAGATCAAACGTACTGCGCAAAAGTTTTAGGAGTGCGGCGCGTTCTGCGTCACTAAAATCGGCGTCAGCTTTTGCTACCTCAATTAAGAGGGCCGCGGAAGCCAACTGCCTAGCGTCGTTCGTCGCGGCTTCGGGTTCCGCTTGGCTTGCGGAAAATAGCTCTATTATCTTACCAATCATGTCTGAGTCCCCGAATTAGCTATCGGCTAGAGCCTGTTCCTCGGGTGTCATTTCCGCGGGAATAGCCTCAAACAATGGTGTTGATAGGTATCGCTCTCCAGTATCGGGCAGCATAACTAAAATGACTGAACCGGCTTCGGCATCGGCAGCAACTTCCATAGCGGTTGCGAGGGTGGAGCCGCCTGACACCCCGGTGAGTATGCCCTCCTCAGTAGCCAACCTTTTGGCCCAAATCATTCCGTCCTCGGCATCAACCGGACGAACCTCGTCAAAGCCGTTGTGATCAATACTTTCCTGTAGGACTAGGGGAATAAAGTCGGGTGTCCAGCCCTGAATTAGGTGGGGTGACCAGGCGGGGTGACTGCCATTAGGTGAACCGTCGTCGTTGCGATCCTGAGCTTCTCCCGATCCTATCAAGGTCGCTGTATGGGGCTCGGAAAGTATAATTTTGCATTCGGGACGAGCTTTGCGAAGTACCCGCGCGACGCCTGAAACAGTTCCGCCAGTTCCATAGCCTGAGACCCAGTAATCGAGTCGAGAATCGGCAAAATCAGCCACGATCTCAGGGCCTGTTGTCGCCTCATGAATATCTGCATTGGCATTAGATTCAAATTGGGCCGCAAAAAACCAGCCATTATCGGCGGCAAGCTGGCGCGCCTTACGATACATACCAATGCCCTTTTCCGCCTTGGGTGTCAGTACAACTTTGGCACCCAAAAAGCGCATAAGTCGGCGGCGCTCTATTGAAAAACTGTCGGCCATGGTAATTACCAGCGGGTAGCCCCGAGCCGCGCACACCATGGCCAAGCCAATCCCGGTATTTCCCGAGGTGGCTTCGACAACGGTTTGGCCAGGTTTGAGCTGGCCGCTGCGTTCCGCAGCTTCGATAATGTTAAGTGCAAGTCGGTCTTTCACGGAGCCCAGTGGGTTGAAAGACTCAACTTTTACGTAAACCTCTACGTGATCTGGCGCGATGCGATTAAGTTTTACGCAGGGCGTGTCACCGACGGTTCGCGTGATGTCGTCGTAGCGTTGTCCGCGTCCTTGTGTTTGAAAGGTATCGGTCACTGTGGCTCTCCTGAGGCTATGTAGGGATAGTGTCACCCGAGAGCCGAAGCTCGTCCAGTCACTTGTATTCGTATGTGATCGAGAGGGGCTCTTGGGAGGTTTAGGACCCCTCGAAACATAGAAGAAGTTGCCTGTCGGCGAACCTCAGAGTTTCGGGTGTGACAAGTGCATCGGGCTCTCATTTTCTGGCGCTAGACAAGGGCAAGCGCCATTTGTACTAAAGTGACCACTGAGCCCGCCCAAACAAAAGAGCGGATTATCGGTGTCCCCAAAACGTACAACACGAGATAAACCCCCCGCAGGGAAAGCCAGTAGAGGGCGAGGCTGCCAGTATCAATGCCCTCTATTTTGAGGAGTAGGGCAATAGCCAAAAAGGCGGGCAATGATTCCATGTAGTTGGCGGCGGCGCGCTTGGCGCGCTGGGCTAACACTGGCAGCTCTACGGCTTCATCGCGCGCGCCGAGAAGCCATTTTGCCTCTGCAAGGCTGAACACCATCGGCACTAGCCATACATGGATAATTAGTAGTGCCAGCGCAAAAATAATTTCTGTATTCAGCATCGTAAAAATCCTTCGCTATTTGTTTTCTTTGGTGCTTAAACTAGCAGGTAAGCGGTAATTCTGACAGCGAGAAGTTAGGGGGTCGGGTCAGCTGCGCGCAATACTTTGTTCATGCATGGCTCTCAGTAGAGACGGTGAGTTGATGAAACTGGTAATGCAGCGAGCGCAAAAATTATCGTGAGCGGTAAGGCCATTAATTAGTCATCGGGGAGGGGTTAGTGAGTTATAAATATTTGGATGCGCTTGTTGTGGGTGCGGGCGTATCAGGCCTCTACCAACTTTATAAACTGCGTGAAGCGGGACTGACCGTCACAGCGGTGGAGTCGGCTCCTGACGTCGGTGGCACTTGGTATTGGAATGCCTATCCGGGGTGCCGTGTTGATTCCCCCGCCAATATCTATCAATACTGGTTTTCGCAGGAACTGCTGGATGATTGGGAGTGGTCTGAGCGCTTCCCCGCTCAGCCTGAAATAAAGCGCTATTTACAGCATGTCGCTAATCGATTTGATCTTTATTCCAGTATCGAGCTGGATACCCGGGTGGTCTCTGCGCACTGGAAAGAGCAGGAGGGTCGTTGGCATGTGACGACTGAAGCCGGTCTTGTCTATGCCGCAAAGTATCTCGTGAGTTGCGTCGGATTGCTGTCAACACCGAAGGTCCTGTCCTTTCCCAATCAGGAGGTGTTTCAGGGGCAGGTTTATCACACCGCAAAGTGGCCACAAGAACCGGTTGATCTTAAGGGTTTACGGGTCGGTGTTATTGGCAACGGTGCGACCGGTATTCAAGTGATTCAAACCCTCGCACCTGAAGTGGCGGAATTAACGTCTTTTCAACGCACACCACAATACGCAGTTCGCATGAAAAATTATGCCGTCGATGAAAAAATCATGGCAGAGTGGCGCGCTGATTACCCTCGTTTAAGTCAGCTCGTCCACAATACTTTTGGGGGTTTTCCTTGGGATCCTGCAGAGGAAGGTCATGCTGCGACACTCACTATAGAGCAGCGTCGTGAGGTTCTCGAGGAGTGTTGGGCAGACGGGTCGTTGCGTATGTTTGTAGGGACCTTTCCAGAAGTCTTGGTAGATCCGGTAATGAATGAGGAAGTTACCGAATTCGTTCGTGAAAAAATTCGCGTTCAAATTAATGACCCTGATTTGGCGCAAAAACTGATCCCGCGTGATCACGGTTATGGGCTGAGGCGTGTGCCTTTAGAAAATGGCTATTACGAAGCCTTTAACCAATCAAATGTGCATCTTGTCGATATTAAGGCGACACCCATAGACGGATTTTCGGAACGGGGCCTTGTGGTAGGAGGTGAAGAATACCCCCTCGATGCCCTAATCATGGCGACGGGTTTCGACGCGGGCACTGGTACCCTTTCGCGCATGGGCGTTGAAGGTCGTGACGGAAAATCGCTGACCGCCTTGTGGCGCGATGACATTCGCACGACCTTGGGGCTACAAGTGCATGGGTTTCCGAACCTTTTTCTTGTTGGGGGTCCACTCTCACCGATAGCGGCTTTTTGCAACGTTCAAACCTGTGCGCAACAACAAGTAGACTGGGTAACAGATGCCATTTTAAATGTCGTGAACGCCGGCAAGTCGACCATGGAGCCCACCGCTGAACGCGAGGAGGAGTGGGTGCAACATCACGACGAAGTGGCCAATGAAACGCTCATGATGACCATTGATTCCTGGTACACAGGTGCCAATATCGAGGGCAAGCAGCGGCGTTTGCTCTCCTATATTGGAGGTGCACACGTTTACCGTGAGCTTTGTGACGAAATTCAAGCGCAGGGTTATCCGGGTTTTAGTATCGAATGATTTTTTCGGCGGGCTCAACAATAGCCCCTTTTAGAGTTAAAGAAGTATGACTTACGATCCTATGAAAGACGACCGACTCGATATGCGCAATCGCGGGCTGTTAGCGGGGTTCGAGGAACCCATGTTATCCCAAGCTGCAGATGTGGCGACGCGGGAGGAAGCGTTAGCCGCTGCAAATACCCCGGAGGCACTTGCTGCTGAGGAGGCAATGTCAGAGTTGTTAGGGATGTTAGACAATGAAGATGTTATGCCTTCAAAGGGTCTAAGAATAACCACTGAGTCATTGGTATCTCATCCAGATGGCAACACCATTAATCTGCAAATTATTCGCCCGGATACCGATGAGATACTGCCCTGTGTTTACTATATTCATGGTGGAGGCATGGCTATTTTGTCGGCTTTGGATCCAAACTATCGGGCTTGGGGTAAGACAATTGCGCACCAGAACCTCTGTGTTGTTATGGTTGATTTTCGCAACTCCCTGCGCCCTTCTTCAGTGGCAGAGGTGGCGCCATATCCTGCTGGGTTGAATGACTGTGTTTCCGGGTATCACTGGGTCACCCAGCAGCAAGGCGCACTGGGTATTGATGGTGATCAAATCATGATTGCCGGTGAAAGTGGGGGCGGCAATTTAGCCATTGCAACTACCATGCGTCTGATTGCTGAAGATGTGTCGGTAAAGCCTGTGGGCCTCTATGCGCTATGTCCTTATATTCTTGGAGCTTGGCCTTCAGAGGCCTGTCCGTCGTCCCTTGAGAATGAAGGTGTGCTGATCAGTGTGGCCAATAATCACCCTACGATGGCATACGGAATTGAGGCCTTGGAAGCGCAAGACCCGATGGCGTGGCCCGGCTTTGCTGCCGAAGCTGACGTCGCAGATTTTCCGCCGACTATGATCAGTGTTAACGAGTGTGACCCTCTCCGGGACGAGGGTATTGCGTTCTATCGATTGCTCCAACGAGCGGGCGTGTTATCTCAGTGCCGGCAAGCCATGGGTACCGTTCATGCGAACGAGATCTTTGGCGCGTTTATGCCGGATATTTCCCGAATGACGGCCCGGGATATGGCGGGCTGGCTCAAGGAATGCGGTCTGGCCAGGTAACAGGGAGTCGTTCGAACCCTTGAGCTAGCTTCTCCAATAAGGCTTACCCTGGAGACCGCTTAGCAGGCGGGTCGCATTGCGGCAGCGCGGGGGCGGCTGACACCGACCCTTGCGATGCTAGGCCGACGTTATCGTCTGAGATCAGTGCGCCGTGTAGCCACCGTCGATGACCATTTCGCTGCCCGTCATATATCGTGACTCATCAGAGGCCAAAAAGAGTACGGCATTGGCAATATCAATGGCTTGTCCAAGATGTCCCATAGGAATGGCGGCAAGAATCCTTTGATGGAATTCCTCAGCAGCGTCGCCCATCGCGGCAATACCCTCGGCCACCATCGGGGTTTCAATAAAGCCTGGGTGAACGGAGTTTACTCGAATGCCATAGCCTGCCTGAGTGCAATGCAGCGCAGCGGATTTTGTCATGAGTCGAACTGCCCCTTTGCTGGCGTTATAGGCAATGAGATTTGGATCACCAATGATGCCCTCAATGGATGAAATATTGATGATAGAGCCCCCGGGCTTGGTCATCATTGGCAAGCAGTTTTTCATGCCTAAAAATACGCCATCGCTGTTTACGCTGTTGACAGCCCGCCAGTCGGAAAGAGAGGTCTCCTCGATATTGCCGGAGAACGCAACGCCGGCATTGTTGACGAGTATGTCCAGCGATTGACACTCCGCAGCTATCGCATCATGCACCCGTGACCAGTCTGATTCTTGTGTCACATCATGGTGCAGTGCGGAAGCCTGGCCCCCAAAATCACGAATGGTTTGAGCGACACGTTCTGCGGATTCTTGAGAAATGTCAGTCACAAAAACCCGTGCGCCCTCCTCTGCCAGCCGTAAGCTGCTGGCTTCTCCCAAACCTGAACCACCGCCGGTTATTAACGCTGTTTTATTGTCGATGCGCATGAACTCAGTCCTATGTAAACAATACAGTTGGTGATCATGCTGACCCATGGCGGGGATGTTGTCATCAATCCTTGTCATTTTTTGTTGCGATGTTACTTTCTGGTGTCTGGTGTCTGGTGTCTGGTGTCTGGTGTCTGTTTATTTGATGGACAGTGTCGTCGAGTATTTGTCATGTAAAGACTGCAGGGAACAAACATGAACTTGCTAGCTTTCCGTGGTTGGTTAAATCAGTGGGGTAAAGGAAAGGCTGTGTTACGCGCGCCGTGGCTTGACTCAGTGCGAGCCCATAAGACCTCATCAGGGTAGGTCGGGGTATGCCGAAATCTAATGAGCCGCCGCCGAGCTGGGTAAGCCCTAATTGGGTCATCTTTTTCAGTGGCTTGTCGCTGGTTCTTTTGTTGATTGGTTTGTCACACAAGCCGAGCTCAGAGATTTGTGTGGCAGCGGGCAATGAGTTGTGTCCGGACCTTCTCAAAGCCAATATACGGATAACGCAGTATGCTTCGCAGCGGGCAATAACGTCTGTTTGCGGCGATAACCGCAGTAACGCCTGTGCCATTAGAAGGGCTCGCTGGCAGCGCGTGACCTGCGAGGTACATGTACTGACGCCAGTCGATTCGGATGTGCTGCAGCATGAAATGAATCACTGTCGCGGATGGGAGCATCAAGGTGATTCCCCAGCAGCGTATGCGCAACCTTGGGTGCCCAATTGGCGTTTGGTTAAAGCTCGCGGTAGTGTCAGATAGCGGGCAACAGCAGTGAATTTTTATGACGAGTCAGCGAGGTCCCTGAGCAATCAGTTGACTCACTTCACGCGTCAGTGGAATTTCAAACGAAACGGCGGACAGTACTAAAGCATCTCTAGATCGAATCATCCGCGCGTTGGCATAAACTGTGTCTCTGCCTAGGGTGTAGGTGCCGACCACTACGGCGGTAGCTTGGTGATCTTGCACAAGAACCTCAAGGTTGCGTGAGAGCATCAGTTCACCATGAGACGGATCTATGTAAAGCGCGTCTGCGAACAGGGGTTCTGTGACCTGATAGCCGTGGCTAACGAACTCTGTACTGCAGTCTTGCCCCATAAGTCGCCCTAGCCTCGAGGACTGATCGAGCGCACTCAAGTCTGCGAAACTGACAATCAGCAGAGTATCGTTGCGTTTATTGGTGTGCTTCGCTGCGCGAATGAGTTGCGCACATGCCGTTTCAACCTCGGCACGAAGATCGACCGATTCCTGCTGTGTTGAGTAAATGGCTCGACTCGCCGCATTGCCGCCGTAGTAGTTGCTGCAGGCTGCAAGTTTTCCGATTACAAGGGCAAGAACCAAAGCCCGGGCGGCGGAGAAAACGATATTGCGCCTCTTGGTAGTCATAAAACGACAGGCCCCCGGACCTTTATGGCTCCGCCGCCCTCGTACAGTCCGGTGTCGGCAGTGCGCAAGTAGTAGATGGAAGAATGGCTGTAAACCAGGCGTGCATCCTGTCGAACACGCGTCGTGAGTATGATCTCTGTATTTGGTGTTGCCGAGTCAGCATTCATGTACTGGTAAAAATCGGCTCCAATAGCCGCAGGTATAAGCAAGGCCGCAGGGTTCGACCACGCTTCAACGGCATGCCCGATAATGTATGCCGATAAAACGGTACTGGAGATAAAGCCTGGGGGGAGGTTCAGTTGGCTACGCGTTGAGAAATCGAGGACCTCGATGTTGAATTCTACTTTTGCATCTTCCCCCGCTTCATATAAAAGCGCACCTTCATTAAGTAGGCCTTCGGCTAGGAAGTCATGGTAGGCGCGGTGGAATGCGCTATTGCCATTGCTTTGTACCGGGGTAAGTTGCAGCGAGGGTGCGTCCTCAAACCGCGTTACCAATAACTGGGCTTCGTTGTGAGCGATCAGTTGCCAATGCGCACTGGCCTGCAGCTGCTGCTGGTAAATTTGTGGGAATTGCTTGCTAATAGGGTAATCGGCTGTTCGATTGCCCTGGGCGAAGTGCTGGCATCCACCAACTGCCAACAACCCGACCAACACCAACACTCTGCTCGGGACCCCATTAAATATGCAAGGCATGTCCTGCTCCACATTTCGGTACAACGATTAACATCCAGTTCAATAGAAGTAGCGACCGTTTCGCAGAAAACTTGAGCCTAGCTGGCAATAAAATAATGGCACAAGAAATTCAATGCCTTGCCCGGTAATGGACGATATTGCAGCAGCCTGACCTTTGGGTGTTTTAAGCCCTGTGCGACGATAGGGTTATCGACGCTATATGTTGCAATAGTTATTAAATTGTTGATATCAATAATGGCAGGGCTATTACTGCGGCGCCGATGGCTACTGTTAATAAATCCGAAGCTGAGTTACTCATAATAATTTTTCCAAAGGTTCATTTACTTGAAGTATTGTGAGCCTTTACGAGGCGTTTTTCAGCTTGGACCATCATTAACAATTGTTAATATTCAATATTATGCATGTAAAAATAAATAAACATTCTTTTTGTTTATATTGTGGGCTGCGCTGGGCTGGAATGTTAGGGTCGTTGGCGCGGCGGAGGCATTGGAATGGCCCATGAAAGGCTGGTGGCCTCGCGGAGTGCAATGGGACAGAAGCTAGACGGCATGAGGCTGTCTGCAATGTCCCTGCGTAAAGTGAGGGTAAACAAAATAATCAGGAGTCAGCTATGACACACAACACTTCCCGAAGAACCTTTATTAAAGGCGCTGCAGCCGCTTCCTCGGCGCTACTCATTGCTAGATTTGCGCACGCGCAGGGCCCAGTTGTGGCAGCAGACGATCCGACTGCGACGGCCTTAGGGTACGTTGCCGACCATACGACCGTTGACACGGCTAAGTGGGCGAAGAAAGCGGGGCCCGGAGGCGCAGCACAGCAATGTACCAGCTGTGCGATTTACCAGGCGATCGACGGCGAGTACGGTGCGTGCCCGATTTTTGCAGGTAAACGGGTACATGCCAACGGCTGGTGCAATAGTTGGCTTCAAAAGTAGACGCAGTGCTTTGCTAGGGTTGCGCCGGGAGTCCAGATAGCTGCCGGCGCTTTCCGACAATCCCGTCTGCTAGGGCCTTGATGTGCGCGGGACCTACCTCACAGCAACCTCCCAGTATAGAGGCTCCTAGCTCCATCCATTGCAGCGCCATATCGGCGTATACCGAAGGCGTTAGTTCTTCTCGCGCTGTCAGCACATCCACGGTTCCACCGGGCTTTAGGGCAGTGATGGAGTGAAAGCCATTGGCGTAGGCACCGAAGGTGTCTGTAACTGTGGCCAAAAGCGGTAGTCCCTGATCGATGGCTTCGGGGACGGAGCAGTTTAGAATGATCGATAGGGGGTTCAGCGGTGTGCAAGCGCGCAGCGCATCCTCCAACGATTCTCCAGAGCGCAGTAGCGTGCCATCTTCATCTTGAACAGTGAACGCAAGATGAACGCCGGTGCCTGCTTCCTGTGCTGCCGACAATACCGCTTGCCCCTCAGCGACTGAGCTCAGGGTTTCTGCTAAAAATCCGTCAACGTGATTGCGCTGTAATTCCATCAGCTCTTTGTATTCGTCTTTCATTTGCACCGGGCTGAGTGGACTCTGCTTTAAATAAGACGCAGTCAGTGGGGGTAGTGAGGCAACGACATCGATGCCGCTGCGCCCGGAAGCATGAATGCCGGCCCGGGCTAGGTCCCCGGCGTGTTTCAGCAACTCAGGTAGATCGGGAAGTGCGGTGCCCATTTGTAGTCGGTGGCGCGTAACAGAGTAAGTGTTGAGGCAGATTACTCGAGCTCCTGCTAGGCAAAAATCGCGATGCACGTTTGCAACAAGCTCGGGCTCGTCCATCATGACCTGCAGCGACCACAAAGGGTGTGGTTTTGCCGCGCTACTGCGGCGAATCAGTTCTTGTCCCATGCCTCCATCTAGGAGCGTGATAGCAGCTGTCATGTGGTGAGTCTCTTTTGTCGGATAAAGTAATGTTCAGGGATTAGATTGTACGAACCCATCGATTAGGGCGACCAGTGTATCTGGGATATCTTCCTGACAAAAATGGCCAACGCCCTCGACATTTACGATAGGTGCTTGGGGGAAAAGCCCTTTGAAGTCGCTTACCGCATGGTCCTTGGCAATACCGAAGTCTTTATCGCCTGACACCAGCATTGCAGGTTTGCTGCGCAGAGCTGCAATGTCGCCTTGTTCGAGAGTTTCCCGAACAAAGGACAGAAAGCGTCCTTCATGGATGTCTAGTGGAAAATTAATGGCCCCAATACAGCTTTCTCTGTCTGGGAACGGCGCCGAATAAGCATGGATCCAGGTGTCAGTAACCCCCGCAGAGTTCTGAAAGCCAATGATCTTCATCACCGACAGTACTGTACTGCCCATTTCACCCAATATACCCTCCAGAGTTCCGTTGCTGGCATGTTTCTCGATCCATTGAAACCAGGGTGTTTTGCCGCCGCTTGCTTTACCGCCACCGTATCCAAGAACGGTATTCATTAGAAAAATTCTTTGGACCTTTTCAGGATTACGTGCGGTATATGCACCGATCATTGGGCCGCCCCAGTCTTGGCCCACGAAAGTGATGGCCTTATGACCCAGCGCATCAATAAGGCATTCCAAGTTTTCGACGTGGGAGCGTAATGTGTATTCTCTATCTTGGGGTGTTGCAGATTTTCCAAAACCCATGTGATCGGGAACGATGACCCGATACTTGCTGGCCAGAGCGGGAATCATATTTCGATACAGGTAGCCCCAAGTTGGCTCCCCGTGAAGCAATACAAGCACCTCACCGTCTTCCGGGCCTTCGTCAATGTAATGTTGCCTAAAGCCCGCCGTGGTCGAAAAGTGGGGCGCGAACGGCCAGGTGCCGTCAAAAGTTTCGTCAGCAGAAATCAATGTTTTTAGCGCTCCTGTCTCGCATGCAAAGTTGAAGTGTGCGGGTGTTGCAGCAATCAAACCTGACTGTGAGTACAGGGATTGCCCCGACGTACAAAGCTTGTGCCGGATCCTGCCATAGCCTAGTGTACCTGCAAAATCGTATTTGGATGAGCAGCATGGCGGCGGGTTATTTTTCGGGAAAAAAAGCAGTAATCACAGGGGCGGGTGATGGCATCGGTAGAGCCCTAGCCCAGCAATTAAATGCGATGGGATGCGAGTTATGGTTGTGTGATGTCGACTCGGGTCGGCTAGAAGCGACGCTCGAAGGCCTCAATGTAGTAAAGACGGCTGTGCATACTGAGGTCGTTGATTGTGGCAATCAAGATGCCATCGTGGCTTGGGGGCGAGCAGTGGCTGCCGAAACCACTAGTATCGACGCCGTTTTTAATAACGCAGGGGTTGCCTATGCTGCGCCTTTTGCCGACGCCAGCGAGGAGAGTTTTCAGTGGTTAATGGCGATCAATTTTTGGGGCGTTGTGTGGTCAACTCGAGCTTTTTTGCCTTTACTGCAGGCTGCGCCGGTGGGGCATTTGGTCAACGTGTCATCCATATTCGGCATGATTGGTGTGGCGGGTCAGAGCGCCTACAACTCGGCGAAATTTGCCGTCAGGGGCTTTACCGAGGCGCTTCAAGCAGAGTACCGCAACAGCTCCATTAAAGTGAGTTGCGTGCACCCTGGTGGAGTGGCTACCAATATTGCAAAACGTGCTCGCGCCGACGGCGAGTGGGCGCTAAGTAATGCCGAAGAGCGGGATGCCCAGTTTCGACAGGCTGCTAAAACAACCCCAGAGAAGGCGGCAGAGATAATACTGAGACGGACGGCGGTCAGCACGCCCAGAATATTCGTGGGATGGGATGCCCGTATAATGCACTGGCTAACGAAAGTTTTTCCTACCAGCTATCATTTTTTTATAGAGCGTCTTGGGCAAAGAAACGAGTCAAAATAGCGTGGCACCCCAGCGCTATTATTGGTTGCTGCTGGCCTCCACCTTATTGATGGCGTCGGCTTTTGTGGTCTCAAAGCTGTTTATTAATGATGGCGTACACCCACTTGTTCTAGTGGCTAGCCGTTTCACGTTGGCGGGTCTCTTGGCCGTTTTTTGGTTGTTTTTGCGTGGCCAGCTTGAGACGCCCAAAAACATATCTGATGTCGTTGGTGTGCTAATCGTTGGGACCCTTCAGACAGGGGTGCTCTTTGGTACTGGCTTTATCGCAATGGAGCACCTGAGCGCGGCGACAATCTCACTTTTAACCCTAACGATGCCTATTTGGGTAACCGGTATTTTGGCTGTTATGAACCGGGCACTACCACCCCTTCAGCAATTGATCGCGTTGGCAATTGGTATGTTGGGCGTTGCGTTAATCATTGGCTCAGGCGTGAATCAGGCGGGTATCGGCGAACTTCAGTGGTTTGCGCTGGCGTTAGTCGGTGCAGCTTGTTGGGCTTCTGCGACGGTATTCACCAAGACATCGGGGTTGACCATAACGGGTTGGAGTCTTAATGCATGGCAGATGCTTGTTGGCGGTGCTGAGGTGCTAATCATCGCTTTGGCATTGGATTTACCGGGCATAAATTTTGTGCTGATCAGTGACATACTTCTGTTTGTTTGGCTTGTGATTCCTGCGTCGATTTTATCGTTTGGATTTTGGTTTACTGCGCTACGGTTGGGTGGTGCTGCGGTTACAAGCGGCTATCTGTTCCTGATTCCACTCTTCACGGCATTGATTTCTGTACCTGTGTTGAATGCTACTTTCGCACCCCTGCAACTGCTGGGTGGCATTGCTGTGGGTGCTGCAGTCTGGTTAATGTCGCGTTCCTCAACCTAATTTTAAAGCGCTATCGAGTGCTCGATGACCTGATTTTCGCGGTAAACTAATCTCTGTAATATTTTTTTGGAGTCCTGAATGGGTCGCGCTTACCAAAATCGCAAGCTGTCTATGGCAAAAACTGCCGCTGTAAAGACAGCTGTCTACTCGCGCTACAGTCGCGAAATTTATGTCAGCGCAAAAGCTGGTGGAACGGATCCGGCGGCTAACCTGTCGCTGCGTTCACTGATTGATCGCGCTAAAAAAGATCAGGTGCCTTCTCACGTTATTGATAAAGCGATCGCTAAGGCTGAGTCGGGTGTGGGTGAGGATTATCACGTAGCCCGTTATGAAGGATTTGGCCCCGGCGGCACTATGCTGCTGGTGGAATGCCTGACTGACAATGCTAATCGAACGATTGGTGATGTCAGGCCAGCTTTTACTAAAGGTAAAGGTAAAATGGGAACCCCCGGCACTGTCGCGCATATGTTTGATCATGCTGCGGTGTTTGTCTTCTCTGGAGATGAGGACGAGGTGCTTGAGGCATTGCTGCTGGCAGATGTGGATGTCACTGATGTCGAAAATGATGACGGAATGCTGACGGTGCTGTCACCGCATACCGAATACGCTAAGACGCGCAATACCTTGACAGAAACTTTCCCCGGTGTTGATTTTGAAGTGGACGAAATCCAATTCGTCCCTAAAGGGGAAACCCCAATCAGTGGCGATGAGCTCGAGCAATTTGAAAAGCTTTTGGGCTTATTAAATGCCTGCGAGGATGTGCAAAACATCTTTCACGACGCAAAGCTTTGAAGGGTGCGCATGAACGCTGAGCCATCAGCCGGTATTGTCTGCCCGATGGGTTTCTGGGGGGGCGGTGCCGACCAACGGTATGGCATCTGCTAGGGCCTTGTAATACCGCGAGTCGGCGTCATTATAAGACTGGGCTCAGCGCCGTTTTGTTCGACGCTGTGCGCTGATGCGACTGACAACACCGCTGCCAGATGCTACTGGAGCGTTAGCGATTTTAAATCGGTCTAATCGGAGATGCTTTGCCAATCAGCAGAGCCACTCAACATATCTGCAATCCACTGATAGACGGGAACGCCCGCGACCTCTCGCTCAAACTGAGCCTGAATAAATGTATGGCTGTTACCGTCAGCGATAAGACTGTGAAAGCGCTCTGGGTGTGCCTCTTCGAGGACGGCCATTTCCTGAAGGAGTGCGGCTTCAAAGGCCTCGCCACCAATACCCACGAAGACATCTGCAATAACAGAATCTTGCTTGGTACTCAGGAACCCCATTCGAAGATTGGGATCTTCATCCAGCTGAAAAATATGATACCCCGTTGTGTGTCCTTCAGGACTGATGCAAGTATCACAGTCTTCAGGAATAAATCGGGTTGCGTTCCACTCTTGGCTAACGAAGTCGACGTACCCCGGCCTTGAAATGCCTACGCCCGAGTCGTTGACAAGATCGATCGGCGTGTCTGGATAAAGCTTTCGAACCAGCGGCAACATGTAGTCAGTTCCGAAACCACCGGCGCTGTTACCGGTTAACAAAATTCGCGTTGGTGCAGGGAAGTTGGAGGCTATAACGTCTATCGACGCAGACAAATTTTTCAGCCCTCGATGATAGCGATCGACGGTGCCATCATCATCGTCGTCAATATCGACATCCCCTGAAAATACCGAGCCATCGCAATAGGGTAGATACGCAACATTAAAATCAGCCGCAGGATTGGTTGAGGACGCAGGGTTGAGAATGCCAAAGGTAGGCATGCCAGGACTGGCGCTGGGAGTCGCCTGGCAAAGTAAACTGTTACAGGCACCGCCGCCTTCTAAAAAGATCATTAACTCGTCGGCAGATCCTTCTCGGGTTGCCATCGTATATTCACCACCAACAAGGCAAAGTGGACCATCACCAGCACCAAATGTGTGCTGAACGATGTCGCCCTCGACTTCCGAGGTCATTGGTGTGTACAGGCCCAAATATTGGTCGACGCCCTGATCGTAAAGCACTTGAAAAGGCGTGGGTTCGGGCTCAGGCTCGGGAAGAGGTTCCGGAGTCGGCGGTGGTGTGGGTGCGGGGTCATTGGAGTCTGAGCACGCAGTGAGAAAGACCAACAAAATTGCCATTGATATTTGAAAAAAAACTGACGCCATTGGGAAAGACCTTGTCGAAAATTGTGACAGAGTATTTTAGCCAAATGCGGCTTTCGGGCACACATTTTTGGCGAACTATGATCACCCATTTGCCGCTGGTGTCGTTTGTAGATAACGCCTTATTAGATTTGCGCAAATTGCTGCTTTGAAGAATTAGGCGAGAGGGAAATTGTTGCTTTTACACCGGGAATTTTCGGTAACTTTAATGGGGTATACAGCCCTACAATTCAAAAACCCTGAGAAATGAGAACTTTTAGCGGCCAAGCCCCGTACAACAGGGGAAACAGGCAGCCTAGGCGTTGAGCACTACATTGAGTAATTTTCGGGATCGACTTTCGAATGATGATATTGGCCGCGTGATTGAGATGGCTTGGGAGGATAGAACGCCCTTTGAAGTCATCGAAACCGAGTACGGTCTCGACGAGTCTGAGGTTATTGACCTTATGCGTAGTGAGATGAAAAAACGGTCTTTTACGATGTGGCGTAAGCGCGTTACTGGCAGAAAGACGAAGCATCGGGCACTGCGGGGTTTCGACGTTGGGCGCCACCGTTGTCCCAGTCAGCGGACCCGCTAGGGGCCGTTGTTTTAAGCCGAGCTTGGCGGTCCAAGCCTGTCGCCCTAGCGTATTTACAGCATTACAGGCACGCCAAGCCCCCCACCCATATCCTCTTTCGATGCCTATGGAGACGCCCATGCCAGAAGGCCACCCTGTTTCTTATTCGCAACGCACAATTATCGAGCTGATGGTTCCCTCATATGCAAATTTTGGTGGCAAGGTCCACGGTGGCACGCTCATGTCCACAATGGATAAGGTCGCTTACGTCTGTGCTAGTAAGCATGCCGGTAATTATTGCGTCACGGTGAGTGTCGATGCGGTTGAGTTCCTCGAGCCAGTGGAGGTTGGAGAGGTGGTATCTCTGATGGGCTCAGTGAATTATGTGGGAACTAAGTCCCTAGTGGTGGGTATTAAAGTCGTGGCGGAAAATATACAGACGGGTGCTCGACGACACACCAATACCTGTTATTTCACCATGGTCGCCAAAAACGCGAAGGGTGAAACCGTGACTGTACCCCCGCTCATTCTGGAAACCGTAGAGGATGTAAGGCGTTACTGTGCGGCTCTGCAGCGCAAACGGCTACGCGATCACGCGCGCGGCTACATGGCAGATTATCGTAAAAACTTTGAATACGATGATGACGTCGAGCAGTTTTTAGGCGAGCAACGCTGTGTTGTGCAGCTAGAAAAATCTGAATAGCTGCTAGCACTTTGGTGTGGGGGTAATGGCGCTAAACCCAAAACATTTAGGCTAGATTGTTCCGTTCTCTCGCCATTCACTGGTTGAGCTGACATGCAGACTGAGCGGGTCGTGAGCTAACGGTCTGCAAGGATCTTCTGATTACTACATAGGCCTGTGCCCCTCCAGCCCATGAGTTTGAAACCTAAACGATCTCTTCGCTTACAGGGTTAAAAAAAAGGGGCCTTTTCAGCCCCTGTTTTATTTCAAGCTCGATCGTCGTCATACGGTGACCGCATTGCCACGGAAAATCTTGGACAGGTATCGGCTTTCTTTCGGCGATGGGGCGGGGACCGAACACTGCATGACGGCAGCAACCAGTCGTTCCATTTCTTCAGATAGCTCCTGATCATTAGAGGGCTCTTCTGTGTGAGCCCTTCGCGTCAGTTGCACCTGATTCACCGCTGGGACAGTTGGCAGACGCTCGCCTTCCACACCGAGGGTCACGGTGAACGCGTGCAAAGAGTTCTTCACAAAGAGTGCTAGGGCAAATTCCTCCCGCGTTGACGCCAGAGATGTCTCAGGTGTTAACAACACAATTTGGCAGCTGGGTATCAAAGCCGCAATGCGAGCACTACGAAAATGATGGGTAAGCTGCTGGTGAACGAGCTGCCGAAACTGCTCATCGGATAACACTCGATCCCAATCGCCACCCCGGTCTCCTGCCAGCGCGTTCAAGGGGAGACGCTCAAAGGGACTGCTCACAATGACATCAAAGCCACCGTCATGACGCAGTATGTGGTCCAAACCGCCTTCAATATCGTCGCCAATACAGCGGACCTCGATATTCTCCGAGCTGTCACATTCCAGGGCGTGATGTAATGTTGTTTTGGTCTCCTCGGAGCGCGTGAGCACCCAGAGTTTATCGACACCGTTGGCAGAAAAACCGTTGGCAATCTCGGTAATTTCATTGCGCATACAATCGCCCAAAATGACAACGCGCTTGCCGCTGAGCCGCGCCAAATCTTTTTCACTGGGTGATAGCAACAACTCGCCTTCAGTCACTGATCGGTCGAATTTCAGCCCGCCAGAGGGATGGAAGGTCTCACCACTAACGATCTCATCGGCAAGGTGAAATACCGTTGACAAGCCTACTTGCTCATCCGTCGGCATCTTATGCAGGTGCAACCGGTTTAAAATGCCCGACTCAATCTGAGTCGCCGATCGCTTGCAAGCTTCCTTGTCGAAGAAGGGGGACGGTGCATCGACAAAAGAACCCAAGAATTCGTCCTTATCCTCCGCCGTAAAAATGCCTGCGTTAACCAATCGTTCTACCAATTTCACGGCCATACCCATGTGCAGTAAGCACTGGCTGGAACTGCCTGTTCCGCCAGAATCCTTCACCTGTGTGTACAAGCGGCTGAGGGTTGAAGGCAGATTGTGGGAAGGTAGTACCTCTACTGCGTTGGCTGAAAGCTTTCTGAGTTCCTCAACTGGATAGCCATCAGCCGCCGCCGAAATCATAGCGGCATGAACTTGATTGAGGCGTTTGTTTTCTAGAACCAATCTTCCGCGACGATCAAACAATCCGGGAGCATCCCCTAATCCACGCAGTCGCGCACCATCGACTGGGCCAGGGCCAGTGCATTGATCTGAATTTCTGGTCCAAGGTGACGCGATAAGATTTCCGCAAGCACGCGCTGCCCCGCTTTGGAAACAGCGTAGTCAGCGCGGTTGGGGTAGGCCACCGCCACGTATTTCTCGCCGCCAAAGTAACTGGAGACGTTCAGTATCGATCCTCGGCCTTTATCTTTCATGAGTGGCCCGAACTTGCGAATTAACGAATAGTTGGAGATCAGGTTCGCTTCCATGGTGCGATCCCAGTCTTTCAGCGTCATGTCGACAACCATTTCTTCAGCACCGGAAATGCCGGCGTTGTTGATTAAAAAATCGACCTGACCAAACAGATCAATTGCGTGCTGATGCAATTGATCAAGGGCCGCGGGATTGCCAACATCGATATTGGCGAGTACGTGAATACGGGTTTCAGCGTTGGGGTAGCCAATTCCGCTGAGCTCCTCAACGATTTCGGCCTTTGCCTCTAAGAGCTTGGCTTCGCTGCGTGCACTCAGAAGGATCCGTGCGCCCGCAATGGCGAGGTAACGTCCCAACTGCAAGCCTATGCCCAAGCTGCCGCCAGTGATCACCGCAGTTTTACCTTTGTGCAGGCCGGGCAGAACCCGCATCAGTGATGTGGGCATAGCCCCTTTACCGGTTGCCCGCTTGATATTTTTAGGAATCCAGAGGTTGATCGGATCCATCTGCCGCACTCGGTTTGTGAGTGTCGCAGCCCAGTCTGCTGCGAAGGGGAGGGCGTCCTTATCCTCAGTATCGTAACGTACCAGCTGATTGGGCTGGACTGACCACGAAAGATCTCCTGACGCTTTCAGAGTTTCATCTTCATGGCGCCAGCCCCGAATCAGCGCCTCGTTTGACGCGCGAATAACTTCGTTTAGCAAGTTGCCGTGACCATCGCTTTCATTGGTTACGTAGGTAATCGCAGGGGGCTCGCACTTGCCAAACCAGCGACTAAGGTTGGTCGCGAGCGTTGAGGCAAAGGCAACAGGCGCAACGACCTCGTCCTTTACAAAATTTTCAACATCGTCATCGGAAGCACTGCAGATGGAGTAGCCATATTGGCCATTTTTCTTCTGGGGAAGAACAATTACCCCATCGAGCCGGCCAAAGTGGTCGTCTATAAATTGCATGGTTCTGTCGACGGACTCTCGGCGCAGAGGATCGAGGTGTGAAAGCTGTACGGACTCAAGCTCCCGGGCTTGGATAATCGACCTAGCATGACCGACTGATTCTAGGTTCCTAAAAGCCAGCAAGACTCGGGCGCCACTTTCGGTATGCCGCTCAGCAAAAGTAACCGCCTCTTCGTAATCTGATCCGCCCAGTATCAACACGATATTGTCAGACAAATCTTCTAGGCGTTTGTCTGGCCACGAGACTAGCTGAGACCGACTCTGAGCGGGCACCTGCATGCCGTTGGTAACCTCGACTGCGTGACCCGAGACGGCGGCAGATTCGCCGGAGGCCAGCCAGGTGATCGAAGACGCTACATCTGTGGGCGTTGGGTAACGATACTCAAGACCCTCCTCGCCATCGCGAGTTGTAATCATGAGGTCTCGGAATTCACGACCGGTGCTGCCTGGCTCCAGATTTTGAAGCTCGTCCATGCGGGCGAACACTGTATCGATGCGTTCAGACTCAATCGGGCCTGGGAAGACGGTATTAACGCGAATGCCTTGCTCTTCACCAAGCTCAAGTGCGAGCCCTTTCGACAGCGCGTTCAGTCCAGACTTGGGGACTACATAAGGAATGCGGCCAAAATAGTGCGTTCGCGAAAAGATGGTCGACACGTTAATAATGGATGCACCCACTGACATATGCGGAGCAGCAGCTCGGGCCATGTTCCAGGGTGCGCCCAATAGGTTCATAGCAGAGTCGAACATCGTCTGGTCCGATCCCGCGGTTTTCATTTCTATATCTGAGAAGGGGATGTCTCGCAGCGTGTACTTAGGGCCTGCTGCACCTGCGTTATTCACCAAGACATCAATGGTCCCAAAGGCCTCTACGGTATCGGCAACGATGCGCCGACAAACTTCGGGGTCTGCGCAATCACCCACCGTAACGACCATATTTTCCCTGCTAAAACCGTCATCGCAGAGTGAATCTACAAACTCCTCGAGCTTGCTGATATCACGCCCTGTCATCATCACTCTTGCACCTTCACAGAGCAGTTGCCGGGTGATAAATCGACCAATTGACCCGGCGGCGCCAGTTAAAATAATCGATTTGTTTTCCAGTCTTTTCCCGGACTTTGACTGACTGGCCATGTCGTCTGTGAATTGCACAAAATCATTCATCGGAGTGCTCCTGCTGAGCCGGTTTCTACTTGGGTAATTTGCTCCCCGCGCTCTGCTGCATCTCGCAATGCCCAGGCTCGGTAAAGCTCGTCTTTGGTTTTCAGGCCTTCTCGTGGCAGGGCGTGCACTGCTACGTAATTAGCACCTTGATGGCGGTTCTCCCACATGGCTTGGTGAGCCTCGGGAAGTTCTTCCATGGTGACGGGCGTGGGTGGAAGGACCGCGAGCAAGCCCGAGGCGATCTGCTCCTGCATTTCGGCAAACTCCCGTGAGGTGTTGAGGTGCGTACCTCGGATTTCCGCTGTGGGCATAAGTATGCGTCGTTGACGGGTCCAAACCTGAGGTGCATAGAAGCTAAAGCACTGCCCCTCGAGATCCTCGGCGTAGACCACGCGACCCGTATTGGGCTTTACCAGAGCGGAAGCAAGGGCGAGCCCGTCTCGGCCACGTCGCTCAAAGACAATGTCAGGTAAACCGCGTTTATCCAGAGTATTTCGCAATGCTGGAGCAATAGCAGATCCAATTGGCTTCAGCGTTTTATCGGAAAACTCCCTCACCGCCTCGCGGAAAGCTAGCGACTCGGTAAAGGGGTCTGGCATACCGGGAAAAGGTCCCGGTGGCATGAAGTCGTCACCCAAGCGTTTTGCAATTTCTTCGATGCTGACAACGCCTCGAACCCGGGGCCCGAAGCCCAAAGAGCTCACGAATTCCCGCTGCGCTATGGTATCTACCAGCACCGCCACCTGACCGCCGTTTTGACAGGCTACTTCGATGGCTTCAATGGCGACGTTATCGACAATGCCATCTTCCGCACCTGGGCCATACACAATCAAGATGGTTTGGCCTGGGCGTAAACCGGCCTTGCGGAACATAGTGGCCGGGGAGGAGGCGCCGGGCTTGCCCAAGAAGGTAAAGCGATAACCCGAGGATGCACCGTAAAAAGCGAGCACCCCGTTGTTGCCTAGCAGTTGAAAGGTTCGGGGAAATGCATTTTCACCAGCATGGGATACGGCGTAATCAATACTGCCGCCGACAGCGGTTTCTGCAGCAGCGACGAAGGGTAAGCCAGCTTCATGCCAAGCCTGCCATTCTTTCGGGTCATCTGGCACTGCGGTAAAAATATTTTGCCAGCGGCTGTCTTTTCGGTTGATGGGGGAACCACCCGCAGCAGTAACTCGAGTAGCGCGTTGGTCGCTGGACACCATGCCAAGACACGACAAGCCGCTAGCAGTTGCGCTTCTAAGGCAGTCATAGCCAGTGCCCGTTGAGGCACCTTCTACGAACAGGCGTCGTCCTGTTTCAATATTTAAAGTGGTAAATAGTGCTCGTTGAATGGTCCCCATAGTAAGGCCATAGGACCCAGCTTCCTCGAAGGTCAGTGAGCTCAATTTGGGGTGCAACTGCGGCCCTTGAACCGCCAAGAACTGGCCGTGACAACCGTCATTGCGTTCGTAGCCCTGAATGCGGAAGTCAGCTGCCATAGGGTCTAACCCCTGATCAGGGGACATTAACTCGCTCTGCCCTGAGTAGACAGTGACCAAATCACCTACCGATAGTCGCCCCTCAGAAACCAGCTCGGCTCCCAGAGACACCACCAAGCCAACACCACCAGACCCAGTGACCTGAACGTCGGATTCCCGAGCATCGAAGGGTGAAACCGGGATGCCGGTTATCGCCCAGATGTCATTGAAGTTAACCTCTGAGGCAAGGACGTAGATCAGAGCCTCAGCGGCCTCCGGCGCGGGGGTTGGGTACACCAATTTGCGTTCAGCGACGTTAGGGTCGCCGTGCTCTGGTGCGCCATCAAGGTCAGACCTCGCGACTCCCCAGCCATACTGGTAGCTGGGTATGGGTGTCACGCCAGGGAAAAAACTCGCACCTACGGGAAGCAGGTTTCCTGAGGCTTCTAAATCACTAAGTTGTTCTTCGCTGGGATAAGGCGGCACTGCCTTTGGTTGGCAGGGCAGAGGCGAACTGCGCTTCTCGAGAAAAGCTGTAATTCCGGTAGGACCAGAAGCAGGGTCACAAACCGATTCAGCGAATAAACGTGCCTCGGCATCGAGGCCTGCCGTCACGCCTTGCTCTAAACCGATAAAGGTGGCCTCAAGAATGCGTTGAGCAACATGCTCGCGGCCGCCGGCTGAGAGCTGTTTCAGAGCTGTCGCTACCTCAGGGTGTTCTTTGATATCGCCGTCAGGCACCAAAGTCTCCTCGCGTTGAGCGAGAAGGGTTTTGTGCCGGTTTAAGACGCTGGAGATTTGGCTGTTACCCGAGAAATGCTCGCGCAAACGGGACATCGCTCGATTGAGGGCCGACTCACTTCCAACCGGTACTACCTCATCGACTAATCCGATACGCTGCGCCCAGTCAGAGTCGATGGGACGGCCGCGGAGCATGATGCCCAGTGCATTGGCGACGCCCTCGTCACCTTGGCGATCTTGCAATTTACGGGTCAGACGTTGCGTGCCGCCATAACCCGGGAGTAGGTTGAGGTTGACCTCGGGCTGGCCGAAGGTGGCCTGATCTGCAGCGACCACATAGGCGCAGGACAGCAGTAATTCGTTACCCCCGCCTAATGCTGGGCCGTTAATAGCGGCGATAACCGGCATATCAAGATTTTCGATCGCGGCGAAGGCAGCCTGAGCGGCGTGGGGAGGCGTTAATGCAGAGGCGGTATCGCCAACTTCCCCAATCTTTAACAACTCTTTGACGTCGGCGCCTGCAACAAAAGTGCCGCGTGCCCCGGTCACAACCAAAGCGTCGATATCGCTTTGATGTTTTATTTGGTGAATAACTGTGTGCAGTTCATCGAGTGCCCGCTCATTCAGTGCGTTTACCGGCGGGTTAGTAATGGCCAGCAAGGCAACGGTATGACTCTCTGTCAGGCGGTGTATTTCGAGTCTGATGTAGCGCCAGGTTTGCACAATCTGTCGGGCTTGCGCGAGTGCGCCGTGATCGCGCCATTGGCTGATGGCATCCCTAATCACGTCGACGACCTCAGGGTTCTTCAAAGTTGAGGTGTCGCCCAACGGAGCATCAAGAAGCAGCCCTCTCAGGGTGCGGCGCATGTATTTACCCGAACGAGTTTCGGGAAATGCAGGTACCACGAGAAAGTCTGATGGCACTGCGGTGGCGCCTTTTTCACTGCGAACAAGACCCTGTAAGCGGCTGAAATCATCGTCATTTAATTTGCGGCCGGGAGCCGCGACTAAAAAAGCGACGGGGGTTTCGCCTTTTTCATCGTGAGGTGCGCCCACAACCACGACGTTGCCTAATGGTGAGTCTTCCCTCAGCGTTTTGTCTCGCAGAATGGCGCCCTCGATCTCCTCGGTGCCAATTCGGTGCCCTGACACGTTGATAACGTCATCAGAGCGGCCGTGAAGCGTGAATCCGCCGTCTTCATGACGTCGGGCGTAATCACCCTGCGTGTAGCTATAGCCGTCACTCCAGCGATCGAAATACACGGCTTTGAATCGGTCGACATCCCCGCACCAACTTTCGCTTCCAAAGTGCTCCTTATCGCCCCAGAGCGTATGCGCCAGATAGGGATAGGGGCTAGTGATCACTAACTCACCTTTTTCGCCCACTTCGGCTTCACGCCATTGCGATACGCCATCTTCGCCGGCGGATTCCGCGACCCTTACCTGCGCTTGTATCCATGGAAGCGCCCAGGTTTTGGCATCGGGTTGGAGGTCTTTATAACCGCCAGAGTGGCATGAGAAAACGATGCCGCCGTGCTCCGTCGCCCAATATGAGTTGATGTAATGTGAGCAGATATTTTCCATGGCAAATTGTTGAACCGCGGGCGACACGGGCTCCGCGCAAAAGGTGCCGGCACGCAGCGAACCCATGTCAAAGGCTGCCATGTCCCGAGTGCTTGCCGGGTCGGTCATAACGGCCTTTAGAAAGGTTGAGCCTGCTTTAAATAGTGTGACGCCATATCTTTCAATGGTTGCCGCGAAACGCCCTGCATGGGGGAAAAGCGGTGAGCCTTCGCAAACCACTGTGGTCATGCCCATGGAGAGTGGCGCTGCAATAAGGTAAGACTGACCCGTAATCCAGCCAGGATCGCCCACCACATACATGACATCGTCGGGTGTGCCTTCAAACACAGCGTGCATTGAATGCGTGACACCGGCTAGCCACGCTCCGTGGGTGTGCACGACGCCTTTGGGTTTGCCGGTAGAGCCGGAGGTGTAAATGATAAACAGCGGCCAGTTGGCTTCCACGGGAACTACCGCTTCCAACCGATACAAAGTGGCTTGAAACTCGGTGTCGCTTAAAGCTTCAAAATAGGCCATATCCTCGGCTTTCAGCTCGGTCAAAAACTCCTGTTTGGCTGTTGCTACCAAGTCGTCTGAGTAGGCATCTCGATCATATTCAATGACTTCCTGCCCTGTGTATCGGGCCACCACTACTTTGCTGATATCGTGACCTACCTGAGATAATGCTATGGCAACTTCCGTGCGTAGCTTGGCGCTGATTTCCGGGGTGATATTGCCCATTTCGGCCAAAATACCGCCAAGTTCGCGCATAATGTCGGCACGTTCTAGGGTGATCTCTCCTGCTAGTGCATTGCTGACAGCCGCCAGCAGCGCTTGGCTGTCCGCCATATCCGGGTAGTTCCTGAGGGTTTGGGACAGGGCCTCAAGTGCGGCCTCTCTAGGGACGTAATTGTCTAGAGCGGGGTCGGTGTACTGACTCTTAAAGGGCACTGCTTCGGCGTTTCGGTAGCCGCCATCAGCAGTAATAACGACCTTGGCGCCCGCGTCATGTAGGCGGTCCGAGAGTGTTTTGGCGGAAAAGCCTCCAAATACTGGGGTGTAAATAATGCCCAGTCGCTGTGCGGCGAGAATGTAAAAAATCTGCTCTGGGATGTTGGGCATGTTCAAGGCAATACGATCGCCGGTCTTCAGCCCAAGATTGGTGAGGACGCGAGCTCGAACGACGACTTCCAGGAGTAACGCTCGGTAGCTGAACTGTTGTTCGGTAACCGGACCGCCTCGGCCACCATTCTTTGAAGGGTCCCAGCGGTCTCCTTCAAAAATCAGGGCTTTATTGTCGCCACGACCTTGCAACACGTGGCGGTCGATCTCATTAAAGGAGGCGTTAGTCTGCGCACCGACAAACCAACGTAAATAGGGTGCTTGGCTGCTATCAAGAACCGTGCTCCATGGGTTTGCGCCGTCTGCAAGCGCGCCGCGAGGGACGACGGCTCCTGTATCAGCTGCAAATCCTGCCCAGCATTGCGCCGCGAGGTCAAAATTCACCCACTGTTGCGCTTCGGCATCGAACCAGTGAATGTTGCGTCGGGCAACGTCGCCAAAAAAATCCTGTGGCGACTCATTGATCAAACGGCGGAGGGCATCCTCCCCCGCCTGTGAGCCCAATTGCTCCCAAGCGACTCCTACAGTCATATGAAAAACTCCCTGTGAAGCGCTTCAGGCTCCGTTCAAAAGAGGGCATCGCCATGATTTAGCAATACCGATTTCAGAGTTGTGCTACAGCCAACATTTTTAATTTTTATGGGTAAGAGCGCTCTATCTCTCTTTAATTGACCCGAACATGTGGACAGTTACGGTGTCAGGTAGGGTGCGGATTAGAAAAATTGGCATTTTTACACTTGGAATTTAGTTGGTTTCTGAATGCCAACGGATTTTGAGGAGTTCAAAGGGATCTTTATTGGGGGCAAGTGCGCACTAAATGGCCCCTTTATAGTTGGCTTTCTCTGATTTTTCTTGGGATTTTGCATGAATTCGTAGCAATTGCGGCCAAATCGAAGCTAAGAGTGACGAGGCATTAATGCCTGGCGCCTAGCCATAAAATGACACGGTGGGTCCTCAAATGCGAGCAGCGCTAAGGCACCAGTCGCCTCGCTTGGTGCTGGGCGCTCACCCGTTGCATACCTAACCTTATGGCGCGTAGCCAAATCTCAGTCTCGCCAATTTTTTGCCCAACCGAAGCCCCTCTGTGCTTCACTAGCGAATTGGGTAAACGCTATATCGGGGATGTCACATGATGCTTACTAGAAATCTGATGGTTTTAGTTGTTGTTTTAGGTTCGATGACCGCGGGAGCCGACGAGTGCAAGGAATCGCCCTGGGGCGCTGATGACCAGATTGGGGCGGCGAATCGTTTGTCGCCCGAAAATGTTTTGGCGGCAGCAAATTTGATTAAAAAAGGTGAAACGCATCCTCTGGGGATTGTGATTGAGCCGGGCATGCCCGCTTTTCCTCCCCGATACACCCAACTGCAGGTGGTCCAGCCGAACCAACAATTTGGCAAGAGCATGGCACCGGCCGTGGGATGGGATGCAAGTGCCAATGATGATGTTGTGCAGATGTGGTTGGGCACAGGGCCGCAGCTCGATGGCCTAGGGCATATGGGTGAAGCTGGCATGTTTTATAACTGCAATCGCGGTGAAGATTTTGCGGAGATTACCGGGTTGACGCGCCTCGACACCAGCCAAGTCCCCCCGATTGTTGCCCGGGGTGTGCTCATCGATATGGCGAAACACTTGGGAGTCGCTTCGCTGGACGCGGGTCAACCGATCACCACTACGCAGCTAAAAGCAGCGATGGCAGCTCAAAATATTACCGTAGGCAGTGGCGATGTGATTTTGATCCATACCGGCTGGACCGACGCCACTTTAAAATCCAAACCAGAACTATGGGGCAGCACGATTCCAGGTATTACCAATGAAGCCGCGGTTTTTTTGGCGGCTTTTGAGCCGGTTGCAGTGGGCGCGGACACCTGGGGGTTGGGGGCTGTACCGCCGACAGAGGGAGACCGGGTCTTTTACGATCATGTTGTTCTGCTAAAAGACAACGGCATTTATATCCTTGAAACAATGAATACTGGCCGCCTTGCAAGGGAGTCGGTAAGTGAATTCATGTTTGTACTGGGTCAGGCCCGATTGAAAGGTGCCGTGCAAATGATCATCAACCCAGTCGCTATGTGGTAACGGCGCCTCGACCCACCCGCTGGTCTGCGCTGAAATGAGTCAGTACCGGTTGACCGGCAGTACGCAATTCCATAGTCGAGTTTGATGACGCCGGGTTAAATCGTTCGGTGTTAGCATTGTCCCCTGAGTAGGGTTGTGGAGTGCGGTGTGCCAACGCCCTAAATAAGTTTGACTGAAGGGTAAGGAAACGGACGGGGAGGGCGGGGCCATGCAAGTGAGACGTATCGCTGGTGCTTTGGGGGCTGAGATTCAAGGTGTTGATCTGGGGCAATTGTTGACACCGGAAATTTCGACGGCCATTCGCAACCTGCTCAATGAACACGAAGTGCTTTTCTTTCGTGGTCAGACTATGGAACCTGCTCAGCAGCGTGATCTGGCCTCGATTTTTGGCCCCCTGCAAACCCACCCGGCGTACGGAACGGTCGAGGGCATTCCCGAGGTTATGATTCTCGAAAGCACCGCAGAGAACCCCTCTAAGATTGAAGTTTGGCACTCCGATATGACTTTTCGTCAGCATCCCCCTTCAGTCACTGTGTTGCGAGGGATGGTCATTCCCAATGTTGGTGGGGACACGCTTTTTGCGAGTATGACCAGCGCTCACGATGCGCTGTCTGAGGGTATGAAAAGTTATCTCGAGGGGCTTTCAGCCGTTCACGACTTCGCCCAAGGGTTCAGAGAGAGTTTGGCTGAGCCCGGTGGGCGCGAGCGTTTAGCCGATGCATTGGCAGATAATCCTCCGGTGCGACACCCTGTTATTCAAACTCATCCAGAGACTGGTAAAAAGGTGCTCTTCGTTAATGCCTTATTCACGACCCACATAGAGGGCATTCCGGCACTGGAATCTAGCGCTGTGCTGAATTTCCTTTATCAGCACGCAGCGCTTCCTGAGCACACCTGCCGTTTTCAATGGACCCCTGACAGCGTGGTGCTGTGGGATAACCGAAGCACGCAGCACAAACCGGTAAATGATTTCTTGCCGGCACCTCGGTGTTTACATCGTGTCGTCAGTGAGGGTGATCAGCCCTACTGAGACGTTAGTACCGACCGTCTGCGCGCAATTTTTGAATGTATTTCGTGATGTCGGTTTTTACCTCGGGTGCGAATAGGTATAAGGCGATGAGATTCGGTATGGCGATCACAAAAATCATGGCGTCCGAGAAGTCGAGCACCGCCGCAAGCTGCAGCATGCAGCCCACGACAATGAAGCCGCAGAACAAAAGTTGAAAGCAAAGCTGGCCGGCGCGACTTTCACCAAAGAGGTACGTCCATCCCTTTAGCCCGTAGTAGGACCACGCCAAGAGGCTGGAGAATGCAAAGAGCAAGGCTGCAACGGCAATGACGTAAGGAGCGAAATCGAAGTGCACCGCGAAAGCGGCTGAGGTGAGCTCAATGCCAGCGACTTCAGAGCCCATCAAATTATTGGGAATGGCGCTGGTAAGAATAACGAGTGAGCTCAAGCTAAGAATGATGACCGTATCGATGAAGGGTTCCAGCAGCGCGGTAATACCCTCAGATGCCGGCTCATCGGTCTGGACAGCCGAGTGGGCAATTGATGCCGATCCCAGGCCAGCCTCATTAGAAAACAAGGCCCGTTGAAAACCGATCACCATGGCGCCGAGTGCGCCGCCGGTTGCCCCCTCTCGGGTGAACGCACCTTGCATTACTGACTGCAAAGCAGCGGGAATGTGTTCGGCGCTCAGCCCGATCACAATTAACGCACTAACAATGTAAAGGCTCGCCATAAATGGCACGAGAACTACTGTGACTTTTGCGATGGACCGAATGCCGCCAATAACAACCAGCGCGACAACCACGGCGAGTGCCAGACCAAAAAACCAACCCCGATCACTGAGCCAACTGGCGTCTCCTCCGGTAATGACCAAGAACTGTGTGTAAGCTTGGTTGGCTTGAAACATATTGCCAATGCCAAAGCCCGCGATCACCAGCGCAAGGGCATAAAAGCCGCCCATAAACCGGCCTAACCTGGGCCACTGCCTGTGCTGAAACCAGTGCTCAAGGTAGTACATAGGACCGCCAGAGACGCTGCCGTCGGGGTTGTGACGTCGGTATTTAACACCCAGCGTGCACTCCACCAGTTTAGTCGACATCGATAAAACGCCTGCGACAAGAAGCCAAAAAGCTGCACCCGGACCACCCAAACTAATCGCAACGGCCACCCCGCCAATGTTACCAACCCCCACCGTGCCAGACACGGCGGTAGCCACGGCCTTAAAGTGGCTGATCTCTCCCTTCGCTTCTGGGTCACTAAAGTCACCGCGGACGTGGCGCAGTGCAAGCCAGAGTGCTCGAAAGTTGATGAAACGCAGATATACGGTGAAGTAAACCGCGGCTGCAGCGAGCCAAAGAACAATGAGTGGCAGTTCGTTGTCGCCAATGGGGACGGCATAAAAAACAAAACCAGATACCGCTGAAGCAACAGGGGCAAGCAGTGCCTCTACTGTTGCGTCAATTCCTAAATCAGCCATCAAACTCTTCCACAGTCAGCGATGGTCGAGGGTCACCCGTACCGTTTAAATTTGCAAGGGCAGGACGCTGTCGTGGCGCTCAAGCGCGGTCGATGGGGTCTGGTAATTATGAGTGGATAGGCGTGAGTTGATCCTGACACACGGAGATTAAATTAATCCTAAAACACAAGTTTTTTGGGCCTAACTATTTTTTAGTATTCGGTGAAACATGGGATTAACAATCTGAGAGCAAAAAAAAGCCCGCTAAAAAGCGGGCTGTTTTACTGGTAGCTGTCACATTGAGATGTCGACAGCGTAGCTAATGACAAACTTGATTTCGTCGTTGTCGTAACCGCCATCTGCCGCTGGCCCCTCTACATCGGTTGAGCTCATCATGAAGGCGAAGCCATCCTTGGCTACACTGATGTTGTAGTCATAATAGCCGCCGGTGGTACCGTTGAAAGCCTCGGCAAAGTCGCCGTCGTGATATCCCACGTGCAGACCTACCCCGATACCATTGCTGATTTCAAAGCCATAATCCGCTGAAACGTAGTACGTGCTGCCCGCACCGAAATCTTGCCCGAGGGCCTCATCGGCCTCAGTGTTTGTCAGTACCCAAACCCCACCGCTAAAGCCGCCAAAGCCAACCTTGGCGTAGACCTCACCGAAGTCAAACTCCGCCTCCTTGTCATAGTTGTAGTACAGGTAGCCCACATCCCAACTTACGCCACCTGTTTCGAAGGCAAATCCTGCGTATAAATCGTGTTCGTAGGAGTATACATCAGACGGTCCATAGTTGACGTTGGAGACCCAAGTGCCCGCGTAAAAACCACTGTCCGATGCATAGTCGATGCCGCCTTGAATGGCCGCCTCGTTTTCTGTCTGAGTCAGGCCGCGCCAAATGTAGTTATTGGTCATCGCGGCATTGGCGCTCCACTCACCCGCTTGGGTGGGCAGTGCAAACGCGGTCAGTGAGAGTGCGGAAATCACAGACAGGGTCTTAAGGGGTGAGCTAGGGGAAAACTGGAATTTCATAGTGGGGCCTCTTAGACATCATGAAAGGGTGAAACTCTGTGTTTGGTGGAGCCTAAAATGCTCCCCTTGGGTACACTCATTGGAGTTAGCATAGACCTTGCCAACTTTTTTAAGTGACTGAAAAATATGAAAATAAAGAATTTTTCGGCCTATTATTCCCAGCGTAAACCTACTGCCATTGGCGCCCTTTTAGGGCGAGGCTGCACCAAAATTGAGCGTCATCGTCTTTAATGGGGTGGCCCCCGGATCCTGCGGTTTTGGGGTGTGTGCCGGTAACTCGGATTGTCGTGAGTGATCAGCGGGTGGCACTAGTACCGGGCGAGAAGACTGAACTGCGAATCTGTGCGTAACAGCCGAAAGTGAACACAGATCTCATTGGGGAGAAGTTAAGTGAAACGCGTTATTTTGGGTTTAATGTTTACCTGTTCAGCCGGTGTGGTGACCGCCGAGATAGATTGTCAGGCCGTTGTGGCTGCAACCCTAGATGAGCTGGCTCTGGGAGCCACGTCAGAGTGGACGGCTATGCATGCTGATTTAGCGAGGTCTGCGGCGGGATCGGCGTGCCTGAAAGCAGCGTCGGGGCGGTATAGCGAGGACCTAATTGTGGAATCTGTTGGCGCCACATCTGACACTCACCGATCAGCGACAACTGACGGTAAAACCGCAGAGAGCCAGAGCGACTCAGAGGGCGAAGATACGGGTGGAATACGGTTCAAACCAATGACGGGTTCGCCAACTCAAAAGCCTTACGAGCGGGCAAGAGCTGTCGAAAACTAGCGTTAGGTTCTACACAAAATATGCCGATAGACTACGCCAACCAGGCCAGCGATAAGCACCTCATGGGTTAACCCAGTCTCTTTTGGTGGCGCGTTCTATAAAAAACCGGCAGCGATGCTGCCGGGTATTATTGAGGCGAAGGATGCGCTTATCGGGCTACAAAAGATTCGTCGGGATCGTTGACGAGTTCGAGATCAAAGCGATCGTTATTCATCACTTCAACCCACGAAGCGACGAAGTCATTGATGAACTTCTCGCTCCCGTCATTTGCTGCATAGACCTCAGAAATCGCTCGAAGCTCGGCACTCGAACCAAACATTAGATCGACCGGTGTCGCCGTCCACTTGCGCGCACCGGTACGACGATCTGTACCAACGTATTGCCCCTCAAAGTCACCAGATGGCTGCCAGACGGTTCCCATGTCGAGGAGATTGACGAAAAAGTCTGTCGTTAACACGCCCTTGCGTTCGGTTAGGACGCCACTGTCGCCATTTTCACTGCTGCCAACAAGAACACGCAAACCGCCTACCAGCGCTGTCATTTGTGCGGGAGTCAGGTCGAGTTGATTTGACTTGTCGATCATCGCGTTGATGGGTGACAGATAATTAGAGCTTGGATCATAGTAGTTGCGGAAACCGTCTGCCGTCGATTGTAAGTGCGAGAATGAGGCGACATCGGTGAATTCTTGGCTCGCATCCATTCGACCCGGGTTAAAGGGCACGGTGACAGAGAATCCTGCATCTGCCGCCGCTTTTTCGATGGCGGCAGATCCCCCAAGCACAATCATGTCCGCCATCGATACCTGCTTTTCGTCGGTTTGGCGGCTGTTGAATGCCTCTTGGACTTTCGTGAGCTCAGCCAAAACCATGCTCAGTTCCTCGGGGTTGTTGACGGGCCAGTCTTTCATGGGCGCTAATCGAATACGCGCACCGTTTGCGCCCCCGCGCATATCGCTATCTCTGTAGCTGGCGGCTGAAGCCCAAGCCGTTCTAACTAACTGCGGCACCGATAGACCACTGGCCAAAATGGCGCTTTTTAACGCTGCTGTATCCGCTGTAGAAATCAGTGGGTGGTTAATTTCAGGGATTGGATCTTGCCAAAGGAGAACCTCACTGGGTACATCGGCACCGACATAACGTGCCCTGGGACCCATATCGCGATGGGTTAGCTTGAACCAGGCGCGGGCAAAGGCGTCTTCAAACTCCGCTGGGTTAGCTAAAAAGCGCTGAGAAATTTCAAGGTAGGCTGGATCTACTTTGAGAGACAAGTCAGTGGTGAACATAATCGGCGCATGGCTTTTGCCTGCAATGTGAGCATCGGGTACGGTTTCTGCGCCGTTGCCATCAGTTGGAATCCACTGCACTGCTCCAGCGGGACTCTTGGTCACTTCCCAATCGTAGGCGAACAAATTGGCTAGATACATCATGCTCCACTGGGTTGGAGTTGCGGTCCAAGCACCCTCAAATCCCGAGGTGATGGTATCTTCTGAGTGCCCCTTGCCACAGCTGTTTTTCCAGCCAAAGCTTTGCTCCTCAACGCCGGCACCGCCGGGCTCAACACTGAGGCAGCCAGCGGGCTTGTGAGCGCCGTGCGCCTTACCAAAACTGTGTCCTCCGGCGATTAATGCCACGGTTTCAGCATCATTCATCGCCATACGGCCAAAGGTCTCGCGAATATCATGAGCCGCCAGTGCGGGGTCGGGATTGCCGTTGGGCCCCTCTGGGTTGACATAGATCAAGCCCATTTGCACGGCTGCGAGTGGGTTTTTTAGGTCGCGCTTTCCGGAATAACGTTCATCAGCCAGCATGACCGTCTCGGGACCCCAATAAACCAGATCCGGCTCCCAATCATCAGCACGTCCGCCTGCGAAGCCAAATGACTTAAAGCCCATATCTTCCATTGCTACAGTGCCCGCGAGGATCATTAAATCAGCCCAGGAAACCTGTCGCCCGTACTTTTGCTTCACCGGCCACATCAGTCGCCGGGCTTTGTCCAAATTGCCGTTGTCGGGCCAGCTGTTAAGTGGCTCAAAGCGCTGCTGACCTCCGCCGGCACCCCCTCGGCCATCGGCAACCCGATAGGTACCCGCGCTGTGCCATGCCATGCGAATAAAAAAGGGGCCATAGTGACCGTAATCGGCTGGCCACCAGTCCTGGGAGTCCGTCAAGGTGGCTCTGACATCCGCCTTTAAGGCTTCCATATCGACCTCAGCAAACTCTGCAGCATAATTAAAGTCTGCACCGTAGGGGTTTGAGTCGGGGTTGTGCTGTCGTAACGGCGTTAGGTCGATTCTATCGGGCCACCAGAATGTGGGCGGTTTAGCAAAGGTGTTCTCGGCTTGAACTGAGCCGACTAGGGGTAAAGATACTGCTATGGCTGCCGCCAGTGTTTTAATTTTCAGCATCGGACTTTTCCTATTTTTCGGTTGCAAAATTATTTCAAGGCGCAAACCCTTGGCGTCTGAACTGGCAGACGGCGCCTCAGACATTTAATCTAGGCTTTAGCCGTATTATGGGCAAATAGATTGTTTTAAAACTTTCAATCGGAAAAATAGATCACTGAAGGCGGTACGAAAGTTTAGGTCCGCCCTTTGTGGGCGCGAATTGTCCCGCTTTTTAGGAGAGACCATGAGTTATCTAGCGACTTACCAGGCAGCGCAAGAGGATCCTGCAGGGTTTTGGCTGAACAAGGCGCAGATGATCGAATGGGACGTCCAACCTACATTGGCTGTCACTCAAGATGACGCGGGCAACGAGCGCTGGTTTTCCGATGGCGTGATGAACACCTGTTTCAATGTCCTCGATCGGCATGTGCGGGACGGCCGCGGGCAGCAAGCGGCTATTTATTACGATTCGCCGGTTACAGGGGCTAGGCAATGTATTACCTACGGTGATCTTCTTGGGCGGGTCGAAAGGGCGGCGGGTGGCCTGAAGCACTTAGGGGTAGTGCGGGGTGATCGCGTTGTTATTTACATGCCCATGGTACCCGAAGCGATTATTGCCATGTTGGCCTGCGCGCGCCTTGGCGCCATTCACAGTGTTGTATTTGGTGGCTTCGCCGCTCCGGAACTGGCGGTAAGATTAACCGATGCCACTCCCAAGGTATTGATCACCGCAACCTGTGGCATCGAGGTGGATCGGGTGGTCCACTACATGCCAATTGTGAATGCAGCGCTGGAGCAAACCCAAGCGACTATTGACCGAGTCATTGTTCTTGAGCGTCCTGAGTCACCGTTGGCTCAACAATCAGTGCGTGAATTAAGCTGGGCACGCTTTATGCAAGTTGGTGAGCCCGCTGGCTGTACGCCGGTTGCGGCCACAGACCCCCTTTATGTGTTGTATACCTCCGGGACAACAGGAAAACCCAAAGGCGTTGTAAGGGATAATGGCGGACATGCTGTTGCCCTGGCGTGGTCCATGTCAGCCGTTTATGACGTCGCACCGGGCGATGTCTTTTGGGCTGCCAGCGATATTGGCTGGGTGGTCGGACACTCCTACATTGTTTATGCCCCTTTACTGATGGGTTGCACGACTGTTTTATACGAAGGGAAGCCGGTGAACACACCAGACGCCGCGGCTTTTTGGCGCGTTGTGAGTGACTATCGAGTGCGAGTTTTGTTTGCGGCACCGACCGCTTTTCGGGCCATCCGCAAAGAAGACCCGAGAGGAAATGGGTTGGCAGATTACGACCTTGATTGTTTGAAGGCCTTGTTCCTAGCGGGAGAACGGCTGGATCCACCCACGCTTAACTGGCTCGAATCGTTGATCGATTGCCCGGTGGTTGACCATTGGTGGCAAACAGAAACAGGATGGGCCATTGCAGGCAATCCGTTGGGCATTGAGCGACTTGAACCAAAGCCAGGTTCAGCGACCAAGCCGCTGCCGGGTTATCAGTTAGAGATACTTAATCCTAACGGCGTGCCACTGCCCGCGGGTGAGCAAGGCGCTGTCGTTATAAAGCGTCCGCTCCCCCCGGCTTGTTTGCCGACGCTTTGGCAAGATCAGGAAAGATTCGAGCAATCATACTTCAACACCTTCCCCGGTTATTACCTGACGGGGGACGGTGGATACATCGACGCCGATGGTTATCTGTTTGTTATGGGACGAATGGACGATGTCATTAACGTTGCGGGTCATCGTTTGTCTACCGGTGAGATGGAAGAGGTTGTCGCTGCCCACACGGCGGTGGCTGAATGTGCTGTTATCGGCGTCCACGACGACCTCAAAGGTCAGGTGCCTCTTGGCCTGGTGGTATTGAAAGATGGGGCTGAAGTGGCAGCACCTGCCATCGAGGAGGAGTTGATTCAGCAAGTACGTCAGTCTATTGGGCCAGTGGCCAGCTTCCGGCGTGTCCTGATCGTAAATCGGCTGCCAAAAACGCGCTCAGGAAAAATTTTGCGCAGTACATTGCGTGCCATTGCGGACGGCAGACCCTATACCCCGCCCTCTACGATAGAAGACCCTGCAATACTTAAGGACATGGCGCTTGCGTTGGCCCCCTCGTAATTCTAGGGTTGCGAATTAGTGGTCCACCGCTGGGGCAGGTGTTTACCACCGGGAAACAGGCGAGGCCGGTAAATTGGCCCGAGTTCAGCAGATTGGAGGCCCTTGGGTGCAATTATCTCACCCCTGCCAGCTCACCCTTATCAAGAGACCGGGGTTTTGGCTGGCCACAAGCGAGCAGGTTTCATTGGCGAGAGCCGCTAATCGGCATTGGATGATAATTAACCGTTCGACGATTTGATGGTGAGCCTCAACTCTAATTCGTTCGGGGCGTGATTTGCCGGCGTGCGGTCAGGGACGGCAGGCCCTTACTGCCCAAGACGAGCGGGTGGCTGAAGTTGGCAGCCAGGGTAAAACGGCGCTATAGTGCGGCAGCAGAAAAAAAACTTATGTTAGCTAGGGAGTAGAACCATGTGGAGCAAGCCTGAATTTGTCGATTTGCGTGTTGGCTTTGAAGTAACCATGTATTTCAGCGTTCGCTGATACATGCTGGGCCGCTGACACCTAGCGGCCTCATTTTTTCGAACCCGTATTCCGAGGTGGTGCACGTTGAAAGTTAGAATACTGGGATCAGCCGCGGGGGGCGGATTTCCCCAGTGGAATTGCAATTGCCACAACTGCTCTGGCGTTCGCTCAGGCAGCCTACTAGCTACCCCTAGAACTCAATCTTCTATCGCGATTTCGATGGATGGGGTCGGCTGGATTTTGTTTAACGCGTCGCCCGATTTGCGAAGTCAGCTCGAAGCAGCCCCACCTTTGCAACCACGCACTGGTATGAGAGACACCGGTATTCGCGGGATTGTGTTGGCGGACAGTCAAATAGATCACACCACTGGCATCTTGATGCTCAGAGAGGGTTGCCCCCTAAAAATCTACTGCACCGACATGGTCGCTGAAGATCTGTCTACCGGCTTTCCAATTTTCCGTATGTTGGAGAGCTGGGATGGAGGCGTTGTCCACCACGAGATTCCTACTGATGGTTCGTCTTTTACGGTTGACGGCATCGAGGGCTTGCAGCTGACTGCCATTGTTCTGGATGGCAAAGCGCCGCCATACTCACCCCATCGGCACGACCCCCATCGCGGGGACAACGTGGGTTATTTGGTCACTGACACTTTGGCGGGAACTTCACTCCTTTATGCGCCGGGCTTGGGTCAGATGACACCTGAGCTCGTGGCCCTCATGAAAACAACTGATCTTGTTATGGTCGATGGCACTTTCTGGTGCGAGGATGAAATGGCCCGGGCAGGGGTGGGCACCAAGCTTGCGAGTCAAATGGGCCATCTCCCTCAAAGCGGGGAGGACGGTATGCTGGCTTGGCTGCAAACGGTTGAGCGGCCTAGGAAGATGCTGATTCACATTAATAACACCAACCCCATTTTGATCGAGGACTCCCCAGAGCGCGCCGAAGTGGAAGCCCAGGGTGTGGAAGTTGCGGTGGACGGGCTTGAATTTGAAGTTCAGGCTATGCGTGACGATATAACGATTGGGGGAGTTTCCGGCGATGGCACGCTCTGATAGCGCCGTACCAGACGACGGCTGTGATCAGGCTCCACTGAGTCGGGCCGATTTTGAAGCGCGGCTGCGCGCCAAGGGTTCGCGCTATCACATCCATCACCCCTTTCATAAAGCGATGTACGCGGGTGAGTTAACCCCCCAGCAAATTCGGGGCTGGGTGGCGAATCGTTTTTACTACCAAATTATGATCCCACAAAAAGATGCGGCCATTTTGGCGAATTGCTCTGATCGAGAAACGCGAGTGAAGTGGATACAGCGCATTCTCGATCATGATGGTGCTGATGGCGATGAGGGTGGTATCGAAGCTTGGTTAGAACTGGCTGAAGCGGTGGGACTCGAGCGCGACGAGGTCACCGATCTGCGCTATGTGCTGCCCGGTGTTCGCTTTGCAGTCGATGCTTACGTCAGTTTTGCCCGCAGTGCCACTTGGCAGGAGGCTGCGTGTTCATCGCTAACGGAGATGTTCGCGCCAGAAATTCATCGGTCCCGCCTCAATACCTGGCCGCAGCACTACAGCTGGATTGATCAAAGTGGGTTGAAGTACTTCCAAAAACGCTTAGGAGAGGCTCGGCGTGATGTTGAGCACGGCCTAGACGTAACCCTCGATTACTTTAAGTATCGCGAACAGCAGGAAAAAGCGCTGGGTATTCTCCAGTTTAAACTCGATATCCTGTGGACCATGCTGGACGCAATGACCATGGCCTACGTGCACAATACGCCTCCGTATCACAGTTGTGATAACGGTGTTTATTTGATTCCTGAGTAACGCAACATTCGGAGGCGCCCTCTAGCAATGATCGATCCTGCATCAATACCTCAACTTAACAAACACTTTCGTCTCCAGTGGGAAGAGGCTCAGGATTGTTACGTGTTGCTCTATCCAGAGGGCATGGTAAAGCTAAATGAAAGTGCCGGATTGATTCTTAATTGTGTCGATGGCAGTAAGAGTGTTGGGACCATTATCGCCGAGCTTGCCGAGCGGTTTCCTCAGGTTGAAGGCATTGCCTCAGATATTGAGGAGTTCATGACCACCGCCAGCGCCCAGCGCTGGGTTGCGTTTTCCTGAGTTTTTGGAATGTCGGCCACTGCGGCGATCTCACCTCCCTTGTGGCTGTTAGCTGAGCTAACCTACCGCTGTCCCCTGCAATGTCCCTACTGCTCCAACCCCGTAGAGTTAGCCTCCGCAGGAACCGAGCTAACCACCGAAGACTGGTTTCGCGTGCTGCAACAATCCCGGAAAATGGGCGCGGCCCAACTCGGCTTCTCTGGTGGTGAGCCCTTGGTGCGGCAGGACCTTGAATTGCTGGTGGCGGAGGCGCGCCGCTTGGGTTTCTACAGCAACTTAATTACTTCCGGGGTGGGTCTTACTCGCGACCGGGTCGGGTCGTTAAGAGAGGCGGGGCTAGACCATATACAAATCAGTTTCCAATCGACAGATAGTGATATCAGCGAGCTGTTGTCTGGGAGTCGAAAGGCTTTCGCGCACAAGCTGGCTATGGCCGAGGCGGTAAAGTCGGCGGGGTATCCTATGGTGCTCAATTTTGTTTTGCACCGACATAATATTGATCAGATCGAACAGATCATCGACCTGTCCCATGAGCTGGGAGCTGACTACGTTGAGCTGGCGAATGCGCAGTATCACGGTTGGGCGTTGCTCAATCGTGATGAGCTCATGCCCAGTCGCGAGCAGCTCGCTCGGGCTGAAGAAGTCACCAACGCATGGCGGGAAGCGCACCCTAATGGCATGCGACTTTTTTTTGTGGTTCCTGACTATTACGAAGAGCGCCCCAAGCCCTGCATGAATGGCTGGGCCAAAATGTTTTTGGCTGTCGCACCCGATGGGTTGGCGCTGCCTTGTCACAGTGCCAGAGGCTTGCCGCTGGAGTTTCCCAACGTTCGCGATCACGATGTTGCGGCGATCTGGAACGAATCGTCGGCTTTTAATGCTTATCGCGGTTTTGATTGGATGCAGGAGCCCTGTCGCAGTTGCCCGGAAAAAGAGCAGGATTTTGGTGGTTGTCGGTGCCAGGCTTTTGCCCTGACCGGAGACGCATCGCAACCCGATCCGGTCTGTACCAAGTCTGATCAGCGCGGTCAGATTGATGCCGCTTTAACAGCGGCTAATTGCCACAACGCATCGAGCTCTGCGCTGCAATACCGAACTTGGTCGGCGTCTCAGAGCATCATTACCAGCACACGCTAACTTGCTATCGAGGTTGATGCAGCACCGGCATTCTGGTGGTTTTGGCTGAGAGGTGCGCAAAGGCGCGTAGGTGGCTCGAGTCGAGGTGCAAGCGTGCGATGAGGTCAGCCACTTTCAAAACGGGGGTCGTGCAAGTGTGCGCGGCCAACACTGCGGTACACGCACTGCGCCGCCTAGACCTCGTTAACAAATTTTAATTGCCTTAGCGGCCTTTCGGGCCTTTCGGGCCTTTGGTGTGAAGCATGCGCCTTGCGGGATCGAAGCCCATTACAGCAGCCGTTGTGAGTACTGCAAATGCGACTAGATTGACTAAGAGTGCAGGGGTATTTAAGTCCAGATAAAGCGCATGTCGAATCAGCTCCACCACGTAAGTGAAGGGGTTGATGACGCAGGCCCAGTAAACCCATGTGTTGCCGTCTTGCATAAACGTGAGGGGATAAAGTGCTGGAGAAAGAAAGAACAGAGGAAAAACCACAAAATTCATAACCCCAGCAAAATTTTCTAATTGTTCGATCAGCGACGCCAGCAATAGGCCAAGGGCTCCGAGAATAAACGCGCCCATCAAAATGGCGGGTAGTGCGGTCAAATAGCCAAGAGCGGGTGGCGCCACGTCAAACAAAAAAGCCACGGCCAAAAAGGCGTAAACCTGCAGCATGGACGTCAGAGCTATGGCGAAAAGTTTGCAAAAAAGTAGGTAGCTACGTGGCAGTGGGCTGGTTAGCAGAACTCGCATGCTGCCCATTTCTCGGTCATAGACCATTGATAGCGAGCTTTGCATGCTGTTGAAAAGAATAATCATGCCGATGAGGCCTGGGGTGATGTAGACCTCATAATCCACGGGGGTCCCGTACAACGCTATGACCATTCCTTCCAATGTGCCTCTAAATCCTGCTGCAAAAACTGCCAGCCAGAGCAACGGCCGAACCAGCGCGCTAATGAAGCGGGTGCGCTGTTGTAATGACCTTTGAAACTCGCGTTTGAGGACACCCCAAAAACAAAACAGATACGCCGATTTTTTCATGTGCGAGCTGTCGACAGATTCAGCATGAGCTGGTTGGCATCGCTGACTCCAGCTGCTGTTAGCAGACTGGAAAGTTGGCCATGGGCGTGAACCTCACCCCGGCTCAGCAAAATGACCTGATCGTTTCGCTCCAATTCTTCTGCCAGGTGGGTCGTCCACAGAACCGTCAAGCCTCTCGCATCGATTAACGATCTGATATGGCGCTGAAGGTGAATCCTACTTTCCAGATCTAGGCTTGAGGTGGCTTCATCCAGTAAAAGGAGTTGAGGTTCGTGCAGCAGCGCTCTGGCGATTTCCACGCGACGGCGATGACCGCCGTTCAACCAACGGATACGTTCGTGCCTGCGGTCCCAGAGCTGGAGGCGCTCTAACTCCTCTTGTGCTCTCCCTTGCACGTGGGTGGGAGACATTCCTTGAATTGCTCCGTGGTACTGCAGATTTTGCAAAACCGAGAGATCGAGGTCCAGAGTGGGTTGTTGAAATACAATGCCAAGGGTCGCGAGTGCTGCTGCGGGTGACCGCTGCAGATCGTGCCCAAATAGCAGTACCTTGCCTGATGTGGCCCTAATCAGTCGTGTGAGCACCGAGAACAGTGTTGTCTTTCCGGCACCGTTCGCGCCGATTAAGCCCACAAAAGCGCCTTGCTCCAACGTGAAGGAGACGTTTTTTAATACCTGACGGCCCGCAAAATTGTGGCTTAGAGCCTGAATGTTAGCGGCGAATTGCAAAGCCAAAACACCCTGCTGAGGAGACTGAATAACGCTAACATACTTGAACGTAAAGAAAACATACGCTATGTTCAAATTCTGCTCGCGTTGTCTTCCAGTCTTCTACAGTCGTCAAGACTATCCAAAAAGGAAATCACCATGGATCTTGGTATATCCGATCGTATTGCTCCCACCCTTGAGGCCGTCAGCCAGTACTTGACTGATCACGTTATGCCTTTAGAGCCTGAGTTTTTTGCTGAGGTACGTAAAGGGAGTCCCTGGGAGGCCACGCCGCGGCAGAATGAGATTTTAGAGCAAATGAAGGCTGGAGCCCGAGAGCGTGGCTTGTGGAATTTCTTTTTAACCGGTAAGGGTGACCACGGATCGGGTTTAAATACCGTGGAGTACGCGTATTTGGCCGAAGAAATGGGCAAGTCTCATTTGGGTGCAGAGGTATTCAATTGTTCGGCTCCCGATACCGGCAATATGGAAGTGATTCACAAATACGGCAGTGAAGCGCAAAAAGCGCAGTGGTTAGAGCCGCTGATGCGCGGTGAAATTCGCTCATGTTTTGGTATGACTGAGCCCGGCGTCGCCTCATCTGATGCTACGAATATTTGTACCTCGGCAGTTTTGGAGGGCGACGAGTGGGTGATCAATGGCGAGAAGCACTGGACGTCAGGTGCGGGTGATGAGCGCTGTAAGGTGATGATCTGCATGGTTAAAACCAGCCCGGACGCGGTAAAGCACAAGCAGCAAAGCCAGATTTTGATTCCTATGGATGCTCCTGGAGTTGAAATACTGCGTCATTTAACGGTGTTCAATATGGATGACGCGCCTCACGGGCACATGCATGTGAAACTCAATAACGTTCGCGTGCCCAAGGACAATATTATTTTGGGGGAGGGTCGGGGCTTCGAGATCTCTCAGGGGCGTTTGGGCCCCGGGCGTATCCACCACTGCATGCGTTCGATAGGCGCGGCTGAGCGCGCGTTGCAAATGTTGTGTGAGCGAGCAACAACTCGCGAGGCCTTTGGTCGACCCCTGGCCAAGCTAGGTGGCAACGTGGATGTTATTGCCAACGCGCGAATGGGCATCGAGCAGGCACGCCTCCTTACGCTCAAGACCGCTTGGATGATGGACAATGTGGATGCTAAGGAAGCGCGCATTTGGATTTCTATGATCAAAACAGTGGTTCCCAATATGACGCTGAAAGTTGTTGACGATGCCATTCAAATGCACGGCGGGCTGGGTGTTTCTCAAGACTTTCCCCTTGCAGCCATGTGGGCTGGGCAGCGGACTTTGCGTCTTGCAGACGGTCCAGATGAAGTGCACCGCATGGTGGTGGGGCGTCACGAGCTTAAAAAATATTCAGACAGTTCTGCAGAGCTCAAAGCCACTTTCCGTGACGGTTGATTAGCACTTTGTAACCCTCGGTAAACTCACAGCAACAGACTCACTTAAGGAAAAAGACCATGAGCATTAAGACATTGTCCGTCGATGAATTTCTAGGTATGGCTGGCCAAAAGCTGGGTACCAGTGACTGGGTAACCCTTGGGCAGGAGCGTATCAACGAGTTTGCCGACTGCACTGAAGATCATCAGTTCATCCATATTGATGAAGAGAACGCGGCAAAAACACCTTTCGGAGGCACCATTGCCCACGGGTTCTTAACGCTATCTATGCTGGTTAAGCTTTGCGAGAGTGTTTCTGTACACCCAGAAGGGCTGGTTATGGGTGTTAATTACGGATTGAACAAAGTGCGATTTCTAGCACCAGTCCGGGCGGGTAAGCGCGTTCGTGCGCACATAGAACTCGCGAGTATCGAGCAAAAGGATGACAATCGATTTTTGACTCAGCAAAACATCACGGTGGAGATTGAGGGTGAGGATACTCCTGCACTTTACGCAGAGTGGTTGGGTATGACGATAGTTGCTTAAAACAACGCTGCACACTTTTAGATAAGAGAAGAAATTATGACGATTCGATACGACGGTAAAGTTGCCATTATCACTGGGGCCGGTGGCGGTCTTGGAAGAAGCCATGCCATTGAAATGGCCAAGCGTGGCGCTAGGGTTGTGGTCAATGACCTCGGTGGCTCAGTAAACGGCGAGGGCCAAAATAGCGACGCCGCGATGGCGGTCGTAGCCGAGATCGAGGCCCTTGGTGGTGAGGCGATGGCGCACCCCGCCAATGTTGCCAATGCCGATGATGTGGCCGATATGGTCGAGAAGGTCATGGCGCAGTGGGGTCGCATCGATATCCTCGTCAACAACGCTGGGATCCTGCGAGATAAGAGCTTCACTAAAATGGACTTGGCAGATTTCCGGACTGTGCTCGAAGTCCATTTGATGGGTACGGTGAACTGCACCAAGGCCGTTTGGGACATTATGAAGGGGCAGGAGTATGGCCGCATTGTGGTGACTTCATCCTCCAGCGGGCTTTACGGAAATTTTGGTCAGAGTAACTACGGTGCAGCCAAGCTTGGTGTGGTGGGGTTAATGAATACCCTGGCTCAGGAGGGCGCTAAATACAATATTCGTGTCAACGCCTTGGCACCTACAGCGGGCACCCGTATGACTGAGGGTTTGATGGGTGAGCAAGCCTTCAACCTTTTAACACCTGAAACCGTCACTCCTGCGGTGTTGTTTATGGTGAGTGAGGATGCGCCAACCCAAACAATCGTAGCGGCTGGTGCTGGCTCTTATGCGGTGGCAAAAATTGTCGAAACCGACAGCGTTTGGTTGCCAGAAGATCAGCAGACGCCTGAGGGCTTGGCTGCGCACTGGGAGCAAATCTCCCAAGGACCTGAAACACAGCTCAAGGCAGGCTTTGAGCAAACCTTCAAGATGGTGGGCAAAGCCGCTGAAGGTCTGGGAATTAAACTGGAAAACTGAGGAATTAGATCATGAGAGAAGCTGTAATTGTTTCAACTGCTCGCACCCCAATCGGTAAAGCCTATCGCGGAAGCTTCAACAATCTGGCAGGCCCAAGCTTGGGTGGTAACGCTATTCGTGCTGCAGTTGCGCGCGCAGGCATTGAAGGTGATCGCGTTGATGATGTCACCATGGGCTCTGCGCTGACGCAGGGTACTCAAGGTATGAATATCGGTCGTCTGGCCGCCCTGCGAGGTGGTTTGCCGGTTACTGTCAGTGGTCAAACCATTGACCGTCAGTGTTCTTCTGGCCTCATGGCGGTGTCGATGGCGGCTAAGCAGATCATTGTAGATGGCATGGATGTCACCATTGGTGGCGGTCAAGACTCTATTTCGCTGGTACAAAATGAGCACATGAATTCTCATCGCCTGGCAGATGAGGAACTGATGGGGATGCACAAGAATATTTACATGCCAATGCTGCAGACCGCTGAGGTTGTAGCCAATCGGTACGGCATTACTCGGGACGCGATGGATGAGTACGGTTTGCAGTCTCAGCTGCGTGTTGCAGCAGCCTACGAAGCAGGCAAGTACGACAATGAAATCGTTCCAGTCACCGCGACTCGAATTGTTTGGAACAAAGAAACTGGCGAGCAGTCTGAGGCGGAAGTAACCGTTACCGCCGATGAAGGTGTTCGACCTTCAACGCTTGAGGGCGTTAAGGGTCTGCGCACCGTAATCGAGGGCGGCACTATTACGGCCGGCAACGCCTCGCAGCTTTCAGACGGCGCCTCGGCACAAGTGCTGATGGAAGCTAAGCTGGCAGAGCAGCTCGGTCTTCAACCTTTGGGCGCCTATCGTGGTATGGCGGTTGCTGGTTGCGAACCCGATGAAATGGGCATCGGCCCGGTCTTTGCTGTGCCCAAATTATTGAAGCAGCATGGTCTCAGCGTTGATGACATTGGTCTTTGGGAACTCAACGAAGCCTTCGCAGTTCAGGTTCTCTACTGCCGAGATCAGCTGGGTATCGATAACGATAAACTCAACGTTGATGGTGGGGCGATTGCCGTGGGACACCCCTACGGAATGAGTGGCTCACGCATGATTGGCCATGCCCTTCTGGAAGGTAAGCGGCGCGGCGTCAAATACGTCGTTGTCACCATGTGTGTCGGCGGTGGTATGGGTGCCGCTGGCCTGTTCGAGGTTTACTGATATGGCCATTGCGTTGGTATGCAGGGAGCACGGACTGCCTGAAAAGCTCGACTTGTGTGATGACTGGCCAGTGCCCGAACTGGGCGCTAACGACGTGCTTATGCGGGTCAAGGCAGCGGGCCTAAACTTTCCTGATGTGCTGATTATTCAGGGTAAGTATCAGTTTCAACCAGAGCTGCCATTTGTACCTGGCGGTGAATGTGCGGGCGTAGTTGAGGCTATTGGCAGCGACGTAAGCCGTTGGCAGGTGGGTGATGAGGTTGTGCAAATGGGCATGGCCGGAGGCTTTGCCGATACTCTGGTCGTGAACGAAAACAGCCTTTTGCCTAAACCCAAGGCGCTAACGATGACGGAGGCTGCTGGTATTGGTATTACCTACTTCACCTCGTACTACGCTTTGGTTCAACGCGCTAACATTCAACCCGGAGAAACCCTTTTAGTGCTGGGCGCTGCGGGCGGCGTGGGTAGTACCGCTGTTGAGCTGGGTAAAGCTTTGGGCGCCAAAGTGATTGCCGCAGCGAGCAGTGATGAAAAGCTCGAATTGTGCAAGGAGCTAGGCGCCGATGAGGTCATTAACTACAGCACCGAGGATCTCAAAGGTCGTATTAAAGAGTTGACCGAGGGTCGTGGGGTAGACGTAGTTTATGACCCTGTGGGCGGTGATTTCAGTGAAATTGCACTGCGTTCCATGGCATGGCAAGGCCGATTCTTGGTGATTGGTTTTGCCAATGGCCCGATTCCCAAGGTGCCGCTAAACCTAACGTTGCTGAAGGGCTGTCAAATCGTCGGTGTATTTTGGGGACGATTTATGGCGGAAGAACCCGAGGAGCATTTGTCAAACGTGAAGACTCTGTGGGAGTGGTTTGAGGCTGAGAAAATCAAGCCAGTGGTTACTGACGTTTTCCCTATTGCTGAGTTCGAAGCGGGATATGCAGCCATGATGGAACGCCGAGCCAAAGGTAAAGTGATCTTCACTTTTTGAGCATGACGTCTTTCAGCTATAGCACAGTCCCCCACGTTCGTGTCGGCCCAGGCCTCGCAGGGACATTGGGGGACGAGTGCGCAAAGCTGAGCGTGAGGCGACCCTTGATAGTGACTGACAATGGGTTGGTCACCCTGGGGCTTATTGCACCTATCGCTCAAGCGATATCAGTGCAGTGTGATGCCTTGACGATTTTTGACGGCGTTGCTGCTGACCCCAGCGAGGATGTGGTTGAGGCGGCTTGTGTTGTCGCAAGGGAAAACAATGTTGACGGCGTGATCGCTGTTGGCGGCGGGAGCTCTATGGACGTCGCCAAGGTCGTATCTGTTCTGATGGTTGGTGATCAATCGCTGGCAGAGATGTACGGCGTCGATCAGTTGCCCCCCGGGCGTCTACCCTTGTTTCTGGTTCCCACAACGGCGGGGACTGGCTCTGAAGTCACCCCTGTGGCGGTGATTACCACGGGGGCAACGACTAAGGCGGGAGTGAGTTCTTCGGTCTTGCTACCCGACGTTGCGATCTTAGACGCTGAATTGACCCTGGGGTTACCGCGAAGCGCAACGGCGATGACGGGTATCGATGCAATGGTGCATGCTATCGAGGCTTATACGTCAAAGCTTAAGAAGAACCCCATATCGGACATGCTTGCATTGAGAGCCCTGCGCTTGCTGTCGCACAATATTAATACGGTGCTGACCCAGCCAACAGACCTTGCCGCTCGCGAGGCTATGTTGCTGGGATCCATGTTTGCGGGACAGGCCTTTGCAAACGCGCCCGTTGCAGCTGTGCATGCCCTCGCTTACCCACTGGGTGGGCACTATCATATTCCCCACGGTTTGAGTAACTCCCTCATGCTGCCTGCTGTGTTGGCCTTCAACGCGCCGATGGTGCAAAAGGACTACGGCGAGCTAGCCGAGGAGTTGCCCGGTGGTGTGGCGACCAGTGCTGCTGGCTTGATGGTTTGGTTTGACGACCTGATCGCGACTTCCGGTCTGCCAGCAACGCTGGAAGCAGCCGGAGTTGCGGCAGATGACTTGCCGATGCTCGCTGCCGACGCCATGTTGCAACAGCGATTGTTGGTTAACAATCCGGTGGAGGTTACCGAGGCCTGCGCCCTGCAGCTGTACGAAAAAGCCTGGTCAGGTTGATATGGCCCATCCCGAACCCGCTCACAGAACGCGTTACGCTCTTTTTTACGACGTGCCAACCCGTTGGGCTGACAACGATATTTATGGTCATGCCAACAACGTGGTCTATTACGCCTGGTTCGATACCGTCGTGAACCAATTTTTAATAGAACGCGGGGGAATGCGCCCCGGTCATGATCCTGTGGTGGGCTATGTTGTGGCTTCGGCTTGTGATTATTTTGCGCCAGTGAGTTATCCCGAAATATTGGAGTTGGGGCTGAGAATAGAACGCTTAGGGACTAAGTCGGTGTCTTGGGAACTGGGCGTATTTTCAGCAACAGAAGATACGACTCGAGCGGTTGGGCGTTTTACCCATGCTTTTGTCGATCAGGCTTCGGGAAAGTCGGCCGCGATACCTCCGACTATTCTTAAAGCTCTTGAGGTGTTGCTGTAGCCCCGGGGAGTGACTGTTACTAAGCCTGTCCCTACGCGTGCAACCGATTGCTTATCTGTTGCCTTGCATGCGTGATGCGGTGATAACCACCATGATCAAAATTGTGGCAGCCCCCAAAGCTGAAAATGTGGGATCGATCTCGTACAAGAAGCCGCAGATTAACGGTCCTGTGACGAATCCTGCTGCGGGACAGGCGGTCACTAGGCCCGCTGCCGCACCCTGCTCCTCATGAGATACGGCTAGTGACGCCGAAGCGGCAATCGCTGGAACAGCAAGACCCAGGCCTGCCCCCAAAGATGCCATGCCGACTAACACCAGAACGAAAGAACCAGGGATCGCGATAACTAAAGCCCCCAAGAAAAGCAGCCCTACGCCTGCGCGTATCAGTGTGATCGGTCTGCCTTGGAAACGTGAAGCGACAAAGAGCTGCATGGCAAAGGAAAATAGTGCGGCGACCATCAGCGCGAATCCAGTGTACTGAGCGGTCTCGGTGCCGCTTAGGGACAGCATGTCTTGAAGTCGGAAACCCAGGGTTTGCTGCAGCCCGGCGAAACCGGTGAAACCGCCAAAGGAGCACAGCAAATAAAGGCGCAGCCTCGGATCGATAAAACGCAGTCTTTTGGTTGTTCGGGACTTGGCCTCTTTGATTTTCCCCGGGGGTAACTTAAGGGCAATGACGATCGCGGCCAGTGCGGCCAAGCCGCTTGCCGTGTAAAGCGGAAAAAGAAGCCCAAAGCCAGCAAGAGCCCCGGCTAAGATGGGACCAATAATCATCCCTAGACTGCTTGCAGTGCCCAGGCGTGCCAGAGCCTTGGTCCGGTGTTCTCGTGAGCTGAAGTCTGCTGCATAAGCCGCAGCTCCGGGGTTAGTGCCCGACATAACCACTGCTTGAGAGCAACGTCCCAACAAAATCAGTCCAAACAGCAGAGGTCCTGCGAGCCAACCGCGCATGGCTGCGTCGAAGATCATGGCGAAGACAAAATTACCTACTGCGTAGCCGGTTAAGCCAATGAGAATGACCGGTTTGCGACCGATTTGATCACACATTCGGCCCCAAACTGTCGCTGCGGCACTGAACACTAAAGCCGATGACGCAATAATGGTGTTTATTTGCAAGACAGTTAGGTTCACTTCACGCCCCAAGGGGGGCAGGATCGCAAAAATAAAGGATTGGCCAACAGCCGTTGTCAGCAGTCCAATCGTGAGCAGCCCTAGTTGTAAGGGGCTTAAACGCTGGTCTTCATTGGTGGGAATGCTATCGCTGGTCATGAGGGTCTCTGAGTTGGCATGGGGCATCCTAGAGGAAGTGACGCCGAACACAATGTTTTCCGGTTGTTCATGGACAGAGCAAGGGTGTTCAAATAGACTAGCGTCCCAGCCGGCGGGGTCTTTGCTCTCCACGAGTATGTTGACCCAGCGTTATTCAAGCCATTGCCAATACGCGTCACACCCAGTCCCATCGTCGGCACTCGGGTGACTCATTATGACAGCCGTGCGGGCCTTGCTGACTGGGAGATGAATGTGTCAAACACCGCTATCCTCGCACTAGAAGATGGCACGATTTTTCGCGGTGCTTCTGTGGGTGCAGAGGGCCAGACGACCGGTGAGGTGGTTTTTAATACTGCCATGACGGGTTATCAGGAAATTCTCACTGATCCTTCCTACGCGCGACAGATTGTTACCCTGACTTACCCACATATTGGCAATACGGGCGTCACCTCTGAAGATGCCGAGTCGACGGGTGTTCATGCGGCGGGCCTTGTGATTCGGGATCTGCCTCTTGTTGCCAGCAGTTGGCGCAGTGAGCAGAGCCTGTCGAGTTACCTCGTTGCTGAGGGCGTCGTGGCGATTGCCGATATCGACACGCGAAAATTGACGCGAATCCTGCGAGACAAAGGCGCATTGAGTGGCTGTATTGTGGCGGGTGAAAACCCAGACGTTGAAGCTGCCTTAGCTCAGGCCCGTGATTTTTCCGGGCTGGTGGGTATGGATCTGGCGAAGGAAGTTACGACGCCAACACCCTACCGTTGGGAGGAAGGCAGTTGGCAATGGGGCAGTGACCAGCGCCCGGCACCCTCCGCTAATTTTTCCGTTGTGGCCATAGACTTTGGCGTGAAGCGCAACATCTTGCGAATGTTAGTCGATCGAGGCTGCTCGTTGACCGTGCTCCCTGCTCAGTCTGATATTGAAACTGTATGCGCCTACGAACCTGACGGTATTTTTCTTTCTAATGGCCCCGGAGATCCCGAACCTTGCGATTATGCGATCGAGCTTGCTCGCGCCGCTATGGCTCGTGGGATCCCGCTTTTTGGCATTTGTTTGGGGCACCAGATTATGGCGTTAGCAAGCGGCGCTAGTACCGAAAAAATGAAATTTGGTCATCATGGTGCCAATCATCCGGTGCAAAAGCTCGCCGATGGCGCAGTCATGGTGACAAGCCAGAATCATGGTTTTACGGTCTCTGAACAGGGGTTGCCAGAAACATTGAGTGTCACCCACAGGTCCTTATTTGATGGCTCTCTGCAGGGGATTGCCCGCAACGACGTGCCTGCTTATAGCTTTCAGGGTCATCCCGAGGCAAGTCCAGGCCCTCGAGACGCTGGACAGCTGTTCGCCCCTTTCATACGCGCCATGAGAGACCGGCGAGCCGAGCAGGAGGGCGGTTGATATGCCAAAACGTTATGACTTAGAAAGCATATTAATACTAGGCGCTGGTCCTATCGTTATTGGGCAGGCCTGTGAATTCGACTACTCCGGTGCACAGGCTTGCAAGGCACTGCGCGAGGAGGGTTATCGAGTCATATTGGTTAATTCAAATCCTGCGACCATTATGACTGACCCATCGATGGCCGATGCGACCTATATCGAGCCGGTGGAGTGGCAGACAGTAGCCCGTATCATCGAGCGAGAGCGACCCGATGCCATCTTGCCGACTATGGGTGGGCAAACAGCGCTAAATTGCGCCCTAAAATTGGCTGCCGAGGGTGTGCTGAATAAGTACGGCGTAGAGATGATCGGTGCCAGTAAAGATGCGATCGATAAGGCGGAAGATCGAGAGCTGTTCGATCAGGCAATGAAGCGGATTGGTTTGGAGACGCCCCGGGCCTCTACCGTGCATTCCATGGATGAGGCCTTCAAAGTTTTGGGCGACCTTGGCTTTCCCTGCATTATTAGGCCGTCTTTTACGATGGGTGGGTCCGGTGGAGGTATTGCCTACAATCGTGATGAGTTTGAGGCCATCTGCCAGCGTGGTTTTGACCTGTCCCCAACAAATGAATTGCTCATCGACGAATCGCTGATTGGCTGGAAAGAGTACGAGATGGAGGTGGTGCGAGATCGTAAAGATAACTGCATCATTATTTGTTCGATTGAAAATTTCGACGCTATGGGAGTGCACACTGGCGACTCGATTACGGTTGCCCCTGCTCAGACCCTGACGGATAAAGAGTATCAGGTGATGCGTGACGCTTCTCTCGCCGTCTTGCGAGAAATCGGAGTGGAGACTGGCGGCTCAAATGTTCAGTTCGGCCTGTGCCCCGATACCGGTCGTATGGTGGTCATTGAGATGAACCCGCGGGTCTCCCGGTCATCTGCTTTGGCCTCCAAGGCAACCGGGTTCCCCATCGCTAAGGTGGCGGCAAAGCTCGCCGTGGGTTACACACTTGATGAGCTCGAAAACGAGATTACCGGGGGCGCCACGCCGGCATCCTTTGAGCCGTCGATAGATTATGTGGTTACCAAAATTCCACGCTTCGCCTTTGAAAAATTTGCGACCGCCGATGCACGGCTGACCACGCAAATGAAATCTGTGGGTGAGGTGATGGCTATCGGCCGCACCTTTCAAGAGTCCGTGCAAAAAGCCCTTCGTGGCTTAGAGGTGGGTTCATCGGGCTTTGAATCACAAATAACCGTCACCGATGCCGATACCCGTGCTGAGCTTATCGATGCGCTAACCAATCCTTGCGCAGAGAGGATTTGGTTTGTAGCCGATGCTTTTCGTTCCGATTTCTCCCTCGAGGAGGTCGCCGGTTACTCGGGCATTGACCCTTGGTTCCTAGTGCAAATTGAAGATCTGGTAGCAGCCGAAGCCCATTTAGTGGGTAGGGCGCTGAGTAGTTTGACTTACGCCGAACTCAGAGTGCTCAAGCGCAAGGGTTTCTCTGATGCCCGGTTAGCGGTTTTGTTGGCAACCTCTGAAGCAGAGGTGCGCGACTACCGCCATAGTCTTGACTTACGTCCAGTGTATAAGCGGGTAGATACCTGCGCTGCAGAGTTCGCGACTTCGACCGCTTACATGTACTCGACTTACGAGGAAGAGTGTGAGGCCGCAACCAGCGACCGTCGCAAAATTGTGGTGCTTGGCGGTGGCCCTAACCGTATTGGTCAGGGAATTGAGTTCGACTATTGCTGCGTCCATGCCGCCCTCGCTATGCGTGAGGACGGTTATGAAACCATCATGGTTAACTGTAATCCCGAGACCGTGTCGACAGATTACGACACGTCGGATCGCCTCTATTTTGAGCCGGTAACCCTTGAAGACGTTCTGGAAATTGTTGATTTAGAAAAGCCGGAGGGTGTGATTGTCCAGTTTGGTGGGCAGACACCTCTGAAGCTGGCAAGGGCTCTGGAAAGCGCGGGTGTGCCTATTATTGGTACAACCCCCGATCAGATTGATCGCGCTGAAGATCGTGAGCGCTTCCAGCATATGATCCAGAAATTGGGGTTGCGGCAACCCGAAAATACGACAGTACGCAGCGTTGATGAGGCGATTGCAGCGGCAGCAGCGATTGGTTATCCACTGGTAGTGCGTCCGTCCTATGTGCTCGGTGGCCGCGCTATGGAGATTGTTTACCGGGAAGAAGATTTGTTGCGCTACATGCGTGATGCGGTGCGAGTCTCTGAGGACTCACCGGTGTTGCTCGATAGCTTTCTCAGTGCTGCTATCGAGGTAGACATCGATGCCGTGAGCGATGGTGATTCAGTCGTCATCGGAGCCATAATGCAGCACATCGAGCAGGCTGGCGTGCACTCTGGTGACTCTGCCTGTTCACTGCCACCTTACAGCCTCGATGCTGAAGTCCAAGACCAAATGCGGGATGTGGTCCGTGCAATGGCCATTGAGCTTGGAGTGTGCGGGCTCATGAATGTTCAGCTCGCTTACCAAGATAATGAAATCTACGTTATTGAAGTTAATCCCCGGGCATCCAGAACGGTTCCCTTCGTCTCTAAAGCCGTGGGCATATCCCTGGCGAAGATAGCGTCGCGCTGCATGGCGGGTCAGTCACTGGCTGAGCAAGGCGTGACTCGGGAAGTGGTGCCGCCTTACTTCGCGGTGAAAGAAGCGGTACTGCCTTTCAACAAGTTTCCCGGTATTGATCCTATTTTGGGTCCGGAAATGAAGTCGACGGGTGAGGTGATGGGGACTGGAGACACCTTTGCCGCGGCATTTGCCAGAGCACAGCTTGGAGCTGGAGACGTGCCACCCCAGTCGGGTCTAGCACTTTTTAGTGTGCGGGATGTTGATAAACCAGCTGCTGTTGATGTAGCTAGACGATTGGTGGACCGCGGCTTTACTCTTGCTGCTACGGGTGGCACCGCGAAGGCACTGGAATCGGCAGGTTTGCAAGTCCGTCGAATTAATAAGGTTCGAGAGGGTCGACCCCACATCGTTGATCTGATAAAAAATGACGAGGCCAGCTTGGTGGTGAATACCACCGAGGGCCGAACGGCAATACAGGACTCTGCTCCAATCCGTGCCAGCGCCGAGCAGCACCGGGTTTTTTATACCACGACATTAGCGGCAGCAGAGGCAGTCTGCATGGCGCTGGAGCAGGAAACCGATATTTCTGTGAGAAGGTTGCAGGATTTACACGAGAGCATCACCGCATGAACAAAGTGCCCATGACCCTTGTTGGAGAGCAATCCCTTCGAGAGGAGCTAGACCGACTGAAGCGCGAAGATCGCCCGCGTATTATTCAGGCCATTGCTGAGGCGCGTGAGCATGGTGATTTGAAGGAGAATGCCGAGTACCACGCGGCGAGGGAGCAGCAGAGTTTTGCCGAAGGTCGTATTCAGGATATCGAGCACAAACTGTCTCATGCCCAAGTTATTGATGTCAGTGCAATTCCCAATTCAGGGAAGGTTATTTTTGGGACGACGGTTGATCTCATTAATACAGAGAACGACAGCGCCGTGACCTATCGAATCGTGGGAGAGGATGAAGCCGATGTTAAGGCAAACCTGATCTCTGTGAGCTCTCCTATTGCGAGGGCCTTGGTGGGCAAGAGTGAGGGTGATGAGGTCGTGGTGAAGGCCCCCAGCGGGGATATTTATTACGAAATCGAGCGTGTACAGCACATTTGAAGTGGTCTTGATTTGAATCTGCGCTCCTTTCCCGATAGCCTGTATTGATTCTCTTTCTCATTAAGTGCTCTCTATGAATAATGCGCCCGCTGCTAAAGCACTTTGGGACCTGCGCCCCGGAGACGCTGCCATGGTTACCGGTTTTGGCGATGGGTTGCCGGTGTCGTACCAAGGGCGCGTCATGGAGTTTGGTTTTCAGCCCGGTGCCCGCGTCCATTGCTTACTAAACCCGGGCTTCGGTGCTCCTAGGGTGTACAGCATCAGTAATTCGGTATTTTCTCTGGACAAGGAAATTGCGGCGGCTGTGTTTGTGTCGACCGGTGATACCGCGGAAGCTAAATCGTGAAGCAGGTACTGTTGCTGGGCAGCCCTAATTCAGGGAAAAGCTCGCTTTTTAATCGCCTGACAGGTTTGAGTCAGCGGGTCGCCAATTATCCGGGCATAACTGTCGATGTGGCTAGTGGCCCCATGGTGAGTTTGCCTGACATAGAGCTCGTTGATTTTCCTGGCACTTATTCACTGGAGCCTATTTCAGGTGAAGAAGCCATCGCTGTGAGCTTTCTCAATGAGGCGCTTGCAGACGATAAGGTTAGTCATGTGCTCTGTGTTGCAGATGCAACGCGGCTTGAGAAATGCATGCATTTCATTCTGCAGGTGATTAGAGAGTGCCAGCATCACCAAAAGCCGGTCACCGTGTTGGCCAACATGTGTGATGTGATCAGGGATAACCAGCTTGAATTTGATGCTGCTGGGCTCGCAACGGCTTTGGGTGTGCCGGTGATTTCAGTGTCGGCCCGGGAAAGCTTGGGTTTTGAGACCCTTATTGATGGTCTTAAAGAGACTGCCGCGCCACAAGCCACGGTAAGTCGTAATTGGCGTGAAACGCCTAACGAAATTTTGCGGGGCTCAGCGCAGCAACTGGCTCAAAAATTTAGCCCAAAGGGCGATGTGCTGATTCACTCACAGCTTAGGCTGGACCGCTTTTTTCTGAGCTCAGCACTGGGTGGTTTGGCGTTTTTCTTCATTATGTTTCTGTTCTTTCAGTCGATTTTTACGTGGTCGGCCCCGGTGATGGACGCGGTTGAGTCTCTGGTCTCCGGCCTTGGTCAGGTGGTGGTTCCTCTCATCCCCAACAAAATTATGGCTGATTTTGTGGCCGACGCATTGTTTGGTGGTGTCGGCGCCTTCTTAGTGTTCGTGCCGCAGATATTCGTGTTGACCTTGGTTATTGGCATTATGGAGGATTCAGGCTATCTCGCTAGAGCGGCACTTATCTGTCACCGACCGCTGAGGATATTCGGCCTGACGGGTAAAAGTTTTATACCGCTGTTGTCGGGGGTTGCCTGCGCGATTCCAGCTATTTACGCCGCGAGATCTGTCGATTCTCCCCGACAAAGAATGATGACGTATTTGGCGATTCCTCTAATGCCATGCTCGGCACGATTGCCGGTTTATGCGCTTTTGATTGCCACGTTTATCCCGAGTGATACCGTTTTATTGGGCCTTGTGGGGTGGCAGGGCTTGGCGCTGTTTGCGATCTATTTTTTCGGGATGTTTGTCGCGCTAATGGTGACAGGTTTTGTCAGTAAGGCGTCTAAGAGCCAGCAAGCAGAGCAACCCTTCGTACTCGAATTGCCACCATACCGTCTGCCAACGGCTAAGCCATTGTTGCGTAATGCTTGGAATCGCTGTCATCAGTTTGTGACTCAGGCAGGCAAGATCATTGTTGCGGTGACGATGGTGGTGTGGGTGCTGGGTTATTTTCCAAATGGCGGGGCCGATTTAGGTCAGTCGTGGCTGGGAACCTTAGGACATTTTGTCGAGCCGATCTTTTCACCTTTGGGGCTGGATTGGCGTTACGGGATCGCAATTCTCACCAGCTTTCTGGCCCGAGAGGTCTTTGTGGGCACCTTAGGGACCATTTTTGGTATCGAGGGGTCAGAGGAAAATATGCTGCCGCTGGTTGATCACATTCAGGCGAGCGGTTTGCCATTGGGTTCTGGTATCGCACTGTTGGTCTTTTTTGCGGTTGCCCTGCAATGCGTTTCTACTGTGGTTATCCTCGCCCGTGAGGGCTCAACGCGCCTAGCTCTTAGCATGCTCGTGAGTTACCTCGTAGGGGCTTACCTTCTGTCACTGTTGGTCTTTCAGTTGGTGAGCGTACTGTTTTAGGCATATTTATTTGCCGTTTACAGCACAGCCCTACAAGCGGAGGTCGCAGGTGGCAGTTCGATGCGTCGCTACAAGGCCCGTTGCAGATTTGATTTTCGAGGGTCGGCTTGTGGATTACGGCGCAGCAGGGTTGCGGTATTGCCAATGCGTTGCACAAGTTCCGCGCGGGTTGTTTGGCACAGTTGCTCGATCATGGCGTCTCGAAGGTCGCGGTCACCAACGGCTATTTTAATTTTGATAAGTTCGTGGTCGCCCAGCGCCCGATCCACCTCTGCCAACACGTTTTCATTCAACCCATTTCCGCCGACTCGCACAACGGGATTTAGTTTGTGGGCAATGGCACGATATTGCCGAAGCAGCTTATTGCTCAGTGAGGTTTTTGGGGATTTGCGCTCGCTTTCCATCGTGGTCATCTATACTCAGGGCCGTGTAGTGTACGACAGACCATGATAAGAGTCCCCCACCTATGGTTAAGAAACGTTCTTCGAGTCGGGCGTGGCTAAAAGAGCATCGCGAAGACCTCTATGTACAACGTGCAATAAAAGAGGGCTATCGTTCGCGCGCCTGCTATAAGCTGAAAGAAATCAACGATCGTGATCGAGTTATCAAGCCGGGCATGACGGTCTTGGATCTGGGTGCGGCTCCCGGTGGATGGTCGCAAGTCGCCGTCGAGATGGTGGGCGCACGTGGGCGCGTCGTTGCCAGTGATATTCTGCCAATGGACAGCCTTGCGGATGTGGAGTTTCTGCTTGGTGACTTTACGGAGGAGGCTGTGTTCGAAGCCTTACAGGTCTTATTGGGCGAGCGCCCGGTCGACGTTGTTTTGTCCGATATGGCGCCAAATATGAGTGGCGTTACCGCTGTGGATCAACCTCGATCCATGTATTTGGTTGAATTGGCGTTAGATTTAGCAACTCATACCCTCATACAGGGAGGGACGTTCGTGACTAAAATTTTTCAGGGTGAGGGATTTGAGGCGGTTTTGGGAACCGCTAGGCAGCATTTTGATCGTGTTTTGACGCGCAAGCCCGAGGCTTCTCGCCCCAGATCTCGAGAGGTTTATTTGGTGGCCACCGGCTTTAAAGGCCAGTAATAAAACAGCTCCTAGCGCTGTAGGGGTGATTATTCCGCGTAAATTGCAGGTTTTTGACCCCCAAAGGGGCTTGAAATCTAGTCGTGGCGCACCAACGTAAAGCCTTTATACTGGCATGCTGCACGTGTCTCAGATTTTGGAGTGAGGGAAAAATTTTGAACAACATGGCGAAAAATTTGCTTTTGTGGCTGGTAATTGCCGCAGTCTTGCTCTCTGTATTTAATAATTTCAGTATGCAGGGCGCCAGCGAGCAGGTGGGTTACTCCAGCTTTATTGAGGAAATTAACAACGATCGAATCCGCAAGGTGGTCGTAGACGGGCTCACAATTAGTGCGGAACGCTATGACGGCTCAACCTTTGAAACGATTCGACCCATGGTTGAAGATCCAAAGCTTATGGATGACCTGCTCACGCACAGTGTGGAGGTTGAGGGCAGGAAGCCAGAGCAGCAAAGTGTCTGGACACAGCTGCTGGTCGCCAGTTTCCCCATCCTCATTATCATCGCCGTGTTTATGTTTTTTATGCGCCAGATGCAAGGTGGTGGCGGTGGCCGAGGCGGCCCCATGAGCTTCGGCAAAAGCAAAGCCAAGCTGTTGGGTGAAGACCAGATAACAACGACTTTTGCCGATGTGGCTGGAGTCGACGAGGCCAAGGAAGACGTGCAAGAGTTGGTGGAATACCTGCGGGATCCCAGCCGCTTCCAGAAGTTAGGTGGCAGGATTCCTCGAGGTATTTTGATGGTCGGGCAGCCGGGAACGGGTAAGACGCTGCTGGCCAAGGCCATTGCGGGAGAGGCCAAGGTCCCCTTCTTCTCAATTTCGGGTTCGGATTTTGTCGAAATGTTCGTTGGCGTTGGCGCCTCTCGGGTTCGCGACATGTTTGAGCAAGCCAAAAAGCAGTCGCCCTGCATCATTTTCATCGACGAGATCGATGCCGTTGGCCGTCACCGTGGCGCGGGCTTGGGGGGCGGACACGACGAGCGAGAGCAAACACTCAACCAATTGCTCGTGGAGATGGACGGTTTTGAAGTCAACGATGGTGTCATTGTTATTGCCGCCACCAACCGGCCAGATGTGTTGGATCCAGCGTTATTGCGTCCCGGACGATTTGATCGTCAAGTGGTTGTAGGCCTACCGGATATACGGGGCAGAGAGCACATTTTAAAGGTGCACATGCGCAAAGTTCCCCTGGGTGAGGATGTTGATCCGTCGAAAATCGCTAGAGGAACCCCCGGATTCTCGGGTGCGGATCTTGCCAATCTGGTGAACGAGGCAGCCCTTTTTGCTGCACGCTCTGGCGTGCGCATGGTGGGCATGCAGCAATTTGAGCTGGCCAAGGACAAAATCATGATGGGCGCAGAGCGGCGTTCCATGGTCATGTCAGAAAAGGAAAAACTGAACACGGCATACCACGAGGCGGGGCATGCGATTGTGGGGCGTTTAATGCCCGAGCATGATCCGGTGTACAAGGTGTCTATTATTCCCCGTGGTCGAGCACTGGGTGTCACCATGTTCCTGCCTGAGGAAGACCGATACAGTCATAGCCGACGACATATTGTGAGTCAAATCACTAGTTTGTTTGGTGGTCGTGTTGCCGAAGAAATGACGTTGGGTCCCGAGGGGATTACAACAGGAGCCTCTAACGACATTCAGCGGGCAACGGAGATTGCTCGAAATATGGTCACTAAGTGGGGCCTCTCGCCGAAGATGGGTCCGTTGATGTATGACGAAGGTGGCGAAGAAGTATTCTTGGGTCGCAGCGCCGGTCAGCCGGCTAAAGCCATGTCAGACGATACTGCGCGCGCGATAGATCAGGAGGTGAGAACGATCATTGATGAATGCTATCAAGGCGCGCATCAAATCCTCGAGGAAAATCGCAAAAAGCTCGATGTAATGGCTGAGGCACTGATGCAGTACGAGACCATCGATGCCGAGCAGATTGACGATATTATGAACGACATCACCCCCCGCCCGCCTGCGGATTGGGGTGATTCCGGAGGCAGTCAATCAGATGGCGGTGGCGCCTCTTCGTCCACCGACTCCGTGGGGCCTATTGGTGATCCCGCTGGAGAGCATTAATCGTCTAACACCATGAAAAAACCGGGCTATGGGCCCACACAGCTAGTGTGCCCTGGCCGGGAATTTTCCTTGAGTCGTCCCTTGGTCATGGGAATTCTCAACGTTACTCCCGATTCATTTTCAGACGGTGGAGCACTGTTTAGCGCTTCAAGCCTAAACCTGGACGCCCTCTGCCGAGTTGCTGAAACCATGGTGGTTGCTGGTGCCTCGTTTCTCGATATCGGTGGCGAATCTACACGTCCCGGTGCACTGGCGGTCTCCGAGCAGGAGGAGATGGATCGCGTCCTTGGCGCAATAACCTGCGTTAAAAGCCGCTTCGATGTTGAAATCTCATTAGACTCCAGTTCTCCTAATGTCATGCTCGCCGGCGCCGCAGCAGGGGTCGGCTTGATTAATGATGTCCGGGCGCTGGGTCGAGACGGCGCTGTGGAAGCCGCGGCTAAGACGGGCTTACCTATTTGCTTGATGCATATGCAAGGGGATCCGCTGACGATGCAGCAGGGTCCTAAATATGTAGATGTGGTGTCAGAGGTCACTGAGTTTCTCGAGCAGCGTGCTGCAATTTGTAGTGCCGCAGGCATTCCTCGTGAGCGCTTGATTTTTGACCCCGGTTTTGGCTTTGGAAAATCCCCTGAGCATAATTTCAGCTTGCTCAAGCGTCTGCCTGAGGTGGCAGCCTTGGGACAACCTGTTCTGGTAGGGCTATCCCGGAAGTCCATGATAGCCTCGGTGATTGATCGCGATACGACGCAGCGTATGCCCGCGAGTTTGGCGCTGGCCGTGTTGGCAATGACTGGTGGCGCTCACATTTTACGAGTGCATGATGTGGTTGAAACTTTGGATGCTGTCGCTATGATGACCGCCTTTGCAGAGGCCTCACTATGAGTAAAAAGTATTTCGGTACCGATGGAATTCGCGGCCGCGTCGGAGAAGCCCCCATCACTCCAGAATTTATGCTGCGGCTGGGGTGGGCTTGCGGCCAGGTATTCTCGGAGCGACTAGGAGAGAAGGTCTCGGTCATTATTGGTAAGGACACCCGAGTTTCAGGTTATATGTTCGAGTCTGCGCTCGAGGCGGGATTAGTGGCTGCAGGGGCGAATGTAAAGTTGCTGGGTCCATTGCCTACGCCTGCTATTGCCATGATGACTCGCAGCCAAAATGCTGCGGTGGGCATCGTTATCAGTGCTTCCCATAATCCCTATTATGACAATGGGATTAAGTTTTTTTCGGGCCTTGGTGCAAAGCTATCCGATGAACTTGAACTGGCTATCGAAGCAGCGCTGGAAGCGCCCATGCAAACAGTAGATTCGGCACAGTTGGGCAAGGCGACACGGCTAAATGACGCCGCGGGTCGGTATGTTGAGTTCTGTAAAGCGACGTTACCCCGGCAATACACCCTCAAAGGCTTAAACATCGTCCTGGATTGTGCCCATGGCGCGACGTATAACGTCGCGCCCCCTGTATTTCGTGAGTTGGGTGCCAATGTCACGGTGATTGGCGCCGATCCAGATGGTTTTAATATCAACGAAGGCGTCGGTTCAACGGCAACCGAATTGCTCAGTCAGCGGGTAGTTGAGACCAACGCAGACTTCGGAGTTGCTTTTGATGGGGATGGCGACCGTGTTCTCTTCATTGATGCTGATGGGTCTCTGGTTGATGGTGATGCTCTACTTTATGTTCTCGCGATGCACCGGCTAGCGGTCGGACAATCGGATCCGGGTGTGGTGGGCACACAGATGTCGAATATGGGTCTGGAAATTGCGCTCGGGGAGCAGGGTGTTCAGCTAGCTAGAACGAAAGTGGGTGATCGTTATGTCCGAGAGCGTATGGCTGCCGAGGGTTGGCAGCTAGGCGGAGAGTCGTCTGGACACCTGATTTGTGGTGACGTCACCACAACGGGTGATGGCATTGTAGCCGCACTGCAGGTGATCAAGGCTATCGTCGCCAGTGGTCGGACCCTGTCGGACTTACTCTCGGGTATGAAGCGCTTGCCCCAAGTTATGATTAATGTGCCGCTGCCAGAGACCGACCTTGATCTGGCAGGAGACAACCCGGTGTCTGCTGTTTGTCGAGAAGTAGAAAATGTTTTGGAGGGTCGGGGAAGGCTCTTGTTACGTCCGTCAGGGACTGAGCCCGTTATCAGAGTCATGGTCGAAGGTGATGACGCCGCAGAAATCCAAGGGCTAGCCGAACAGGTCGCCGGTGTCATTCGCAGCGCTTGATATCGGTTGTTCGGGTCTGGGGAGCTTGCGGTCGCGAGGGCCTTCCGCTATTCTCGCGCGCCTGATCTGGCTGGAGCAAGCCTGATGGCGGGACTAGTCATCGCCAATTGGAAAATGCATGGCAGCCTCGAGCTGATCGCAGAATTTTCAAAGGAGTGGCGCGCGCTGCCTCGGTTGACAGACGTCAACGCGGTCCTTTGTCCGCCTGCGCCTTATTTGGCGAGTGTTAGCGGGGCATTGGAAGGCGTTGCACTGGGAGCTCAAAACTGTGCCGATCGGATTGAGGGTGCTTTCACCGGTGAGGTGTCGGTTCAAATGCTCAGTGATCTCGGGTGTGGCTATGTCATTATCGGGCACTCCGAACGGCGGGCTCTGTATAACGAGACCGATGCTCAGGTAGCGGTCAAAGCTCAGTTGGCTATTGCCCAAGGGTTACAAGCGGTGGTTTGTGTTGGGGAAACCCTGGCGCACCGCGATGCGGATCAGCAAGACAAGGTTGTCACCGAGCAGCTACTGCGCTCGTTGGCGGAGGTACCTTGCGAAAATTTAGTTGTAGCGTACGAACCGGTTTGGGCAATTGGCACAGGACGTACGGCAACTCCGGCTCAGGCTGAAGCCATGCACGGAGTGATCAGAGAGTGCTTGCAGGGTCATTTTGGTGAGGCCGGTGCTGGCATTCCTGTTATCTACGGGGGCAGCGTGAAGCCTGAAAATGCAGGTGTACTCTTTGAGTGCGATAATATTGATGGGGCTCTCGTTGGGGGAGCTTCTTTAAATGCCAATAGCTTTTGGCAAATTGCCAGCGCAGCAAGCGCTGGGAGGGCGTAGTGGAACAGATTATTTTGGTGGTACACCTGCTGGTGGCCTTGGGCATTATCGGTCTCATAATGATGCAGCAGGGCAAAGGCTCTGACATAGGCGCATCCTTTGGCGCCGGTGGCTCTCAGACACTGCTTGGTAGCGTCGGTAGTGCTAATTTGCTGACAAAATTAACAGCTTGGTTGGTGGCTGCTTTTTTCGCCAGTAGTTTTGGCTTGGCAATGATTGCTGATAGCCGAACCGCTGGTGAAGATGATTTGGGGTTCGAGTTACCTATGGAGGCCGTGGAAGCTGCACCTGTGCAGTCTTTTGAAAGCGACCTGCCTGCGGGCGATATCCCCGAGACGGTTTTTGAGAGCGACGGGTCTGATTTACCCTCGCTGGATTCAGCAGAAGGTGATGTTATTGACTCGGGGCAGGATTTACCCGAGGGTTAAAAAAATGCGGGAGTGGTGGAATTGGTAGACACGCTATCTTGAGGGGGTAGTGGCCTATGGCTGTGCGGGTTCAAGTCCCGCCTTCCGCACCAACACAACTAAAGACCCTGTTTGGGTCTTTTTTTTGTTTTTTTGAAACACGACTTAGACCCCTTTTGACGCACTGCAGAAAAGAGTCGGGGGACCAATGGGGCTGAAGTCTACCTGTCCAACATTCTCTGCGGGGGTTGGTCTACAGTTGTTAGGCTTGCAAACCGAAGGTCTGAGCTTCTTTTGGGCAAAACTAGATTTTGAGTCGAAGAACTAGGCCCGTCAGTGGTTACTAGGGGACTTTTTTTCGCACTTAGAGCCCGTGTCTTTTTATTGCAAATAATCAAGTGCTGAGTTGACGTTAAGGTGGCGCATCCCTATACTCCTGCGCCTCTGCTTAGTGGGTTTGACCCGCTAAGGTGACAACCAAAGGTAACGCGGATATTGGCAGCGTTCCCTACAGGGGTGGTCACAACAGGTTTTGATGCGGGGTGGAGCAGCCTGGTAGCTCGTCGGGCTCATAACCCGAAGGTCGTCGGTTCAAATCCGGCCCCCGCTACCAAATCGATGGCAGCCATTGCTCAGGCAGCCATCACGTTTAAGCCCCTGTTTGGGGCTTTTTTGTATCCGCTGAAAACACACTTGAGATGCAACGTGTATGTCAGGAAAAGAATTACGATTGTCGGAGTTACTGACGCCTACGGTGGAATCTTTAGGATTCGAGCTGTGGGGTCTAGAGCTTTTGTCGCCCAACCGGCGCCCGACACTTCGACTCTTTATTGAAGCGGAAACGGGTGTCAGTGTTGATGACTGCGCCAAGGTAAGCCGACATGTTGGCGGGGTGCTGGATGTGGAGGATCCCATATCAGGCGATTACACTTTAGAGGTGTCTTCTCCAGGGATCGATCGGCTTTTGTTTAAAGTCGAGCAGTATGCGCTTTATATTAACGAGCCGATTGAGGTGAAGCTGCGATTTCCATTTGAGGGTAGGCGTCGCTTTCGGGGTTGGTTGATGGGTATCGAGGGTGAGGACGTGGTAGTGCGTGTAGAAGATCATGATTATCTTCTTCCGCTCAAACAAATTGATAGAGCACGAGTACAACCTAGGTTGGATACTGGTGGGAAAAAAACAAAGTCGCCGGAGACATCCGGGCAGTAATTCAAGAGAGCAACAAGGTCGCCCAGGGTAGCGGGTCGCTGCGAGGAATACGATGAGTAAAGAAATATTGATGGTTGCGGAGGCAGTCTCCGCAGAGAAAGGTGTTTCGGAAGATATTATTTTCGAAGCTATCGAGTTGGCACTTGCGACGGCGGCGAAAAAACGCTTCGACGAAGAGTCCGATATCGAAGTGGTGATTGATCGTGAGAGCGGTGAATATCAAACCCGCAGGCGTTGGTTGGTGGTTCCTGACACGGAGCTGGCTTTGTTGGGGACGCAGTTCACCACTGAGGAGGCTGCAGAAGCTGATGCGAGCTTGCAAGTCGGCGATGTGCACGAGGAAATTATTGAGAATGCAGACTTTGGTCGCATTGCTGCCCAGACGGCCAAGCAGGTCATTGTGCAGCGAGTACGTGACGCCGAGCGGGCGCAAATCGTCGATCTATATCGAGATCGTACTGGTGAGCTTCTGGCGGGGATCGTTAAAAAAGTCACCCGCGATAATGTGATTGTTGACTTGGGCAATAATGCCGAGGGGTTACTGCCTCGGGGAGAGTTGGTCGGCAGAGAGACGTTCCGAATCAACGATCGGGTGCGTGCAATTTTGAGTGAAATAAATACCGAGTCTCGGGGCCCTCAACTCGTTATGTCGAGAGCCTGCCGGGAAATGCTGACCGAGCTGTTTAAAATTGAAGTGCCGGAGATCTCAGAAGGCGTTATCCAGATCCGTGCGGCAGCGCGGGATCCGGGATCTCGGGCTAAAATTGCGGTGAAAACCGGAGACCAACGTATCGATCCTGTTGGAGCCTGCGTTGGCATGCGAGGTTCACGTGTGCAGGCCGTTTCCAATGAGCTCGATAATGAACGCGTGGATATTATTCTCTGGGACGATAACCCCGCTCAGCTGGTTATTAACGCAATGTCTCCAGCGGAAGTAGAGTCGATTGTTGTTGATGAAGATAGCAACACGATGGAAGTCGCCGTTGCAGAAGACAATTTGGCTCAAGCTATTGGCCGTGGTGGGCAGAATGTTCGCCTCGCCTCAGAGCTCACCGGTTGGACGATCAATGTCATGAGCACTGACGAAGCGGTTGAGCGTCAGGAGGCAGAGGCCGTTGAAATTATAGAAACCTTTATGAATGCTCTCGATGTTGATGAAGACGTCGCTGTGGTGCTAGTTGAAGAGGGTTTCACGACTCTCGACGAGGTGGCCTATATACCGCTTGAGGAAATGATGGGTATCGAAGGATTCGATGAGGCAATATCCGAAGAACTTCGTGCTCGTGCCAAAGACGCGCTGTTAACCATGGCCATTGCGACCGAAGAAAAACTGGATGTTGAGCCTGCGGAAGACCTTCTAACTATGGAAGGCATGGAGCGGCACCTTGCATTTGTACTCGCGAGTCGAGGCGTAGTAACAATGGAAGACCTCGCCGAGCAAGGCGTTGACGATTTGATGGACATAGAAGACATGACCGAAGAGCGAGCGGGAGAGTTGATTATGACCGCTCGAGCACCTTGGTTTGCGGAGGAGGAAGCCTGATTTTTATCGGGTTCAATCCATATCAACCAAGTCTGACGGATCAGGAGTAACAGATGGCACAGACAGTAGAACAGCTAGCCGAGACGGTGGGTGCCTCCGTCGAGAGATTGCTGTCCCAAATGAAAGAGGCGGGATTGTCGCACTCGGCTGCAGACGAAGAGGTGTCAGAGGAGGATAAGCAAACCCTCCTGGCTGCCTTGAAGCGCAGCCATGGTGAGGGTGAAGCCGCGCCTCGTAAAATCACGCTGAAACGCAAACAGCTCAGCACATTGCGAACGGGTGGTAGCGGAAAGCGTACGGTCAACGTAGAGGTGCGTAAAAAGCGCACCTACGTTAAACGTGACGAGCAGGAAGACGTTGCTGGGGAAGAGCTCGAGGCAGCTGCCATTGCCGCGGAAGGCGCCAATGAATCCTCCGTTTCTGCTGACGGTGTTGCTGAAACAGCGCTTAATGCTTCCGAGTCGTTGACTGAGGCCACCGCGTCGACAGAGGGTGAGGGATCCGCTGCTAATAGCACCGCTAACTTGGACGCTACCGAGCCGGAATCTGAGGGCGCTGTTGAGACTGTTGCACCCGTTGAGCTAGAGGACGAGGATTTATCAAGCCTAGATCCTGAAGTATTACGTCAGCGCGCTACAGCCCGTCGCAAGGCTGAAGAAGAACAGCGTAAACAGGCCCTAGAGACTGCGGCTGAAGAGCGTAAAAAGGAAGAGCAACGCAAGGTCGAGGAAGATAAGCTTCGGCAGGCAGAGGCAACCAAACGGTCCGCTGCGCCCAGTGAACCCGATGCTGATCGCAAGCCAAAGCGCATGCATGATGCGCCCGCAAGTCGCACAACCCGCGAAGATAACGACCGCAAGAAACCCGGCCGTGGGCGCCTGGCTAGAACCTCAATTGCGGGCGCTAGAGGCAAGCAGCGCGGTCACAATCTGTCGATGAGTGATATCGAAGCCGCCGAGGGTGGCGCCGGGCGCCGCCGTGGTGGCCGCCGCAAAAAAGGCCATGAAGAGCACAGCAAACACGGGTTTGCCCAGCCAACAGAAAAAATTGTTTACGACGTTAATGTTCCCGAGAACATCTCCGTTGGCGAGCTCGCACAACAAATGGCGGTAAAAGCGGGGGTGGTCATAAAAGAGTTAATGCGCTTGGGTGTCATGGCCACGATCAATCAGATGGTCGATCAGGATACCGCGTCGCTGGTTATCGAAGAGCTGGGCCATAGAGTTAAGTTGGTCAGTGAAGACGAGCTTGAGGATAAACTCGAAGAGGCCATTGCCAAACAAGAGGGAACGCTTACACCGCGTGCCCCTGTTGTCACGGTGATGGGCCACGTCGATCACGGCAAGACATCATTGCTGGACTACATTCGTGAAACTAAGGTGGCCAGCGGTGAGGCAGGCGGGATTACGCAGCATATCGGTGCGTATCACGTGCAGACAGGGCAGGGAATGATTACCTTCCTAGATACTCCCGGACACGCTGCCTTTACTTCCATGCGTGCTCGCGGTGCTCGATCAACTGACATTGTGATTTTGGTGGTTGCTGCCGATGACGGCGTAATGCCCCAAACCGAAGAAGCGATACAGCACGCCCGCGCCGCGGAAGTGCCTTTGGTTGTGGCGGTCAACAAAATCGACAAAGAGGCTGCGGATCCCGATCGGGTGAAGAACGAGCTTGCGGCAAAGGACGTCATTCCTGAGGATTGGGGTGGTGATACACAGTTTATCGAGGTGTCGGCTCAAACCGGCCAAGGTATTGACGCACTGCTAGATGCACTACTGCTGCAGTCTGAACTGTTAGAGCTACAGGCACCCAGAGACACCGCTGGGCAAGGAATCGTAATTGAATCCCGCCTCGATAAGGGTCGTGGTTCAGTCGCCTCTTTGCTGGTTCAGCAGGGCACCCTTCGTCAGGGGGATATCGTTCTTGCAGGGCTACAGTATGGCCGCGTGCGAGCGATGTTGGACGAGTCCTCGCAGCCCATTGACGACGCGGGCCCTAGTATCCCTGTAGAAATTTTGGGGCTAGATGGTACGCCAGATGCTGGCGACTCCTTTGTGGTTGTTGAAAGCGAGAAACGAGCTCGCGAGATCGCTGAAAGCCGCTCTGAGAAGTTGCGCACGAACCGATTGGCACGCCAGCAGGCAGCCAAGCTCGACAATATGTTCGAATCTATGACCGCCGGTGAGCGCAAAGTCTTGAACCTCGTTGTAAAGGCTGACGTGCGAGGATCTCTTGAGGCCCTCCAGGGTGCCTTGGCAGATCTTGGCAATGATGAGGTCAAGGTCAATGTAGTCGCCAGCGGTGTAGGTGGGTTGACCGAGTCTGATGTCAGTCTCGCGTTGACCTCTGAAGCGATTATGTTCGGTTTCAATGTCCGAGCCGATTCGGGTGCGCGTCGTCTTGCCGAGCAAGAAGGCGTAGAAGTCCGGTACTACAAAGTGATCTACGACTTGATCGACGATGTCAGATCCGCGCTCAGTGGTTTGCTGTCTCCAGAGCTCCGTGAGGAAATTATTGGCATTGCTGAGGTCCGAGATGTGTTCCGGTCACCGAAGTTTGGCCAGATCGCTGGCTGTATGGTGACCGAAGGCACGGTATATCGCTCCAAGCCGATTCGCGTACTTCGGGACAATATTGTTATTTACGAGGGTGAGCTCGAGTCGCTGAGACGCTTCAAAGATGACGCCAGCGAGGTCCGTAATGGTGTTGAGTGTGGTATCGGGGTGAAGAACTACACCGATGTTAAAGTGGGTGACCTCATTGAAGTCTTTGACGTCAACGAGATCGCACGAACACTCTGATCGCCAGTGCCTAAAGACTATAGCAGGACACAGCGTATTGGGGATTCTTTGCAGCAGGAGCTTGCTCGACTGCTGCAATTTACTCTCAGCGATCCGCGATTGAAAATGGTGAGCGTGACTGGCGTTGATGTCAGTCGTGACCTTTCTCATGCCAAAGTGTTTTTTACCCAAATGGGGGTCGATGACGCTGAAGCAGCCGCGGTGACAACGTCCACTTTAGATCGTGCCAGTGGTTTTCTAAGATCTGAGATTGCGAGGACTGCAACGTTGCGTACGGTACCCAAGCTGCGCTTTTGCTTTGATGAAAGTGTGGGGCGTGGTCGTGATATGGAGGCCCTCATTCGCGATGTGCGCGCTGCAGATATCGAGCTAGGAGCCGACTCAGATAGCACCGAGGAACAATAACGGTGGGGCGGCGTCGGCGGGGTCGTGCCGTCAACGGTATTTTAATTCTCGATAAGCCCTTGGGCCTCACCTCTAACGCCGCTCTGCAAAGATGTAAACGCCTATACGATGCTGCTAAAGCCGGCCACACCGGCAGTTTGGATCCATTAGCCACTGGTGTGCTGCCCCTGTGCTTTGGTGAGGCCACGAAGTTTTCACAGTTTGTACTCGATGCCGATAAGGCTTATACCAGCACCTTTGTGCTTGGCGTTGGTACCGATACCTTGGATGTCGAGGGCGACATCATCGCTCAGGAAGACGCTTCGTTTATCGATGTCAGTGCTGTGAAGCGGGCTGTATCAGGCCTGACCGGTGACATCGAGCAGGTGCCGCCCATGTACTCTGCAATAAAGCGCAATGGGCAGCCGCTGTATAAATTGGCTAGAAAGGGTGTAGAGGTGGAGCGTGCCTCGCGGCCTGTGAGTATTCATGAGTTTGAATGCTTGGCGTTTCGCCCCGGGGTGGCCGCTGAGGTTGATGTGGCGATCCGCTGTTCCAAAGGAACTTACATTCGTAGCCTGGCGGAATCGTTGGGTGAAAAAGTGGGGCTCCCGGCCCACGTTAGCGCTCTGCGTCGCACAATGGCGGGCCCTTACGCTTTGCACGAGGCTATTCCTCTAGCAGGCCTAGAGGAGCTCGCGGTAAACGGAGTGGAGGGCTTGGACGACTGTCTGCGCCCAATGGATGGGCCGCTGTCTAATTTGCCCTCAGTAAGCTTAGTTGAGTCCTCTACTTTTTACCTACAAAGAGGCCAGCCGGTGCTGGTGCCAAATGCCCCTAAAAATGGTACACTCAGGCTTTATGCGGCAGACAAACGCTTTATTGGCATCGGTGAAGTACTCGATGACGGGCGTGTCGCACCCAAAAGACTTGTGAACGACTCCTAAGTTTCTCGTAAGAGTATCTACGCAAGAACGGATTTCATAACGGACCTGTCTGTAAGCCTGCACGGACAGAGCCCGATCATACAAGCAGGTTGGAGAAGAGAACTATGGCTTTAGATGCAGCCACAAAGGCCCAAATTGTCACCGACTACAAGCAGTCAGAAGGCGATACGGGTTCCCCAGAAGTGCAAGTAGCACTGCTCACAGCAAACATTGAACAGTTGCAATCCCACTTCAAGGAGCACGCACAGGATCACCATTCTCGGCGTGGCCTTATTCGTATGGTCAACCAGCGACGTAAACTGCTGGATTACTTGAAAAGCAAAGACACAGCGCGCTACGCAAATTTAATTAAGCGTCTCGGTCTGCGTCGGTAAAGACCATTTTCTTGGCCGGCCAACGCCGGCCTTTTTATTTGTTGGAGAAAGTTAGTGAATGTAGTCAAAAAAACATTCCAGTACGGTGACCATGAGATCACCCTGGAGACAGGTCGTATTGCTCGACAGGCGAGCGGTGCCGTTATGGTTACCATGGGAAATACCAGTGTTTTATGCACGGTGGTCGCGGCGCGGGAAATGCGTGCGGGACAAGATTTCTTCCCGCTGTCGGTTCATTACATCGAAAAAAGGTATGCAGTTGGAAAAATTCCGGGAGGCTTTTTCAAGCGAGAAGCGCGGCCCAGCGAAAAGGAAACGCTGACGTCACGGTTGATTGACCGCCCTGTTCGTCCGCTGTTCCCTAACGGGTTCATGAATGAAGTGCAGGTGGTTTGTACCGTTATGTCAGCTGACAACGAAACTGACCCTGATATTCCTGCAATGATTGGTACATCGGCAGCATTAGCTATTTCGGGCTGTCCATTCAACGGACCTATTGGCGGTGCCCGAGTTGGCTTTACTGAGGCGAAGGGTTATTTGTTAAACCCAAGCTACAGTGCTCTCAAGAGTAGTCAGCTCGATATGGTGGTTGCCGGCACTTCTGAAGCTGTGTTGATGGTTGAGTCTGAGGCTCAGGAGTTAACCGAAGATCAGATGTTGGGCGCGGTATTGTTTGCCCATCAAGAAATGCAAACAGTGATCAAAGCGATTAATGAACTGGTTGAAGAGGCGGGCAAGCCACGCTGGGACTGGTCTGCGGCGCCGGTAGACGAGGCGTTAAAAGCTGCTGTCGAAGCTGAGGCCAAGGCTGGCTTGGGTGAGGCATACCGCATTACTGAAAAAGCGGCGCGCTACGAGCGTGTTGGTGAAGTGCGAGATGCCACGATGGCCGCACTAGCGGTAGAAGGTGGTCCCTCTAAAGACGACATCAAGGACCAATTCAAGGCTCTCGAAAAGAACATTGTTCGGCAGCGCATCATCAGCGGTGAGCCGCGCATTGATGGTCGTGACGGCCGCACAGTTAGGCCTATCGTGTGTGAGGTCGACGTTCTCGACAAGGCACACGGCTCAGCTTTGTTTACTCGTGGTGAAACGCAGGCCATTGGTGCGGTGACGTTAGGCTCTAGTCGCGATGCACAGATCATCGACGCCCTCGAAGGCGAGCGACGGGATCCTTTTATGCTCCACTACAACTTCCCTCCCTACTCGGTGGGCGAGGCGGGTCGTATTGGTTTCACCAGTCGACGTGAGATTGGTCACGGTCGTTTGGCTCGACGCGGTCTTGCCGCGACACTGCCTACCGAAGAAGAGTTTCCCTACACGGTTCGCGTGGTATCTGAGATTACTGAATCAAACGGCTCTAGCTCCATGGCCTCTGTCTGTGTGGGCTCCTTGGCCATGATGGCTGCGGGCGTGCCCGTTAAGGCTCCGGTAGCAGGTATTGCGATGGGTCTTGTGAAGGAAGGCAATCAGTTTGCGGTACTCACTGATATCCTAGGGGATGAAGATCATCTTGGTGATATGGACTTCAAAGTGGCGGGTACTTCAGGTGGTATCACTGCGCTCCAAATGGATATCAAGATCGAAGGTATCAATGAGCAAATTATGGAGATAGCCCTCGAGCAGGCCATGCAAGCTCGCCTGCATATCTTGGGACAGATGAACTCAGTCTTGGCAGCACCCCGTGAAATCGTGTCAGAGAATGCGCCCAGCATGGTGCAGCTGAAAATTGATTCAGACAAAATACGCGACATTATCGGTAAGGGTGGAGCCACAATACGTTCAATTACTGAAGAATCTGGTGCGACCGTTGATATCGAAGACGACGGCACAGTGAAGGTCTTTGGTGTCACTAAAGAATCTCGTGATCACGCTGTTAACGCGATCATGGCGATTACCGCTGAAGCCGAAGTGGGTGCAATCTACGAAGGTACGATTGCGCGCATTGTCGATTTCGGTGCGTTCGTTACCATCTTGCCGGGCAAAGACGGTTTGGTGCACATTTCGCAGATCGCTGAAGAGCGTGTTGAGAATGTCACAGACTACCTGAAAGAAGGTGAGACGGTCCGGGTTAAAGTACTCGACGTGGACCAGCGTGGCCGTATTAAGCTCTCGATTAAAGAGGTTGCTGCTGATGAAGCGACCGATGCTGCAGAGCCTGCTGGGGAAGCCGAGCCTGAGGACCTTTCCGAGGAATAGGTCACTGAGCACCGATAAAAAAACCGCGACACGTCGCGGTTTTTTTATGTCTACCTTCAATGAAGCAGTAAAAAGACTACTGAGATGGCTAAGTGTCGTCGTTTCTGCGAGCCACCAGGTCCTGAACCACGGAAGGGTCAGCTAGTGTTGAGATATCGCCGAGGTTATCAAAATCGCACTCTGCGATTTTTCTGAGAATCCGTCGCATAATTTTTCCTGAACGGGTTTTTGGCAGCCCGGGGGCCCATTGAATAATGTCAGGCTTGGCAATGGGCCCTATTTCTTTGACGCAAAGTTGGATGAGCTCCGCCTTTAAATCATCGTTGGCTGTAATGCCCGCTTTTGGGGTGACATAGGCATAAATTCCTTGTCCCTTAATGTCGTGGGGAAATCCTACGACAGCAGATTCTGCTATGTCTGGGTGTTCTCCGAGTGCTGCTTCCACCTCGGCTGTACCCATGCGGTGCCCCGATACATTGAGGACGTCGTCAACTCGCCCCGTGATCCGGTAATAGCCCTCTGCGTCTCTCAGTGCGCCATCGCCGGTGAAATAATACCCGTCATAGGTACTAAAATAAGTATCGAGCATGCGCTGATGATCGTTGTACACCGAGCGTATTTGTCCTGGCCATGATCGTTTTATGGCGAGATAACCGGCAGCCTCGCCCTCAAGCACTTGGCCATTTTCATCGAGCAGCACAGGTTCAACGCCAAAAAATGGGAAGCCGGCGTAGCCCGGCTTGAGGGCGTGAGCTCCTGGCAGCGGCGTGATCATGATGCCCCCGGTTTCAGTTTGCCACCACGTGTCGACGATTGGACAGCGCCCGTCACCCACAATCTTGTGATACCACTCCCAGGCTTCGGGGTTAATGGGTTCACCGACTGAGCCAAGAACCCGCAGTGTTGTTCTAGAGTGGCGAGTGACCCACTCATCACCCATTCCCATCAGTGCGCGAATTGCGGTAGGGGCCGTGAAAAACAAAGTCACCGAATGTTTATCAACGACCTGCCAGAAACGGCCTGCGTCGGGATAGGTGGGAATGCCCTCAAAAATAACCGATGTTGCCCCATTGGCGAGGGGTCCATAAACGATATAGGTGTGGCCTGTCACCCAACCTACGTCGGCGGTACACCACCAAATATCGTTAGCTTGATAGTCAAATACATAGCGGAAGGTCATTGCTGCCTGAAGTAGGTAACCACCCGTCGTGTGGAGTACACCTTTGGGCTTTCCGGTGGAGCCTGAGGTGTACAAAATAAAGAGTGGGTCCTCTGCATCCATTGCCTCGGGAGCACATTCTGTCTCGGCTGCCTCGCAAGCCGAGGCATAGTTCACATCACGCCCGTCATGCCAATCGATCTCTCCACCCGTATGGGCCACCACAATGACGGACCTTACACAGCTGCAGCTCTCCAATGCGGTATCAACGTTGGCCTTGAGTGGAATTTTTCGTCCGCCACGAATGCCCTCGTCGGCAGTGATCACCATGGCGCAGTCGGCATCGTTAATTCGATTTTGGAGCGCCTCAGGTGAGAAGCCACCAAATACCACTGAGTGGATTGCGCCAATACGGGCACAAGCCAGCATGGCAAAGGTCGCTTCGGGTATCATGGGCATGTAAATACAGACCCGATCGCCCCGCCCAATGCCTTGTGACTTAAGAACGTTAGCCAGCCGGCAAACAGCGTTCTTCAGCTCCTCATAGCTGATACGCCTGCTGTTATTGGGGTCATCGCCCTCCCATATAAAGGCTGTCTGCTCAGCGCGCTCTGGGAGGTGTCTGTCGATGCAATTGACCGAGACATTGAGTTTGCCACCGACGAACCAATGGGCTTCTCCTGTGCTTATGTCTGCGTCTACAACCTGAGTCCAGGGTGCTTCCCAGTCGAGGAATTCTTGAGCGCGGGCCGCCCAAAATGTAGAGGGATCATCTAGGGATTCTCGGTACCACTGCTCGTAGGTTTCGGGGCTGATGTGCGCCTTGGAAAAACTCGCAGGTACTGGGTACAGGGGGTGCTCAGACATACTGGATCGCTCTTGTGGTAGACAACCATAAATTACACCCCCAGCTTACTATTATTGGGTTCAATGCTGAAGCTGACCGAGGTTATCTTTAAATTGATAGAGTGGTTGCAGGCTATCACCATGGCAGGATATTGCTGCGGCGCTGACCCTGCAGTGGAACGAAAGGAAATGGGTTAATAGCAGCAAGTAACAGCTCAACGGTGAGCTTAAAACCCTTCAAAAATAGTTTTCGTTACACGCTTATCACAAGTCACACTGGTTACATGAGAGTGAGTGGAAGCAGGGCTTAGGCACGTAGCTGGTCACGTAAAAGGTGTAGCCGTTAGATCCGTGCGACCCCATCACAGGTAAGTTGCACCCAGAGGCACTCTACTTTTTGTATGGCTCGAGGGTATTATTGTTCATGGGCTAGGAGTCTATTTGCGCCGTTAAGCGGCTTGAGAATAGAGATTCAGGTAGTCTTGACCGCGGCAGGTTTTCTGTCTGTTATAAGACGTGGTCTCAGCAACAAGACGTTAAAGGATGCGAACTATGAGCCAGTTGTCGGAAGCGCAGGCTAAAGAGTATTGGAAGCGCAATCGCAGTTTGATGATTCGCCTGATGATCATATGGTTTGTGGTCAGTTTTGGCTGTGGGATTTTGTGGGTCGACACCCTCAATCTTATTCAAGTGGGCGGCTATAAGTTGGGTTTTTGGTTTGCACAGCAGGGCTCTATTTTTGTGTTTATCGGTTTGATTTTTTATTACGTGGTGGCTATGGCCCGTTTGGATCGTGAGTTTGGGGTGGAGGAAGACTAATGGATCTGGCCACCATTACCTACATCGTTGTGGGTCTGACCTTTACGGTCTACATCGCAATCGCCATCGCAGCACGGGCAGGCTCGACTCAAGAATTTTATGTCGCGGGCGGGGGTATACACCCGATTGCTAATGGTATGGCAACAGCGGCAGATTGGATGTCAGCAGCATCTTTTATCTCTATGGCGGGTTTGATTGGCATTTCCTACAACGGGTACGGAGGTTCGGTCTTTCTCATGGGTTGGACCGGCGGGTACGTGATTCTTGCCATGCTGTTGGCGCCTTACCTCCGCAAATACGGAAAGTTTACGGTACCCGAATTTATCGGAGATCGGTATTACTCGGACACGGCCCGGGTTGTTGCCGTTATTTGTCTGATTTTGTGTTCTGTGACCTATGTCATTGGGCAAATGAAGGGCATTGGTGTGGCATTCTCCCGGTTTTTGGAGACAGATTATGAGACCGGGCTGTACACGGGAATGGTCATTGTCTTTTTCTACGCGGTGCTGGGCGGTATGAAGGGCATTACTTACACCCAGATTGCGCAATATGTCGTGCTCATTCTGGCTTACACGATTCCGGCCATTTTCATTAGCTTTCAGTTGACCGGAAACCCCATTCCTCAGCTGGGCTTGGGCAGCACCTTGGTTGGTAGTGACACGTTCTTGCTCGATAAGCTCGACAGGGTATTACTGGAAACGGGTTTCAAGGAGTACACGACCTCGGTACGGTTGAGCACGCTCAATATGTTTGCTTATACAGCCTCGCTAATGATCGGCACAGCCGGCTTACCCCACGTGATCATTCGCTTTTTTACAGTGCCTAAAGTTCGTGATGCGCGTAAATCAGCGGGTTATGCCCTGGTTTTTATCGCGATTCTCTACACGACGGCGCCCGCGGTTGCAGCAATGGCGCGACTAAATATTATGCAAACGATTGAACCTAGCCCCGGGCAGCACCTATTAATCGAAGAGCGTCCCCAATGGTTTAAAAACTGGGAGCAAACGGGGTTGCTGGCAATACAGGACAAAAACGGTGATGGCAGGTTGCAGTATGTGGCCGACTCACAGCGTAACGAGCTGGTTAAGCTCGACAACGACATACTGGTGCTGGCCAATCCAGAAATCGCTCAATTGCCCAATTGGATCATCGCGCTGGTGGCCGCCGGTGGTCTCGCGGCAGCGCTTTCAACCGCGGCAGGGCTGCTGCTGGCCATCTCCTCGGCAATTTCCCATGACTTGCTGAAGAGCACTTTCTATCCGTCAATTTCTGAGCAGATGGAGCTCAATGCCTCCCGGGGTGCGATGGCGGTCGCTGTATTCGGGGCAGGCTACTTGGGTTTGAATCCCCCGGGGTTTGCTGCTGGCACTGTGGCACTAGCCTTTGGGCTTGCGGCGGCGTCTATTTTCCCGGCGTTAATGATGGGCATCTTTTCCAGTCGAGTCACTCGGGAGGGTGCCATCACTGGTATGGTGCTTGGGTTGGGGGTCACCTTGTTTTACGTTTTCCAGCACAAGGGGATTATGTTTGTCGCTGACTGGCGATTTTTACCCAGCCTCGGCAAAAATTGGTTTTTTGGTATAGAGCCAAATGCCATTGGTTGTGTCGGTGCCGCGGTCAATTTTATGGTTGCCCTAGGAGTGAGCCGTCTCACGGGTGAGCCGCCTGAGCGCGTTCGTAAACTCGTGCAAGAAATACGTATACCCTCTGGCTCTGTAACTGTGCCGCTTCACCACTAAGCCCCCACCCGTTTTATTTGGATGATTTGTATGTCGATGTTGACCAATAAGCATGTACTCGCCGCGCTGCTAGTGGCGCCTATTCTCGCAGTGCTCACCTGGTATGGTGCCGGGCAACTCACCGATGATGTAGAGCAGCAGGCCGCCCCAGCACAGGGGGGGGCCTCCTATCCTTTAGTTGAACGTCCGGGCTGTCGCTATCCGGGTGGTAAATGTGGGCTGTCTAATGAGGGCTTTAAGTTGGCAATTGTGGTTCTGCCAACGGGGCAATTGCGCATGACGTCTGCAGTGCCATTAGATTTTGTGCTGGTTGGACTGGAGTCTGAGGGTGATCAGGGCCCCGTGAAGGCCTTACCTGTGTCGGCTGAACAGGATAGGTGGGTTCATAACTTTATTGTAATGCCGTCGAGTGAAGATCGACTCAGAGTAGTAGCCGGTGTCAGTGGAGCTTCTCTATTTGGTGACGTCGCGCTCACTTTTACTGAACCCAGCGATCAGTAATGCTCTATGACGATATTATCGATGAGGCGCGTTCCCTCTAGCGAGGCCGCACAGAAAATAGCAATATTTGTATCGTCCTCCTGGGCGGGCAGTAAATCCGAGCACCGTCTAGCCTCACAATATTCGCTGACAAAGCCAAGTGTGTTGAGGCGCTGGATGACACCGCTGCAAAGCCCTTCATAGTCTCTGGCCCCCCCCTGAATCGCATCGCTAGCAGCGATGAGGTTGCGATATAAGGCTGGAGCTAGGCCCAGCGCTTCTGAGGTCAGATAGTTGTTTCGAGAGCTGAGAGCCAGCCCGTCGGCATTTCGCTGGGTTGGAACACTTTCGATCCGAACGGGAATTCTCAGGTCAGCCACCATTTTTCTAATCACTAGCAGCTGCTGTAGGTCCTTCTCTCCAAACAAGGCGATATCAGCGGCAACTAGGTTTAACAGTTTACAAACGACTGTGGTCACACCGTCAAAGTGGCCGACACGCTTACTGCCACACAAAACATCGGTAAGGCCTGGAACGGTGACCTTGGTGTGGGCTTCTAAACCCGCGGGATATAGATCTTCTACGCCAGGCGTAAATACGAGGGCAACCCCCTCCGCGGTCAAGAGTTCAAGGTCTTGCTCCAGCGTTCTAGGATAGGCGTCAAGGTCTTCGGTGGGGCTGAACTGCAGTGGATTCACGAAGATCGAAACAACGACATGCTCAGCCATGGTCAAGCCTTGCCGAACTAGGCTTAGGTGCCCCTCGTGCAAATTGCCCATTGTTGGCACAAAGGCAACCGTGCCGTCTCCACGTACCGACTTAAGGCGTTGACGCAGCTCGTCGGAGTCTTTGGCTATCTCCATTGACCTCTGTACCTCGGCTAGGAGTAGGTGTGCTGTTCTTTGGGGTATACCCCACTTTTTACGGCTTCTACGAAGGCGCGCAAAGCGACCTGTACGGATGCTGAACCGGTCATGAAGTTCTCTACAAACTTCGGAGGGTGTTCGCTCAGCCCCAACATGTCGTGTAACACTAGCACTTGGGCGTCAGTACCTGGGCCTGCGCCAATGCCTATCACCGGAATATCAAGTTTTGAGCTAATGTCTGCCGCAAGGTGTGCAGGAATGCACTCAAGTACGAGTAAACTAGCCCCAGCATCCTGAATTTCAACGGCATCGGCTAAAATCGACTTGGCTTCTTTTGGGGTCCTTCCCTGTACTTTGTAACCCCCAAATACGTTCACGGATTGTGGCGTCAGCCCTAAGTGGGCACACACTGGGATACCGCGCTCTACCAGTTGATGGATGGTGTCACTCAGCCATACGCCCCCTTCGAGTTTGACCATCTGAGCTCCTGCTTGCATCAGCATCATGCCTGACGCCAAAGCCTTGTCGGTTGTGTCATAGCTCATAAATGGCATATCTGCGACAACGAGGGAGCGTGGTGCCCCGCGACAAACGCAGCTTGTGTGATAGGCCATGTCGCTGATGGTGACGGGTATCGTTGTGTCGTGCCCTTGCAACACCATGCCTAGTGAGTCGCCAACAAGAATTGTTTCAGCGCCTGCATCACTGATTAGCCGCGAAAAAGTGGCGTCATAGGCGGTCATCATGACGAACTTCTCGCCGTCCGATTTCATTTTATTCAGCGTACCGATGGTTATCTTGTCACTCATCTGCGCTATCCGATTGCCTTTGTGTCATCGTTGGGTTTCCTGTGGGTGCAAGGTTAACCGAAGAAGGTGGGATTGAAATAGTGCCGGCCACTACGAATATCGAGTAGGTAATCGACCAGTTGAGAAAAATCTTCGTGTCCCTGCGACAAATCGATCTCGTTAGCATTAACGATCAGTAACGGAGCGGCGTCATAATAAAGAAAAAACTCGCTGTAGACCTCGTTGATTTGCTCAAGGTACTCGCGATCGATTCTGCGCTCGCTGGCTACGCCTCGCGTCAATATGCGGTCAAGGAGGCGGTCAGGAGAGGCCTGCAGGTAGATGACCAAGTCGGGTAGGGGCGCATCTATTGTGAGCTGTTGAAACACCTTTTCGTAGAGAGCGTACTCATCGGGGTCTAAATTGATCCTAGCAAACAAAGGGTCCTTGTCTATTAGGAAGTCAGACACCCTGACAGGCTCAAATATGTCGGTTTGTCGAAGATCGGCAATTTTTTGGCTGCGCTGAAAAAGGAAAAAGAGCTGTGTCGCCAACGCAGCTTCTTTACGATTTTGGTAAAAACGCTCCAAGAAGGGGTTTTCATGAGCGTCCTCTAGTAATACCTGATAGTTGAAAGCCTCCGCTAGACGTCGCGCAAGTGTTGTTTTGCCCACGCCAATAGGACCCTCGACCGCGATGTATCCGGGTGGAGTGCGACCCCGTAAATCTAAATTTGCAGGATCAAAACTGTGTTGAGAATTGGCGTTCAAAGTGGATTTCCAGGTATCTCGCCGTTGCAAAGTTGATCAGAGCTCAGCTTCAGGTCGTGTGTGGAGCAGCCCGCGAGTAATGTACCAATATCCAAACCGTTGGGCATTAGATATTCATTGCCTAGAAGCTCGGCGAGGGGCTTGAGAACAAAATCTCTTTGATACAGGCCAGGATGAGGAAGGGTCAGCCGCTCGCTCTCTACTGAGGTGTCACCGCAGAACAGCAGGTCGAGGTCGATGCAGCGCTCTCCCCAATGTCTTTTGCGGACCCTACCCATTGTGGTCTCTATTGCGAGGAGGGCCGTCAGTAGCTCGTTGGGGTCAATGGTTGTTTCAATATGGGCACAAGCATTAAGGAAAGGCGGTTGATCGCTGGGGCCCATAGGCTGAGACTCGTAAAATGATGAGACGGCAACAAGGCGGGTGTCGGGTAACGCGGTCAAGGCGTTACAGGCCCGGCGAAGTTGCGTGGCAGGTTCTCCAATGTTTGATCCCAGCCCCACGAATGCCTCGGTCAACCCTCTCTTTTCCTTCTCGGTCTGCGACGACGAGGCGGTTTATCCTCTGTGCGTGGTGGTGCGGTGCCTACCAGGTCTGGGTACTCCAACTGTTGTTGCTCCCAAAATTTTCCGGCACTGTCCAGTGCTTCTGAAGATTCTTCGCGCAATAAAAGTAAGTCGTAAGCAGCGCGGAATCTACGATCTGCAAGGAGGTCTTTGACGCGTTTAGGTTGTCGTCTTTCAAGGCGGGTTTGCAGCTCCCAAATCTCTCTTACGGGGAAAGAAAACCGCTTTGGAATCGCCATTTTTTGGCAAGTTTCAGCAATCACCTGTTGTCCTGCACTGTGAATAGCCTGTGTAGCCGCCTCCCCAGCCCTAACCAAGTTGTCAGCGCGTGTTTGCACGACAGGCCAAAGCAGCGCAGCGAGTAGAAAAGCAGGTGTTACATGGCGCCCATCTTTGACTCTTTGGTCAGTATTGCCCATGGCTTGCGTCACTAGCGTCTTGAAGCGTGGCTCTTTTTCGATAAGGAAGGCTGCGTCCGGACACAAGCTGTCCAGAAGCTGATACCGCAGAAGCAGTAACAGCGTGGGGCGGCCGTGGCCGGCCATAAATAGCTTTAAAAATTCATCAAAAAGCCGCGCAGGTGGAATTTCTGCCAGTAGCGGGCCGCATACGCCGATGGCCGCCTCGGTTTCTGACTCGATATCGAACTGCAATTTTGCGGCAAACCGAACGACTCTAAGCATCCGCACTGGGTCTTCGCGATAGCGCGTTTGAGGATCGCCCAAAACACGAACAAGGCGGGCATTAATGTCCTTTTGCCCATCCATTTGGTCCAGCACGGACCCGTCGATCGGGTTGTAATACATAGCGTTAATGGTGAGATCACGTCGAGCAGCATCTTCCGCCAAAGTGCCATAGACGTTGTCACGCAGCAGTAGGCCTTTGTCTGACTGTTTGCTGGCACTTTTGATGGAGTCCTCGCTCAGGTGAGGCCCTCGATAGGTTGTGACTTCAATGATCTCGCGGCCGTCTCTTACGTGTACGATCTGAAAGCGTCGGCCAATAATTCTTGCACTGCGAAAAAGACCCTTTACCTCTTCGGGTGTGGCATTGGTTGCAACGTCAAAATCTTTTGGTTTGTTTCCAAGAATAAGGTCTCTAACCGCGCCACCAACGATATAGCCTTCGTAATCTGCAGCACGGAGCCTCTCCACCACACGGATGGCGGCGGGGCTCACGTATTCGCGATTAACCTTGTTCTTAGCCTTGGGGATTAGAGACACAGAATGTCCTCTGGGCGCTTTGAGCCGTAGTGTACTATCCAGAGACGCTCAGGGGGAGATTGTGTTTCCGACGGACAAAAAGAAACATGGGGAAGTACTCTTCCCCACCCAGGTCCGTTCTTGCTTTATTATTGCTTTTGGGCCGCTTATTATTATTTGGGCTCTACCAAATAATCTGCAGGCAACGTGCCAAGAGATAAAACCACATTAATAACAAGGGCTTAGTAATTTTTGTCTTGGTTGCAGCCGGGCTGATACCCCAAAAGTGTTACTTTTATACCCTGTGAGTGTTACTGATGGTCGATGTCGACGCCCTCACTTAACGCTGACCGCGCTTACTGGGCTGACTTCGGGGTAAGCCAAAACGTTGGCGTCGCTCCCAAAGACACTTCCGACTCACCCCTAATTTTTGTGCAAGCTGAGTTTCACTCATTGAGTCCTGATGCTCGAGAACAAAGCGCATAAAGTAATCCTCGAGAGAGAGCTCTTCGTCGGTTGCCAACGGATCCCCGGTATCAATTTCTGTGGTTGCACCTGCTACGATTGAGAGCGATGCATCGTGATTGTTTGCCGCGATTGACGTCAGGCCCATATCGAAAGCTTCTACAAACTCTCCCTCGGCCATGACCAAGCCGCGTTCTACGGCATGCTCGAGTTCTCTTACATTCCCCGGCCAGGGGTGCTGCGCCACCACATTAATAGCGTTTTCGCTCAAAGCACGCGGCTGTATGCCAAGTTTTTCCGCCACAGTCGCAGCAAACCACTGCGCCATAGAGGCAATATCTACCGATCGCTGTCTCAATGGCGGAATTGTTAGGCCTAACACGTTGATTCGATAAAAAAGATCTTTTCGAAACTCGTTTCGGCTTGCGAGGGCCGATAAATCTCTGTGGGTTGCGCAGATAAGTCGTACGTCCACCGTTTTACTACTGACGGCACCGATTTGTCGGATCTCACCTTCTTGGATGAAGCGTAATAATCTGGCTTGTGCTGATTGTGGCAACTCTCCAATTTCGTCGAGAAAGAGTGTGCCTCCATTCGCGGCTTCGATGAGTCCCATGCGATTACTGGTCGCGCCTGTGAATGCGCCTTTTTCGTAGCCAAAAAGCTCCGACTCGATGAGTGACTCTGGAATGGCTGCACAGTTAAGAGAAACGAGAGGGCGGCCATTTCGTCGGCTTAATGTGTGCACACGCCTGGCGGTTAATTCTTTGCCTGTTCCAGTTTCACCTTGTATCAGCACCGTTGAGTCAGTGCGCGCCACCTTTTGTATCTGCTCGTCAAGCTTTCTTAAGGTCGGGCATTGACCCTGAAAAAATTGGCGTGTGGGTTGGTGATATTGTTTGCTTGTGCCGTCGGCACGGCCCTGCCGGGGGAGCGCTGCCGCTACAACGTTGAGCAAATCATCGTCAGAGCAAGGCTTCGCCAAATAATCGACAGCACCGGCTTTCATGGAATCAACCGCTGAGCGCAGGCTGGCGTAGTTGGTCATGACAATGACGGGGACGGGGCTTGCTGACCGGATAAGTTCAGCGCCACTGGCCCCCGCGAGCTTAAGTTCGGTGACAATCAAGTCAAACTCAGCGAGGTTGTATTGAGTTTCAGCTTCTTGAACTCCGGACGCTTCCGCAACTTTATAGTCCCGCGTTTCAAGTACGCGGCGTAGGGCCTGTCGTTGCGAGGGCTCATCGTCAACTAGCAATATCAATGGCATATCATCAGAATCCGTTGCGGAAGAAGGCAAAGCGCCTTCTACCTAGGCAACATTACTTTAAGTAACCCAGTAACAAAATGGGATTATTTGTTACCTAGGTACCCGGGACGGGTCCCATTGAGCTAGGCTCCATGCGAGCAAAGACGCAGGATCCTTTAGATTAGAGGGCGGACTAGGCTGACCTAAAGCTCGCACTGCGCCCCGGAGGTTGTTAGCGGGGTGATCATCGTCAACGGCTGTTGCGCCCTGTTGCTTGCTGAGCTTAAAGCCGTTTTGATCCTTGATGATTGGCAAGTGCCCATATTGAGGGGATGAGAGGCCCAGCCTGCGTTGTAAAAAGACCTGCCGCGGAGTGGAGTCAAGCAGATCACTTCCGCGCGTCACTTGTGTGGCCAAAGGGGCGGCATCATCTACTGCGGCAGCAAGCTGATAAGCGTACAAGCCATCCCGGCGTCGAACGACGAAATCGCTGAGTTGCTGACCGAGGTGCCAGCTTTGGCTGCCTAAAAAATCGTCATCTAATGTAATAAACGTGTCGGGGGGTACCTTCACCCGAAGGCTAGCGGAAGCGGCATTGGTCTGATTTTTATCGGCGCAGGCGTTTTGACAGCTACCAGTGGGACCGAGCATTGCTCGAGTGCAGACGCAATAGAACAGGTCACCCCGCTCGTTCAGGCGATTCAGAGCGTGCTCATAACGGACGGTGTGATGACTTTGATACTGAACGTCACCATCAAACGGTAAGCCGTGGCACTCAAGGCTTTTTTGAATGGCAGCTACCGATTCAGGGACCGCTCTGGGAGGGTCAATATCATCAATTCTGAGGTGCCAATGCCCATTCTGGGCGCGTGCGTGAAGGAAACTGCCTACCGCGGCTAACAGAGAGCCTGCGTGCATGGGGCCCGTAGGAGACGGTGCAAAGCGCCCCACAATGGCGCGCTGGCTACCCGCATTTGATGGTTTAATCGTGATGCCCTAATGGCGCCCAAGGCGGTTGGGGTTACCCCAGCTCTTGGCGCTCTTTTATTTCTGAAAGGGTTTTGCAGTCAATGCATAGCGTGGCTGTAGGGCGAGCTTCAAGTCGTTTAACGCCGATCTCGATGCCGCAGGCATCGCAATAGCCGTAATCGTCAATTGTGATGCGCTCCAAGGTGCCATCGATTTTTTTAATCAATTTGCGCTCCCTGTCCCGTGTCCTGAGTTCGAGACTAAACTCTTCTTCCTGAGTGGCCCTGTCAGCGGGGTCAGGAAAGTTCGAGGCTTCATCCTTCATGTGCGAGACAGTGCGCGTGACTTCGTCAACCAACTCTGTGCGCCAGTGAAGCAACAGGCCTCGGAAGTGCTCAAGCTGCTCCTCGTTCATGTAGGACTCACCACGAGATGGCTTGTAGGGCTTAAAGTCATCAAAATTTTGCACGTTGCCCACTGCCCGAGCTACTTTTTTACCCCCACTAGCAGTTTTTTTGGCGGGCTTCTTCTTGGCGACCTTTTGGTCTGCGGTGGCCTTTGGGGCTTTGGTCACCTTTGCCTTGGTAGGTTTCGCAGGTGCTTTTTTGGCAGCAGCTTTGCCGGCTGCCGGCTTTGCGGCGGCGACCTTTTTGTCAGCAGCTTTTTTAGCCGGAGCTTGAGCCGCAGTTTTTTTGGTGGCAACTGCTTTTTCCGGTGCTTTGCTGGTCACCTTCTTGGTGGCGGTTTTCTTGGTGGCGGTTTTCTTAGCGGTTGGCTTCACAGCGGCCTTCTTAGTTGGAGCTTTTTTAACGGCGGCTTTCACAGCGGCCTTCTTAGTTGGAGCTTTTTTAACGGCGGCTTTCACAGCGGCCTTCTTAGTTGGAGCTTTTTTAACGGCAGCCTTCACAGCGGCCTTCTTAGCCGGTGCTTTTTTGGCGGCAGCCTTTTTAGCCGGTGCTTTCGCGGCTACTTTTTTGGCGGCAGCTTTTGCGGCAGGCTTTTTTGCGGCGACTTTTTTCGCCGGAGCCTTCTTGGCGACGGGGCTCTTTGACTTGCTCTTGCTCGAGGGCTTCTTGGGAGCCGCAGTTTTTGTAGCAGATTTTTTCGCTGCTACTTTAGTCTTGGCTTTGGATTTTTTGGTGGCCATAGCAAGTTACCTGATTACCGAGTTGTTTATAGAGGCAGTCTACACACCGCAAAAAGGACTGCGTGTGGGAGGCTTCTACAGCACGCTCCTACAACGGGGTCGGGAAGCTACCAGATTAGTGACGTTCATGCCACTGAATTTACCATCACTGCTCGTGGCACAATTAGAAAATCGGTAAGGATGAGCTGAAGATATGGCGTGGCATTGGGCTTTTGATCAATTGCAACAGGGTACGTTGCAGCGGCGGTACAAGCGCTTCCTCGCCGATGTGCAGTTAACAAGTGGCGAGATTGTCGTAGCGCATTGCCCTAATACGGGCGCAATGCGTGGGTGTCAGCAGCCAGGCTCTACAGTATGGCTATCACGCAGTGATAACCCCAAGCGCAAGTTGCCATGGACTCTTGAGCTGGTTGAAGACAATGCCAGTTTGGTATGTGTGCACTCGGCTTTGGCAAATTCCGTGGCAGAGGCCGCATTAAAAGAGGGTGTTTTTCCCCAACTGTCAGGTTTTGATAGGCTGCAGCGTGAGGTGAAGTTAGGGGCCAAGACCCGGCTAGATTTTAAGCTCGAAGCTGAAGCTGGCCCAATATGGGTAGAGGTTAAGGCGGTGTCTTGGTGCGTCAGCGGCGGGTTAGGGCAGTTTCCTGATGCGGTGAGTGTAAGGGCGCGTAAGCATGTGCAAGAGCTGGCTAACCTTGTTAGTGCCGATTGCCGCGCGGCTTTAATATTTTGCGCTTTTCATTCAGGAATCCAGCGAATTGCGCCAGCCGCGGAGGTCGATCCGGCGTATGCAGAGGCCCTGGCCTGTGCTGTTAAAGCAGGTGTAGAGGTTTACGGGCTGGGTTTGGAAATCTCGCCGCAGGGTCTGCGCGCAACGCGACCCATCGCTATAGAGGAATGTGATCTTGGTAACAGATGACACTAACGCTGCTTGGCCCTCTGCACTCTGTGCTGTGGGCCTAAGCTGTGAAGGCCTAGAAAATTTACCGGGAGTAGGGCTGGCCAGCAACTCGGCAGCATCAGCATTGAAGCGACTGATGAAAAGAGCCAAAAACTCAGGCTTAAATCTGTCGGTTGCATCAGGATATCGGGATTATGGGCGGCAATTGGCCATTTTCAATGCCAAAATGCGCGGCGAACGCCCGGTCTACGGCGATACGGGAGCGTTAATATCTAAGCAATCACGCACAAGTGATGAGTGGCTTCACGCCATCCTCCGCTACTCAGCTTTGCCCGGTACGTCCAGACATCACTGGGGGACAGATTTCGATATTTGGGACCCCTCTGCGGTGCCTGCAGGATATGCACTTCAGCTACACGCCAGTGAATATAATGACGAAGGACCTTTCGCACCGCTGTCTGACTGGCTGACATCATTAATTAGCAAGGATGATGCTGAGGGATTTTATCGGCCTTACACCGGGGAGGCCGGTGGCGTTGCCCCTGAGCCTTGGCATTTGAGCCACCGCCCCAGTGCCCGAGGTTTTCAATCTCTCGTGGACAATGCGCCACTGATTGAGTTGTGGTCAGGACAAGCTAATAGTTTGTGTCAGCCGGGGGATTTCGAGGCCCTTTCAGGCCTCGAAGAGGTGGAGCTTCAATTTGAAGCCATAATGGCGCGATACGTTCGAAGTTATTGGGTCTAGCCTAAGGCTTGAGGTTTTACCTATGGCCGAGGCTGCTGCCAATCCCTAAAAGTGGGCTTATTCGCTTGTTTGCAGTAAGTGCCCGTAGTGGTTTTGATAATCCTGCTGCGAGGCGGCAATCACCTTGAGCGCCTCTTCACGACCGTAAACCCCGTCAACTCGTATCTCAACGTTTTTACCGGGGATCATTTTATAGGTCGAAAAGTAGTGCTGAAGCCGTTCGGTCTTAATGGGCGGAAGGTCCTTTATATCGTTGACTTCCCCCCAAATGTTATCACCTTCAAGCACCGCAATAATTTTGTCGTCAGCCTCGCCCTCATCAATCATTTGAATTCCCCCAACAACCCTCGCATTGAGGAGGATATCGGCGCGGGTTATTAGACGTTCTGAAAAAATACAGATATCTAAGGGGTCACCATCTGCAACGTCGGCATGGGCACAACGGGCCGCTACCTCCTCGGCACAGTAAGTTCGAGGAATAAAGCCATAGAGCGCTGGGGGTGTTGCTGTTGTCCGCTGAGGGCGATCGACCACCAAGAATCCGGTGCTCTTGTCGAGTTCGTACTTGACAGTATCGCTGGGTAGCATCTCGATATAAGCCCGCACAATGCCGGGTTCAACGCCTTCAGGTATGGGTTCAAGTCCATGCCAAGGGTGGCGTCTATATGCTGAGAAAGGTTCGTCGGTATACATCTGTCGGGGCCTCCTGCCCGGGTTTAACAAAGGGTATTGGTAATATCCACCGCGCCTTGAACACACGTCCGAGCATAACTGCAAGGCGCAGTTAAGCTAGAGGTCTCATGGGGGACGGCAGTTTTAAATTTTGACGCCGCGGATTATAGCTGGAGTTCGAACCCTTGGGCGAGCCGTTTTGTGACAGGTAGGTTTTTGAGCGTCGTATAAATTGGCATCCCCCCTTTGTATTGAGGGTACGCTTCACCTTGAACGAGAGGTTCAAAATAAGCGTGCCCCAAGGGGCTGACGCCAAAGCCATCGCGGCTTATGAACTTTCGAGGCAATTTCTTCTCTCGGTTGGCAACCTGTTTAAGGGAGGCTTCTCCAATCCTCCAGCGATAGCTTTTGCTAGGGTCTCGGATGATGGTTGGCATTACAGCGTTTTTTCCTGCCAAGGCCATTTCGACCGCTGCTTCTCCTACGGCGTAGGCTTGGTCGACATCTGTTTGGCTGGCGATATGACGTGCAGCCCGTTGCAGATAGTCAGAGACGGCCCAATGGTATTTATAGCCCAAGCGGCTTTTTATCAGATTGGCCAAGGTGGGTGCCAAACCTCCCAGCTGCGCATGACCAAAAGCGTCACGTACACCACTATCACTAAGAAATCGGCCGTCAGCGGTCTGTGCACCCTCAGAAGCGACGATCACGCAGTAGCCGCAGCGATCTACAGTCTTCTGAACTTTGGCGAGAAATTTTTTCTCATCAAACGCGATTTCGGGAAATAGGATGACGTGGGGCGCTTCGCTCGCTTCGGTCTCTGCTAAGCAAGAAGCCCCGGCAATCCATCCTGCGTGGCGACCCATCACTTCGAGGATAAAAACCTTTGTTGATGTTTCGCACATAGAAGCCACGTCTAAGGCCGCCTCTCGAGTAGATATGGCGACATATTTTGCAACTGAACCAAAGCCCGGTGAATTGTCAGTACAGGGAAGATCATTGTCGATGGTCTTTGGAATATGAATAGCCTGCAGGTCGTAGCCCAGCTTTTGAGAGAGTTGGGACACTTTGAGGCAGGTATCTGCTGAATCGCCGCCACCGTTGTAAAAAAAATACCGGATGTTGTGGGCCTGAAAGACAGCGATCAGGCGCTCATATTCTGCTCGGCTATCTTCGAGGCTTCGCAGTTTGTATCGGCAAGACCCAAAGGCGCCAGCGGGAGTTGTCAACAAACCCCGAATGGCGGCTTTCGTTTCCTTGCTCGTATCGATGAGATCCTCGCGTAGCGCCCCCACAATGCCATTGCGGCCTGCGTAGACTTTGCCGATAGCATCTTTCCTTTTTGCAGCAGCTTCTAGCACTCCGCAAGCGGAAGCGTTGATAACCGGTGTAACGCCACCAGATTGTGCATAAAATGCATTGGCTTTGGGCATAGAGATGTCTTGGGTCAGGAATCAGGTTGCTTAAAGTAGTGTGCTGGGCGGCTTAGTGCAATCCCCGTGCTAAGCTATATTTATTAACGGAGTTTGCTGTGGCACAACACATTCACATTGTCGGTATCTGTGGCACGTTCATGGGTGGTGTGGCCCTGCTGGCTCGACAGCTGGGCTATCAAGTGTCGGGTTCAGACGCCAATGTGTACCCGCCAATGAGTCTACAGTTGGCCGACGCGGGAATCGTGCTCGCTGAGGGGTTCTCTGCAGAAAATCTCCAGCCGAGGCCTGATTTGGTGGTCATGGGCAATGCGCTCTCCAGAGGAAATCCAGAAGTCGAGGCGGTGTTGGACTTGGGTTTGCCCTACGTCTCTGGGCCGCAATGGTTAGGTGAAAATGTGCTCGCAGGGCGCTGGGTGATCGCAGTATCGGGTACCCACGGAAAGACCACCACCACCAGCATGCTGGCTTGGATTTTAGAATGTGCAGGGATGGAGCCCGGTTTTCTCGTTGGTGGCGTCCCCGGGAACTTTGGACAGTCTGCGCGTCTCGGACAGTCAGATTTTTTTGTTGTGGAGGCTGACGAGTACGACACAGCGTTTTTTGATAAACGATCAAAGTTTGTGCACTACAAGCCACGCACCTTAGTGATGGCAAACCTTGAGTACGATCATGCCGATATCTTTCCTGATTTGGCCGCAATCGAAACCCAGTTTCATCACCTCATCCGCTGTGTGCCCAGTCAAGGGCTTATCATTCACGGAGACGTGCCGGCGATTGAGCGGGTGTTCTCAAAGGGTGTTTGGACGCCGCGCCAAAGTTTTGGTAACCAAGCAAGCAACTCATGGCGTGTGCGGGCGTTATCGGCGGCGGGGGAGCAGTTTGAAGTGTCCTCTCCTGCGGGCGCCGTAGAGGTCATTAACTGGTCCCTTATTGGAGCGCACAACCTTTTGAATGCATGCGCTGCGATCGCCGCAGCACATCATGCAGGTGTGCCTTTAGACATTGCTGCTCGCGCATTAGAGGGTTTTACCGGTGTAAAACGACGACTTGAGCTTCGAGGGACACCAGCGGGAATAGCGGTTTATGACGATTTTGCCCATCATCCAACAGCTATTGCGCTGACTCTGCAGGCAATGCGTCAGCGTCTGGATAAGAAGTCAGGTCGCTTGATTGCCGTCGTTGAGCCACGATCTGCGACCATGAGAGATGGCCACCATCAAGCTGCACTAGCTGCTGCCACCGCTGAAGCTGATGCGGTATTTTGGTACGAACCTCCAGGTTTGTCGTGGTCTCTTAAAGACCTCGTCGCTGATAGAGCAGAGCAGTCGGTGTGGCAGCAACTTGATGGATTAATTGATGCCATTACGGGGACCGCACAATCTGGGGATGTTTTGGTCGTAATGAGCAATGGGGGTTTTGGTGGAATTCATGAAAAACTGCTGCAGCGCTTGGGCGCAACTGCGGCAACAGGCTGACCTTTTTTACTATGATTGAGTCTTACTTTCGTCAGATTACCAGCAGAGCGTGGTTAGTCCTCCTTTTCTTCGGTTTGCTGGTGACCCTCGCGGGTGGTCAGCTGGGGAAAATTCGGTTGGACGCATCTTCGGACTCTTTGCTGTTACAGGGAGACCCTGACCTGGCTTTTTTTCGGGAGACGAGTCGCCACTACGCGTCAAGCGAGTTTCTTATTCTCACGTGGCGACCTGCGGGAGATTTATTGGCAGCCAGCTCCCTAGAACCTCTTGCGGCTATGGTAACGGCCTTGCGAGAAATTCCCGGAGTCTCATCGGTAACCAGCATACTGGACGTTCCTTTGTTGGAAAGCCCGCCTTTGAGCCTCACGGATCTATCCGAGGCAGAGCAACTGCCTACCCTCCGCGACCCCGCAGTGGATACCGGCCTTGCTTTTGAAGAGTTTACGACCAGTCCGGTTTATCGGGATCTATTAGTGGGCGCTGCGGGGGATGTCAGCGCTATTCAGGTCAGTTTGGCGACTGATCCGAGTGGCCCACTGCTCCTAGATGAACGTGAAGCTCTGCGTGGTCGAGCGCTGGTAGAGCAATTAGATCCCATAGCGACGTCGCGTCTGCAGGAGGTTGAAGCGCTCTATGACGCTTTTTTAGCGGTTGAAGGCGAACGGCGCAGTGAGCTGGTAGCGGAGGTGCGAGCTGTTGCTGAGCAGTTTAAAAGTCACGCTGAGATTTTTGTGGGTGGTGTGCCCATGATCGCCGCCGATATGATTGATTTCATTCGCGCTGATTTGGTTGTTTTTGGCATTGCGATTATCGGCATTATGACGCTGGTGCTGGGTATCATTTTTCGTGACTGGCGCTGGGTTGTTATTCCCATCCTTAATTGTTCGATGACTGCGACAATCATGTTGGGTTTGCTAGGGTTTTTGGACTGGCGAATGAGCGTGATTTCGTCAAATTTTGTCGCTGTCCTTTTGATAATTACCCTGTCTTTGTCGGTGCACGTCGTAGTCCGTTACCGAGAGTTGGAGCAGGTAAGTCCAGATGAAAATCGTCGACGACGCGCTGCGAGTGCCGCGCAACTGATGCTAATACCCTGTGGTTACACGGCGTTGACGACTATCGTTGCTTTCGCGTCTTTGATGGTTGCGGGCATTCAGCCGGTGATTGATTTCGGTCTCATGATGACCGTGGGTATTGTTCTCGCGTTTGTCACTACTTTTATGTTGGTGCCGGCACTGATTACTTTACTGCCCGCGCCAAAAAGGGTTATTCCCTCCTCCCTTGACAGCGGAATGACAGTTCGATTTGCCGGCTGGGTTGAACGATATGGCCCGGCGGTGCTGGTATTTTCAGGTGTTTTAGTTCTGCTTGTCGCTGTTGGTATCTCTCGGTTAAAGGTAGAAAACCGATTTATTGATTATTTCAAAGAGAGCACTGAGATCTATCAAGGCATGGAATTACTGGACGCACGACTAGGGGGCACGATTCCGCTAGATATCGTGCTCTATCCGCCACTCGAGGAGTCGGCGGACACTGCTGCTGTCGAGAGTGTTGATACGGCGGAGCTGCAGCAGCTTGACGATGGCGCAGCCACGGATATCGGTGGCCTAGCAGATACTTTTGCAGACGATCCCTTTGGTGATGATGACTTTGGCGATGACGGCTTTGGTGGTGGTGACTTTTTTGCTGAGGCGGGTAGTGTTGCGCCTTCCTATTGGTTTTCACCTCAGGGGCGCGATCTTCTGGATCAGGCTCACCGGTTAGTTGAGGCTCGCACGGAAACGGGCAAGGTGCTCTCTTTATCGACTGCGTTTGAGGTGATGGACGGTTTGTACGGAGCGCCCTTGGGGGCTATTGAGCTGGCCCTCGTGCAAAACAGTATGCCGGAAGATGTCGCCGCTACATTGGTAAGGCCTTATTTTTATCCCGACACCGATGAGGCTCGGATCTCGGTTAGAGCAAAGGAAACCAGCAAGGATCTGAAGCGGGATCAATTTCTTAGGGAGCTGCGCCTTGAGTTGGTAGAAACGCTTAACATCGAACCAGAGCGCGTTCAGTTTACGTCCTTGCTGGTGCTATACAACAACGTATTGCAGAGCCTTTTTAAGTCTCAGATTCTCACCTTGGGCGTTGTATTTTTAGTGATAGGGTTGATGTTTTGGGTGCTATTTCGCTCTCTACCGTTGGCGTTATTAGCCTTGGCTCCGAATGTTTTGGCCGCGGGTCTGGTGTTGGGGGTGATGGGGCTTTTGGGGATTCCCCTCGATATCATGACTATTACAATTGCAGCCATCGTGGTGGGTATTGGGGTGGACGATTGTATTCACTATATTCATCGCTTTCGCAGCGAATTTGCGGTCGACCAAAGCTATCATGCAGCCATGCACCGCAGTCACGGCAGTATTGGTAGGGCGATGTATTACACAACGCTTACTGTGATGGTGGGATTTTCTTTACTGACACTCTCAAATTTTACCCCTAGCTTGTATTTTGGGTTGTTGACCGATCTTGCGATGATCGCGGCGGTCGCGGGAGCGCTACTGTTATTGCCCAAGCTCATATTGGTGTTTCGGCCACTTGGACCTGAAGGTGGCCGATGAAACTTTTGCGTGTCGTGCCGGTTGTGGTGCTTGCTGTATAGCACCCGGTATAGCACGCCCATTCTTTGGTATGCCACAGGGCAAACCCCCAGGGACGCCTTGTGTTCACCTTGATGCGCAGCGGGGCTGTGCCCTTTTCAAAGACGCCAGGAGGCCGGCGGTGTGCGGTGACTTCAAACCTCATGCGGATGTCTGTGGTGACAGTGCCGAGCAAGCGTTAGAGTTATTGAACCATTTGGAAAGCGCCAGCCGCCCTGAGAGTCCATTATGACTGAGATACCGCTCTTCCCTTTATCTTCGGCCCTTGTGCCCTACGGTTACATGCCGCTTCAGATATTTGAGCAACGATATTTGGACATGGTGGCAGCTTGCATGCGCACGGGCACCGGATTTGGCGTTGTCTGGTTGCGTCAGGGGTCTGAGGTCAGTGGCGGCTCGCAAACCACCCCAGATGTTGGAGACTATGGCACCCACGCTCGAATTACCGATTTTGATCAACTGCCTAACGGCCTGCTGGGAATTACTATTCGAGGAGAGGAGCGGTTCGATATTGCGGAGGTTTGGCGTGATCCCTCGGGTTTGATTCGGTCTCGAGTCAGTATGGAGGGGCCTTTAGAGCCAGCGCCCATGACCGACGAGTGGCGTTCTCTTGAGGTCGTTCTGCGTGGTTTGGAGTCCCATCCGCATATCCAGCGAATGAACTTAACGATTGATTACAACAACGCCTGGGAGGTGGCCTTCAATCTGATACAGCTGCTGCCTTTTGATGAGTCCATTAAATATGAGTTGCTCGGTATGGCAACACTGAATGAGTTGATCGTAGAGCTAGATATATTACTCAACCAGATTTCAGGTGAAGAAGGATGATTTTGGAGATTGCGCGGGATTTGTTAAGTTCTACTCATGAGATAAACCGGAGACAGTAGCTATGTACGATTTAATCATCAGAGGTGGCACCGTCGTAGACGGGTCTGGCGACACGCCCTTTACAGCGGATGTGGCTGTCAAAGATGGCCTGATCGCGGCAGTAGGACAGGATTTGGGCGCTGCGGCCAAAGAGATCAACGCGGCGGGCTGCTATGTAACTCCGGGTTTTGTCGATATTCATACGCATTACGATGGTCAGGCCACCTGGGATCAGGAAATGGCGCCGTCGGCTTGGCACGGCATTACCACCGTGGTGATGGGTAACTGTGGAGTGGGTTTTGCCCCGGCAGCAAAGGACCGGCACGATTGGCTTATCGGTTTGATGGAGGGCGTTGAGGATATTCCGGGGTCAGCCTTGTCCGAGGGTATGAAGTGGAACTGGGAGTCTTTTCCTGAGTATCTCGACGCATTGGAGGCCCTTCCCAGAAGTATAGATATAGCGACTCAGGTGCCCCATGGTGCCGTTCGAGCTTACGTAATGGGTGATCGCGGAGCTGCCAACGAAGCACCTACTGAAACAGACATCGCGCGTATGTCGGCCATCGTTGAAGAAGGTTTACGAGCCGGAGCGCTGGGGTTTTCGACCTCACGCACGGTGTTGCACAAATCAGTCGACGGCGAGTTAGTGCCTGGGACGACGGCGACACCAGAGGAGCTTGTTGGTATAGGGCGAGCGATGGGTAGAGTGGGTTATGGCGTCTTCGAGCTGTCAAGCGACCTGATGCCCGAGTGGAATGAATTTGAGTGGATGGGTGACCTGAGCCGAGAGACAGGCTTGCCAGTAAGTTTCACAGCATTGCAGTCTCCCATAAAGGCTATGGCTCTCGAACACCAACTCGCCTCAATGCGGGATGAGAATGCTCGGGGAGCACATCTTGTGGCGCAGATTGCGTTACGGGGTACCGGGTTGATTCTGGGTTGGCAGGCGACTTTTCATCCCTTTTCCTTTAAACCCAGTTGGTTGGCTATCAAGGATCTCACTTGGCCTGAGCAGCTCGAGAAGCTCAAAGATTCAAAATTCAAAGAGCAGTTGTTGGCTGAGGAGCCCGATTTACCCGAAACAGATCTCAAACTGTTATTGGAGCTTATGATTGCTGCTTTCCAAATGCAGTACCCAATGACTGAAGGTTTCGACTACGAACCCACCGCCAAAGATTCAATTGCTGCGCTTGCGGAAGAGGCGGGCATGTCACCTGAGGCGTTTGCCTACGACGCCATGATGGCCAATGAGGGGCAGGGTTTTATCTATTTTCCGCTACTCAATTACGCTGACGGCAATCTTGATTTTCTGGAGCCGATTCTCGCATCCGATGATTGCGTTAACTCTTTGTCTGATGGCGGCGCACATTGTGGGACGATTTGCGATGCCGCGGCGACCACTTTTTTATTGCAACACTGGGTGCGTGATCGAGACAGAGGTCGCATACCCATTGAGCAGGCCATTCGACGCCAGTGTGCTAGCACGGCACAGCTTTACGGGCTCAATGACCGTGGTCTAATTTCTGAGGGGTACCTGGCCGATCTCAATGTCATTGATCTTGATGCTTTGGGGTTGAACCAGCCTTGGGTCGCCCATGACCTGCCCGCGGGCGGCATGCGCCTGTTGCAGGACGCCAAGGGCTATAAAGCGACGATCAAGTCAGGGGTGTTGACCTTTAGCGATGGTAAGTTCCACGACCAGTATCCGGGGTCGCTTATTCGTGGCCCTCAGGAATCGCCGGCCACTGCCAGCCACCGAGTCGCTGCCACTGATTAACAATGCAGCAGAAAAGCTCGGCGGTTTTCGTCGCATCATAGGCGGCTGAGTGGGCTTCGCTATTATTGAAATCGATGCCGGCTCGCCGGCAAGCTTGTGCCAGTACCGTGTGCCCAAATGCGAGCCCCGCTAAGGTTGCGGTATCGAAATGTGAGAAGGGATGAAAGGGGTTGCGCTTAAGGTCGCATCGAAGGCTGGCACTGTTAATGAAGCCAGCATCAAAGTGCGCATTGTGTCCTACCAATATGGCTCTGGTGCATCCTGCGTCCCGCACCTCCTTGCGAATCCGGGTGAAGAGCTCACCTAGCGCGATAGCTTCTGGCAACGCGGCGCGAAGGGGGTTCTCGGGGTCTATGCCTGTAAATTCAAGCGCAGACGGCTCCATGTTGGCGCCTTCAAAGGGCTCTACGTTAAAGCTGAGGGTGTCACCCAAGACAACTTCGCCTCGGTCGTCTACGTGAATCAGTGTGGCGGCGACCTCCAGCAGAGCGTCAGTTGCAGCATTAAAACCGCCAGTCTCTACATCCACGATCACGGGTAGAAAGCCTCTGAAGCGATCTCGCATCGAGAAGTCGCTCTTTGCTGTCACGTTACCAGCTCCCAGCGCAACATTTCGCCGGCACGAATAGGAATGACTACATCGTCCTTGCCCAGGGACAACTGTGTCGGTACTGCATTGGCCTTCTGTACCAGCGTAATTGTCCCGTCGTTGCGAGGTAATCTGTAAAAATCAGCACCAAAGTGACTCGCAAATCCCTCCAGTTGGTCCAGTGCACCCTCGGCTTCAAAGACCTCGGCGTAGAGCTCCATCGCCGCATGGCCGGTGTAGCAACCGGCACAGCCGCAGCTGGATTCTTTGTCTGAACGGACATGGGGTGCTGAATCTGTGCCGAGAAAAAAACGGGGGTTGCCAGAGGTTGCGGCTCGGCAAAGCGCCATTCGATGTTGATCGCGTTTAAGGATTGGTAAACAGAAGAAATGGGGTCGAATTCCACCCACCAGCATGTCGTTTCGATTGTACAGTAGGTGGTGTGCAGTAATAGTGGCTGCGACACCGTCTCGTGCCGCCACAACAAAGGCAACGGCTTCTTCGGTGGTAATGTGCTCGAAGATAACTCGCAAACCTGGAAAGTGCTCAACCAGCGGGCCTAGGTGCTGATCGATGAATACTTTTTCACGATCAAAAATATCAATATCTGAGTCTGTGACCTCGCCGTGAATCAGCAGCGGAACATCATGCTTTTCCATGGCCTCAAAGACCGGGTATAGACGGGATAGGTCGTTAACACCTGCGGCGGAGTTTGTTGTGGCGCCCGCGGGATAGAGTTTAATGGCGTGTACCGTTGATGACGCAGCGATTCTAGCAATTTCTTCAGCCGAGGTATTGTCCGTAAGGTAGAGGGTCATCAGTGGATCAAAATGTCGATTCTCTGGCGTTAACGCGTTAATGATTCGCTCGCGGTAAGCGTCGGCGGCTGCAACATCGACCACGGGGGGGGAGAGGTTGGGCATAACTACTGCGCGACGGGCCCATCGAGCAATATCATTGGCGGTCCTTCCCAAGGCGGATCCGTCTCTGAGGTGAACATGCCAGTCGTCTGGCTGAGTGATAGTAAGTTTTTTCATGGCTAGCTCCGTACCTGGCCGTAAGTCTATCAGGGGTGTGCTGGGCAAGCTCACACTCTAGGCGTAAACTTGTCGCTTCTTTCCCTTCATTGTCTTAAAGGTTGTGTGTTCATGTCTGTCAATAAAGTCGTACTTGCCTACTCTGGCGGTCTCGATACCTCGGTTATTGTTCGTTGGTTGCAGGAGACCTACGACTGCGAGGTCGTTACCTTTACCGCTGATATTGGTCAAGGCGAAGAGGTTGAACCCGCCAGAGCAAAAGCGCAGGCACTGGGTATTAAGGAAATATTCATCGATGATTTGCGGGAAGAGTTTGTCCGAGATTTTGTTTACCCCATGTTCCGCGCCAATACCATTTATGAAGGCGAGTATCTGCTTGGCACGTCTATAGCCAGACCGCTTATTGCCAAAAGGCTGGTTGAGATCGCCAATGAAACCGGTGCAGATGCTATTTCCCACGGTGCTACGGGGAAGGGAAATGACCAAATTCGATTCGAATTGGGCGCTTATGCTTTAAAGCCCGGTATTCAGATTATCGCTCCTTGGCGGGAGTGGGATCTGGGGTCGCGAGAATCATTAATGGCCTACTGCGAGCAGCGAGCGATACCGGTTGATTTTTCAGGGGCCTCAAAAAAATCGCCCTATTCTATGGATGCCAATCTCCTGCATATTTCCTACGAGGGAGGGGTGCTTGAGGACCCGTGGGCTGACGCCGAAGAGTCGATGTGGCGCTGGACCGTCAGTCCCGAGTCGGCGCCTGATCAGGGTGAGGAGATAACCCTGAGTTTTAGCCGTGGTGATATCACGGCCATTGACGGAGTCACCCACACCCCGGCGGAGGTGCTTGCCTTATTAAATCAACGCGGCGGTGCCCACGGCATTGGACGTGCAGATATCGTTGAGAACCGTTACGTGGGGATGAAGTCTAGGGGCTGCTATGAGACCCCGGGGGGCACCATCATGCTGCGCGCTCACCGAGCGATGGAGTCGATTACGCTTGATCGCGAGGCAATGCACCTTAAAGATGAACTGATGCCTCGATACGCTAAACTTATTTACAACGGCTACTGGTGGTCACCAGAGCGGCTTATGTTGCAGTCAGCCATCGATGATAGTCAGCGCTGGGTGAATGGCGACGTTCGGTTACGTTTGTACAAAGGTAACGTGACAGTTTTGGGTCGGCGATCTGACGATTCATTATTTGATGAAAGTATTGCCACCTTCGAAGACGATGCAGGCGCATACAATCAACAGGACGCTGAGGGGTTTATCAAGCTCAATGCACTGCGAATGCGTATTGCGGCGCAAAAAGGCCGATCACAGCACTAGCGCCGCGGTGATGGGTGTCTGGAAATCACCCGCTCCTGTCCTTGGATGACCCCACAGAGACGCGCCACTATGGTCTAATTCTCGGGTGAGTAAACCCGAACATAGAATATCGAGGTAAAGGTATGGAAAGCACCGTCGGGACAAGCAAGGCATTTTCTGAAGAGTCCGCGTATTTCGATGTCATCGTAGTGGGCGCTGGTTTGTCAGGTATTGGCGCTGGAGTGCGTTTGCAGCGTGATTGCCCGGATTCATCTTTTGCGATTATTGAGCGCAGAGAGGCTATTGGTGGGACCTGGGATATATTCCGATACCCTGGCATTCGCTCCGACAGCGACATGCACACTTTGGGTTATGACTTTAAACCGTGGTCAGCGGAAAAGGCGATTGCCGATGGGACCTCCATCCGCGAGTACGTGAATGCCACTGCAGATGAATACGGTGTTCGAGAGCATATTCGGTTTCAGCATCAACTTAAGTCAGCGAACTGGCATAGCGAGCTTGGCCAGTGGGTTTTGTCCGTCGAGTCAGCAGGCGCCATGGTGGAGTACCGTTGTAATGTGTTGCTGATGTGTGCGGGGTACTACAGCTATGACTCGGGGTATCAGCCTGAGTTTCCTGGCAAAGAAAGTTTTGACGGTACTTGGGTGCATCCGCAGTTTTGGCCTCAAGATCTCGACTACAGTAATAAAAAAGTCGTGGTGATTGGCTCGGGGGCGACGGCTATGACGCTAGTGCCCAACATGGCGTCAACCGCTGAGCATGTGACCATGCTGCAGCGCTCACCCACCTACGTCATTTCGCGCCCCTCTATTGATGCTGGGGCGAACTGGCTACGCAGGCACCTGCCCGAAAAACTGGCCTACGCCTTGACCCGTTGGCGCAACACGGTGTGGCAGCAGTTTTTTTACGGCCTATCCCGAGTGGCCCCAAGTATTTTGCGGCGTAGCTTACTCAAGAAGGTGAAATCAGAGGTTGGCGATATTCTGGATGTCGAAAAACACTTTACACCCGACTATAACCCTTGGGACCAGCGGCTGTGTTTGGTTCCTGACGATGATCTATTTGAAGTGCTTAAAGCGGGAAAAGCCGATGTCGTTACCGACCACATTGCGCAGATTGATGCCAAGGGTATCTTGCTTAAGTCAGGCCAGCATCTAGAGGCCGATATCATCGTCTCTGCGACAGGTCTGAATCTATTGGTTCTGGGAGGTGCTGAATTCTCGGTAGATGGCGAACCGGTGGACTTCTCTAAGGAGTGGACCTACAAAGGCATGATGTGTTCCAACGTGCCGAACATGATTCAGACCTTTGGTTACATCAACGCCTCTTGGACGCTGCGGGCCGATCTGATAGCGCACTGGACAACTCGCGTGGTGAATCACTTGAAGGCGACGGGCAACTCCCAGTTCACTCCTCGCATTTCATCCGCACTGGCACAATCCATGCCTAAGCGCTTATGGATTGATGATTTTTCAGCGGGCTATATGCAGCGGGTCATGCACCTGTTTCCAAAGCAAGGTGACCAGAGTCCGTGGGTAAATCCACAGAACTTTCGCAAGGACCGACAAATGTTCCGCGATGAGCCACTTGAAGATGGTGCGCTAAGCTTTGAATCAGCGACCGGCGTGGATGCCAACGACGCGGTTGAAATCAAGAAGGCTAGCTGACCGTCGCATGAATAATTGGACATTGCAGGAGCAGACGATTTCTTGTCCCTACTGTGGAGAGGGCATTTCTGTTTTGCTTAACCCCGAGGATGTTGGGGTAGATTATATTGAGGATTGCCAGGTGTGCTGCAGGCCCATAGAGTTTCTGGTGACAGAAAACGAGCAGGGGGCGCTCGATGCGAGAGTTCAATCTGAGCTCGACTGTTGATCGCGAGGCAGCTCAGCGGCTTTTAGGCACTGATGGGGTGGGGGCGATGAGGAGGCTGCAGTTGGCACTGAAAAGCTTGAACCAGTGGCTGTTTTTCATCGCGGGTCTGCTGGGCTTTGCGGCAGTAGCGGCCGATGACACCCTCGCTGGGATGGAATCCATCACGACAGAAGTTCTGATCAAATCAGATACATCTTGGAATGGCCACCCACTCCCTTCTTACAGTTTGGGCGATCCTGAAATATCGGTGGTTCGCGTGACCATACCTGCTGGGGCTGCATTGCCTATGCACATACACCCCTATGCCACTGCTGGTGTTTTGTTACAGGGGCGCTTGGAGGTGAGGACACCTCAGGGGAAAACGTTAGAGGTCAATCCAGGGGATGGTGTTATCGAACTTGTAAACCAGCCCCATGGTGGCGTCAGTATAGGCACTGAAGATGCCGTGATTTTGGTGGTTTACGCCGGTATTAAGGGTCGGCCGGTCACTGAGTTAGTGCTGGATTAATATTGCTGCTTCTGCGCTTCTTTCGTTGCGCAGCTGCAAATTAATCAACGAACCTGGCTAGTAGTGCAGATAGCGCCATGAGAATAAACAGCAGTGTGATGCTTAAGGCATTGGGTCGATGAAAAAGCCACTGATCCCGGCCAAGCAGCTTTTGCGCGACGGTTTTATTTAACACAGGCTTCGGCCGTTCGGTTTGTAAGAGTAGTTGCCGGCTATTCCAGTCTTCAATCCATGGAATAACGCTCTCGGCAGGTTGCGCCCTACCCACAAACCAGCCCTGTACCTCGTCAACTTTGGCTCTGGCTACCGCCTCCCAGTCAGCACGGGTTTCCACGCCCTCGGCAACAACGTTTAAGCCCAGCCCGTGCCCAATGCGGACACTATTGCCCAGTAGAACAGCAGTCTCTTCTTTACCCGATGCGCCTGATACGAAGGATCGGTCAATTTTAAGTTCTGTGCAGGGCATGCGACTTAGCTGCAGAAGTGATGAGTAACCCGTGCCGAAGTCATCAAGAGAGACCCCTAAGCCTAGCTGTCTTAAGTGGGTGAGATTTTCCACTACCTTGCTGGCCGACCCCACCACTCGAGATTCTGTAATTTCAATAATTATCGAACTGGGTGCTAATTTATGATGCTCAAGCAGGTCTTGCAGCCAGGGTACAAAGTTATCGGAATCCAATACTTCAACGGTAGCATTCACGGATACCTTGAGATTGAGGTTACTGCGCTTCCAGCTGCTCAGCTCAATAATACTGTCAGAGATAAGCTTCCTCGTCAGCGGGATAATGACTTCAGATTCCTCTGCTGAGGGTATAAATACCCGTGGCGGTAACATCGAGCCATCGGGTTCAACCCATCGCGCTAACGCTTCAAAGCCGGTTACGGCACCGTCAGCGATCCGCACTTTAGGTTGAAACCATGCTTGTATCTTTCCAGCATCAAGTGCCGAACTGACTTCCTCGGCAGACATGGGAGCACTGTCAACGCTGTTCTCATGGGATGCGGTAGTCAATCGCTCTACGACGGCTTCTAAGCGCTCCGGTGGGCAGGGTAGCGGCAGCACTGAAACTAGGTTCACGTTGAGGCGCCTAGCCTGTTGGTCTAATAACTGCGCATTTACTTCGCTATTAGCATCAAACATGACAAGGCTAGTATTGGGCTGATGGTTATGAATCAGCTCTAGCACGTCGCTGCTTAATTTACTGGGATTGCCAAGAATGATGACATCGTATCGTTTGGCGACTAAATACTGATGAAACTCAGATTCGCCACAGGGTTGATAGTGGCCAGATAATGTTCGCCCCACCATCCTGCTTAGGCGGGTGCTTTGTGCCTGTGATTCGGCGATTACCAATACATCAATGTTATCCATAAGCACCATGGGCTTAAGATAGACCGCTAGTGATATATTTTGATACTACGAGCACGCTGCCACACTCCCAAAACACCAACTTTTCATTGGTAGCCGGTTACCGCTCGACACAGTTGCACTGTTGCGACAACAGGTAGCCAATGGCTTGACCTAACCCTTCTTAGCCAGCCTATAGTACCTGCTTTTATCTGAAAAGAACTGCTGCCATTCAGCCGTATCAGCGGCTGGTGATATGAACTGCTGATGCGGCTATGGCAGTGATTTTAAGTTGCCGCTCGCCAGCGCAACCCCATGATTATTGGTTGGTTTCAAGTGCGAAGACGTCGGTAACGATCTTCAGATGATGATTCTTTGGTGCTGATATAAACGTGGTATCAGCGAAAGTCGCGCGATTTAACCTGCAGCTCAGTCAAGGCATCGCTATGGTCGAATAAAGCGCCGGCAATCACATGCATCACGCCATCACGACATTCGAGGGTTCCTTTCACAAGTAGTAGCTGTGCGGTCATCAGGGCCTGTCTAAACTGATCTTGTACTTTTGGCCAAACAACCACGTTGTGGTTGCCTGTCTCATCTTCCAGGGTCAGAAACACCACGCCAGAAGCTGTTCCGGGGCGTTGGCGACAAGTAACAATACCGGCAATGCGAACGAAGCGATTGTTCCCCAGTGCTGAAAGCTCGCTGTACTTTCGGCATTGATTAAATGGAGCGTGTCCACGTAGCAACGCAAGTGGGTGGTCACGTAGTGTGACTCCGGTGCTTTGGTAGTCCGCCATCACGTTTTCAGCAACAGAGGGCATTGGTAACTCAATGTGATCACTTAAGCCTTCGGGTCTGTTCTCATAGGGCGTATCGCGTAGCAGGGGGCTGGGCGTTTGCAGTGCCATGACTTGCCACTGGGATTGGTGGCGATGCCCACTTAGACTCTTTAAGGCGTCAGCGCTGGCTAATACCTCCATGTCACCTTTGTCGAGCTGTGCTCTACGCCTAAGGTCACTCATGCTTTTAAATGGCATCTGTCGCTGGGCATCGGCAACCCGTTGTCCCGCGCGTTTATTGAGTCCTTTTATTAGCCGTAAACCCAAGCGTATTGGTGGTTGCCCCTGATCGGTCTGACTGAGCAGTTGATGGTTCCAGTCGCTGTGATTGACGTCTGCAGGTAAGACGATGACACCATGGCGCTGGGCATCTTGTACAAGTTGTGAGGGTGTATAGAACCCCATGGGCTGGCTATTGAGTAGGCCCACGTAAAAAGCCGCTGGATAATGACACTTTAACCAGGCAGAAACGTAGGCCAATAGGGCAAAACTGGCTGAATGGGATTCCGGAAAACCATAGCCGCCAAAGCCCTTAATTTGATCGAACAAGCGATTGGAGTACTCGGCACTGTAGCCTCGCTCACGCATACCATCCTTGAGTTTTTTTTCAAAAGTTAAGAGTTTGCTGTTGCGACCCCAGTTGGTGATTGCTCGGCGCAGTGCGTCTGCCTCCCCTCCGGTAAACCCCGCAGCAACCATGGCGAGGCGAATCACTTGCTCTTGAAAAATAGGGACCCCTAATGTCGGCTCGAGTACCGACTTAATATCTTCATTGGGGTAGGTAACCACTTCGAGCCCATGCTTTCTACGTAGGTAGGGGTGCACCATATCGCCTTGTATCGGGCCTGGCCGGACAATAGCAATCTCAATGACAAGGTCATAAAAACAAGCGGGCTTAAGCCGTGGCAGCATCGACATCTGTGCTCGAGACTCAATCTGAAATACACCCAGGGAGTCGGCGGACTGAAGCATTTTATAAGTTGCCTGGTCTTCACGGGGAATATCCTGAATACGCTTAATTTGAGGGTTTTCCCGGTTTACTAGCGCCAAAGTTTTACGGATAGCCGATAACATACCTAAAGCTAGTACATCGACTTTTAGTAATCCTAGGGCTTCAATATCTTCTTTGTCCCATTGAATAACCGTTCGTTCATCCATACTAGCGTTTTCTACCGGAACCAGATTGGAGATGGGACCGCGGCTAATAACAAAGCCGCCAACGTGCTGGGAGAGATGGCGTGGAAAGCCGAGTATCTCCTGTACCAGATCAAGGAAAAGCTGAGCCTGTTTGCCGGGCATCCCCATGCCTTGCTGCTCGAAGCGCTGCCTAAGCTCGCCCTCTCGGTTCCACCACGCCAGTGACTTAGCAAGATCTTCCACTAAAATGGCGTCGAGACCTAGGGCTTTACCGACATCTCGAACCGCACTTCTGGACCGATAAGTGATAACGGTAGCAGCTAAAGCGGCGCGTCTCCGCGTGTATTTTCGGTAGATATATTGAATGATTTCTTCACGACGTTCGTGTTCAAAATCCACGTCAATATCTGGAGGCTCATCGCGTTCTCGTGATATGAAACGCTCGAATAGCAAGTTAACTTGCTCGGGATTGACTTCGGTAATGTGTAAGCAATAGCAAACAACAGAATTGGCAGCAGAGCCTCGACCTTGGCACAGGATATGCCTTTCCCTAGCAAATCGAACAAGGTCGTACACAGTTAGAAAGTAGTATTCGAAGTCGAGTTCAGAAATGAGTACTAATTCGTGTTGTATGCGATTCTGAATGCTATTGGGTACACCGTTAGGCCAGCGTTGCGCCGCACCTAGAGCGACCTGCTCTCGTAAATAGGTATTGGCATCTTGGCCGGTTGGAATAACTTCTTCTGGGTACTCATAGCGAAGTTCATCAAGGCTGAATTGGCACTGTTGACTGATGCGTAAAGTTTCGCCAATCAGTGATGGTGGGTAGAGCGGGAGTAATTTATCAAGAGTGCGCAGGTGCTGTTGGCTGTTAGCAAGTCTCCGCAGCCCCAGCTTACTAACCGTTGTGTTGTGGTGTAGGGCGGTTAGTACATCATGCAGTCGTTTTCGTGATGCGCTGTGCATCCGGACATCACCGCAGGCGACCAAGGGTAGGTTTAACTTTTGTGCTAAGTCCCAACGCTGGCGAAAGCGTCGTATTTCATCATTGCCTAGTAGGCGACTACTGCCAATCCAGATTCGTCCGGGACATAATCGTGCCAGTTGTTGCCCGGACCCCATTTCATGCTCAGAGTCGCCGGGTAGCCAGATAATAAGGCAGCGTTTCAAGTGAAAGATAATGTCACGCAGTCGGGTGGTGTACTCGCCTTTGGGGCTGCGGCGTCTAGAGCGACTGATTAGGCCTGACAGCTCGGCATAGGCCTCTCGGCTGGGCGCCAGTGCAATAAGGCGAATACCTTCAACCAAATTAAATTCACTACCAATAATAAGTTTTATAGCGCAGCGTTTTGCAGCGACATGTGCCTTTACAACACCGGCAAGGGAGCATTCGTCGGTAATGGCCAATGCGGAGTAGCCGCAGGCGGCGGCACGTTCCACTAATTCTTCGGGGTGGGAGGCTCCGAGTAGGAAGCTGTAGTTACTAAGACAGTGAAGTTCGGCGTAAGGCATACAATCATTATACTGTATATTTATACAGTATAATGGTGTGGTGCTGGAATTTAATGGCTTATTACACAGGCGTGTAACGGTTTGATAGCGGTAACGTTCTTTGACGTCGGAGGGCTGTTTTATGTCATCAGGAACCTCATCAAAGAATATTGATTGAGCAATATGGGTGGGCACACCTTCCTTCACAAATGGTGAAGCGGTTACAGTGGACACCGATGGCTGTGGTGAGGTTCTTCATGGCCCTGAAAACAACTATTTCATAAGGTTAGTGCCATGACGTTGAGCCGAATTATATTTAAATATCTGAGTTTTAGTTTGCTCATTTTGGTGGCGTTATCTGGGTGTACCGGTATGCCTGAGGGTGTCGAGCCGGTGACCGATTTTGATAAGTCACGCTATCTGGGCACGTGGCATGAAATTGCCCGTCTCGATCACAGTTTTGAGCGAGGTCTGGTTGATGTGACGGCGGAGTACTCGTTACGTGACGATGGTGCTGTCCGCGTTATCAACAGTGGCACTGACTCAGAAACGGGTGAGTATAAAGTTGCCGAGGGTCACGCTAAGTTTGTTGGCGATGAGGGCACGGCGCATCTTAAAGTTTCATTTTTTGGGCCGTTCTACGGTAGTTACATTGTCTTTGAGTTAGACCCTAATTATCGATACGCCTTTGTGGCGGGTTACAACACGGATTACTTGTGGCTACTAGCTCGAGACACCGATATCAGCGATGACACTCGCCAGTCATTTACCGATCGCGCTCAGGCCCTGGGGTTTGCCGTGGATGACTTGGTCTGGTTGCACTAAAGGCATGCTCTACAACTTGAGCTTGATTTTTATCGATTGAAAGACGTCTGATAGGCGGGGCAAAGACAGCAGCAAACGCTAAAATTTGTTGGGTTGATGACTGAGGCTTTGAGGCGCCTCGCTATGGTATGAGCTCTTTAAACCGTTCAGTCCTACTCACGGTGTTGGTTGTCGCAGCTAATTAGCGCGAACAGACTTTGAAGTTACTGTGCATGGCGCTTGAAGTGCCTATGGCAGTATTCCCTGTACATACCATTGTTTGCTATAGCGATCTTCGAAAATCCAAATGGGTTGTCCTGCTTGAGTTTGGGCAATGTAGTAGTCTCGGCTGGCGGGTTTTTGCCACCAATTATCTTCAAGGCGCTCAGGTCCTAGCAAGATTGTTAGTACACCGTTCCAGTGCAATACATTGTCTTTAATCCGTATTGGGTGGGGCTCATCAAATAGCCAAAAAGGTCGTTGTGCCTGCCCCTGCAAGGTCGGCTGTAGCGGTGCGGTATCTTGACTTAAATACTGACTGTGTTCGGGTAAATGTGCCTCGCGTAGGGCGATCTGATTGATGGCTTGTAGTCCTAGCCGTGATCTGAGGCGATCGACCAGATTATGCAGGGGTTCACGATGATGGGTTTCACCAAATAAATCGGCAACAGTGGCATGTTGGGTTTGGAAGTGGTGAACATTAAGGGCCAATCCCTCGATACTAGCACCCAGTGAGCTCTGTTCTAGGCTCAGGCGTGATAGCTCAAACCAGAGCTCGGGATCAGCATGAGCTTCACTACTGCGAACTTCGAAGCGTTCGGTGCTGCCATGCATGCGCAACATCTGCCACTCGATATGGGTTGCCCGATGTTGAGTCGCACGGCAAAAGCGCGCCAAAGCTTGCAGTAATTGCTGCATAGCGGGGTGCAGTTCGATCTGGTTGCGAATTTCAAAGCCGAACCATAAGGAATCATAAAACTGATGGGGCGGATGAAAATCCTGAGTAACGGTGTCAGAAGTCGCCGTGACATCTCCCAGCCATTTTTGAAATGCCTGGCCGCAGCGGCGTCCCAGTGCGCTTGTAGGCATTTCGAGTATCTCTCCCAGTGTTTGAATCCCCGCTTTTTCGAGGCTGGTAATGGCACTCAAGAATTGACCTGCTTGAACTTTTCGCAGTAGATATAGAGGAATTTTATCAAGCCGTTTTCGTAGACTCTGATCCGATGGATATAAAAAACGTTCCTCCCAATGACTGAGTAGCCAAGCGGCAGAACGGTTAGGCGCTAAGCCTGATTTGACCGTAAAACCCCGTTTCTCGAGGTCATTTTGAATGTTGTCAAATAGCTTTTTCAGACCGCCGTACAGCTTTAAACATCGACCGACCTCAAGTTGAATTCCCTCATCCTGCCAGCGTTCCAGCGTGGGCGTAATGCTGTAAGCCCAGCACTCTAGGCGTTCTAAGGCGCGCAACTCTTGGCTTGGATCCCGTTCAAGGAGTTGTAGATGAGATGTATCGACGAGGGCACGAACGGTGGCAGTACTTTGTCCTAGTTTAAGGCCTGTTAATTGCGCTTCGTCGTTGACAGCGATTACGCGCTGTCGCTCTATGACAACGGCTGGGTAGTCCTGCTGTAGTGGTTGACACTCAAGGGGAAGCTGGGGGAAACGAAGGTAGAGCCAGAGGGACATACCCCAATAATACTGTATATATATACAGTATTGAATAGCCTTTTGAACGACGCCAAAGAATTTTCTCTATCGAAGCCTTAATTGCCCTAGCAGCCTTAATGGCTGTTATGAGTTGTGTATATGGTAATCCGAGGTGTTACGCATATTGCTATTGGCTCGCATAGGTCTTGAGCGAAACCGAGCTTGTGTGGAGCAACCTTGAGTGTAGATGGTGTATTTTGTTGTGTTGTTGTAAGTCTAAAATAGCGCCGCTCGCAGTTTGTAATAATTGGAAGAGAAGAAAAATTTTCCGCTTGTTTGAGGAGCAGCCCATGGTGCCGGTTTCTATGAGGTAAATGCGCCTTTAGACTAGGGCTAGATTTAAAGGCCGCCGCCTTCCATTAAGTACTGGATAGCTCCTTTAATGGCAAAGCCTAGCAGGCCCATGGCAAGTGCAATAAATAAAATAAAGGTGCCGTAACGCCCGGCATTGTTGCGGCGCGCCAGGTCCCAAACAATAAAAACCATCAGTGCCATGAGTGCCGTTACACCGAGGGTAACGCCCCACTCACTGAGCCAAGTATCCAGTGCCATTAGGCTTGCTGAATATCGCTGGTCATGGACACAGTCGCACTTAGAGAGTTGGTGATTAAACAGCCGTCTTCAGCCTTTTCGAGAAGACGTTGTACGCGTTCTGCGCTGATATCGCCTTGTGGCGTTACGGTGACATGCAACTGAATCTCCGTAAATTGTGGCTTGCGGTCAATGCGATCAAGCGTGCCAGTCGCCTGACATTGAATTTGATCCCACTGTAGTTTGGATGCTTGAGCAATGGCACGAAACGTCAAAACAAAGCAGTCTGCTACGGCAGCCATTAATAGTGATTCAGGACTCCATTGATTGCCCGGGCCGCCAAATTCGGCAGGGGCATTAGTGGTGAGATCAGGCAGACCCGAGGCGGTTACCGTAATGTGACTATCGGCTTTGTCACCACTGGCGATGGCCGTGTAATGGTGCGGAAGAGGTTCCATGAAGTCGGCTCCGTAGGGGCTATCGGCTAGGCAAGTACGTGAGTGTAGCTTGCCTGTTCATGCGACGTCATGTGACGGTTTTTAATGGCTTCGTTTTAGGCAACGGGCGTCAGTATTTGCCCCGTATGAGTACGACGCATTTTGCCTGCAGAAATCTCCCAGGGTTGTGGGGTGTTAATGATGTCTTCTTCATCAGGAAGTCTGATATTACCTGTTGGCCTGCCGCCACGTTGCTTAAGAATATCGACGGTGTGATAGCGATCGACGGTTAGGCGCAAGCTAAACGGCGTATGTTGTTCTATAGCTTGATTGGCCCTAAAAAGAACGACAAGTGTGTCGTTTTCAGTGGCGGCTAACTGTAGCTTTCGTAATTCAGCATAACGGTAATCACTGGCTCCCAGCCAGCTGAAAACGATACTGCAAGTGGTGCTACGGATGGCTTGTTCTGTGGCCCATAATAACTCTTCACGATCTTTAGGATGCACCATCAGTATTTGCTCGGTGGCAATCCCACGGGCGGCGAGTAGCGGTGCATAAGGGGCATGGGGTGGGGCAATAAAAGCCTGCCAACGGCGTTGTTCGCTGAGGGCTGCCATGGTGGGTAGGAACAAGCCCATGGAGTCAGTGCTGTTATCCTTACCTAGAACTTCAACGCCGCCGCGTAGTGGCCAACCTGCCATGGCAATTTGATCGTCTAGGGCTGTAAATCCCGTAGGCAGTGCGTCTACGCCGTGTAAGTCACTATTGGCAGATGTACGCATCGCGAATACATTTCCGCCAGTACTCATGCCGCGCCAGGTATCAGAGCGACTTATGATGTGTTCAAGTGGATCAGACATGTTGTGTTCCTCTGCGGCTAGGGACTTACAGCTAGATGCGTTGATGACTGTATGTACTGCTGTATAAGATACTGTATAAATGAACAGTATTCCTGTGGAGCGACAAAATCAAGGGGAGGTTATTTGGAGCGTCGTGAAAAGCGACAGGTACGGCGGTCAGCTTTAAGTGAGGTGGCATTTCGGCGTTATTTCCCTGCCAGCTGGTTTTCCAGTCTTGGGTCTTGGATGTTGCGCTTTTTATTGGGCTGGAGCGCCTGGGACCTAACGTTATCGGCAACCTGGGTCGGCATAACCGCCGCTTTAATGCTTGCCCCTGCGCTCTTGCTGTCACCTTGGTTCGGCATTTTGTCAGACCGAATCAATCCGCGTTCTGGTTTAGTGGCTTCAATGTTCATACACGGCTTTATTGCTTTGGCCGGGGTAGTGGCGTTGTGGGCAGGTGTCTTTGGGGTTCCCGTTCTGCTGTCTTTGGCATTGGCTATGGGGGTTGTTACATCGGGCCATAGCCCGATGCGACTTGCACTGATACCGCTTTTAGTTGAACGAGCGGCCTTGCCGAGTGCTGTAGGTCTATCTGCCACCACCTTCAATATTGCTCGTATCCTAGGCCCTGCCCTTGGGGCGGCCCTGATTGCCGGTTCTGGTCCCGAGCTGGCTTTTATGCTCGCGAGCATAATGTTTGCAATTGCGGCGGCTATCCTGCTCAAGCTCCACGGTGTAGGTGTTCGTGAGCCACGACCTAGAGAGCCCTACGTACAACAATTTAAAGCGGGTATTCGTTATGTGCGCGAGGAGCCGGCTATTCAATTGATCTTTGCTTTCACTATTCTCAATGGTGTGTTGGGTAGGACTGTCGTGGAGCTTCTGCCGGCCTTTGCAGGTGGCTTTTTAGGCGGGGGCGCTAGAGAACTGGCTATGTTGACAGCGAGCGCGGGCCTAGGATCTATTGTGGGTGGTTTGGTTATGACCCGCCAACAGGCTGACACAGCCCGTTTGCTCAACCTAGTGGCAATGGCTATTGCTGCCGCTGCCCTGTTAATACTGGGTTTATTCTTGGGTTCTAATTTATACCGGCTGGGGGCATTAATTTTTGCGCTGAGTTTGGTCACGACTATTGCAGGTACCGGTTGCCAAACGATTATTCAGCTGCGCTTGGTCGAGAGTTATCGCGGTCGGGTATTGAGCCTGTGGACGCTATTTGCAATGGGGGCGCCCGCGATTGGTTCGGCGTGTTTGGGGGTGCTCACCGATAGCTTTGGTTACACCGTCGTCTTTACCATAACCGCTGGTGCTGGCTGGCTAGTGCTGTGGTTACTTTACGCTCGTCGCTCAAGTCTTTTGTAATCATGGCCTATTATCGAGTGCTGGCAGGTTTTATAGCTTTGCCGTTAGGGCCCTGGGCCAAGAGCACAACAAGCTGATCTAATATGTCCCAAGGGTTCCCTTTTTCAAAACCCTTCACCGTCGCATCGGCTTGAAAGGCCAGTTTTTGGAGTCGGCCAATCCCGTCGGCGTTTTGTCGTTCCGCTGCTCCTTGGACGAGGCCCATGCGACTGCGCCAGACACCCCGTTGATTCATGGCTCGGGATAAAGGCTGACCTTTAGCGCAGTCGTCATGCAGGCCGGCGAGTAGTGCAACATCTCGATTGAGAGGCCACAGCACGGCAGGGGGCTGTGTGGACTCAGCCTCTAAGCCCCGCAGTGTTCTAATTGCGGCGGCGGCGTCACCGCCTAACGCGGTATCTGCTAGACCAAAGGTACTGTAGCGAGCGTTGGCCAGGACACTGTTCAAGACCGTGTCTACAGTGACATGTTGTTCTGTGGCTAATAATTTGAGTTTGTCGACTTCCTGCACCGCGGCGAGCAAATTGCCTTCTAAACGTTCCGCAAGAAGCTGTACTGCATCGCGGTCTGCACGTAGGCCGACGCTTTTCAGTCGTTGCTGGAGGAAGCCGGGGAGCTCACGGCGCCCTACGGGCCAAATTTGCACCGCCAAACCGTCCTGGTCGATCCGTGTAAACCATTTGGCACGTTGCGATTGCTTGTCCACCTTACCCGCAATGACTAGCAGAACATCCTCCGTATCGAGGGCGAGGTACTCCTGAAGAGCTTTGCTACCTTCGGTTCCGGGCTTCCCTGAGGGCAGTCTAATTTCAATAAGCTTGCGGTCAGCAAAAAGCGACAAAGCCCCTGCGCTCTGCAATAGCTGTTGCCAATCACCCGTGCCCGAAATTTCGATAATCTCGCGTTCGGTGCAGCCGGCAGCTCTGGCAGCGGCTCGTACGGTATCGGCGCACTCTTCGACGATTAGTGTCTCGTCACCGAACACGAGGTAGCACTGCTTTAGGTCTCGGCTGAGGCTCTGTGACAGTTGCTCAGGTTTAATCGGCATTTATTTGTTTGTTAAGGCTATGCGTGACACGTCGAATAATCTGAGCTGCGAGATCTTGACGCATTTCTTCACGAAGAAGTTCAAGCTCCTCGGTCTTACCCACGACGTTTAGGGGGTCGTCAAGAAACTGGCGCACTACACGTGCATCGGTATCTGCTATGAGGGCAGCAGCACCTTGGCTCAAGGCTAGGCCTGCCATCATAGTGAGCTCAATTTCAGCAGCTGTGGCCTGAGCGTTTAGGGTCAGATTGCGCTGTTGGAAGCGCTCTTCGCCCAGTCGTAGCACTAGTCCTTCCTCTGTTTGATCCACCAAAGTGGCGCCTTGCAGACGCAATTGCTCGCGCAGGGCCATGGTCAATTCACCACGAGGCTGTCCGCTGATTAATACGACGTCGGTGCCAACTAACGATGGCGAGCTGAATGCCCCCTGAGTTCCTTTTAGCTGAAACCCACAGCCCACAAGAAACAAAATACAGAGAGCGCAAACGCTAGGTAAACTAAATTTTGTTTTTTTCATGGTTAGTAAACTCATGACCATTAATTCGCGACGATATTGACAAGTTTTCCGGGCACAACGATGACCTTTCGCACCGTTTTGTCTGCGATAAAGCGCATGACATTCTCTTCTGCCAAAGCTGTTGCCTCCAAGGTCTCTTTGTCCGCATCTACCGCAACGCTGAGTTTGGCTCGCACTTTGCCATTAACCTGCACCACAATTTCGAGCTCATCCCTGCTCAGCGCAGCGGCGTCAACCAAGGGCCATCGCGCCGAAATAATATCCGCGTCATTTAATTCGCGCCATAAATGTTCGGTGACATGAGGCACAATTGGGCAGAGGAGCAAAAGAGCCGCCTGCAAGGCTTCGCGCTCAACTGCTAAACCATTTTCAGTACTGGTATCTAACTTACTGACTTCGTTACACAGCTCCATAACCGCAGCGATAGCGGTGTTAAAGGTTTGCCTGCGACCGTAATCGTCGTCCACTTTGCCAATTGTCTCGTGGGTTTTTCGACGGAGGTCTTTTTGAGCTTTGTCGAGTTCGCTGACCTTAATGTCGGGTACGGGTCCCCGGTTACTGTGCTCGGAGACCATTCGCCAGAGGCGTCGAAGAAAACGGTTGGCTCCTTCAACACCGGAGTCTGACCATTCAAGGCTTTGTTCTGGGGGAGCAGCGAACATACTGAAAAGTCGAACGGTATCAGCGCCGTAACGATCTATCAGTTCTTGTGGATCAACCGTATTGCCTCGGGATTTTGACATCTTCGTGCCATCTTTAAGAACCATCCCCTGAGTCAGCAAACGTCGAAACGGCTCATCAGAAGTCACTAAGCCCTCATCGCGCATTAGTTTGTGAAAAAATCTGGCGTACAAGAGGTGCAGGATGGCGTGTTCAATGCCGCCTACGTATTGATCGACTTCTAGCCAATAATTGGCTTCATCATCAAGCATGGCGCTGCTGTTGCCGGCAGAGGCGTAACGCGCGTAGTACCAAGATGACTCCATAAAAGTGTCAAACGTATCCGTTTCCCTTTCTGCGGCCTGCCCGCAGCGCGGACACTCTGTTTTGGTAAAGCTCTCTAGGCTAGTCAGCGGTGAGCCCACGCCTTTGAGCGCCACGTCAGTAGGAAGCAAGACGGGAAGGTCGTCAGCGGGCACGGGTACCGAGCCACAGGTTTGGCAATTGATGACCGGGATGGGCGTACCCCAGTAACGCTGGCGGGATACGCCCCAGTCGCGCAGCCGGAAATTAACGGTGCTTTCCCCTAAATTGCGCTCGGTGAGTTGCGCAACAATCGCTTCAAAGGCCGCTGTAAAATTGAGCCCATCAAACTCTCCGGAGTTAATCAGGTCACCTTTTTCGGTATAAGCGGCCCGGGTGAGGTCTGCGGGTTGCTCTTGGGTACCCTCAATAACTTGAACTATCGGTAGGCCATATTTGGTGGCAAATTCCCAGTCACGCTGGTCGTGTCCCGGCACAGACATGACGGCGCCGGACCCATAGCCCATCAATACAAAATTGGCGACCCATAGGGGTAGGGGGGCCCCGGTCAACGGGTGGGACACCGTGAGCCCCGTGTCCATTCCTTGTTTTTCAAGGGTGGCCATGTCGGCCTCGGCCACTTTTATGTGACCAAGCTTTTCAATAAACGCAGCCAGCTTTGGGTTGCCGGTTGCGGCTTCAATGGCAAGGGGATGTTGTGGCGCGACCGCAAGGTAGGTGACGCCCATCAGGGTATCGGGCCGCGTCGTGTAAACCTCGACTGCGTCGCTGTCGCCATAGGGAAACCTGACGTTGGCCCCTACCGAGCGCCCGATCCAATTGCGTTGCATAGCCACGACTTGTTCAGGCCACTGTTTTAAAGAATCCAAGTCATCTAACAGTTCTTGAGCATAGGCAGTGATCCGAATGAACCACTGATTGATGGCTTTCCGTTCTACCGGGTTGTCGCAGCGCCAACACTTGCCATCGACGACTTGTTCATTGGCTAAAACCGTTTGGTCAGTCTCACACCAATTGACGTCGGCTTCTTTTTTGTAGGCCAAACCACGCTCGAGGAGCCGGGTAAAAAACCATTGTTCCCAGCGGTAGTAATCAGGTTGGCAGGTTGTAACTTCTCGGCTCCAATCGTATGCAAACCCAAGCCTTGAGAGCTGACTGCGCATTTCCGCAATGTTGTCTAGGGTCCAAGCTGCGGGGGGGACTTGGTTGGCAATGGCTGCATTTTCAGCGGGGAGGCCAAAGGCGTCCCAACCCATAGGTTGGAGAACGTTTTTCCCCTGCATACGCTGATACCGTGCAATGACGTCGGCTATCGTGTAGTTGCGCACATGCCCCATATGCAATTTACCACTGGGGTAGGGAAACATAGCCAGGCAGTAAAATTTCTCAAGCGTACTGTCTGGAGTGGCTTTATAAGTCTCTTCGGTCGCCCAGCGTTTCTGGGCAGCAAGCTCGATTTGCTGGGGACTGTATTCCTGATTCATAGGGGCTCTATCTGCTTGCCCCATCGTTTGATTGGGGACATTGGTTCTCAAAGGTTCAAGTGTACCAGTCTGAGAGAGGGCTTGGGGTGGTCAACGTGGTCTGCGATAGCCCGCAGCAGCGATGAATAAGCCACAAAAAACCAAAGTGGGTGCACTTCCCAGCCACATGATGGGAGTTAAGCCTGTTTTCGGCTGTACCACTCCGGTAATGACGTGTTCTTCAAATTGTGGCGCGGTAACGACGGGCTCGCCCCTGTGATCTATTATCGCTGACACACCATTATTAGTGCCTCTTAAAAGCGGCCTGCCAGTCTCGAGCGCCCTAAAACGCGCCATTTGCAGATGTTGTAAAGGCCCCATGGAGTGACCGAACCAACTGTCGTTGCTGACGGTAATCAGAATTTCTGAGGTGCGTGCACCCTGCCAGACGAAGTCGGGATAGACCACTTCATAACAGATAAAGGATGCCACACGTAAAGCTCCGGCCGACAAGATTGGCGGAACATCGGGCCCAGAAATGAAATTGGACATGGGTAAATCAAAAAATTGAATTAAGCCCCGTAAGCTATCCTCAAAAGGCACGTACTCTCCAAAAGGCACCAGCTTTTGTTTGCGGTACTCACCGTTTCCCTGACCTAAAGCAATAATACTGTTATAGCTGCCTTTTTCGTCACGGGTGGGAATGCCGGTAATCAATGTGGTTTCTGTTTGCTCGGCTGCGGCAGAAACCTGATTCAGGTAGTCGTTGATGCGGTCGCGGTAGCCGGGCAGTGCAGATTCAGGCCACAGTATGAGGTCAACCGTTTCGAAATGGGGTAAAGAGCGGTTTATGTATTGCTGTTGGATTGCGCGAAAATAGCGACGGTTCCATTTTTTTTCTAGAGAAATATTGGGCTGATAAATGGCGGTAGTCACAGGGGCGGCACTGTCCTGAGTCCACTGAATGGCACTTAGGGGCAAGCCCATTAGAATTACAAGGGCCCAAATTGAAGTTGCTGCCCATTTGCTGCGGCGCCCGCTGTGCCGAGTGAACGCCCAAGAGCCAACGGCGGCTGAGAGTCCCACAATAATAAAGCTCAGCCCATAAACACCAATCACCGGCGCCCAACCGGCCGCCGGGGTGTCGAGAGCAATGTACCCCGCATAGAGCCAGGGAAAACCAGTCAGAAGCCAGCTGCGCACCCATTCGAACAAGACCCAGATTGCCGCAAAAAGTGCGGGCTCGGGGTTTTCACAATCGCCAATGCAGTAGCGGTATAGCGCCATTTGAAGCCCAGTGAGTAGGGCGAGTCCCAAGCAAAAGGCCGCGGTGAGGGCCCCGGCTAATGGCGGTGGCGCTTGACCATAAACATTGATGCTGACATAGACCCAGGAGACGCCACCACCAAAGAGGCCGGCGCCGTAGAGCCAGCCGGTGACAAAGGCAGAGTGATTTGATGGGCGATGGACGAGATACAACAAGGCAGCAATGCTGAACAATGTGGCCGGCCAAGCTGACAGAGGTGCCAGGCCCGGTATGAAGAGGGCGCCTGCGATGATCGGCAGCATACTGCTAGCTAGAGCTTTAACTCTAGACGTCACGTTAATCAGTCAGCAGCGTCATGGGGCGGTGTTACTCGGAGGCTAAGCAAGCGACGCTGATCTGCGTTGACGACCTTGAACTCGAAGCGCTCGAGGTGGGTCGTCTCGCTGCGGGTAGGCATGTGTCCAAAGGCGTTAACTACGAGGCCACCAATCGTATCGAATTCTTCGTTGCTAAAGGTCACGCCGAAGTGCTCATTGAAGTCCTCAATCGGCGTTTGGGCCTTCACGAAAAACTCAGTCGGACTTATTTTTCGGATATCCCGGCCTTCATCGACGTCTGTCTCGTCTTCAATTTCACCGACGATTTCTTCCAGCACGTCTTCAATGGTCACTAGGCCAGCAACTCCTCCGTACTCGTCGATTACGATGGCCATGTGGTTTCGATTTTGCCGGAATTCGCGGAGTAGAACATTCAGGCGTTTGCTTTCGGGGACCACTACTGCAGGTCGCAACAGGCTGCGCAGATCAAATTCTGGCTCGCGCTCCAAAACCAACGGTAGTAGATCTTTAGCCAATAAAATGCCGGTTACGTTATCGAGGTTGTCATCGATAACGGGAAAGCGCGAGTGGGCGGCATGGATGATTTGGGGCAGAGCTTCATCGAGATCAGCATCGATTTTAATGACGGTCATCTGCGCACGGGGGATCATGATGTCCCGCACCTGCATGTCACTGACTGACAGGGCGCCTTCCATAATGGTTTTCGCGTCGTCATCAATCAGCTCGTTGTCAACGGCAAGCTCGAGCAAGCCCTCTAGATCAGCGCGATTTTGGGGGGTCCCAGAAAGAAACTGTGTTAACCGTTCAACCCAGCTGCGCTCATCACTTTCGGGAGTGTGTAGGTCGTTCACGGAAGTTCAGCTCGCGGGTCTTCAGCGCCGAAAAGATACGGGTTAGGGTAGCCGAATTGCTGCAAAATTTGGGTTTCTAGAGCTTCCATATCTTGAGCCGTATCGTCTGAATCGTGATCATAGCCCAATAAATGAAGGACCCCATGTACGGTCAGATGGGCCCAGTGACAGATGGGAGTTTTGCCCTGTTCCTGGGCCTCCTGCCATACCAGGGGGCTGCAAATAACGATATCTCCCAGCAGTTCGCAACCGACATCGGTCGGGATTTCAGCGGGAAAAGAAAGCACGTTTGTGGGACCGGAGCGATGTCGAAAGCGCTGATTCAGCTGGCTCATTTCGTCGGTGTTACTGATGCGGATACTCAGCTCTGGTCGGGCAGTTGAAGTTGTCTCTAGCGCACGGCAGGTTGCATTAACCCACCGTTCAAAGCTCTCGTCTTCGGGAGCCTCGATGTCGTCGTCGCGCTCGATGTGGAGTACGGGGGTCATGGTTCCCTACGCTCTAGCTTGGGGCTCCTAGCCTCAAATTCGTCATAGGCTGAAACCACTCTTTGTACGAGGGGATGGCGCACGACGTCTTTATTGGCAAACCAAGTAAATGTGATGCCCTCGACACCTTCTAAAACTTGCGTGGCGTGGGTGAGTCCAGATTGTTGGCCCTTTGGTAGGTCAATTTGTGTGGCATCACCGGTGATGACGGCGGTTGAGCCAAACCCAATGCGGGTTAAGAACATCTTCATTTGTTCTCGGGTTGTATTTTGTGCCTCATCTAAAATGATGAAGGCATTGTTGAGGGTTCGCCCGCGCATAAAGGCTAGAGGCGCCACTTCAATGATATTGCGCTCTATATATTTAGTGACGGTCTCAAATCCCAGCATTTCATAGAGTGCGTCGTAAAGCGGACGGAGATAAGGGTCCACCTTTTGGCTGAGGTCGCCAGGAAGAAAACCCAACCTCTCGCCGGCTTCTACCGCGGGCCGCACCAGTAAAATACGGCGCACTTGCTCGTCTAGAAGTGCCTGGACGGCGCAAGCGACACCCAAATACGTTTTCCCTGTGCCGGCAGGACCAATACCAAAGTTTATGTCGTGCCGCTGAAGTGCCCGGACGTAAGATTGCTGATTTTTACCCCTAGGCTTAATGGATGTCCGCTTGGTCCGAATGACGGTGATGGGTTCAACATCGCTGCTGGGGTTTTGCTGACGGTGGTGTGCTAGATGCTCGAGATCGGCTTGCTGCAGGTGCAAATGAACGCTTTCTGGGCTAATGCCGATGCCCTGACATGCCTCACTGTATAAGGTTTCTAGCAGTGCAACCGTTATCGAAACAGCGTCGGCGTTTCCCGAGACGGTGAAGTGATTGCTGCGATTGCGTATCACTACACTCAGTCGCTCTTCCAGTTGGCGCAAATGCGCATCCAACTGTCCGCACAGCGCGGCCAGGTGACGCGCATCATTAGGTTCGAGGGTAATGCTGAGTTGTGAGGCCGACTCCGTGGTGTCGCCGGGATCGGGGGCTGCGCTAATGGTGTCCAACGCCTGTTTGTTCGCTCTTTTCGCAACTGGGAGAGAGAAGATACAGACCTTATCGTGGGAGTCAACTGCCTTTAATCGGTCAGACAAGCTGCGGGAGTAACTGACCTCTCAGTGAGTTGGGCAAAGCTTCGACAATCTTTACGTCGGCGAATTGACCAATAAGCCCACTGTCATCGCAGCTGAAGTTGACCACTCGGTTATTCTCCGTGCGCCCAGCGAGTTGTCCGGGATCCTTTTTAGACACTCCGGTCACCAAAATACGCTGCTCACTTCCCACCATGGCGACCCCAATAGCGGCGGCTTGCTGGGCGATTCTTCCTTGCAGGATTTTCAAGCGCTGTTTTTTTGTCTCCATGGTGGTTTCGTCTGAAAGATCGGCTGCAGGTGTTCCGGGGCGGGCGCTGTAAATAAAACTAAACGAGCTATCGAACCCCACCTCTTCAATGAGCTTCATTGTCGCAGCAAAGTCCTTCTCATCTTCACCAGGAAAACCGATGATGAAGTCCGAGGACAAAGAAATGTTGGGACGAATCCGGCGCAGGGCTCTTATTTTCGCTTTGTACTCCAACGCCGTGTGGCCTCGCTTCATGGCCATTAACGTGCGATCCGAGCCGCTTTGTACCGGCAGGTGTAAGTGGTCCACCAGTGCTGGAATATCCGCGTAGCACTGAATCAGGGCGTCAGAAAACTCTACAGGGTGTGAGGTCGTGTAGCGAATGCGTTCTATGCCTGGCACTAAATTCACCAGGTGGAGGAGCTCTGCGAAATCGACATTGTCGCCCAAGTGGTTAGGCCCTCTGTAGGCATTCACATTTTGCCCAAGCAGATTGACCTCTCTCACACCGCCATTGGCGAGTGAGGCAATCTCGGCAATGACATCGTCGACCGGGCGGGAAACCTCCTCGCCACGGGTGTAGGGCACTACGCAAAACGTACAATATTTGCTGCAGCCCTCCATAATGGAAACAAAGGCGCTGGGGCCGTCTACTCGGGGCTCTGGAAGCCGGTCAAATTTTTCTATCTCGGGGAAGCTGACGTCAACAACAACGGGGGTGCCGTCCCTTGAAGCATCAATCATCTCGGGAAGACGGTGTAGGGTTTGTGGTCCAAAAATCAAATCGACAAAGGGTGCGCGTTTACTGATCTCAGCACCCTCCTGACTTGCAACACAGCCACCGACACCAATGATTAAGTCGGGCTTGGCCTCCTTCAGAGGCCGCCAACGCCCCAATTGATGAAAAACCTTTTCCTGAGCCTTTTCGCGGATTGAGCAGGTGTTTAGCAACAGAACGTCGGCTTCCTCCACCTGATCGGTCATTGTTAGCCCGTGGCTTTCTCCCAACAGGTCGGCCATACGAGCAGAATCGTATTCATTCATCTGGCAGCCGTGGGTTTGTACGAACAGTTTTTTCTGAGGTGGCGTTGTCAAAAAGGTGGTCTCACTTGCGATAGATAGAGCGGATGATGGGAAGTATACCGATATGAAACCACCTGTGCGCTAGAATCCACTGGCGGATAACCTCAGAAGTGGTACCATTCCCGCCCTTTTTTTCTTAACCGCGTCCAATGCCCATGACAACTCAACCCGTCTACAAGGTTATTTTCCAAAACGGAGGCCAAGTCTTTGAGGTCTTCGCGAGACAAATATTCCAGAGCGACATGTGGGGTTTTATTGAGGTTGAAGAGCTGGTATTTGGTGAGCGGTCAGCCGTCCTCGTTGACCCCTCGGAAGAGAAGTTAAAGAACGAGTTTTCGGGCGTGAAGCGCAGTTATATTCCGCTGCACTCAGTTATTCGCATCGATGAGGTAGAGAAGGAAGGCACGGTTCGCGTATCTGAGGCATCTGCTACTGGGGCGAAAATTTCCCATCTGCCGTTTAACGGCATGCCGTCTGCTCCATCAGGGGGCGATGACTGACTCGCCTTGCGCCCTTGAATTACGGGCTGCTTACCACCACATCTTGGATGAGCGTAAAAGAATGCCAAGTGACGAGGTAAGCTGTAATGAGCAGCGAAGACGATCATAGTTCAGACAAACCAGACACCACCGATGGCCACGGCTTTCTCGAGGGCGTGTCGGCGCACTACGAGTTGGGAGCCAGTGATGTCGTAGCAGAACAGGCATCGACTCCAGCAGTCGCCGCGGACGTGTTGCCCGAAACGCTAGTGCTACTCCCGCTGCCCGGGCGCCCTTTTTTCCCCGGTCAGGTGCAGCCGATTGGTCTCAATCTAGATCAGTGGCAAAAAACACTGGCAGCCATATCTGAGCAGGGCAAAGGATTGTTGGGGTTGGCTTTTGTTGGTGATGTGAATCCAATAGACGTCGTCAGCAGCGATTTTCCAGACATGGGCTGCGTTGTAAGACTTCATCAACCTCAAGGGCAGGCTGAGAATTCTGGGCAATTCCTAGCTCAGGGTATTAAACGGTTTCGTATTGTTCGCTGGCTACGCGAGGACGGTCCGTTTATTGCCCAGGTTGAGTACCCGCGCTCCAAAGGTGAGCGTGATAGCGATGAGGTTAAGGCCTACGCAATGGCAATTATTGCTGCCATTAAAGAGCTGTTACCGCTGAATCCTCTTTATTCCCAAGAGCTCAAGCAATACCTAGGCAATTTCAATCCGAATCAGCCGAGTCTGTTGGCAGACTTTGCTGCAGCTATGACGACAGCTTCCGGGGAGCAACTGCAAGACATCCTGCAGACTCTGCCTCTGGCTACGCGTATGAATCAAGTGCTGGAGTTGCTGCGACGAGAAAAAGAAGTTGCTGAGCTTCAAGGAGAAATTAGTCGAGAGGTCAATGCAAAAGCCTCCGACAACCAACGCGAGTTTTTTCTTAAAGAGCAAATGAAGGTGATCCAGCGAGAGCTGGGAATTTCCAAAGATGATAAAACATCGGATGCTGAAAAATTCGCTGAGCGCATGTCGATACGCAATCCTCCGGATCACGTTTCCGCGCGTTTTTCAGAGGAATTAGACAAGCTTAAGGTGTTGGAATCAGGTTCACCTGAGTATGCCGTGACACGAAATTACCTCGATTGGATCAGTTCCGTGCCGTGGGGTGTGTTTTCAGATGACAACTTGAATTTAGAACATGCTCGCAGTGAGCTTGATCGGCACCACGATGGCCTAGGTGATGTTAAGCAGCGTATTACCGAGTTTTTAGCTGTGGGCAACTTCAAGGGCACCATTGATGGTTCTATATTATTGCTTGTCGGCCCGCCTGGGGTCGGTAAAACCAGTATCGGTAAATCTGTTGCTGACGCTTTAGGCCGAAAATTTTTCCGATTTAGTTTGGGCGGTATTCGTGATGAAGCCGAGATCAAAGGGCACCGTAGAACCTACATTGGTGCGATGCCGGGTAAGCTGGTTCAGGCTTTAAAAGACGTCGATGTCGCGAATCCGGTAATCATGCTTGATGAAATCGACAAGGTGGGACGCTCTTATCAGGGCGATCCGGCCTCGGCACTTCTGGAGGTACTGGACCCAGAGCAGAACACCGAATTTCTCGACCACTATCTCGATTTACGTGTTGACCTTTCACGCGTGCTTTTTATCGCTACGGCTAATCAGCTAGACACCATTCCTCCGGCGCTTTTAGATCGTATGGAGACAATTCGTCTTTCGGGCTATATCGCTGAGGAAAAGCTAGACATTGCCCGTAACCATTTATGGCCAAAATTACTGCTAAGGCACGGGGCGAAACCCTCTCAGATACGCATTAATGACGCGGCGCTTCGCTTGGTCATTGACGGCTACTGCCGTGAGGCGGGTGTGCGTCAGTTGGAAAAACACCTGGCGGCCGTAATAAGAAAGGCGATTGTGCAGCTTGTTGACGGTGATGCTTCCCGTGTTCGACTGGGCAAAAAGGACATAGCGGGCTTGCTTGGTCAACCTCGCTACCGCAATGAACGACCCTTGCGAGGTAAAGGCGTCGTGACTGGCTTGGCTTGGACCGCGCACGGCGGTGTCACTCTCGCAATCGAGTCGAGCAGAATTCATACCTTAAATCGTGGTTTCAAGCTCACTGGGCAACTGGGTGAGGTGATGAAGGAAAGTGCAGAAATCGCATACAGCTATTGCGTTGCCCATCTGGCTGATTTTGGCGGTGCTGAGGATTTTTTTGATACATCGATGGTTCATTTGCACGTGCCTGAGGGCGCTACCCCAAAAGACGGGCCCAGTGCAGGTATTACGATGGCGGCAGCACTCATATCCCTTGCGCGAGGTCAGCGGATAAAGCGTCCGCTAGCCATGACGGGCGAATTGACATTGACTGGGCAAGTGCTCCCGGTGGGTGGCATCCGAGAAAAAATGGTGGCGGCTCGCCGAGCTCAAATATCAGAGGTCGTATTGCCTTCTGCTAATCGCGGTGACTACGAAGAGTTACCCGATTATTTAACCTCAGGTATGACGGCACACTTTGTCGGCAGTTTTGATGAGGTGTTTGAAATTGTGTTTGCTGGGGCTGTGCCCAAACGCCCTCTACACTGAGGGAGGGTTGTCAGGGTGCGTTGGCTGTGAGAATTGCTCTAATAGGCGAAGGATGGCCCTCGGCGGTTAAGCTTGGGTCGCTGTTATCAAGGAATTGCTCGAGAGAGTGAAAGGTCATCCAAGGTGTTGTTCGCTGTTCGTTTGTGGTGGTCGTGTTGATGTCCACTATGTCTGCGTTTTTAAATCCGACCTTTTCTAGCCAGCCGCGCAGCGTCACGGGACTGGGCAGACACCAGACATTACCCATTTTGGCGTAGCGATTTGGGGGCACGAAAACCGTGTTGGGACCGCCCTCAACCACCAGTGTTTCCAAAATCAATTGACCGCCGGGCCGCAGCGTATTTCGAAGATCGATAAGATGGTCTAGCGGTGATCGGCGGTGGTACAAAACCCCCATAGAAAAGGTCGTATCGAAGGCGCGAAGTTGCGACGGCATTTGTTCTAAGGTAAGCGGAAAAATATTGATGTTGGGTTGATGTAAGTAATGCTGCACAGCGCGAAATTGCAGATTTGAGAGGGGGCTTGGATCGATTCCGATGACTTCCTCTGCGTTAGCTCCAAGCATTCGCCAGCTGTGGTAACCGCTGCCACATCCCACGTCTAGCACTCGTCGCTGGGCAAGATCTTCCAGAGCGCCCTCAAGGCGGTTCCATTTCCAGTCAGAGCGCCACTCAGTATCAACGTGACAACCAAAAAGTTCGAAGGGACCTTTCCGCCAAGGGTGCAAACCTTGCAACGCTGCAGTAAGTTGGTCGCGCTCACTGTTTGTGACAGCCCCCGTGCACCCCACTCGATCCGTAGACATATTGATCGCGTCTACCTTAAGTTTTGGCAGCGTTGATAGAGCTTGGAGCCAACGAGGTATATCGCCATAGCGGGCGCTTGAGAAGCCTTGGGCAAGCTGCGTTGGCAAAACCGCAAGCCATGGCTCCAGCGGCGTTCCCTCCCAGCGTCCCCTTAGCTGCTCCAGCTCCTGCGCTATGAGCTCTCTCATTTTTGGTTTGTCCCTGCGAAAAACCGCAAGTCTAATACTTGAACGGGCTGTTTGGCGGTAAAGCTTTTGGTATTTCGTGTTGTCACAGCAGGCCGGGGGAGATCTGGTTGCAAACCAGAGGCCTGATTCCTACTTACACGAGGCTAATTTAGGTCTGTTATCTCTCTGAATTCAATAGATCACCAGCTGTGTTTTTGCTCGCCGGTATATAAAGGCTTAACCAAACTTCCAAAAGGGGCCCCTGTCCCGTGCATTTGTCTATGGATCTCGAGGATATCAACCGGCGGTTGGCAGCGAGGTTGCTGCTGATCCATAATCCATCACCGCTCGCTAATGAATCTTGAGAAATCGTTATGTTTGAAGAATTACCCCTATTGCCGCCAGATTCTATACTCGGCCTGGCTGCAGAGTGCCGAGCTGACCCAAACCCTGACAAGGTAGACCTGACTATCGGTATCTACATGGACGAGTCAGGAAATTGCCCCGTCTTTAACGCAGTTCGCCTGGCGCAGCGCCAACTTGTCGATGAGGAACAGACGAAGTCCTATATTCCCCCTCAAGGGGACCCTCAATTTATCGAAGGTTTGGTTGAGCTGGTTGTAGGCAGTGATGCGCTGGGAGTTCGGTCAGGCAATGTAGGGGCGGTTCAGGCGCCCGGTGGATGCGGCGCCGTTCGGTTGGGTGCGGAAGTTCTCAAAGCATCGGGAACCAAAGGTAAAGTTTGGGTGAGTGATCCTACCTGGCCAGTGCATGTGCCACTGATTACCAGCAGTGGGTTGGAGTTGGGCCAATACCGATACTACGACCCTGCGACCCACGGTGTGGATTTCGCCGCCATGACCGATGATCTCGCTGCTGCGGGGACGGGGGATATTGTTCTGCTGCATGGCTGTTGTCACAACCCCAGTGGCGCGGACCTTACACCTGAGCAATGGCGCGAGATTGCTGGCATGGCCGCGAGTCAGGGTTTTACCCCTATGGTGGATTTGGCGTATCAAGGGTTTGGTGAAGGTCTTGATACCGACGTCTACGGTTTGCGTTGCCTAATAGAACAGGTTCCGGAGGTGGTCGTAGCAGCCTCGTTGTCAAAAAACATGGGCTTGTATCGAGAGCGCACTGGAATGGCTATTTTTGTGGGTCCCAACAGCCGCACGGCCGAGGCTACTGTCAGTCAGGCAAAAGCGGCAGCCCGACGTATTTATTCGATGCCTCCCGCTCATGGTGCACTTCTGGCCGGGCGCGTTCTGGGTGATCCCGTTTTGCGAGCTGATTGGGAAGCCGAGTTGACCGCAATGTGTGTGCGCATCAACGGGCTACGCTTGGAGTTCCAAAAGCGGCTTGAAAACGCTACGGGACGAGATTTCGGTTTTATCGCTAAAGAAAAGGGCATGTTTTCTTTCTTGGGGCTATCTGAGGAGCAAGCAAAGCAGGTGAGATCCGAGCACGGCCTTTATATGCTTAACTCATCGCGCATTAACATTGCCAGCTTAAATGCTGGAAACATGGACCGTGTGGTGGCTGCGGTGACCTCGGTCCTTTAAACGCCGATAGTGCACCCGTGCACGATTTAGCCTTCCAGCTCTGACCAGCGCTCAATCGCAGTTTCAAGATTGCGATTGAGCTGTTCAAGATCGTCTAGCCGCTTACGGACAATGTCTGGGGGTTGCTGATAAAAGTCAGGCGCCGCGATCTGCAGCTCAAGTTCGGCTTGCTGCCCTTCTAGGTCTTCAATGTGGCCCGGGAGGCCTTCTAATTCGCGCTGTTCTTTGTAACTCAGCTTTCTTTGGGGTTTCTTTTGGGTTTCCTCTGGATCAATGACGGTAATTTTTCTAGAAGTGAGTGGTGTGCTGTCAGTCACGGCTTCGGCGGTCAGTCGCCCACCTCGTGCCTCCCAATCACTGTAGCCTCCCGCCTGCTCTTCGATTGTGCCGTCCTCGCCCATCACAAGGAGGCTGGTGACGACGCTATCCATAAAGTCACGATCGTGACTAACGAGCAGGAGTGTTCCCTTAAAATCTGCCAATATTTCTTCGAGGAGCTCGAGGGTTTCTATATCTAAATCATTCGTGGGTTCGTCCAGCACGAGCAAGTTTGCGGGACGGGTAAAAAGCCTCGCGAGAATGGCGCGATTACGCTCGCCCCCTGACAGGGCTTTAACGGGAGTGCGGACCCGTTCTGGGGTGAACAAAAAATCACCGAGATAACTGATCGCATGCCGCCTGCGACCATTGATTTCAATAAACTCTTGCCCACCGCAAATGTTATCGATCAGGTTGGCCTCGGGGTCGAGCTGGCCTCTCAATTGATCTGAGTACGCGACTTCAAGTCGTGTGCCCACCTGAACAGCGCCGCTGTCGGGTTGCAGCTCGCCGAGCAAGAGTTTCACCAGTGTCGTCTTGCCAATACCATTTCGGCCAACGATGCCCACGCGGTCGCCGCGTTGGATGATGGTTGAAAATCGATCAACGACGGGGCGAGACCCCCAGGAAAAACTGACCTCCTTTAGCTCGGTGACCAGTTTTCCTGAAGCCCTAGCGTCTTCCACACTAAAACTGGCAGTTCCCTGCCGCGCTCTGCGCTGGGAGCGTTCCTCTCGTAACGCCTCTAAAGCCCGTACACGGCCTTCATTGCGTGTCCGTCGCGCCTTAATTCCTTGCCGAATCCAGACTTCTTCTTCAGCCAATTTTTTGTCAAATAGGGCATTGGCTTTGGCTTCTGAGGCGAGCTCTTGCTCTCTAAACTGCAGGAAACCTCTGTAGTCGCCCTGCCACAAAGACAAGTGCCCGCGTTCCAACTCAGCCATGCTGGTCACACAGTTTTGTAAGAAACGCCGGTCGTGACTGATGACGACTAATGCGCCTCTAAAATTCTTGAGATGGCTTTCCAGCCACTCTATCGTTGGTATGTCGAGATGGTTCGTGGGCTCGTCGAGAAGCAGGATGTCAGGTTGGGTCACCAGTGCTCTTGCGAGGGAAACCCTGCGACGCCAGCCGCCAGAGAGGGCTGCCATCGACGTGTCCGTAGGCAAGCCCAGCTGAGAAATTACTGTTTCAACGCGCTGCTGTAACTGCCAACCGTCCTCGGCTTCTAATGCCTGTTGAATGTTAGCCAGTTCATCCATGTCGGCTTCAGATCCAGAGGCAATAATTTGGTGGTATCGCGCTAATAATTGACCTGCGGCTTCCAGGCCCCCGGCGACCACGTCGTAAACCGTAACATCCTCACCATCGGGCAGTTCCTGCTCGAGCCTTGCTAAACGGGCTCCGGGGTTTAGCCACCGCTCGCCGCCATCCGGAGCCAGTTCTCCCGCCAAAATTTTGAACAGCGTGGTTTTGCCAGCACCGTTGCGGCCAAGCAAGCCAACGCGCTGTCCCTGATCCAAATTTAAACTTACGCGATCAAGGATGACATGACTGCCAAAGTGGAGTTCTACCTCGTCAAGGCGCAGCAGGGGCATAGTGTTGTTCCGAATTTAGGGGCGGGCAGTGTACGCCATCCCATTCCAGTCTCCGAATCGGTTAAAATAGGCGCCTCACAAAGGAGAAAATCGTGTACCCACATGTTACTGACAACAGCGATCGCTGGATTGCTCGCTGGCTCACCGTCTGCGCGGTTGTTATTTTCGGAATGATTCTCTTGGGTGGGGTTACGAGGTTGACGGACTCGGGATTGTCGATGGTGGAATGGCAGCCTATTATGGGCGCCATTCCTCCGCTAACTGCCGCTGACTGGGATTTGGCTTTCACCAAGTACCAGCAGTTCCCCGAATACCAAAAAGTTAACTACGACATGGATCTGGCAGGTTTCAAGGTCATTTTCATGTATGAGTATTTGCATCGCGTCCTCGGGCGTTTAATCGGCGTGCTGTACCTGTTTCCGATGGTGTTTTTCATGGTGAGGGGAATGGTACGACGGCCTTTAAAGCCTAAGCTGCTTTTGCTGTTCGTGCTCGGTGGCTGCCAGGGGTTACTGGGCTGGTATATGGTGAAGAGCGGGCTGGTCGATCGACCCGATGTATCACAGTATCGATTGACAGCACATTTAGGGCTCGCTGTGCTGGTTTACGGCTACATGGTTTGGCTTATTCTGCAGATAACCTCTCCCCACCGTCAAATAGTGGGTGGACACTCGGTAAAATTTTATGCACTCGCCGCCTTGGTGTACCTGATGATATTGAGTGGTGGGTTCGTGGCTGGAACCGACGCGGGGTACAGTTATCCCACTTGGCCCCTGATGGGGGACCACCTGATACCACCCTCGATTTATGCCGAGGGATGGATTTCCGCTTTCGAGCAGGTGACAACAATCCAGTTCAACCACCGTTTATTTGCTTACGGACTCGTTTTGCTAGTGGCCAGTATCGCCATCACTAACTTTCGAGGAAGCTCGGATCCCCGTGTGAAGTGGGGCGCGGTGGCATTGTCTCTCGCGTTGGTATGTCAGGTAACGTTAGGTGTTTCCACCTTGCTGACTCACGTGGCAGTGCCCATAGCGGCTGCACACCAAGGCGGTGCCGTTGTTTTGCTTACGGCAGTTTTGTTTTTTACCCACGCGCGTTTAACGGAACGCTCTCGCTTCTGAGCCGAAGAAAACGAGGGTGTTCCAAATTTGAAGAAGGGCAAATGTCCGGACTCTGAACCTAATGGGGTGCATTGCATCCTTACAAACTACTGTCATACCCTGTGGGCAACGCGATTTAGCTTATTCAACGAAGTGGGGGGTTCATGGGGAGTGTCGAAGACGACGTGCTGCTTGCATGTTTAGTCATTTTGGCCAGGCACCACGGCCTCCCAGCTACTCCAGAGTCGCTTAGTGCTGGTTTACCGCTAACAGAAGCGGGAATCACAGCCAGCTTTCTGCAGCGTGCGGCAAAAAAGGTTGGGCTGAACAGTCGCCTGCGCAAAATCGCGATCAAAGACATTCCAGATTCCGTCTGCCCGGCCATTTTGCTGCTTGAGGACGGCGATGCGTGTGTTTATCTGGGCCCAACTAAGGGCGGCGCTGTTGAGGTGATTTATCCACGTCTCGTTGACTCGGTTGTCGAGGAAGCACACGCAGATTTAGAGGCCAAGTTCTCAGGCTTTGCTTTGCTGGCGCGCCCCAAGTTTCGTTTTGACAGCCGCGTGGACTCTAGCGACACCAATCGCGATGGTCATTGGTTCTGGTCGGCAATCCGCGAGAATATGCCTGTTTACAAGGACGTTCTCGTTGCAGCATTTTTTATTAATTTATTTGCTTTAGCCGTTCCCATTTTCATGATGAATGTGTACGACCGAGTCGTACCAAACGCCGCTTTTGATACGTTATGGGTGCTTGCGACGGGTGTGGTTATCGTATTGGTCGCCGATATGGTGCTGAAATCAATGCGAGGGCATTTTCTCGATCTCGCGAGCCGTCGGGTTGATGTTGAGTTGTCTGCGAAAATCATGGAGCGCACCCTAGGTATGCGATTGGAGTACCGACCTGCATCCGTTGGTTCCTTTGCCGTTAACCTGAGGTCTTTTGAGACCCTTCGGGACTTCATCACTTCAACGACGATCACTACCATTGTCGACCTGCCATTTTCGGTTTTATTTTTAGCCGTTATAGCCTGGATTGCGTGGCCACTGTTGATTCCCGTTTTATTGGGAGTCGCCGCCATTTTGGTCTACGCGTTATTTGCCAGAGGGAGGTTGCAGCGCCTTACCGAGTCAACGTATCAAGCGGGGGCCCAGCGAAATGCGACACTCATTGAGTCATTAACGGGACTCGATACTTTAAAAGCGCTTGGCGCAGAATCAGTCATGCAGCGTAAGTGGGAGGAAACCACGCGGTTTCTCGCGGGTGTTGGCGTAGACCTAAGGTTGGCGACTTTATCTGTCACGCATTTCACAATGTTCGCTCAGCAATTGGTCACAGTCGGCGTGATCATTGTTGGGGTTTTCCTCATTTCAGAGGGACAATTGACGATGGGTGGTTTAATTGCCGGGTCGATGCTGTCAAGGCGAGCCATGCAGCCCTTTGGGCAGGTCGCGGGGCTGATCACTCAGGCTCACAATGCTCGGATGGCACTAGATACCTTAAACGGTTTGTTTGAAATGCCGGCCGAACGGCGTGACGGCGGTGCGTTTGTTTCCCGAGATAGTTTCCGTGGCGATGTGACGTTTAACAACGTGTCCTTTGCATATCCTGGCAGCGAAACTGCTTCAGTGTCGGGCATTTCTTTTAGCATTAAGGCGGGGGAGCATGTCGCGATTGTAGGCCGTGTGGGTTCAGGGAAGTCGACGCTTACCAAACTCGCAATGGGGCTTTATGAGCCAACGGAAGGCGCGGTTCTCATTGACGGCATTGATCTCAGGCAGCTTGATCCCGCTGAGTATCGAAACGCCGTGGGCTATGTCCCACAGGACGTCACGTTGTTCCACGGTACGCTGCGGGAAAATTTGACTTTGGCGCACCGTGGTATAGAGGATTCAAGCTTGGTGCGCGCTGCCCAGCAAGCGGCCCTTATTGATTTTGTTAATCGCCATCCTCGAGGCTTTGATATGCCCATAAGCGAGCGCGGTGATTCCGTTTCTGGGGGACAGCGTCGTTGTATTGCTCTGGCACGCAGTTTGGTACATACGCCGGGAATCTTGTTTTTCGATGAACCTACGGGGTCGATGGATAACACGACTGAGGCAGTGATCAAAAAAGAACTCACAGCTTATTTACCGGGACGCACCTTATTACTCGTGACGCATCGCAATGCTCTGTTGGAGCTCGTTGATCGGATTATCGTCATAGATGGTGGGCGCATCGTCGCGGATGGCGCTAGGGAGACTGTCTTGGACGCACTCAAGCAAGGCAAGATAGGGCGGGCGCGCTAATGGCAATTTGGGTTTTACGTCCTGGGACAGACGGCCAAGATATCGAGCCGCCACAAGAAGGCTCTAGACTGTTTTTGCCGGCCCCCCACTGCGACGTAAATCTATGTGACCTTGATGACATTGAGGTCATGCGCAGCACCCTCAAAACACTCAATCCCAGCTACGAAGAGCAGGTACTCGCGGCTGACGTGCAGGTCGCCTGGGCGTTTACTCACTGGCTGTCGGTTGCAGACCTTGTCATTGTTGCTAGTCGCGAGCAGGACGATGTTATTTCTGTCGCACGCATTGAGTCACGCTGCCACTACGAGGCGGGGGAGGCCAGTTTGGCCCACTTCTGTGAGGTAAAGTGGCTTGCCCAAGATATTGATCGTTCAATTATTCACAGCGAAGTGGCAAGCGTTTTTCTGGCCGGGGGTGATTTTTTCCAACTTCGGCGTGAGGCCGATCTCGCACACATAAAAGTCATTGATCAAAATGACTGGGAGCCCCTCCCAACAGACCTCGGCTATTCTGGTCGCGAACCTAAAGGGTTGTCGGAGGAGGCTCAAAAGCTAAGCTCAGCAACAGAGTCACTTACTGAGCAACAGACCGTGTGGGAGTTAATGGCTGAAGAGGCCATGCTTGAGCAGGAGCCCCTGAAGGCCCGACGTCTGCTGTATGCCATAGCTGTATCGGTGCTAATGCTTGTTGTATGGGCGTCTTGGGCGGAAGTCGATATTGTCACTCGGGGGCAAGGTAAGGTAATTCCCAGCCGGCAGGTTCAAATTCTGGGCTCACAAGATGGCGGTGTCATCACTGAGATTCTTGTTCGAGAGGGCGATCTCGTGCGACAAGGCGATTTGCTTCTGAAGCTTGATCAAACTCGCTCACAGTCAAGCCTTGGCGAGAATATGGCCGAGCGGTCTGGTCTAATCGTGAGAGCCGCACGGCTACGAGCGATGGTAGACGGTGAGGCCTTTGAACCCACAGAAGAGATGCGCAGCGATACACCAGACATCGTTTATCAAGAGCAGCAACTGTTCGACAATAGATTAGAAGAGTTAGAAGTTCAGAAGGGTATTGCAAGACAGCAGCTTAAGCAGCGGCGGGAAGAGCTGCGTGAGTTGGGCGTCCGCCGAGCACAGCTTGGTCGAGAATCGGAGTTGGCTACTGAAGAGCTTTCTCGTACGACTCCGATGATCGAATCAGGTGCAGTTTCTCAGGTAGAGGTTTTGAGGCTGCAGCGAGAAGTCAACAAAGCGGAAGGTGAGCTTAAGCAGACCCGAGCGCAGCTGTCCCGTGTTAGTGCATCCATTTCGGAGGCTGAGGGTAAGTTGGCGGGGGTAGAGTTGGAGTTTAAGAATGGTGTGCGGGAGCAGCTAGCGGATACGGTAAATCGTATCAATGCACTGACTGAGGCTGGTGCGGGGCTTTCGGATCGGGTGCGGCAGACCAGCTTGTTGTCTCCGGTGACTGGCACTGTTAAGCAGCTTTATTACAACACCTTGGGTGGCATTGTTTTGCCGGGGCGTGACATCGTTGAGTTGATACCCTCCGACGACTCTCTTTTGGTTGAGGTACGTGTCAGGCCTCAGGATATTGCCTTTATGGCCCCTGGCCAGAAAGCCAACGTCAAGGTAACAGCCTACGATTTTGTCGTATATGGCGGCCTTGAGGGCGAGGTTGAACAAATTGGCGCCGACACTGTTCTTGATGAGGAAGGTAACGCTTACTATGAGATTGCGGTGCGTACAGCCACCGTTGATTTTGGTGAAAACAAACCGATCATTCCCGGAATGACAGTGGAAGTGGATATTTTGACCGGGAAAAAGACAGTGATGGCCTATTTAATGAAGCCCGTTCTAAGAGCGCAGCAGAGGTCGTTGTCGGAGCGTTGAAACATGTCTTCATAACCGCCAGCGAAATGCCATCTCAACGATGGTACCGAGCATTTCCAGATTTAACGCTATTTAACTCGGTTAAAGCCTACATGGTGCAAGCGCATAATCGTGCAGCTGTGTGTTGGCTAGACAGCCTAGGCCTCAGCGACTCTGAACTGTTAAAAGCATCGGGGATTCTAGCGAAAGAATCTGCGCCGGTTGTGGTGCTCAGTGCGACACCCAGCGAATCGGAGGCTTTTAGTGTTTTAGCCACAGGCGTGAAAGGCTATTGTCATGCCGAATCTGTACCTGAGCAGTTTGTTGAGGTGGCACAGGCTGTCGCTTCCGGGGGGTATTGGGTGCCACCTGAGCTGGTACAGCGTTTTGCAACGGCTGCACTAACTGTAGGTGCAGTTAAAACATCTGAAGTGCCGGAGGGTTTTGATCAACTTACCGAGCGCGAGTATCAAGTGGCGATGGCCGTTGGCAAGGGTTTTAACAATAAAGAAATTGCGTCGCAGCTTGGATTGGGCGAACGAACGATCAAAGCGCACCTGACCACAACATTTGAAAAACTCCAAGTTCGAGACCGTGTGCAGTTGGCCCTGATAGTTAATCGACTCCCTCTGCACTGAATACCCGCATTATCACTGGGGATATAACCCCTCTCCCGATCTTTGAGGTCAAAGATGGACAGGGGCCGCCGTCCCGCCATTTAGGCGCGCTAACAGTGCTTAAACTCCCGTACGCTTTTATCCTGTTCGGCACAAAAACGTGATTGATAGCACATAAAATACCCAGCTGCCTTTCCCTTTTGTCCATAGCGGAATGCTTGGCTATTCCTGAAAATGGAGGGATCACAGGTGTAATTAGTATAGGCAGCTTCCATGGCTAAGTTTGTTGGCACAATTTCGAAACTCACCGGAACGGTTTTGGCGCGCGCGGAGGATGGCAGCATGCGCGAGCTCAAGCTCGGTGATGACGTATTTGAAGGTGAGGTCTTAGTCACGGGGGGCGAGGCACTTGTGGAGGTGATGTTTCAAAATGCTCCGCCGATTGTGCTTCCTGGTAATCGTGAATTGCTGCTCAGTGGTGAGGTAACGGTAGACGGGCGCAACACGATTACCGACGCTGTTTTAGCAGGAGAAACGCCGCAGCTTTTAGGCACTGCAGAGGATGGAGAAATTGACTTCAACCTGCTGATAGAGGAAGAAGCGACTGCTGCTGGAGCGGGAGGCGAGGGTAGCTCCTTTGTCCGACTGGGCCGAATTGGCTTTGGGCCCGAACCTCTGGAGCCTTCCAATGCCGGTGCGCCATCGGGTGATGCAGCTGGGGATTCCAGCGCATTCGACAATGATCTGGCGCTATTAGATGACGAAGACGACCCCGAAGACCCTATAGCCCCTGAAGACCCCCCCATTGTCGTTGACCTCAATCAGGGACCTGATGCCATTGACGATCGGGTCAGTGCGCCGTTTGGAGAGTCGGTGACGGTATCTGTGCTCGCAAATGACACCGATCCCGAGAATGACCCTCTTACCGTTACTGATGTGGGTGATGCTAGCTTCGGGGTCGCTACGATTAACGACGACGGAACAATTACCTACGTACCCAACGAGGATTTCTCTGGCGAGGATCAGTTTTCTTACACAATTAGTGATGGTAATGGCGGTACAGATACTGCGATCGTTTTTATCAATGTAAATGAGCCGCCACCCTCGCCCAATTTGGCCCCAGACGCAGTCGATGATGATTATGTGGTGGCTTTCGGAGGGGAGCTTAGCGGCAACGTTATCTTAGAAAATGACATTGACCCTGAGAACGATACCCTCACGATTACCGGCAATACGTCACCACAGTTTGGAGATCTGGTACTGAATGCAGACGGCAGCTTTGTTTATGTGCCGGATGCTGACTTTAGCGGTGATGATCAATTCACTTACACCATTACCGATGGAAACGGTAATCAGGATACGGCGACGGTGCAAATTACCGTTTCTGATGCGCCTAATAATCCTCCTGATGCCGTCAATGACTCGGTGACGACGGCGTTTGAAAGCGCCATCGACATTAATGTCTTGGGGAACGATTCTGATCCAGACAATGATGCCCTATCAATAGTCAGTAACACGCAGCCCTCAAATGGCGTGGCCGTTGCCAACCCGGATGGGACTTTTACCTATACCCCCAATGCGGGTTTTGTTGGCACTGATTCCTTCGACTACAAAATCTCAGACGGTCAAGGTGGAGAAGATACGGCGACGGTGCAAATCACTGTTTCTGCTGATTCTAATAATCCTCCTGACGCTGTCGATGATTCGGTAGTGACCGGGTTTCAAGACGCCGTTGTTATTAATGTGCTCGCTAACGATAGTGACCCCGACAATGATGCGCTGTCGATTATCAGCAATTCGCAGCCTTTAAACGGTACGGTGGTTATTAACGCTGATGGCACGTTTACCTATAGTCCTGACGCCGATTTTTCGGGTAACGATACTTTTGAGTACACAATTTCTGACGGGCAGGGTGGTGAAGACACTGCCAACGTAACCATCCAAGTTGGTTCGCCACCGCCACCGCCACCGCCGCCGCCCAATTTAGCGCCAGACGCAGTTGATGATGATTATGTGGTGGCTTTTGGAGGGGAGCTTAGCGGCAACGTTATCTTAGAAAATGACAGTGACCCCGAGAACGATACCCTCACGATTACCGGCAATACGTCACCACAGTTTGGAGATCTGGTGCTGAATGCAGACGGCAGCTTTGTTTATGTGCCGGATGCTGACTTTAGCGGTGATGATCAATTCACTTACACCATTAGCGATGGAAACGGTAATCAGGATACGGCGACGGTGCAAATTACTGTTTCTGATGCGCCTAATAATCCTCCTGATGCGGTCGATGACTCGGTGACGACGGCGTTCGAAAGCGCCATCGACATTAATGTCTTGGGGAACGATTCTGATCCAGACAATGATGCGCTGTCGATTATCAGCAATTCGCAGCCTTTAAACGGTACGGTGGTTATTAACGCTGATGGCACATTTACCTATAGTCCCGACGCTGATTTTTCGGGTAACGATACTTTTGAGTACACAATTTCTGACGGGCAGGGTGGTGAAGACACTGCCAACGTAACCATCCAAGTTGGTTCGCCACCGCCACCGCCACCGCCGCCACCGGGAGAGCAACCGCCTGTTGCTGTCGATGACGGTGCGACAACTGCAGAAGATACTGCAGTGACGTTTTCGCTCATCGCTAACGACACAGATTCTGATGGCGACCTGGACGTCGGCACCGTTGCGATAGTCTCTGGCCCTGCAAACGGGTCCCTCCAAGTAAACGCCGATGGCACCGTGACCTATACGCCCAATGCCGACTATAACGGCGCCGATGTCTTTAGCTACACCGTATCGGATGAAGCAGGCCAGGTCTCTAACGTGGCAACGGTGAATCTTCAAGTAGATGCCCAGCGCGAAGTGGCGGCGTTTACCGACAACTGGGTTAATGGTGTTGAATACGCGGCTTACGCGAGTGAGGCGGCTTACCTCAACGGTGAGGCAGCGATCGCTCAAGGTTTGACAGGAGATCAGGACGGTGTGCCCGGATCATTTTCCTTTGAGACCGGCGAGTTTATCGTTTTCAAAGTTGGAGATGTCATCGTCGGTGAATTTGGTGTCAATCAGCTCTCTGGAGAGGTTCTGTTCATTCATGACATCGCTGGTATCGCAATGTCCAACACCAACGCAGATCAGTTGGAAAACACCGCTATTTTTCTGCAGGCTCTGGACGATAACCTCGCGGGCGCCGTTGACGCTGACGGTGACTTGCTTACCAACGCCATTACCAATTCAGAGACAGCGTTTACAGACGGTATTACGATTACTGCTGAGGTTAGAGCTGCTTTTACGGGGTACATTGATTCGGCGACGGGCGAGCCACTCGACTTATCAAATTCAGGAAAAGTCCAGGTTTCAGAGGCTCTCGCTACTCAAAATATTGAGTTTACTCGCCAGTCAGAGGCCGATCCAAACCCCGGCGACGGACTGCAAAACATCTTCGAAACTGAGGCAATGGATCACGTTACTGAAACGGTAACATTGCTTGATGGAACGCCTGTCGGTGGCTTTGACGCACGAGAAGAAGATATACCGGTTGACGGCCTCAACCCCATTGCTCAATACGCAGTGACGGGTCTTGATACTGAAGACGGAGACGATAGCACTGCACGGATCGCATTTGACCGGGATGATTTGCTCAACGGGGCGCAACCCAATCAAGTGATCTACGAGAATCTAGAGATCGAATTTCGTGGCGCCAGTGCCGGCCCAGATCAGGAGATTGATGGTGTTACTTACCAGACAACAGCCGCCCAGGTCACTCTTGATGGTGTCAGTAGAGTCGTCGGTACTGTGTTTTTTAACGATGATACTGGTCAGGGCTTTATTCAACTTGACCCCTACGATTCGGCAACTGATACCGGAATAACGACCGCTGAAATTCAGAGTGGAGCGCTGTTTAATCTTGAGTTCGGCTACACGGTTTGGGACTGGACTGCGCCCCTCGACGTCGTCATAAACCCGACCCCTGAAAAGTCTTACCTTGCGGCTGAAATTACCAACGTTGTCGAGGGTGAACTGATCGAATTTGAGCTCACCAGTAGCGTGACGTTTGATACCGACGAAAAGCTAACCGTCAAATTCGCGCCAGAGGGCAATGGCTTTAATTTTGCCGAGTATGGTGACGATTTTATCGTACCCATTGAGTATTCCACCGATGGTGGCGTTACTTGGCAGGTCATGGAGACCGCTCCAGACCCTTATTTTGCCCCCCCTTATCCTTTGGCTCTTCCTGTTTTTGAATTCACTCTGCCCGCTGGCTCTGATTCGGTGTTAGTAAGAATCCAAACTTTCGATGATGTGACCGATGAGGACCCTGCTGGATCAATCGATCCTGTTAGTGGCCAGGGCATAGAAGTTATTGACATGTTGATAGAGGGCGACAGCGATAAGTTTTTTGAAGGTAATTTCGCAGATGGCGCTCCAGCCTCAGCGACCTTTCAACCGGGGATTATTGATAACGACCCCAGCGCACCTGCGCCTTACATTGACGTCAATTTTGTGCAAGTTTACGAGCACGACGGTAATGGTGTGTTTACCATTACCTTGTATGACGCTAACGGGAATGTTGCTGTTGCTGACAGCGCCGTTACGATTACTTACAACACAACGAATTTGAGTGCGCAGGCGGGTTCCGATTATCAGTCTATTGCAGGCACTGCGACTATCGTTGCCGGAGCATCATCAGTAACGGTATCCGTGCCGATTATCGACGATGACTTTGTCGAGCCAACGGAAATAGCGCTGCTTGATGTCACAGTTGTATCGGGTCAGTTAGGTGGGATTGATGTCATTAATAGCGATCCTCAGGGAACTCTGAGGATTTACGATAATGACAGCGGCGTGTTCAGTGTTGCTGATACCACCGTCGTAGAGGGTGATGTGGTGACAGGGCAGGGTGCTGGTGTCCTTGTAACTGTTACGCGTTTTGGTGCTGGTCCAGAACAAGGCAACCAGACTGTCACCATTTCTACACTACCCATATCAGGTCCAGATACCGCACAAGCCGAAGATTTTACGGCCATTACGAATGTGGTCTTAACCTTCGCCCCCGGAGTGACCGAGCAAACAGTATTCATTCCGATTAACGATGATCTTCTCATTGAAACCCAAGAGACGTTTCGTGTTGAGCTCAGTAATCCAACGGGTGAGGCTTCCATCGCCCAGCCCGGACTAGCTGCCGATGATGGTGTCGCGGTTGTCACGATCATAGACAACGACTCGTCGATCATTCTAATTGCAGACGCGGAAACAGAAGAGGGAAGCTCTGCGGTCTTTGCCGTTACCCTAACTAAGGCCTCGGCCGCCCCTGTAGATGTGACGTTTACAGCAGAGATTCTTTCGGCGAACACGGCGGAACCGGCTGATTTTGACGCCTCTAATCTTGTCGTCACTTACGACAATGAAGGGCAATCTACAATCATCAACCAGAATGGTGACGGCAGCTATACGGTGCCAGCGGGGGTGGTTGCTCTTACCGTGGCAGTGCCCACTACTGATGAAGATATTTATGAAGGTGAGGAGACGTTTACCTTATCTGCTACTACCGATGATGCTGATTACGATACGACCGATATTGGTACCGGATCCATCTTCGATGATGGGTCGAAGCCCGATGGCGATGACCCTGACGATGAACCCGATGATGATCGACCTACACTAAGCATAAACAATGTTTCAGTCGATGAAGATGCAGGCACCATTGTATTTACGGTGACTCTGCTCGGTGAATCTGAATTGCCGGCTAACGTCAATTATACGGTCTCTGAGGACTCAGCTACCGACCCGGAGGATTATTCTGCTGGCCCTGATGATGGCTTGAGTGGCGTGCTCACGTTTGAGCCAGGCGTAACTACACAAACAATAACGCTTAACGTTACCGACGACGCACTGGCAGAGCTTCCAGAAACCTTTACGGTCGATTTATCTAATCCTTTCAACGCCATAATTGGTGATGGCCAAGGGATCGGTACGATCCTCGATGAGGATGATCCTGATTTTGAGGACACCATTACGTTGAGCGTAATTGCGGTTGATGCAGGCGGTAATGAGATTGCGCTTAGTGAGGCGGCAGAGGGCGAATCTCTTTACTACAAAGTGATTGCAGTCGACAGTTTGGGCGCGACGGTTTCGGGTTTGGATGGGACTGCTGTTGAGGTTGTCTTTAGCAACCTTACCGCAGCATCCACAGATTACACACCGTCAGCTACGACCGTTTTAATTGGTAGCGTATTCAGCGCTGCATTAATTGACGATTACAACCTGGAGGGCGCGGAAACCTACACCGTGGGCTTGGTGCCCGATGTGGGGTTTGATGCCGCGCAATCGGTTTATGAAAAGGTAGAGATAGGCACTTCATCGGTTACTTCAACTATTCTTGATGGTCCTGATGAGCCGGATCCTGAAGACCCAGAAGACACGGTCTATGCGGTCATCAGTGTTGACGACACCAACATAGCAGAAGGCGAGCAGGCGATCTTCACGGTCTCGCTGCAGGACAAGGACGGCAATGCGGTTACGGCGCCGAATGATATTGAGGTGGCGCTGGTCTGGTCGGGTGCGGCAGCGACAACGAGCGATGTAACGCCGTCCCCGTTACCTACGACCGTGACGGTGACCGGCGGCGATAGTGCGGCATCAGTAACGGTATCGGCAGTTGATGATTACATTAAGGAGAGTTCGGAGAACCTAATAGCGACGATTGTCGAGCCACTAGAAAGTTCGAGTTTTGAGAACCTGGCGATTGGTGACGTTGATGGTAATAACGCGAGTGCAACGACAGCGATTACGGATGAGGGTGATCCAGGATCTGATGACACGATTAGCCTGAGTATTAGTGGGCCAGATACCGTAGTTGAGGGTGACTTAACCACTGACTACACCGTGGCATTGAAGGATGAGAGTGGGGGCCTAGTCGCAGCACAAGAAGACGTGGTTGTTACGATTACGTACACCGGTACGGCGACGGATGGATTGGATTACACCAGTCAACAAGAAGTGACGATTCTCCAAGGCGCTACCAATGCGACTTTCAGCTTACAAACAACAACTGATGTCGAGGTGGACCCTAATGAAACTATTATTCTATCAATCAGCACGACGAGTGATGGCGGTTTTGAAGCGCTTGAGGTCGACGAGGGCAACGATGAAGTTACTACGGTAATTGTAGAGCCGCCGCCACCATCCGAGTTTTACGTTGGGTTAAGTGGTGCGGAGTCGGTTGTTGAGGGAGAGTCGGCCGAGTACACGGTGACCTTTGAGGATGCGGCTGGTAATGCGGTGGCGTTGCTGGCGGGTGAGAGTGTCACGGTAACGCTGGGTACGACGGCGGCTGGTTTGGTGTTGGCGGCGACGGAAGGCGTTGATTACGTGTCGGTAGATGGCGACACGGTAACGATCACGGGTACGGCTGGGGGCGTTAGTAGCACGACCTTCACGGTTGAGACGACGGATGATTATCTGGCCGATGACGGTGAACAGTACATTGTTGAGATCAGCGATCCGTCGAGCACGGGTCTGGGTTCGACGGTGGGCATAGCCACCGGCAAAGACACGGTCACGACGACGATTGCAGATCAGACGGGTACGGATGATCCCCCGGGAACAGAAGACACGGTCTATGCGGTCATCAGTGTTGATGAGTCGTCGATAGTAGAAGGCGAGCAGGCGATCTTCACGGTCTCGCTACAGGACAAGGACGGCAATGCGGTTACGGCGCCGAATGATATTGAGGTAGCGCTGGTCTGGTCGGGTGCGGCAGCGACAACGACTGATGTATCGCCGTTCCCGTTACCGACATCGGTGACGATAGCGGCGGGCAGCGGCTCAGTAACGGTTTCAGCGCTTGAAGATGGAACGGTAGAGCCTGATGAGCCGCTGACGGCGACGATCGCTAGCATTACGGATCCGCAGGATAACTACGAGAACTACGAGCTGGGTACGCCGGCGGGCACAGGTCTGAGTGCGACAACGGTTATTGAGGATGCCTCGCCGCTGAAGGTGGCGTTGAGTGGTGCGGAGTCGGTTGTTGAGGGAGAGTCGGCCGAGTACACGGTGACCTTTGAGGATGCGGCTGGTAATGCGGTGGCGTTGCTGGCGGGTGAGAGTGTCACGGTAACGCTGGGTACGACGGCGGCTGGTTTGGTGTTGGCGGCGACGGAAGGCGTTGATTACGTGTCGGTAGATGGCGACACGGTAACGATCACGGGTGCGGCTGGGGGCGTTAGTAGCACGACCTTCACGGTACAGACGACGGATGATTATCTGGCCGATGACGGTGAACAGTACATTGTTGAGATCAGCGATCCGTCGAGCACGGGTCTGGGTTCGACGGTGGGCATAGCCACCGGCAAAGACACGGTCACGACGACGATTGCAGATCAGACGGGTACGGATGATCCCCCGGGAACAGAAGACACGGTCTATGCGGTCATCAGTGTTGATGAGTCGTCGATAGTAGAAGGCGAGCAGGCGATCTTCACGGTCTCGCTGCAGGACAAGGACGGCAATGCGGTTACGGCGCCGAATGACATTGAGGTAGCGCTGGTCTGGTCGGGTGCGGCAGCGACAACGACTGATGTATCGCCGTTCCCGTTACCGACATCGGTGACGATAGCGGCGGGCAGCGGCTCAGTAACGGTTTCAGCGCTTGAAGATGGAACGGTAGAGCCTGATGAGCCGCTGACGGCGACGATCGCTAGCATTACGGATCCGCAGGATAACTACGAGAACTACGAGCTGGGTACGCCGGCGGGCACAGGTCTGAGTGCGACAACGGTTATTGAGGATGCCTCGCCGCTGAAGGTGGCGTTGAGTGGTGCGGAGTCGGTTGTTGAGGGAGAGTCGGCCGAGTACACGGTGACCTTTGAGGATGCGGCTGGTAATGCGGTGGCGTTGCTGGCGGGTGAGAGTGTCACGGTAACGCTGGGTACGACGGCGGCTGGTTTGGTGTTGGCGGCGACGGAAGGCGTTGATTACGTGTCGGTAGATGGCGACACGGTAACGATCACGGGTACGGCTGGGGGCGTTAGTAGCACGACCTTCACGGTTGAGACGACGGATGATTATCTGGCCGATGACGGTGAACAGTACATTGTTGAGATCAGCGATCCGACGAGCACGGGTCTGGGTTCGACGGTGGGCATAGCCACCGGCAAAGACACGGTCACGACGACGATTGCAGATCAGACGGGTACGGATGATCCCCCGGGAACAGAAGACACGGTCTATGCGGTCATCAGTGTTGATGAGTCGTCGATAGTAGAAGGCGAGCAGGCGATCTTCACGGTCTCGCTACAGGACAAGGACGGCAATGCGGTTACGGCGCCGAATGATATTGAGGTGGCGCTGGTCTGGTCGGGTGCTGCGGCGAATGCGGGTGATGCGGCACCGTTGCCGACGACGGTAACGGTGACCAATGGCAGTACGACGGCGACAGTGATTGCGGTTGATGATTACTTTAAAGAGACGTCAGAAGACCTGATAGCGACGATTACGGGATTGGTGGATCAGGATGATCCGGATGCGTTTGAGAACCTGGCGGTTGGTGACGTTGATGGTAATAACGCCAGTGCAACGACAGCGATCACGGATGAGGGTGACCCTGACGAGGCTGACACGGTCTATGCGGTCATCAGTGTTGATGAGTCGTCGATAGAAGAAGGCGAGCAGGCGATCTTCACGGTCTCGCTGCAGGACAAGGACGGCAATGCGGTTACGGCGACGTCGGATATCGACGTGACGTTGGAATGGACGGGCGCTGCGGCGAATGCGGGTGATGCGGCACCGTTACCTACGACCGTTACGGTGACCGGCGGCGATAGTGCGGCATCAGTAACGGTATCGGCAGTTGATGATTACATTAAGGAGAGTTCGGAGAACCTAATAGCGACGATTGTCGAGCCACTAGAAAGTTCGAGTTTTGAGAACCTGGCGATTGGTGACGTTGATGGTAATAACGCGAGTGCAACGGCAGCGATTACGGATGAGGATGATCCTGATACCGATGATACGGTGATCTTGAGCATCGGCGGGCCTGCCACTGTTGTCGAGGGGCAGGTAACTTCCGACTATACGGTGGCTTTGACTGACGAAAATGGCAATGCCGTTGTGGCAACTGAAAATATAGCTGTCGATATTACTTACACCGGTACCGCGAGTGATGGTAGCGATTACGTCAGCGAGGCTCAGGTTATTGTTCTGGCCGGTAACTCCGATGTGACGTTTAATTTAACGACCCTTGACGACACTATTCCAGATAGTGGTGAAACGATCATCCTTACGATTGGCACAGCCAGTGATGGCGGGTTCGAGGTGCTTGAGCTGGGCGAAGACTCAGTGACTACAACTATCACAGATGATGACCCCACCGGCGACGATGACGACGACGACGATGACGACGATGACGACGATGACGACGACGATGACGACGACGATGACGACGATGATGACGACGACGACGATGACGATGACGACGATGATGACGACGACGACGACGATGACGACGACGACGACGACGACGATGATGACGATGATGACGACGACGATGACGAGGATGATCCCATTGCTATTGATTTGGATGGCGATGGTGTTGAGTACCTGTCCAAGGAGGACGGCGTTACCTTTATTGACCAGGCCTCGGGAGCCGTCGTAAATACGGCTTGGGTGGCCCCTGATGATGGGTTGTTGGTCATCGATGCGGATAATTCCGGAACCATCAATGAATCTAAGGAGTATGTCTTTACTGAGTGGAGTGAAGATGCGGAGACGGATCTCGAGGCGGTAGCAGAGGTCTTTGATACTAATGACGACGGTGTACTCGATGCGCAAGACGATCAATTTGATCAATTTGCTGTTTGGCAAGACACCAACTCAGATGGAATCACGGACGAAGGGGAGCTTCAGACGCTATCGGAACTGGGTATCGAGAGTATTGATCTCAACTATAGCGATGACAGTGAATCCAGCACTGCGGCGGACGGTGATGTAACCATTCACGGTCAATCGGAGGTAACGTTTACCGATGGTTCGTCTTCGGTTGCTGAGGATGCGAGTTTTGCTGTCAGCGTGGAGGACCTATTTGGCGATGACGACAATCTTGTGCTCCCTGAAGAAAGCGATGAGGTACCGGCAGGGGTCGACTCGGCAACACCAAGAGGGGCCGGCGGAGTGTTTGATTATGATGCGGGGATGTTAGAAATCGACTTAATGAATTCTCAAAACCCTGACGACAAACCTGCCCCAGAGTCTGATTGACCGGAATTGAGGTGAAATAACGCCACATCGGAGCCTCGGTGTGGCGTCTTGCTCAAAGAAATGACAAATTCTTCGATGTAGGCTGTCTGTTTCAGAGGCTATTCTTTGCCCAGACGCCCGCTCCGGCTGATGCACCCGATTAGCGACAAAAGTCGCAGTATGCCTTGCTCTGGGTCGCGATGGCGCCGCTAAAATGCGGTAGAAGACGAGTGCATTCAGCACCTTACTACGTCTCTTTTTGTGCGACCGCATAAAAACAATCAACATTGTTTGTAATCCCCTTGGACTTGTGCGAAGCTTTTGACTGGTAGTAGAAATCTACAAAAAAAAGGCTCCTAGCCCAAATAAGGGCGACGGCATAATAATATTGAGGAGATCCAGCTATGCGACTGAATAAGCGCCATCATTTCCCCCTAAGTAAAAAATACGTATCCATGGCTGCTGCAATTGCCACCGCCGGCGTTTTTGGTGGTCTGCCGCAGATTGCTCTCGGGCAAGACTCGGTGAGTCTTATCGAGGAAGTTGTCGTGACCGCGCGTAAGCGAGAGGAGTCACTTCAAAACGTCCCGGTCGCTGTAACGGCGCTATCTCCGACTCAAATTGAACAAAGTGGTGTGCAAACGCTCATCGATGTTGCCAAATTAGTGCCTAATGTGGAGCTGCACCAGGTGACGCAGTCGGGAGCAGCACTGGGCGCGTCTATCCGCGGCATGGCTTTTGACGATCTTGAGAAAAGTTACGAGCCGACGGTAGGTATTTCTGTGGACGGCGTGTTCATGGCCTCTAACGCCGGTGCTGTTGTTGATTTCTTCGACATAGAAGGTGTTGAGGTCCTTAGAGGACCACAGGGCACCCTCTTCGGTCGGAATACTATTGCTGGTGTTGTCAATATTAAAAGAACGCAGCCTACGGGTGAGTTTGGTGTGAAGCTTGAGGGGACTTTTGCAGATCACAACCGCCAAGACCTCAAAGGTGTTGTTAACGTGCCGCTAGGCGAGAAGGGCGGCGCCAAGTTCTCATACCGTGACCTAGAGATGGACTCACACCTCTATAACACCACCAATAATGAGCGGCCCTACAACCGGGACTCTCAAGTTTGGGGTGCAGCCATTCGCTATGATTTCACTGACAATTTCACGGCGACGCTTAGCTACGATGACTACGAGCACTGGACTCAACCGCCTGATGTCGTGGCTTCAGGTACAACCGATAGCGTTTTCTGCTCCTTGGCGGGCTTAGGTCTTCCCTTTGGTGGTGCCTGTAACGAAAACTCAGCGGCGCTCTCTGAGGCAAGCGGCTATAAAACATCGAATGCCTCTGAGCAAATTTACAGCTACATGTGGGGCGACAACCTGACCCTGAACGCAAAGTATTCGGGTGATGGCTTTGATGTTAAGTACATCTTTGGAAGAATGGCCTTTGAAGAGGAGGCTTACTTTAACTCTTGGGGAGCGCCTCAACCGCTGTTTGAAGTGCTGCGTCAGCAAGACTATGAGCAAAACTCTCACGAGTTGCAGTTTCTTTCAGACTGGGACGGCCCACTGAACGTAGTAGCCGGCGCCTATTATCTCGAGACAGAAGCCTTCATTACCTCTGGCCCTGTTTCCAACTTCCAAACGACCCAAGACGCGGATGCATTAGCCTTGTTTGGTGAGCTGAACTACGCCATCAGTGACCTCTGGTCAGTGACGGCGGGTGTGCGTTGGACCGACGAAAGTAAAGATCTAGATAACCGACAATACGGAAGCTCAACCGACCGACTGGCAGGCGCTCCCATTGCGAATCAGCTGACGCCGAGCTACGAGGATTCGAATGTAACCTACCGCTTTGTGTTGCAGCGTGAGTTAAATGTTGGAATGGCTTACCTGTCTTATGCAACAGGGTATCGCGCGGGTGGTTTTAATAGCCGCGGCAATAACTCGGATACGATCGGTCCTTACGATCCCGAGGAGGTAGGAAGCTGGGAGCTGGGTATTCGTACGCAGCCCACCGATCGGTTGCAGTTAAACCTGACGGGCTTCTACGCGACTTACGAAGATAAGCAGCAGTTTGTTGTTACAGATGGTACTCAGTGCGATCAAGCGGCAACGGCGACTTGTACGTTCATTCGTAACGCGGCAGAGACGACCAACAAGGGTATCGAGTTCGAGGGGGTTTGGGTGCCCACGGATGGTCTGAACATCAGGGCCACTTACGGTTATCTTGATGCCGAGTTTGATAAATACGACTTTGGTGGCATTGATATTTCCAGCCAAGCTCAGGTGATTTACGCACCGGAGCACACGTTGAGCCTAATGGCTGATCATACGTCATCAGTACTTGGTGGCACGCTGGTTCTCTCCGGAACCTGGAGCTACCGTAGCGATCTTTGGGGTGCCGCAGAATTTGCCTTTTATAACTACGACACAGGTCCTGATATCAACATCGATTCCCACGATCAGCTTGACTTAAGCGCGACCTACCTTCGTGATCTACCACAAGGTGCACTTAAGTTGATGGTCTACGGCACCGACGTTCTCGACGGCGACGGGCGGGTTGCACGGGCTTATGATGCGGGTGCATTTGCGTGGCAGGAATTGGTCCCTGGACGACAAGTGGGTGTCACGATCGGATACGAGTTCTGAAGCCGAAGTTCTGTACAAAGCCACCTTCGGGTGGCTTTTTTTTGCTCGGATTATTGTTTGGGATCGAGGCTTAGCCCCGTCTTTCAGTCATGGAAGCGTAATCGCGGCCACGGCGTTTAGTCAGCTAAAAAGCGGTCTGTTTACAGCGCCCGTCGTAAATATTGTCGGCGCAGGCCCACTACAAAGTTTAATTCACAGTTTAGCGGTGTCTCGGTTTTGCTCGAGTTGCGAAAAGTGCAAAAAGGCAGAAATGTTGTGTTGTATGTAGTCGATTCGAACTTCCTGATCTCTGCGATCGCCCCCGCCCCGCGTAAAGGCACCGTCCTTAGTTTGAAAAATCAGCTGCTGTGCTAGATTTTCCTCGATGCATTTTTGGACGGCAACTTGAGTCAGGCTGTCAGTGGTTTTAGGAGGGGTCATACGGGCAAAGGCGAGCAAGCCCTCTGTACGGCAAGCAATTGGGGTGCTTCTTCCCCATTCGAGGTAGGTGGGGTTATTAATAATTTCGGTGGCGATTTTTTCAGCGTGCGCGTAGATGTGCGGTGACGCGTCGAGATGTTGTAGCTGTTCTAGTGAATACAGCATCCAGTGCGACTGCTCCCGTATGCCATAACCCTGTTGCGCCAAATCAGCCTCGACTTCTCGAACAGAGTTCAACAATAGCGAATCACCAGTTATACGGTAGCACGCGAGCAGTGCGAGCAGCGCCTCCCCTACGTAGTACTCAGATCTAAAGCTCGAAACTTTACCTGATTTAAAATACCGCTTGTGCACGAAGTCTCCGTGGACATTGCGCTGTTCCAAAATAAAGTGGCAGAGCTGGTGTGCGGTATCTAGCAGCACATCACTTTTGTTGGACTCGTAGAGCTTTGCCAACGCAAGCGCTGCTAGGGCGTTGCCCCCTAGCTTGATGCTATTTTTCTCTAAAATACAAAAGTTGTGATAGCCACGAAAAAAACGCAGATGTTCATTAAACAAATACGTAATGGCTCTGTCTGCGGCGGAGAGAAGTTGTTCATCCTGCGAGACAGAAAATACGTCTAACATTGACCAAACGGTCCCAGAATGTCGTAGGACGTTATATCCAGAGAGGTCAGCGTTGCTGTTGGCATCATAGCGATACCTGAACCGCCCGGATTCCAAATTCAGCTTGGCGAGCTTGTTGGCGCCTATTTGAGCGACGGCCAATGCATTGGCGGGTATAAGATGGGGCATTGCTTTGCAGTGTCCTTAAAAAACTTGTGGTTGCTACCCGTGTTGATGAGGCCTCGAATCATGAAAGGGTGAGACCTGTTGGTTTTTTTATTAAGTATCGCGTTTCATATGGCTTCTAAAATTCGCAATGAGCAGTCCCAGTTTCGGCGGTAGTGATACGTTGCCAATGCGCGGTCTAAGATTTTGCTTCAGTAATTAACACCCTGACCGCAGGCACCCGAGACACCTAACTCGAAAACGGCATCAAGCTCATCGGCGTTGCTGATTCCCTCCGCAATACAGGGTAATCCTAGGGATTGAGCAATATTGATGTATGTACGCATTAAAGCAGCATTACCGGTGTTGTTGCTGAGGTCGCGACTGAACAGGCTATCCATTTTAATGTAGTCCATGCCTAAGTCTCCCAGCTTACCAATATCACTAATGCGATAGCCCATGTGTTCAATGCCGACCTTTACCCCTGCCGCATGGGCAACTTCCACCAGTAACTTGAAATTCTCTGGCTGTGCGAATGCGGCCGCTTCGCCGATTTCAAGGCTGAGCTTTTTCGCTGGATCTGCGTGGCTCTGCAAAAATAGCTCAAGCCAGGTGCTAAATCGGTTATCGAGCAGCGCAGCAGAGGTCAAGTTGGCACAAGTATCTTCTGTTGTCTTGCTGATGTTGCCTATTGCCAAGCTAGTGGCTACTTGGTCAATTTCAAAGCTGAGGTCAAGGCGATGCACCCAAGGCATGAATTCTCCGGCGTTACGTATTTGCCCATCGACGTTGATCCGCAACATGCCTTCGTGGTGAACGAGCTCTCCTTCAGGAGTGACCACAGGAAAAGTCGCGATGAGTAGTTGATTCGCTTCGATCGCTGTAAGTAATTGCGAGTGCCAAAGACTCGCCTGTTCACGTATCGGGATGGCATTACCGCTGGCGAGGTTGGCAACAATAGCCTCCGACTCTTCCTGCTCGTCTGATACAACTAAGGCGCCGTCCAAGGCCGTCATCAACTGGCCAGTGGTATGTCCTGCAGTGTAGCCCGCGCAAGCGCTGGGCAGCCGAGTGTGATCGGACATCTCAAAGTTTGCGAGGACCTCCCAAATAACGCGCTGCAGTGTTTCTGCCGTATATTTAGGTTCACTGGCAAGAGGGGCTAGTAAGCAAAAGTCAGAGCCGTTGAGTCGGCCTGCGACCCACTCTGTTTGATCTTGATTGAGACGCTTAATGGAGCTCCCGATTTCTGCTAGAACAGCATCCATGGTTTGGCGGCCAAAATTTTGATTGAGTCGCGCCAAGTTGCTAAGTCGCACGAGTGCAACACTGCCACTGGCGTCAGCATCTTCTGATTCCAGTTTTGCCCCTAAACGGGCCATAAAAGGGCCGCGGAGTAACAGGCCTGTGCCCGGATCTATGTCTGTGGCTTCTCGCTGCTTAGAGAGGCGCTGGGATTCTTTTGCTAGCATTTCCCCAACGCGCCGCGCGAGTTCATTCATGGCCCTGGTCACCTCTGCGAATTCACTCGTAGAGGGTTCTGGTGTTGTTATAAATCTGCGCTCGCCGATGGCTTTCGCTTGAATTACTACGCCCTTCAAGGGTGCCAAAATTCTTTGAAGCAACACGGAGCCTATCAAACTTGCAAGGGCCACAGATGCCAAGAGGGCCCAAAACATATTCTGTGCAGTTTTCCAAAGTTCATCATAGGCGACGTCGTCGTGATGTTGTATTTCTAACACCCCCTGCTGTGTCCAACCCGGTTGCAGCATTGCTTGTCCGGGGGAGGACTCTATGGAAAACCAGGCCTTAAGAGCTGGCGGATAACCACTGCTGGTCCCGGGATCGCTCCAATCAAAGATGGCCGGCGCTTCTGGGTCCGGGCTTAGGAGCCTTATTCTTAGGTAAACGCCTTGGTTGAATTTGGCATTTAGGTAGGTCTCTAATTCAATGTCATCAAGGTTGAGATTGTTCAGGTGAAGGGCGGTACGATTGGCGTCGTTAAGATTTTCAATGGCCAGCTGTTCTTCAAGGTACTGGCTCGAGCGCTCTCCCATGATCACAAAAGAAATGACAAAAATGCCTATGATCATGGGTCCAATAAAGGCTAGCGCTAGTTTTTTATATAACGACATGGTGGTCCGCTCCTAAAATCCCGTGGTGAAACCTTCCAGGCGAATTTTTTCTACGACTTGGCCCCAGCGTGATAGTCGAGCTGTGGGCTGCTGTTTGGTGGGGCGTGGTCCTGTGCCCACCCACAACTGCTCTCCATTAAAACTGAAAACGGGCTGGAGGTCGCCTCGCTCGGTCGCGGGTCTGATGACGTAATCTAAGTTGTCGATGATTAACGGCACCGCGTTCGGCGTTTCGTACCATGCCAACACCATGTGGGCCTGATTGAGTCCACCCCGTTTGGCTTTGACATAGACAAGTCTGAGTGAGGATGGCGGCACGCCCATCAGCGTTAATGTGGCGTATTTTGCAATGGCATAGTCTTCACAATCGCCAATACCTCGGCCCATTGTCTCAAGTGGTGTGGACCAATAATCTTCGGTTTCCCACTGGTAGGCGATGTTTTGGTTAAAAAAATCGTTAACTGCAGCCAGTTTTTTTTGCACATCTGCGTTGGCGTTGGTGCCAATCATCGACTCCCAGCGCAGCACCGTTTGCACGGCTTGGGCGCCAAATCTGACGCTCGCCTGAGCCTCAAGATTGGGTATTTGCATGCCCCAGAGATTGCCCGGCGCTAAAAAAACCGCGTGAAGCAGGACAAATACCAAAAACAACGGCACTAAGTGCACTTGCAATTTCCCGACAAAGGTCCACACTTTCCCATGGTAATCAGATACCTATCGAACCACTCGGAAGTGATTTATACGATGTGTAGTAGTGATCTCCAATATTTCTACTCCGCAAATGAAACATTACTCAGACGGCTCGGCACTACCAGTATTAAACCACGTCTTTGTAACGACAAACCGATATTAGGATGCAGTTATGATCAATGATCACCACAGAACTTTCTATCGAAAAATCCTTCTATCCTTGAGTTTGTTGGCCGTTTTCTCGGCTGGGCCCCTAGTGGCACAGGAAAAGATTAATAACTTTGGCGCGGCAGTGTCGGCTGCATTGGTTACCAATCCCACTGTGGTTTCTGCTTATTATGATTTCGAAGCTGCACGCGAGGGGCAGCGCTCAGCAGAGGGAGGCTTTTATCCCAGCGTCGATTTGGACGCGGATTATGCTTGGGAGGAGCGTGAAACGCCGCTTAACGACTTTGGTGATTACGAGCGTGATTCGGTTCGTTTCAGCGTGACTCAATTATTATTTGACGGGTTTCAAACCCGAGACCGGGCTCGGTCATTGGGATATGAAAAGCTGGCGCGGTATTACGATGTTCATGGTGCAGCACAGTCGATTGCTCTAGACGCCAGTGTTGCGTACTCCAATACGGTGCTGTACCAGAAGTTGGTTGGCTTCGCGGCTGACAATTTTGCCTATCACAAAGACATTTACAGCAAAATTCAACAGCGAGCGGCCGCTGGACGTGATGAGGGTGTTAACTTAGACCAGGCTAAGTCACGGTTGGCTCTTGCAGAGTCTAACCTGTTGACCGAGCGAACTAACCTGTATGACACGACCAGCGAGTTCCAGCGCATCGTGGGCGCGCTACCTGGTGATAACCTGCCCATGCCAACGCTCCCAAGCGACGCCATGCCAAGCCTCCGCAACGACGCACTGAAAGCGGCCTACAATAGTTCTCCAGAAATTAACCGTACGATCGAGGAGGTCCGGGCGGCTCGGGAGGCTCTAAACGCGACAAACGGCCCAATGTATCCGCGTCTTGATTTGCGTTACCGGAACGAGCAGGAGTCTAACATTGACGGGTTTCGCGGGGATTACGACCTGCAGGCTGTGGAGCTAGTGTTCACCTACAACCTCTTTCGTGGAGGCAGCGATAGCGCTCGCCGTAGGGAGTTCTCGAATCGTTTTTATTCGGCGGTAGAGGATCGCAAGCAAGCGTGTCTTAGTGTGCGTCGCGAGGTCACAATTGCCTTCAACAACGTGAGAGCTTTGCGAGAGCAGGTACGTTACTTATCAATCCAGTCTGATGCGCAGGATAAAACACGTCTGGCGTACGGCGACCAGTTCGATCTCAATCAGCGATCACTCCTTGACCTGCTTGATTCACAAAATGAATATTTTGACACTCAGCGAGCACTAGCGTCTGCCGAAATAAGTCTGCTTCAAGCGCAGGCACGTGTCTTGGCTGAAATTGGGGTGTTGACCGACGCGCTTGATGCTCAAGGTTTTAATGCGGACAAGATCGAGGCTTTAGATCTAGATCTGGTTCGACGAGACGACGAGCAAATTGCAGTGTGCGATTCGGGCGTTGTTCCTGAAATGGCTATTGTTCCAGACCAGTCCCTCGAGGCTGAGTCTGTCGTTTTCACTACGTCTACTACACCAATAAATGTGGTGGCCACGCCTGAACCGGCTGTCGCAGTGGTCGCAGCCCCCAAGTCCGCCAGTGCTTCGATTCCAGCACCTATGAAGACTCTGGTTATTGCACCAGAGCCAGACATGCTGCCGACATATGACAGCGTTGAGACTGAATTCGATGGCGCCGGCGCCGATGGTGCTGATTGGTTTATTAATATTGCGACATACGCCGATATGGGTTGGGCGGAACGCTGGAAGACCTCACTGTCCGATGAAGGCTATCCGGCAGTTATTATTCCGTTTGAAAAAGACGGTATTACGCTTCACCGCATAAGAGTTGTAGGGTATGCCGATGAAGAACAAGCGCAGTCGGACGCTATTCTCATCGAAAATGCACTCGAGACAGGTCCGCTGTGGGTGGGCTGTATGTCCGAGGTCTAGTTGGGGAATTGCCTATCCGGCCCTTGATATACCATGCCACTTTGGAACGCTCTTCACGGCCTTAGGTTTAGGGCTCAGTTGAAGGGTGGGGGTGGGCCTCGGGCAAGGCCAGCTGCGCCTGCGTTAGGAGGTTACGGGTCCAAACTCCCGCTCGTTGAGAAACTGTAGCAGTGCGTCAATGTCGATAGGCTTGCGCATGAGTGTTACCCCATCGCTATTGAGATGCTTAAGGTCCTCGTCAGCGTCCAAATGACCAGAAATCATAAGATATTCAAACTCTCGGTCAGGCATATCCTGCAGAACTTGTATTAACTCTGCGCCATCGCGACCCGGCATGCGCATGTCGGTGAGAATTAACGAGATTTCGGCGTCAGTCGCAACAGTGCTTAAGGCCTCGTCTACGCTCAGTGCTGTTTTGCAAGGGAAGTCGAAAGACTGGATAAATTCGCACAGTTCTTCGGCGATTACGCTTTCGTCATCGACAATCAAAATTCCCGAGTGTTTCATCCAAACGCCTGCATTCTCTAAACGATACTAAGCATAGAATGCAAATTGCGAAACGGAAAGGGTTTGTTTGGTTATTCTGTGTACAATAGTGCGGTCACTGGCAGCTTAAAACCGTTGGAGTGGAATGCAGATTCGTATTAGAGCGAGCGCCATTAGGTCACTGACCCTGTTGGCGATTTTGTGCTTTGTTCTCGAGGCCCTCGTTGCATATCGAGCTTTTGCCCTGCGCGACCTTCAGCATGCTGTTTTACAACTGCAGGTCGATGCTCAGCGTTTGGAGCGAGCTCTCCAGCCTGCTGTAGTTTTTGAAGACCTGAACGCGCCGGGGCTTATGGAAGTCACGCCCTTTCGAGATAGTGTTGGGCTTGACGCTTGTTGTGCGGTTGCCTTACAGCTACTCGAAGAAGCCCATACCGTCTCAAATTTCAACGATTACTCACGGGCTTATGATGAGCTTCTGCGAGGTCTCGATAACTACTCTGCATTGGGGCGAGACGAGATTGTAAACATGCGACGCACGAATGCGTGGCTGCCCTACATCGCTGCGGTCATTCTTATCGCGGTATTCTTGATCGCCTGGCAAATCCTCCAAAATAATTTCTTAGGCCCCATTAGCCGCCTTCATCGTGCCGTTCGGGAGGCCGATCTCAGTGGTGGCTTTGACTATCGAAACCGCGCAACAGACCCTACGGAAATTGGAGATTTGGGCGTATCCTTTGGAAATCTACTATCGCGTCTTACTGGTCAGTTGGCAGGGCGTGAACTGGCCCTTCGCGAGGCTAGGGATATGTCGAGGCGGGAGACCGATAGGGTTGCGGTTGAGCTCAATGAACTGTTTGACGGCAGCCCAAACCCTATTTTTGTTATCGATAGGGCGGGGCTTATCGTGACATGGAATCCTAAGATTGTCAGTCTTACCAATCTGCCTGAAGCAGAGGCCATTGGCGGAGAATTTGCATCTATGTGCCTGCCCTCTGGGGTCGAAGGCGAAGATTTTCATAGCCATATTGTGAGGGTGCTTGAGGGGAAAAAAGCAGATGGTATTCGGTTGCCGCTGGTTTGCCGTCGGACACAATCGACTGTTGAGATCAGAGCAAATTTGAGGCCTCGACGGGCATTCGGCGGAGAAATTGTTGGGGTAATCGGATTCTGCCTTGAGTTAGATGAAAAATCACTGCCGACAGTACTGGAGGTTGAAGCCCAGCAATCAAGTTATTTTAGTCAACTGGCCTCAAGTGCAGCTCATCAGCTCAATCAGCCGCTCCAAAAAATGCGCTTGTATCTTGCCAATGCACAAAACCGCTTACGCCTGCCTGAGATTGATCGGGAGGTTTTAGTAGAGAAGCTTAGCGGTTTGGATGCTGAGTTATCGACGGTGTCAGAAATTATTGACCATCTGAGGGAGTTTGGTCGCCCCGTTGAGCCGCTGCCCGACGGGTTTCAGATAGCTACGGTAATTGAGCGAGCCTTAGAACTGTCGCGGGGCAGTTTGGTAGAGCAGGGTATTGAGGTAACTTTGGATTGCCAGTTATCCAATGAAATCGCCAATGGTCACCCGCTTCAGATCGAAAAGCCGCTAATTGCGCTGTTAAATAACGCTAGAGAGGCTTTGCTGGAGGATGCCCCCAGTCAACCTCAGATCACTATTGTCGCTACCTCCGCTGGAAATGATGTCGCCAAAATTGTTGTGTCTGATAACGGCGGTGGTCTTGCGGAGGAGCTTCGCGATCGAATTTTTGAGCCCTTTTTTTCCACGCGTGTCGGGGGAAAAAACGTGGGGCTAGGACTTGCTGTAGCGCAAGAAGCTATTAGTGACCTAGGGGGGCGGTTACGTCTAGACAGCGTCGATGGCTGGACGGAGGCCACGGTAGTGGTTCCGTTGAAAAAGGCTGACGATGGGGCAAACATATCTTCTATTTGAGTCCCATCAATGCTCATCATCAGCCCGGTCGACGAGTGCCAACATAGGTGCTGAAATGGATGCAGTTGGTGTCAGGCTACCTTTCGAAGAAGAAGCGTTTTTGTATGGGGTGAAGTCCATGGGTAAGGTAAAGGTTTGGGCAGCTCAGAGAGATCCCATGTTGTTGAGCCAGCGAGATAGCCATCGGGAAAAGGTCTGAGGTCTGAGGTTTGAAAATGTACCCGCGGGTGGTCGAATCGCGGTAGACTCATGGGTATCGCAAAGTAAGCTGCAAAATGCAACCAGACATATTGCGCAGATGAATGGAACCGACTAGTGAAAGCACTAATTGTTGATGATGAGCCTGATATACGTGAGGAGCTTGGTGAGTTCGTAGAAGAGCTGGGCCTATCAGTAGCACTGGCTAGTAATGGCGAGGAGGCGCTGGGGAAGTATTTTGGGGATCCGGAAATCTCCATCATTCTAAGTGATCTTATGATGCCGGGGCTCAACGGTTTGGAAATGCTAGATAGCATCAATGATGCACCTGAATCGCGTCAGCGGGTGCGACGCGTCATATTTATGACTGCAAACGGTAATACTCAATCAGTTATCCGTGCGATGCACCTTGGAGCAAAAGAGTTTCTTCTGAAGCCAGTTGATCTTGATCAGTTAGAGCGCCATATAGTCAGCGCGATGCGTGAAGTAGCCGCTGATCAGGCTCGACAAACCGAAGAGATTTTGCTCAAGCAGCAGGTTACTTTAAACAGCGCAGAGATTTCCGCCTTAAATCGCGACGTTGAGGAGGCCTATGCTGAGGCCCTAGCTTGTTTGGCTGCAGCTGCAGAGCATAAGGATCCAGAGACGGGCCAGCATATTATTCGAATAGGGCGCTATGCGGCCGTGCTTGCTGCAGAGTTGGAAAAAGACAAGCAGTGGTGCGACATGATCAGATTGGCGGCGCCATTACACGATGTGGGTAAGGTGGGTATGCGTGATGCTGTGCTTTTAAAAGAGGGGCCGCTTGACGATGATGAGTTACTTCACATGCGTGAACACCCAGAGACGGGCTACCGGATTTTATCAGGATCAGCGCATCCGACGATGAAGATGGCTGCCCGTATTGCGCGTTGCCACCACGAGCGCTGGGATGGTACAGGGTATCCCAGAGGGCTTAAGGGATCTGAGATACCCGTTGAGGCTTCAATTACAACACTGGTCGATGTGTATGATGCCTTGCGCTCCAAGCGTCCTTACAAGCCTGCGTTTTCTCATGAAAAGGTAATGGATATTATCCTTAACGGAGATGGGCGCACTGAGTCTCAGCATTTCAACCCCGAGGTGCTGGCTGCTTTTGAGTCTGCTCAAAGCAAGATGGCAGCAATTTTTGACCAGCTTGGCGATGATCGGGAATTTGCGACGCAAGCGGGTTCATTAAAGCGCGAGGTTTTGTAATGAAGACGCTGATTGTTGAGGATAGCTCCACACTCTGCGCTATTTATGAGGCATACCTAGACGACACGGGATATGAGGTTCACGCGGTCGAAACATTCACCGACGCGCTGATGGCTCTTGAGAGCTTAAAACCTGATCTCATTTTACTCGACATTGAACTCCCAGACGGTAACGGCCTTGACCTTCTCGCAGAGACGGTATTGATGGACCCTCAGCCAGCAGTTGTTGTCATGACGGGACACGGTATTGAGTTTGCTGATCAGGCTATTGAGCGTGGGGCTGATGATTTTTTGGGTAAGCCTTTTGATGCTTCAAGACTGAGAGTGACCCTTGCCAATGCGGCACAGCGGTTGGAGCTTACCCAAAAGCTCAGCAAGCTCGGAGAGGTACGTGAACGACTGGGCCCCATCATGGGCGCGTCCAGTGTCATGCAGGCGGTTTATACGACAATTGAATCTTTAGCCTCGAGTCGTGCGACGGCGTTAATTACCGGCGAGAGCGGTACGGGTAAAGAATTGGCCGCAAAAGCAATACACGATTTATCAGCACGTGCCCCCAGTGACTTTATCGCTGTTAACTGTGCAGCGATACCCAATGATCTGATTGAGTCTGAGCTGTTTGGTGAGGCGCCGGGAGTGCGGGGTAATCTTCATGCTCGAGATGGGTTGATCAAGCAATCAGACGGGGGGACCTTATTTCTGGATGAGGTTTGCGACATGCCCTACGAATTACAATCAGTGCTACTGCGCTTCATCCAAAGTGGCTCCTTCAAGCCCGTGGGGAGTGACAACGAGTTCGTTGCTGATGTGCGAATTTTAGCGGCAACGAATCGCGATCCCCTATTTGAAATGCGCGAAGGCCGCTTGCGGGAGGATTTGTTTTATCGCTTGCACGTCGTGCCTTTACGAATACCCCCACTGAGGGAGCGAGGCGACGATGTGCTGCTACTTTCAGGGCATTATCTGAAGGTATTTGCTGAGCAGGAAGGCCGTCAGGGTTTTGCATTTTCTGAGGATGCGCGACGAGAGTTGCGACGCTATCCCTGGCCAGGAAATGTTAGGCAGCTGGAGAATATTATTCATAGGCTGGTGCTTATGTCTTCTGATCAGGCCATCGACTATGAACAGTTACGCGTTGCTATTATGGATAGCGATACGCTAGACGCTGCACCTTCAGTGACTCGTGTTGCTGCTGCGCCTGCTGCCGATACCCGTCATGGCGGCGGTGTTGAGCCTCTGTGGCTCACCGAGAAGCGAGCCATTCAGACGGCGATCGATTACTGCGACGGAAACGTTAACCGTGCAGCTGGTCTGTTAGAGGTCGCCCCCTCTACTATTTATCGAAAGATACAGAGTTGGAAGTCATAACGCCTTAGCTAAAGTTACTGGAGTCATGCAATGTATGGAGTCATTAATAAGTCTCTGAGAGACATGATTGTAGAGCAATTTGGCGAGGGGAAATGGGAGGAGGTTTTGCAGCGTTCGGGTGTGCCCGATGATAGTTTTTTGGCGATGCAATCCTATGACGATGACATTACCTACAGTCTGGCCCAAGCCTGTGCCGACGAAATGAACATTGACCTCAGCGATGCATTGAGGGCTTTTGGGGTACACTGGGTTGAAAATACAGTAGCAAGGCAGTACGAGTCACTTCTGCGTGCGGCCGGGTCAGATATGCTGAGCTTTCTTAGTAACCTTAACAATTTGCATGATCGTATCAGTTCAACTTTCCTTGATTATCGCCCCCCTAATTTTAAGGTGCGAGAGGGCGATGGCTCTCACGTGGATATCCTCTATGTGTCCGAGCGGGTTGGCCTAACGCCCTTTGTCGAGGGCCTATTACAGGGTTTGGCACAGCGGTTTAACCAGTCCATGGAGATTCTCAAAATCGACCCTCAAGCATCCGATGGCGGAGAAAAAACGCTCTTCACGGTGCGCATGGGATAAGGGCCTTCTGAGTGATCAAAACCAATCAATTTTGGGATAAGGTTCAAGGCCTCTTTACGTTAGTCGGTCAAATTGACAGCGATGGAGCCTTAGTGCGTGCTAGCCCACTTTTGACCCAAAAATGCCAGCCCAGTAATACCGCACCCATCCAATTTTTTGAGTACTTCAAATTTAAGCGCCCTACCGCGTTTGACGGATCTGTGGCAGCGGCAAAAGTAGCCGTCGGCGAGTTGTTTTTGGGTTTCAATGAAGAATCGGGATTTGCAATACGAGGGCAGATTCTTGACTACAGTGACATGGGTTTAGAAGGGCTCTGCTTTGTTGGTGTTCCTTGGTTGTGGTGGATAGAAGAGAATACGGTTGATAGCAATCTGACAATGTCAGATTTTCCTGTGCATGACGTGCAGATGGACCAGCTGTTTTTTATGAGCACGCAGCAGTCGATGGTGGAAGACTTACAGGCGCTAAACGTCCAGTTGAAATCTGCAAAGCAGGATGTGGAGCGCGCCAACGAGGCCCGACAAAAATATTTTCATCATGTCAGCCATGAAATGCGAACGTCTTTAAATGGGGTGATTAGTGCAATCAGCTTGATGGGTGATTTCAAGCTTGATGGGAAGCTGCGAGAGTATTCGTCCCTCGCCTCTAAAAGTGCCGATCGCTTACTAGAGGTGATTAACTTTACGCTTGAAACCGCCTCCCTTGAATCTCACATGAATGAGGCAGAGAGCGAAGCGTTTCAACTTGATGAGTTGATTGACGAGTGCCTCATGCTGGCACGTTCCCGATCGTTGGAAAAAGGGTTAGAGCTGCGGCGTTCGGGAGAGCGTGGCTTTGCGAAAACCTACACCGGACGTCTAAAGCTACTACGGCAGGTGCTGGGCAATCTGCTTTCCAATGCGATTAAATTCTCAGAGTCTGGGACGATTACCCTCGGTGCGTCAACAGTTGGTAGCCATGGCCTGCAGAAAGAAATGATTGAGTTCGCCGTGACTGATCAAGGCCCGGGTATACCTGTTGATGCAATAGAAAAATTATTTGAGCCTTTTGCTACCGGTTTAAGCGCTGAGACCCGTCATGCACAAGGCACTGGCTTGGGATTGAGTATCGTAGAGCGCTTCGTTGAGGCTTTGGGTGGTGGTGTCACCGTCGAATCATCCGTTGGTGAGGGCACAATTTTTTGCTTCAAAATTCCACTGTCTTTGGCATCCGAAAATGACCTGTTGGAGAGCCGAAGCGATGTGGCCACAGGCGGAGGTGACGAATTTTCTGGCGCCGTGTTGCTAGTTGAGGAGCAAAAAATTAACCGCCAGCTCAATGGAAAACTGCTGGAATCAATGGGCTTGAGCGTAGTGACGGCAGGTTCGATCGAGGAGGCGGCTGGGCTGATTGAGTCAGAATCTAGGGCGTTTGATCTGATCGTTATGGATTTTGAGATGCTCGGTGCCGGTGTTGTTGAGGCTGCGTTGCAAAATCGTAAGGTTCCGGGGGCTGTGGCGACTCCCATTTTAGCGCTTGCAGGTCATGGCGATGGGCACGATCGGCAGCGGCTTGCACAGTCGGGTATTGTGGCTATTTTAGATAAATGCCTTGCATTGGGAGACCTGCGCACCGCTTTGCTAGCCCATGTGCCCTCGATTGCTATTGTTCCCCGGTCTGATTTGGCTCGGGACTTCACCAGTAGCCGAGGAGCCACTGTGGACTTGGAGCCCGCGGTTTCGTCTGAGAAGAGTGCGATGGTAAATGAGGAAGATTATGGTATGACTGACAATGACAAATCACATGCTTGCGAAGACGGCAGCTCGCCAACGGACGCCATCGCGTTCGATAGACGGCCTATTGAACGTCTTGTGCGCGAAGTGGGCATTGGTGTGCTCGAAACGCTCGTCGATAAGTTTTTGGGTGAGTCAACGGATCGCTGGGAAAGGTTACGCAAAGCCATGGCCGATGAGGAGCGTAATATTATTATTCGTGAAGCTCATACCCTTGGGAGTGCGTGTTTGACCTTTGGCTTAGCGGCAGCAGGTGGTAGCTTTCGGCAGGTCGAGGCCTCGGCGCTTTCAGGTGGAGCTTTGCCGACGGCAGATCAGTTGCCCGCGATTTCAGAGCAGCTTGGACTTGGTATACGTGAACTGCAGCAATTACTATCTGAGCAACGCTTGAAGTAGCTCGGGATGCGCGTGGCTCTGGCTGGCTTTGCGATGAAAGAGAATATGACCAAATAGACCATTAAAATAAAATCAGGTGGGGGTTAGTAATGCTTATATTGTCTAGGTTGTTATCGGGGTTGTTTGGGCTCCTGTTTCTCGCTGTGGGCACAGGCTTGTGGTTAAACACTGGAGATGCTGCTGCCAACATGGGTTTGGTGGATCTTGCGGCGGCGGGCTTAGGTACGGTGAGGGCAGACATTGCCGGATTTTTCTTGGGTGGCGGACTCATTCTGGTTGTTGCCGCTGGTCGCTGCGATCCCAGCCTACTGTGGCCCGTTCAATTGTTGGTGCTCATTGCTTTGCTAGGCCGAACTCTGACGTTGGTCATTGATGGTCCGGTGGCGGCGGGGGTGCCTAGCATGGGAGTCGAGCTCGTGATTTTAGCCCTTCTTCTTTGGTGTAAACGGGTTTGGGCCGCGCGGGCTGATTAAGCAGTTAACAGCCGGGCAAAGCCCTGCTAATAACTGACCGGGTATCAACGGGGTCAATCACACTGTCGAGCTCAAGAAAACTGGCGGCCTCAGTTGCTTTCCCGCGCTCGTAAAGTTTGGCTAGAAGCTCCTCAAAGTGGGCGTCTCTTTCAGGGCCCTCGGGCAGTTCGGCGAGTTCTTGTTTGTATCCCAAGTGAACGGCTCCCTCAAGCCCCATGGGTCCAAACTCTCCCGTGGGCCAGCTAGCGGCATAAACCGGGATTTCGAAAGAGCCACCTGTCATTGCCATCGCGCCAAGGCCGTAGCCGCGCCGAAGAAAAATAGCCACGATCGGCTGAGATAGTGTGGCGCCCGCCGTGAACATTTCAGACATGTACCGCGGTGCTCCGATAGCCTCGCTGTCGGGTCCCACCATGAAGCCGGGTGTGTCTACGAAAGAAACAACGGGTAGTTTCCATCGCTCGGCGAGTCGGTAAAGGTCTGTGGCTTTGCTCGCACCTTCAGCGTCGATGGCGCCACCCAGATGTCGACAGTCGTTGGCTAATACCGCAAAGGGAGTGCCGTCTATTCTCGCAAGGCCACTAACGATGCTGCGCCCATAATGACTGCGTAGAGCTATGAATGAATTTTTATCGAATACGCGCTCAAGGATTTTTACGGGATCGTAGGCCATTCTTCGGTTAGATGGCAGCGCGCTGCGCAAAGCGGATTGCTCAGAAAATTCGAAGTCAGCTGTTGGGCCCTGACAGAAGGCAAGTGCTTGTCTGGCTTTAATTGTGGCCTCAGCTTCGTCTGGTACGACAATATCAATGACGCCGTTTTTAGAATGTACTGATGTGGGGCCTATTTCGGTGGGTTTATAACGACCCAGACCGCCGCCCTCAATCATGGCAGGTCCAGCCATGCCAATATAGCTCCCTTGGGTGGCTATGCGAAGATCGGCCGCACCAAAAAGCGCGGCATTGCCGGCGAAGCAGAACCCATGGTTAACCGCAATGCGCGGTACCTTCCCCGTTAAGGCACACCATCGATGAAAAGTGGGTACATTGAGGCCACCCCCCGATATCAGCACATCGGTATCGCCGGGCCGACCACCACCACCTTCGGTATACATAATTACAGGAAGCTGTTGTTGCCCGGCCAAACCTAATAAGCGATCAATTTTTCGATGATGAAAGTAGCCTTGAGTGCCGGCTAGAACCGTGTAGTCGTTAATAATTAGCGCAGTCTTTGCCACGCTCTCGTTGAATAAGCTGCCATTAACAGGGCCGATAGCAGTGATCACGCCATCACCGGCTGTTTGTCGCTGCAGCTCTTCAATTTCCCTGCGGCTGCGCTGAGCCGCTACAGCGTGCTGGCCAAATTCGTTGATGGAGGCGCCCTCGACCAGGTCGTCCAAATTTTCTCTAGCGGTGCGGCCTCCACGTTCGTGCCGCTTTTTAACGGCCTCATCGCGGGCCTCGTCTTGCGTATTGAGAAGGCGTTGTTGGAATTCTTCAAAGGGATCTTGTGCCATGCGTCAGTCCTCCTCAGGACTTGCGTGCTTACTGGTTGATCGTTCTGGGCACCACCGATGTTTTAACATTGAAACTTTCAGCTGGTGCACCTTTATGCCTTCGCGGGTTAGCCGTTTCTCTGCGAGATCAGCCCTAGGACAGGTTAAGGTTCCCTGGGAATTTACAACGCGGTGCCATGGCAGTTTTGTGCTCGAGGGAAGCTTGGACAGTACGGAACCCACCCAGCGAGCCCTTCTAGGATACCCTGACATATCGGCGAGGTCGCCGAAGGAAACAACCTTTCCAGCGGGTACTTGGGCGAGAACCGTGAGCACGTGAACTTTATCCAGTGGAGGTGGTTGATCTGCCTTTTTGGTCAAAGGTGGTCTCTGATTTTAGGAAGTGAATAAAACTTAGAAAGCGCCATGGTGTAAAAGTCTGTTGTCTGTTGCCGGAGCCAGTCTAACTGAGAAGCTGAAGGACTGCTGCTTTGGTTTTCCGGTTTGCTGTGTGCCATTGCAGTGCATGGGCTCTTATTGGGATCTGATCTTAAGGGTAAGGCCAGCATCATAAATCGATGGTGTTAATGTGTTGAGGGCTCGGTGTATTTTACCGGCCAGGTAAATCAGTAGCTTGTAAATCACTACCGACTGTCAGATGAGTTCGGGAAAGCTTTTAACACCTCGCGGACCAGACTCCATTGATCAAACGCCGCGCCGTTGTAGTCTAATCCGCGGCGAACAATGACCACGTCATGGGAGGGGACAACGGTGACATACTGCCCCCGACTTCCCGCGGCACTGAAAGCCTCGGCGGGCACTTCTTGTTTACGGGCGTCGGGCACTAGCCACCAGTGGCCCCCGTAATCATTGCCCCTAAAGGCTGATGCGGGCGTGGGCGTCTTTATGAAATCGATCCAGTCTTCGCTAATTAACTGGTCGCCAAACCAATTGCCCTTATTCAAAAAGAGCAGCCCGAACCGAGCTAGATCTCGAGCATTGCTAAAAGCTTGGCTGCTCAGTATGAAGTCACCGAAACGATCTGTTCCAAGAAGCGTGCTACGCATGCCTATTTTCTGCAGAAGTTCGACATAAGGAAATTGAAGATAGGCGTGCTCAGTTTCAAAAGTTCTTTTAAATGCAGATACGGCCAGCAACGAATCATAATTTTCATAATCCCAATGACTACCTGGATCACGAATTAGACCGCGTTGACGAACCTGATTTGCGTACCCACTACCGGCCCAGTAGGCAAGCCCGGAGCCTACAGCCGCAGCCATATTATTGTTGTCTACCGGGTAAAGTCCGGTGGTCATGTTCAACGCATGTCGTAGCGTAATGCTTGAACGAGGGTCGCTACCTGCGCCTGATTGTTCGGGTAACCAAACTATGGGGAGCGGTGAATCTAATTCCATATGGCCGGAATCCACTCGAAGACCGATTAGCGCTGCCTCGATACTTTTGGCCGCGGACCATGTTCGGGTGCGCGTTCGGTAATTAAAGCCAGGGGCATAGCGTTCATAAACGATATTGCCCCGGTGAACTACGAGAAGGCTAGTGGTGTCTTCGCCTTCGGCATGGGCTGTAAACGCCCAGTCAGCGGCCGCAGTTAGAGAGGTCTGAGACACGCTGTTGTGCGGGCTGTTTTGTTCGATCAAATCCCCGTGGGGCCAGGGTAATTGTTCGGTGTCCTCAATGGGGATCGTCGGCTCTACTTTGGGCAGTTGTGCGAAATTTTCGGGTGCCATACCTGGCGCCGTGGCAAGGCAGCCGATACCCGAACGAAACACGGCAGTTACCGCAGGTCCATCATGGCCGCCTCCCACTTCAACTGATTGGGTTTGAGAATCTATGCGGTAATTTCCTTTTTTTGCATCACCAAGGCGTCGATTGCCTAAATAGGCTAATTCTTGCTCGAAAATTTGGCTCAAAGAACGCTGCGAGGTAAATAGACCATTACAGATAAACATGGATTGCATACCGTTGCGCACGGTTTTTCGTGTGGTCTCAAAGTAATCAAAATCTTTGGCGGCAACGGAGGTGCTGCACAATAGTACTGCGGCGAGATAGTAAAATAGGGTTGAAGGGTTTGAGCTTCTCGGAGTTTCGATAGAGATTGCCTCGTCAGAATCTAGGATCGTTTAGCATGCTTGTAGTCAGCGAACTAGGTGCTTTCACCGGGTGGGCGATTTTTTGAAAAACGTCCATTTAGCATAAAAATTTTAAAGTCGCTGGCCTCTAAAGTAGCAAAAATCGGTATCATCGTGAAAAAATTAAATTCCTAGGGGGAAGTATGGAAAGCCCAACATTGATCGGCCAATTGGCTCACTGGGCCGAGGAGTGCCCAGATAGAGTTTGGCTGCGTGATCTGAATGAGGCCGGTGAGACTTCGTACTCATGGAGCGAGGCGCAGGATCAGGTGCATGCCGTGGCCGCGGCTCTAGAGAAGCGATTGGGGTCTGGTCATAGCATGGCGCTGCTATCAAAAAATCGCGCTCACTGGGTGCTTGCAGATTTGGCAGTCATTGCATCTGGCAATGTTTCAGTGCCACTGTTTACGACGCACACCGCAGCGACCGCGCAATACATTCTGGAGTTCACCGATACAAAAGTTTTGTTTTTGGGTGAGACAACCAACTGGGATGCCGTGAAAGAAGTGATGCCTGAGGGTGGGTTAGTCATTACGTTGCCAGGTGTTAGCTGTGACGAGGCGCACGTTACCTGGGATACCTTGCTTCAGGAGGGTCAGGGTCAGCGGCCCTCACACCAAGGTGAGGCCTCAGATCTTATTTCTCTGGTCTTTACATCGGGCACGACGGGCATGCCTAAAGGCGTCATTCAGACCCATGAATCCAATTTGATTCCTGTGCGCCGGGGAACAGAGGCATTTGCCTCCCGGGAGGGGTCGCGCTTTTTTTCATATCTGCCTTTGTCGCACATTGCGGAGCGACAAATTGTTGAATATGGCTCGATGGTGGCTTGTGGTGAAATCTGGTTCAACGAATCGTTGGACACACTGCTTCGTGACTTGCCCGCTTGTAAGCCCAATATATTCTTCGGCCCACCCAGAGTTTGGGAGCAACTGCAGCAGGCGGTGTTGGGTAAAGTAGGAGGGCAAGAGGCCCTCGACTCGTTGTTGGAACAAGATGCTGAAGGTATGGGCGCTTTGGTTTTAGGTGGGCTTGGGCTGACTGAGGTGGATTACTGCCTGACGGCGGCTGCACCCACACCACCCGCTCTGATCCACTGGTGGGATAAGTTGGGCCTGCCACTTTGCGAGGGCTTTGGTCAGACGGAAGCTATGTCGCTGATTGTTACCAAGGTCGACGACCGCCGCATTGGCTCAATCGGCAAGCCCATATCGGGAGTCGAGGTCAAAATAAGCGATATTGGAGAACTGTTGATTCGGGCTGAGGGTTGTACTCCGGGCTACTACCAGCAGCCAGAAAAAACCGCAGAGCTTTGGCAGAATGGATGGCTCCACACCGGCGATAAAGCATATATCGATGACGATGGCTTTATTTTTATAACTGGGCGAGTGAAGGATTATTTCAAAACTATCCAAGGAAAGTTTGTGGCGCCGCCGCCCATTGAAGGTTTATTCGCTGATAACGTGCACGCCGAGCAGCAGTGTTTATTGGGCCGCGGCTTTTCGAAGACTGTCATGGTCACCGTGTTAAGCGACGCGGCGGGAGGTGTCGATCGCGGAGTCGTAGAGGCTTCGGTTCTTGATACGATTACCTCGATCAATAGTGAAATAGAAAAGCATGCGCGAATAGGTGCAGTCATCATCTCAAATGAGCATTGGACCATTGAAAACGAAATACTGACGCCTACCCTTAAAATCCGGCGTGAGCGAGTTGAAACAGTGTTTGCCGAGAAGGCCGAACAGCTGGCGCGTCAATCTGCTGAGCAAGGTGAGGTGCTGGTTCATTGGTTTGATAATCTTTAGGAGGTGCTTCAACGATTATCAGTTCACATTTCAATAGACTGGGGTGCTCCACGATGCAGGCATATCTAAGTATTAGGGTTTTTACTTTTGTTATTTTGTCTGCGAGTCTCCTTGCTGGCTGCGGCGGGAAACCACCCCCCGCTCAAGCCACTATTGGAAGTCAGGGAAATACACCGCCAACACCGAGCACTCTTGCCATTAATCAGGCGGTGGCGGAGTCTCTTGACCTTAATAATCCGCAAGATTTCGATAATGCCACTCAAGGCCTGATTGCTCGAGCTGACGGCCTCAGGGTAAGCATGGCTGATGGCTCGATAGTCTGGAGCCTCAACGACTACGATTTTATCCATGGCGATGCTCCGGATAGCGTTAATCCCAGTCTGTGGCGACAAGAGCGTTTGAATAATATTCATGGGCTGTTTGAAGTTACTCAAGGTGTTTATCAGTTGCGGGGATTTGACCTCTCTAATATGAGCATCATTGAGGGTGAGCGTGGCTGGATCCTTGTCGACCCATTAACCACTAAGGAGACAGCGGCAGCTGCACTGGCTTTCGCTCGTCAAAAATTAGGCGATCGGCCCGTAACTGCAGTCATTATCACGCATTCACATATTGATCACTTTGGTGGCGTTCTCGCGGTTTTGGAGGGAAATGGCGAGACTGAAATAATTGCGCCTCAAGGCTTTATGAGTGAGGCCACCAGCGAAAATGTTATTGCCGGCACTACAATGAGCCGTCGCTCGATGTTTATGTACGGTAGCCAACTCGAGCGCTCTCCCTTTGGGCATGTAGGCTCGGGGCTGGGCAAGGGGCCCGCCTTTGGCAGCCCCGGCCTAGCAACCCCGACGCGCGTGATTTCTCAAACGGGAGAAAGGGTGACGATTGATGGCGTTAACTTCATTTTTCAAAACGCCGCAGGCTCGGAAGCTCCCGCAGAGCTGACTTTTTACTTGCCTGAAAAAAAGGCTTTTTGCGGTGCTGAGGTTGTGTCGCGCAATATGCATAACTTGTATACATTGCGTGGTGCCCATGTGCGCGATGCGCGCAAATGGAGCTACTACATAAACGAGGCGATTGAAATCTTTCCTGAGATGGAGGTTTATTTTGCCAGTCACCACTGGCCGCTCTGGGGCAATACCCAGATTGTCGATTTCTTAAAAAAGCAGCGAGATGGGTACCGGTACATACATGATCAAACTTTACGCCTTGCCTCTCAGGGGCATACTCCGAGTGAGATTGCCGAGTCTCTAGAGCTACCTACTGCGCTGCGAAACAGTTTTTCTAATCGCGGTTATTACGGAACGTTGAAGCATAATTCCCGAGCTGTATATCAACGTTACTTCGGGTGGTACGACGGGAACCCTGCCAATCTCGATCCATTGCCCGAGGTTGAGTCTTCAACGCGGTACGTCGAGGCGATGGGTGGAAGCAGCGGCGTCATGACAACAGCGAAGTCCGCCTTTGACCGAGGGGAGTATCGCTGGGTTGCTGAGCTTCTTAATCACTTGGTGTTTGCGGAGCCCAATCATGTTGCAGCAAAGATGTTGTTGGCGCAGAGTTATGACCAGCTAGGGTATCAGGCCGAGTCGGGCCCGTGGCGCGATGTGTATTTGACAGGAGCCCTAGAGCTACGTTCGGGTGCGCCCTCGCAGGGCCTTGGCATTTCTAATGCAGCTGATTTGATACGGCAAACGCCAATCAGTGAATTCATGCAGCTTATTGCCGTCATGCTCAACGGTGAAAAAGCAGATGGCGAATCTTATGTTTTCAATTTTACCTTCACCGATTTGGCTGAGACCTACGTTTTAAGCCTCGAAAATGCAGTGTTACATCAGCGCAATGGCGAACCCGATGTAAATGCTAATGCGACGCTGCAAATTACCCACGAGTTGTTTATTGGCATGCTGGTAGGACAAGCAGGGATCCGAGAAACGTTATTTTCCGATGATATTTCTATTCAAGGGTCGCGGTTAGACTTACTGCAGTTCTTTGCGATGCTTGATCCACCCGATGAGGTTTTTAATATCGTGACGCCGTAGCGGTTTTTCGGAGCTTGACTGACCTAGCTGTTGTGAGGTGCTCCACTGGGTTTTTACCTGCCCGTATATCGCCAACAAAGGTTTCTGCTTTTGACGGTGAAGATTTCAGCCTGAGTACTAGCTTCTTTATCGAAATTTTGCGGCACTAGTCGCCGTAAATCGCTGTTTTACAAAAATCATTGTGGGTTTTTTGGCTTGGCCTTGGCCTTGGCTTTGGGCTTTGGCTTGGCCTTGGGCTTTGCTTTGGCTTTTGAGATAGCTTTGGGTGGGGCTTTCAACTTGGTTTTTGTGGCCGCCTTGGGTTTTGCGACGGTTGTTGCCAAAGGCGTTTTTCGTTGAGCTTTTGGTTTTCTTGGAGTGAGTGCTTTGTCTTTTTCGGGTGGGCGCAATCCTGCCGCATCCTCAAGCGCGACCAAGGCCTCTTCCATGTAGTCAATAAAACGTTGCACTTGAGGTACCGACTTGCGGCAGGCAACAATCCCAAAATCTACATTTTGATCATAAGTAATCAGCGTGATGTTCATAGCCATGCCATCGGTAACAATGGATAGGGGGTAGGACCCATCCATACGAGCACCATTCCAGTACATGGTTTCCCGGATGCCCGGTACATTTGAGATTGCGACATTATAAGGCGGCAGTTTTGCCATTAGACCCAATGGCAAAAGTAGTAAGGTTGGCGCCTGTAATACGGCACTGACCAACTCTATTTCTTTGGGTGACATGCCCGCATAAAAAGCCTTGCTGGCACGGACCGAAGCGATGATGGCTTGGATGCGTCGGGCGGGGTCTGCGACGTCGGTGGCTAAGTTGGCGCTGATGGCAGCGACCGCATTGCCTGACTCGAGGTCGCCCTCTTGGCGTAGCGACACGGGGACCATGGATTTCAGAGGCTGTTCTGGTAACTCTGCATGGGTCTTCAGATATTGACGCAAGGCTCCAGAGCATATGGCAAGCACCGCATCGTTAAAGGTGCCGCCGAACGCCTTGCCAATAGCCTCAATCCGAGCAAATGGCCAAGACTGCGCTACGAAGCGTCTTGCACCATGAATGGAGTGGTTCAAGGAGCTTATGGGTACTTGCTGATGTGGCAGGCTAAGCGCGCCTCCTCGGCCTGCCCAGGTTTTGGAAAAAGCCGATAACGCCCTTACCAGATTCGTGCTGCTATCGAAGGTAGACTTCAATACGTCGGCGACGTTACGCAGCTCTTCATTGGAATGAGGGGGCTGTTTCCCCTTACGCATCGCATCTTTATAGCGCTGCCACGATTGCAATGACAGCGGTGATTCCTCTAGAACATGATTGGGATCGGTAGAAAGCATGCTTCGAGAAATGTGTATCGAACGAGCTCCGTCGACGGCAGCGTGATGCGTTTTGGTATACACCGCAAATTGCCGGTTTTGAAGTCCCTCGATGACGTGCATTTCCCAGAGAGGCCGGGTACGTTCAAGCAGTGTGCCGTGAAGACGAGATGTCAGATTAAAGAGCTCTCGGTAACGACCGGGTTTAGGTAGAGCCGAATGGCGAACATGGTAATCCATATCCATAGCGGCATCGGGCTCCCAGTAAGCCGACCCCGCTAATCCAAGGCGACCAAGGCGCAACCGGTCCCCGAAGGGAGGGAGCATTGCTTGTGCGTTGCGAACGTTACCCGCCAGCTCATGTAAAAACTCTTGCTCGTCAGCACCATCTGGCAGGGTATAAAGACCGAGGCTGGCTACGTGCATAGGTGTTTCACGATTCTCTGAAGTCAGGAATCCTTTATCGATAAGACTAAGTTTTTTCATGGCTTAAGCTCACACCGCGACCTTCATCGACTCATTAAGTAAATTCTAAAGTGCTTGGAGTTCAGGGGTACCTTAACATTGCTATCTAGTGGGAGGTGTATATCGTTGCCGGGTGTCCGTAATAATGACAGCATCAACCAATATTGTTTCTCTCGGTCCCATGAGGATTTAAATCTATGTCAGAGCGCTATTTAGACGCCAATGGTATTCGTCTTGCCTACGATGATTTTGGCAATGCCGAGGATCCAGCAATTCTACTGATCATGGGTATGGCAACCCAGATGACGGCATGGCCGCTGTCTTTTTGTCAGGGTTTAGCCGACCGTGGTTTTCATGTAATTCGTTTTGATAACAGAGACGTTGGGCTATCAGAGAAAATGCTTACTGCTCGTATTCCTAGTACGGTTGGGATGATGCTGAGAGCAGCTATCAATCGACCGCTCAGGGTTTCCTACAAATTAGACGAAATGGCGACTGACGCAATTGAGTTGATGAATGCACTCAATCTGGAGCGGGCTCATATTGTTGGGGTTTCCATGGGCGGCATGATTGGTCAAATTTTGACAGCAAAACACTCCGATCGGGTGCATTCACTGACATCAATCATGTCATCAAGTGGCGCCCCCCATTTGCCTCGCGCGAGTAAAAAAGTGACTCGTGCGCTTTTGAAGCGTTACTTGGGATTGGTAAAACCCAGCTTAGAGAGCACGATGGCGTTCCAAAGACTGATAGGCAGTCCTGGATTTCCTCAAAGTGATGAAGAGCTAAAGGAAAAAGTACGAGCAGCTTTTCAGCGCAGTTTTTATCCCCCAGGCTTTGCTAGGCATATGGCAGCAATTATGGCCAGCGGTAGTCGCGTTGATCTTCTCAAGACCATCACAACGCCTAGTTTAGTGATTCACGGTCGTGACGATGTGCTCGTGCCTTTAGCCTGTGGTATCGATACAGCGCGGAAAATACCTAATGCTCGACTGGAGATTATTGAGGGTATGGGTCACAACTTGCCCGAGTCACTGGTCCCAGTTTTGACTGACTTAACAGCAGGTCACGCCTCGGCGGTGACATCATCTCTGAGTCTGTCCGCAGCGAGTGGCGCGGCATAGCGCAGTCGCTGAGTGCGAGCTGTCTGGCGCCATCGAAGTGTAAATAGTATGAGACACCGTTTCAGTAAGGCTGTAGCGGGTTGTGGGCAATGGTAGAGCTTGAGTTGAGTCGATAGCGCTTTGCTAAAACAACATGGCAATCGGCTGGCAAGCCCTAAACCCAATAGGATCGTAAATTTTGGGCTTAGGGCATTTTTGGTGGATTAACTCGCGGGAGCTGCCGCGGTAGCAACAACCAGCCAACCATCGCCCTGTTTCTGAATGACATGCAGGCTTGCGTGAGGATCTGAGCCTGCTGCTGTGTGGACCATCACCGCGATATCGTCGCTGAGAAACTTCACCTGGTATCCACTAACGACGTATTCCTCCCCGGCATTTGCGTTAGCCGCGGCGTCAGCAACTAGGTTGCCAAAATTAACAATCCCCGTTGGCCCAATGCCGATGACGTCCTCAGACACGTAACCTGCCGGCCCACCGGCTGCTCCCCACTGCTTGTCCATTGCAATTAAATCATCTGACACGTCCGCGAAGGTCAAAGATGAAAGAAACGTTAAGACCGCGATTAGTACAACTTTTGAAGTATTCATAAGTTCTCCTAGACCCCTTGGTTATGAGTTTTTTTTGGGGTGCGCAGGCATTACTGCACAAATTGCGTTGAGTGGCTATTGATTTTGTTTAGAGCCTAATGGTTTTAACTACCCTCGGTGGATGGATGATCGGAGTTTTTATCCAGCTGACGCTGTCGATTTTTCACATGCAATTTCGCCTGCTTCTTGTCGGCTATCGTAGCGTTCATCGATTGACCAATATGGGTTTCTCCTCGAGCCCGCGCCAGCTCAACTTGGCGCTCACGCTCGGAGTAACGTTGTCTTTGCTCGTCGGACTGGTTCTCAATGCAGTGGTGGCAGCTCAAGCCTTTTTGATAGTGGGGGCTAAGTTTGTCACTTTCGGTGATAGGGCGGCGGCACGCATGACATTGATCGTACTGGCCCTTTTCCAATCGGTGGTTAACGCTGACACGATTGTCGAACACAAAGCATTCGCCCTGCCATTTGCTATCAGCTTCCGTCACCTCTTCTAAATACTTGAGAATTCCGCCTTTCAGGTGGTAAACCTCGGAAAAACCCTGCTGCTTTAAATAGGCCGTAGATTTCTCGCAGCGGATGCCACCTGTGCAGAACATGGCAACCTTTTTATGCTTTTTGGGATTAAGGTGTTTGCTGACATAAGCTGGAAATTCCCGGAAAGATGAGGTTGCGGGATTGATGGCTCGCTCGAAAGAGCCGATGTCAACTTCGTAGTCATTTCGCGTATCCAGTAGCACCACATCGGGATCACTAATGAGTTCATTCCAGTCTTTAGGATCTACATAGGTGCCAACAATATGTTTGGGATCAATGCCCTCAACGCCCATCGTGACGATTTCTTTCTTTAATTTTACTTTGGTGCGGTAGAAAGGGTTTTTTTCAACGTAGGACTCCTTTGTCTCGAGGTCGGCAAACCGGGGATCACGCTTTAGCCAATTGAGCACGGAATCGATGCCGCCTCTAGAACCCGCAATGGTGCCGTTGATGCCCTCGGCTGCGAGTAGCAAGGTGCCCCTAACCTCATGCTTCGACATGAGTTGGTGTAGAGGGTCTCGAAGAGCTTCAAAATCTGGTAGGTCAGAAAAACGATAGAGCGCTGCGACCACAACGTTACAAGACAGGTCTGTCATAAAATCCTCGGTGCGAACCAACCCGTAAAGCTGGCGCATAAACAAAAACGCAGTTTATCAAATTGCCGGTTTATGGTCTTTCTCTCCTGCTAGCCCAGCGAGAGAGGCGGCTCTAAGGGCTCTGATTCAATTTGGTCATAGAGGTGTTAGCGGTTCTATCGGAATAAGCACTGGCAGCACGAGGCGCTTATCTTGCTTTTTTTTAAGGTTTTTGAGGATGGGTGGGAGCCCTACCTAATAGGATTTTGAGTGCAGCTCATCGAATTTTTGATGGATTGAAAGTTAAGACTGAGTCTTAGCTGGCATAGTTTGATGCATTACTGCATGCTTCATAACGCGGTGCATGTAGAGCAGTTAGTTGGGGCGATTATGTTGAAGGTCAAAGGCGAGGATGTCGCCGACGGACGTAGGTTACGTAGCGAGCGAAGTCGTCGAGCGATTATTGAGGCTGCGCTAGCGTTGCAGGAGGAGGGGGTGCTGGTACCCACTGCTCAACAGGTCTCGGACAAGGCCGGTGTCGGCATTCGTTCTGTTTTTCGCCACTTCGAAGACATGGAAAGTCTGTACGCCTCTGCAGACGAACAGATTCGCGATTCTTACGAAGCATTATTTCTAGGCGGAGATCGGGAGGGTAGCGCCGAGGAGCGCATTGAGCGGGCCGTGAAGCGCTACGCGGAGGCCTTTGAGAGCGTCAGTAATATTGTGCAGGGCACGCTCGTTCAGCTTTGGCGTTACGAGATTTTGCGCAAGAACTATGCTCGCAACCAACGCGGTTTACGCAAAGACTTGGAAAAATGGCTGCCCGAAATAGCCCAAAAGGCGCGCAGTGATCGCGAGGCGATTCATGCCACCATCTCTTTTGATATGTGGCACCGACTCCGGTATCACCAGGGGTTGAGTAGGCAGACGGCTATCAATATTTTGGTGAGGCTCCTGACACTCCAGCTGTTAAACGGTGAAGCTTAGGCCGGTGTAGGGCTCTCCAAGTTAGCGCTTGTTAAAAACAGGCTTGCGCTTTTCAAGAAAAGCCAACATGCCCTCTTGCTGATCCGCCGTACCAAAGGTGTTTAGAACGGCGGCTCTTTCAGCTTTCAGCAAGGCTTCTAGATTGCGGTCTTCACTCCCAACGACAACGTTCATGACGCCTTTTACTGCGGCAGCGGGCTGCGCGGCCAATTCATGAGCTAAATCCATAGCACGCTGCTTGAGTTCATTGAGAGGCCACACTTCGTGTACTAGGCCAATGCCAAGCGCTTCTGGGCCAGTGACCTTCTTGCCCCGCAGGATCATATCCAGAGCATGATCTCGGCCCACACACTTGCTTAGCCTAGCGCTGCCTCCCCAAGCTGGAACCGAGCCAAGGTCCATTTCGGGTAATCCTATCTGCGCGCCTTCCTCCGCGGCTAACCGAAAGTGACATCCAAGGGGTAGCTCCAATCCTGCGCCCAAACAGTAGCCAAATAGCGTGGCTATCCATGGCTTCCCCATATTTTCAATGGCGGCAGTCACGCGGAGGCGCCGATCAAAAAAGACGTTGGGGTCACCAGCCTGCTCAATCCCCCCGGCCAACTGTTTTAGATTCATTCCGACAGAAAAATTATCTAAGCCCTCCGCCGTTATTACCACTGCACGCACCTTGTCGTTTCTTGCAAGTTCGTCCACCTGAGCTTCTAGCTGGTCGACAAAGTCCAGTGTCATACGGTTATAAGGCGCATCATTCACAGAGATAATGGCCACTGCGTCATCAAATGTTATTAGCAAGGGTTCTGTCACAAGGCTACCTCTTTCATCACTGGCCATCATTAGGCGCGTCGACACAATGGAATGTCTCGTTAGGTGCGGCTTTTGCAAAGCCGGCTTTACTGTAATGTCACTTGATTCTAAGTTGTATTGGAGTATTACCTTTTAATATGACACAATCTATGTCAACTTATTACATAAGCTAAATGTTTGTTCTGTTGGTCAGAGAGTAAAGGGTAAAGTTTTATGAAAAAATTATTCACAGGCTTAATTGCTGCTGCCCTTCTGATTGGTGTTTTTCTGCTTTCACTTCCAGCAATCCTACATAAAGGAGGGTTGCATCCTGAATACCTAGGACCAACCCTGACGCTGCCGGGCCAGCGGGCGTTGATTATCACGACCAGTCATGGTGTTTTGGCGGCGCCCGGAGAAACTGAAGGTGTGGCCACGGGTGTTTTTGGTTCGGAAATGACCCATCCTTACTACACCTTTTTAGACGGTGGTATGGCGGTAGATATCGCCAGTATCGAGGGCGGTGAGATTCCCATTGATCCCAGTAGTTTCTACTTCATGATCAAAACACCTGAAGACGAGCGTTATCTCAATGACCCAATCGCGCAGGCCAAGGTGAAAAACTCCATTCCAATCGCTGATGTTGATATAGAACAATACGATGTTGTGTTTATTTCAGGTGGTTGGGGCGCGGCCTATGACTTGGCTCAGTCACCTGAATTGGCAACGAAGGTGAGTGAAAGTTACTACAGTGCCAAGGCTCCCGTAATCGGCGGCGTTTGTCACGGTGTGCTGGGGTTAGTTAATGCCCTCGACAGTGATGGTAATTTACTCATTGCTGGGCGCCGTATGACCGGCGTAACCGATAAGCAGATACAAGAAATTGATATCGAAGTGACACCTCTGCACCCGGAGACGGAACTGCGTAAGGCGGGAGCCAACTTTGAAAGCCAGTCGGCGTTTCGAGATTTCTTTGCCACTCATGTCACGGTAGATGATGAACGGCGTTTCGTCACCGGGCAGAACCAGAATTCGGGCTTGGAGTCGGCGCACACTGTGATGCGGATTTTGAGTGAGCGTGACTAGCGGTGTGATCCACTTGGGGGCATGTTTAAATAATGCGCATCCATTTCTGACTATAGAGAACACGCAATGAATAAAATTTTAAGTGGTGTGGTACTGCTTACTGCCATCATGTTTCTAGTGACCGGTTTACGCTGGCTAGTGGCTCCCGCCGGTATCGTCCCAATGTTTGGCTTAACCTTGGCTGAGGGTGTGGGATTAAGCTCTCAGATTGGCGATATGTCCGCTTTCTTTTTAACCTTGGCAAGCAGCATACTCATAGCCCTCATCAGTGGACGTCGCTGCTGGTATTACCCTCCTATTATGTTGCTATCATTTACGGCAGTGGGCCGTGTGCTGGCGTGGCTATTTCACGATGCGACCTTGGCGCTGGATTTGATTGGTCCAGAGGTGGTTGTTTCCATTATTTTACTTGTGGCATCGCGTCGTCTCGCGGATAAGGCGTGAGTCTGTGAAAAGCTGGGGTGTTTCGCATTGGCGCAGGCCCGCGCGGTTATTGTTGTTCTTGGCTGCGATGTCAGTGCAAGCCGACGAGGAAAGTCAGGCATCCGTCAATGCCGCATCTGTCGCAGCTGCGGCACCTAACATTGTGTTTATTCTCGCAGACGATCTTGGCTATACCGATATTGCGCCTTACGGCAGCGAGGTGAATACGCCGACGCTATCGAGCTTGGCAGAGCAGGGGTTGCGATTTACCAACTACCATACAGCAGCGAACTGTGCTCCAGCCCGGGCCATGTTGCTTACCGGCGTCGACAACCACCTTGCCGGGGTGCCCAATATTCCTGAAATGTTGGCACCTGAGCAGCGTACACAGGCCCATTACCAAGGCGTGCTGGGGAACAACGTAGTGACTGTGGCTACTTTGTTAGAGGGTGCCGGCTATCACACGTATATGGCGGGCAAATGGCATTTGGGTGCCTCACCGGATAAGCGTCCTAGCAGGCGGGGTTTTGAGCGCACGGTGGCCTTGATGGACTCGGGCGCGGATAACTGGGAGCAGCGACCTTACCTGCCGATATACGAGCAAGCTAATTGGTTTGCTGACGGTAACAGGCTGAACTTGCCTGATGATTTTTACTCATCACGCTACTTAATTGATAAGACGATTGAATTTATAGATAGCAATATACAAGACGGCAGCCCTTTCTTTGCTTATGTGCCCTTTCAGGCAGTGCATATGCCGGTGCAAGCGCCCCAAGAATACATCGATAAATACATGGGTGTGTACGACACAGGCTGGAGCTCACTGCGTACTCAGCGACGGCAGAGGGCAGTGGAGTTGGGCATCGTAGGGTCGACTACCACGATGGTAGACATGATGACTACAGATGACTGGAATGCTCTGGATGAGCAGCGCAAGCGCTATGAAGCTAAGCGAATGGCGGTCTATGCTGGCATGATCGAGGCCATGGATTTTCATATTGGTCGCCTAGTGTCATATCTGAAGTCACGGGGGCAATACGAAAATACCATTTTTATTTTCACCTCGGATAACGGCAGCGAGGGTAGTGGTTCTCCCAACCCCACGGCATTTCCTGCACGCCTTGGTCCTAGCCAGTTGGGTTATCACATAGACTACGACCGTCTTGGTTTGAAGGGCAGTTTCAACACCATCAGCCCCAGCTTCGCCAGTGCCTCAGCGAGTCCTTTAGCGTTTTATAAATTTTATACGGGAGAGGGTGGCATGCGGGTGCCGCTCATTATTGCTGGCAAACCCGTAAAGAAGGCCGGTGAACTAAGTGCTGCATTTGCCTGGGCTACTGACATTACTCCCACTATTCTTGCGCTGTCTGGCGTGGCTCAGCCTAGCGACCGGTACGCAGGACGGCAGGTATTACCTATGACCGGTCGCGATCTGACAGCCATCCTAAGAGGGGAGGCTGATCACGTTTATACCGAGGATGATGCGGTAGGTTACGAACTCACGGGTCATGGGGCTCTATTTCAAGGCGATTATAAAATCGTGGTTAATCAGCCGCCTCTAGGCGATGGGCAGTGGCGTCTGTTCAATATTGTTGAAGATCCGGGAGAGACGGTGGATCTAGCGAGCACCTCGCCGATAATTTTTCAGCGCATGCTGTCACGTTATCAGCGTTTTGAGCAAGAAAATGGGGTGCTACCTTTGCCTACAGGCTATTCACAAGTCAAACAGTTAGTTTCCAACACCCTGCAAGCACAGTATCGCGAGGGAGTATTGATATTCCTACTGTCCGTGCTGCTGTTGTTACCCTTTTTTGTCGCCTATCGAATGAAAAAAGGAGGCGCTTAGATGACAAACCTGCACCGTTTGTATGCCCTTACTCACTCACTTTATTCGGGTCGGGCCCGCGCTTACCTCATTAAGCAGGGCATTACTTTTCAAGAATTCTCTACCGGACATGAAAGTTTTAAGGCTGAGGTGCTGCCCAAGGGCAAGCTCGCGACAATACCGACGCTAGTTACTCCCAGCGGAGAGGTTATTCGTGACGGAGCGGCGATCATTGAGCACTTCGAATCGGCCAATGGCCGCCCCAGCCAGCCACAGGGGGCTTGTCAGCAGATTATCAGTGCTTTATTCGACGTGATTGGGCACGATGGGTTGTTGAGGCCGGCTATGCACTACCGCTGGAATTACCCAGCAGAAAATCTTCAATTTGTGCACCATCATTTTTTGTACGCTCAGCGGGATACACCAGAGCGCGCCGAAAAGACCGAGCATATGATGAACCGAATGCGTCAGGTCACAGAAGTATTTGGCGTTACGGAGCAATCTCAGCCGTTAGTAGAGACCCTCTATACAGAGTATCTCGATGTCCTCAATAGGCACTTTGAACACTACCCCTATCTTTTGGGTTGGAAGCCCTGTATCGGCGATTTCGGATTGCTTGCGCCCATGTATGCGCACCTGGGAAGAGATCCCTATCCGGCGTCATTGATGCAGAAGCGTGCCCCGCGGGTGTACCGTTGGGTTGAGCGCATGAATCGGGCAGACCAGGATGTGCCAGAGTTTTTTACGCCCGGTACTGACTTTTTGGAGAACGATGAGGTACCCGAAACGCTAATGGCGGTTCTGCGCGCAGTGGCGGAAGACTTTGTGCCCGAGACTCGCGCTGCTGCTGAGAGAATCAATGACTGGCTGGGTCAACAGCAGCCCGAAGCAGGGGCGACTGCAGTGGGTCGGCTTGGCAATCTTGTGGGTAGGGCTGAGTTCAGTGTGCGAGGCCAAACGATCACTGCTTTAGCCTCGCCTTACCGTTTTTACCTGTTGCAGCGAGTGCAGGCGATTTATGCCGGCCTGCCTCTAGCTGAGCAGGCATCGGTGGAGCAAATGCTGCAGGCCTGTGGTATGCACGAGATGCTGTCAATCAAACTCGACCGCTCAATAGGCCGAGCAGATAATCTTGAGGTGTGGTTGTAACACCCCCAAGCTAAGCCTAAAAAACACCTTTGTTGTGGGTGGGTTTTTTTAGCCTATCTTTTTATTTTCCTTACTCCATTTATATGGCATATTAAATGTCATAATAATTGGTGGGGGCGATTGCCGACTGTTGCGCGGGTCAAAATGCCGTTGTTTGACGCGACGGCAAGATAGCAATCAAATGAGAATCTCGAAGAAAGTGGGCGTTAATATAAAGTCCGGCAGTCGGTTTTCTCGTCGCTATTTATTGCGTGATTCCACAGAGTTTTTTATTGGATTCAGGTGGGCCACTTCACAAGCGATATGGCTTTGGCCTGCGCTTGAAACTCAAGGGCCTTCGTTATTTCAAAAGTATGTGGAGAGAATGAAGAAGTATGATTGAGCACGCTAAAGAGGACGGTCTCCATCTTATTACGATGGATGAGGAGTCCAGCACCATTTGCCCAGACTGGCAGCAGCGCATGCTGGAGCTGTTGGCTGAGGTTGAACGTGATTGTGACCGCGGTGCCTCGTTAGTGCTTGCCGGTGCGGGCAAATTTTTCTGCAATGGCCTCAACTTGGAAAAGGTAGTGACACTTACTCCTGATGAAATGGCAGTTTTTAGCCGGCGTATGGGTGAGATCCACCAACGTTTACTTAAGCTGCCCTGTCCAACAGTTGCAGCGGTAAACGGCCATGCCTTTGCCGCGGGGGCATTCTTGGCGCTGTCTTGTGATTATCGCATTATGCGGCAAGATCGGGGTTGGTTTTCCGTTTCTGAGGTGGATGTGGGTGTGCCCATTCCACCTGCGATGATGGGCATTTTACATGCCAAGCTGCCCCCTAATACCACTCGCGATGCCGTATTAACGGGCAAACGTTATACGGCAGATGAGGCGATCGCGGCAGGGATCTCTGACGGCAAAGCATCCTTGGAAGAACTATTGGAGCATGCCAAAGCTTTGGCCATGCAGCTGAGCACTAAGGAACCGGGCATTTTTAAAATGCTTAAGCAAACCTTGTTCGGGCCTGTGGCTGATGCTCTGGTGGCGAGCTAGCATGCCATTGTCGCCGCGATCGAGACGGATTTTAACAACCGAGCGTTATCTCTTGGCGGGTTGGGCGTCTTCATGATTAAGAAAGTTATTGCCGTGCTATTCACCGCCGCGCTTGGCTTATTGCTCTTTATTTTTTGGCTGGGATTTTTATCCTCGCGACCGCCACTGACTATAGATCCGGCTACTCTGGCAGGGGACGGCAGCCTGCTGAATTATTGTGAGCTACCAGAGCTTGACGGTAGCGGGCTACTGGCGGCCGACATAGCCAAAGGCAATACCCCCAACTGTGGCTACACCCATTTCCCCCTGCCCATTTTAGCGCAGTGTACCGAGCCACTACCTGAGGGTGCCGACGATATCCGAGGTCTCTGGATTGGGGTGCGGGGTGGCCATGTGGGCCATGTGGAGAGGGTGGAGCAGTGCGGTAGCCGTGTCGTAGTGACTACCAGCGGAGTTATCCACGACTACGGCCCAAACAGTACGGCGGGTCTCAATACGAACGATACCGAAGGGTCGGTGTTGTTCAGTATTGGCGATAACGATTACTGCATGCGTTCCTCAGCCAGCATGATTTGGAATGACGGTGTGTTGGACTTTCATGCTTTTGGTTGGGGGCCATTAGTGGTTAAGCGTTACCTTCATCAAGAGCCTTCGGGTGAGCAGTTGGTGTGGGAGTATGCCGACGGCAGCACTACGCATATGAATAGGCTCTGCACCTTGCCCGAGGCACACAAAGTGCCAGAGCCCAGGGCAAGAGGATGAAGTTTTTCGCCAACGCAAAGTAGTTACGGGGGACGAAACGGTGGTGGTTTTTACAGCACACGTGCGGGCCAGAGGTGGTCTCACAGGTTTAGAAAGCATTCGGAAGTGGCGCGGAGCAGCTAAGTCATGATGATGACAATTTGGGTAATAGCCTTGGTCGTTTATCTGGCATTTCGTCTTTGGTATGACGGGTTAAGGAGGCCGCTGACCTCAGATGAAATTTCCCATTTCTCAAAGGTCTTTCAGGAAAGCGCCGAAAACGGCTTGAGTACGGGAGAGGTTGTCACGCTTCGCAGGTTTATGGAGGAAGATGATGGCAAGGAGTTCATCATGGTTAACCTTGTTAAATTTAACGCCTCACCGATGACTCATCCGGACACAGGACAGGACATCAAGGCTTCTGCGCTGCTCACTGAATACACTCAGCCGTTTATGGGCAAGATATTACGCAGAGCAGGACATCCCGTCATAGCGGGGCAAGCCGTGGGTGGTTATTTGGATGCTTGGAACACGCCGGAAAATCCCGGGTGGCATATGGCTGGGCTTGTGCGTTATCGCTCGCGCCGGGATGTGATTCTCTTGTCGTTTGCAGATGCCGAGTTTGCCAAGATCCACAAATATAAGATTGCTGCAATGAAGCAAACCTTTGCTTTCCCAATACAAACTCGAGCGGCGCTGTACGCCTCACCACGGATAACAGTCGGCCTGTTGTTAGCGCTTGGCGCGACGTTATTGCAGCTGGCTTTGGCCTAGCGCTAATTAATGCGAGAAGAGGGAATAGCAATGGAATTCGTCAACAAAGTCTACCCCAACGAACAGCAGATACAGGGCTTTCTTGAGCCCGGCGCCGAGGGCCCAATCTGCATGGTTAATCTCATCAAGTTCAAGGCAAAAGCTGAGTATAAGGATGGCCGAGAAACCCATCTCACCGGACGTGAGGCTTACGAACTGTATGAAGCTGGCGTCAAGAAATTGCTGCATGGTATTGGCGGTGGCATTGGGTTCGAGGGTGACGTGCAACGCTTGGCCTTGGGTGAGATAGAAGAGTTGTGGGATGTGGTAGGGCTGGCGGTCTGGCCCTCACGTCGGGTCATGCTAGAGGTAATGCAGTCAAAGGAATTTCGGGAAATTAGTGTGCACCGCACTGCTGGGTTGGCAGGTCAACTCAATATCGAAACGTCCGGCTTTAAGGGTCAGTGGGTGGAGGGCGTGTCCCGATGAAAAAACTCCTTATTTCTTTTGTGGTTGTCGCCACGGTCGTTGGCGGTATCGCTTGGTCCAAGCGAGCAGACATTCTGATCGCACTGGTAAAATATACGACGAGCCAGAGATATGCTGATGTGGCCCCCAACCGGGAAATTCCTTGGCAGGAAGGGCCTATAGCGCCAGCGGCATCGGAGGGAGAGCGACCGCCTAATATTGTCCTTATTGTGGCGGATGATCTGGGCTATAACGATATTTCCACTTTCGGCGGTGGTGTGAGCGGCATGCAAACACCCAGCATCGACCGTTTAGCCGCTGAAGGGGCGGTTTTTACGCAATCCTATTCCGGTGCCAGTACCTGTGCGCCATCGCGAGCGATGATGATGACCGGTCGCTATCCAACCCGCACCGGCTTCGAGTTCACCCCCACACCTGCCGGTATGATCAAGCTGGTGTCTGCCGTTAGCAAAAGCATGGATAGCGGTTTGCCTCCCTCTCTGTACGATCAGGCCCTAGAAGAAAGCCAGCCGCCCTATGAGCGCAAAGGGTTGCCGGCTTCAGAGGTGACCATCGCAGAAACGCTTAAAGCGAAGGGCTATTACACGGCCCATATTGGTAAATGGCACCTCGGTCGCGAAAATGGTATGGCACCTCATGAGCAAGGCTTTGATGACAGCCTGCTGATGCAAAGCGGTATGTATTTGCCGGAAAACGATCCTAATGTGGTTAACGCAAAGGTTTCCTTTGACCCCATCGACAAATTTCTCTGGGCGGGTATGGGGTTCTCGGCGACTTATAACTCTGGCGAAGCCGACAAATTTAAGCCCGGTGGCTATCTGACGGATTATTGGACCGACGAATCGATTAAGGTCATTAAGGCCAATAAGAACCGCCCCTTCTTTCTTTACCTTGCCCACTGGGGGCCTCACACGCCATTGCAAGCCACCCGTGAGGACTTTGATGCCCTTGAGGGTATTGAGCCTCATCGCAAACGGGTATATGCGGGCATGATTCGCGCGGTTGACCGCAGTGTGGGCCGCATTCTAGACACGCTGGAGGAGGAGGGCATCGCAAACAACACGGTAGTGGTATTCACTAGTGATAACGGCGGTGCAGGTTATATTGGTATCCCTGAAGTGAACAGCCCGTTCCGCGGCTTTAAAATCACCATGTTTGAGGGTGGCCTGCGGGTGCCGTTATTCGTGAGATGGCCCGCTAAAATCACCCCCGGTATTTCTGTGAATGAGCCCGTTGCCCACATCGATGTGATGCCCACTCTGGCTGCCGCAGCCGGTGCTTCAGAGCCCGAAGGGGTCGTTATTGACGGGGTAGATCTGTTGCCGTTGGCTACAGGCGAGGGGGCAGACGACTGGAATCGTGACACCTTGTTCTGGCAAAACGGGCACTACCAGGTGGTGCGCCACGGTGACTGGAAGCTACAGGTTAACGATCGGCCCACCGATGGGCTGCAACAATGGTTATATAACCTATCGGATGATCCTACTGAGCACATCAATCTTGCTGCGAGCCGCAGCGACAAACTCAATGAGTTGAGTGCGCTGCTGGCGGCACACCGAGCCAGCTCTAGGGGGCCGTTGTATGAATCGATCTCGCAATTTGCCGTGATGGTTGATAAGACGCTGGCGGAGAAATTTGTTGAAGGTGACGAGTACGTTTATACCCCCAACTAACAAATGGTGGTTTGTCTTCGGATTATAAGAAATTGAAGGAATCGCAGTGAAGTCTTTGCAGTCTCTTATGCAAAAACAGTTACAACAAGGTGGCATAGCGGTTCCGTACGGTCGTCACTCGTTTATGGAGGTTGTCGAGGTTGCCACCGGACGCGTATGGATGAGTGTTGAGCCGGCTACGCAGCAGGATTACGATTTGCTGTTAAAAAAACTGGATAAGGCTTTTCGCGGTGGAGGGTTGGGCGACGCGTCTATGGATGCTGCATTGTTTAGATATTCACCCAATGGTGAGGGAAAGCCGGTACGAGAACGTCACATCGCTGGGAGGCCGTTTATGCATGTGGCGATACCGGGCGAGCCATTTGTACATTCCGATGGAATGATACAAATTGAGGTTAACAAGTCTCACGTAGTGGGTTATGAGGCGGGCCGCATCTTGACGATTATGAGTTTGCCAGAGGGTGACTTTGTCGAAGTGGTGGGGAACGCAGAGCATGACGAAGATCTGCCCTTGCCCGATAAGGGTCGTTTGAGAACGGTTGAGTTGCAAGCGCCGTGGATAGTCACATTGCCCTCGCCAACCGTTGCCTTTTTCTATTTCGGCTCAGGCATGCGCAGCTTTCAGGGACCAGTAACGCTCCCCTAAAAGTGGAACGGCTCCCTTTGAAAAGCATGGATTCTCTGGTTCCTATGCCAACGATCAATCAGCGTCGTTGCTGTCCCTTGACCCATGGCGCAGTGGCTTTCTTATTGGAGAAATGCAACACCTTGCCGGGTTGCCCCCAGTAATCAGCAGGCAACCAGAAAGGGTCTGAGAAGGAAGCCCTTGGCCTTTGTGTGAGGCTGGAGGCCGCTAGGATAGTTGAGTCGGTAGCTTATGCATTTGCCGTCTGAGCTTGGCGTGGGTACTGTGCTACGCTTTCAGCCTCGGTCTCAGTGGAGCTCTGCAATGGGTCGGCTTTCGAAATATCTTGCGTGGACTGTCGTTATTTTATTGATCATTGCAGTGGCGGCCTATGTTATGGCGCGTTCTGGATTGAGGGAGTTAGACGATGCAGCGCGCGAAGAATTGGGTGGTTTATATCTGCAGACTGAGCAGGGTGTTTTGTCATACACGCGCGAGGGTGATCGTGAGGCGCCAAGCATTATTTTGGTTCATGGTTTTAGTACCCCTAAGTTTGTGTGGGAGCAAGTCACGCCCTATTTGCTGGACGCGGGCTATCAGGTGATCACTTACGATCATTTTGGTCGTGGTTTTTCCGATCGTCCTGAGGTGGCCTACGATTCTGCGCTGTACCAAAGTGAGTTAACGTCACTAATCGCAGGCTTGAAACTTGCAACCCCTCTGACCTTGGTGGGCTACTCGATGGGCGGTGCCAACGTGGTCGATTACAGCGCTTCCAACCCCGAACAGATTAAACAGCTGGTGTTGATAGCCCCTGCGGGCTATATGCCTGATAACGGTTCTCTCTCGATAATGGCCGCGCCAGTATTGGGCGAGTGGCTCTCCACCCTTGTGGGCAAGCAATATGCGTACGCAGGCATTGAGGCGGAAGTGCGCGCAGGTAGGGCTCCGGAAGACATGCTCCCAAAATTTGAGGCGCAGGCCATTTACGAAGGGTACACAGACGCGATGCTGTCTACGTTGCGCAACTTCCCTATGGGCGATCTTTCTGAGCGTTATAAAATTTTGGGTAAAACAGATATTCCGGTCACCGCCATTTGGGGGACTGCGGATAAAATTGTTCCTTATTCTGGAGCCGTGCAAATGGCCAAAGACTTACCCCAGCTAAAACTTATTACGATCGAAGATGCGAATCACAATATGACTTTCGGGCAAGCGGCTGTCGTTGCGAACAGTCTGACGCAGGCTCTAGGAAACCCTTGACGAGGTAGGTGCTAACCTTGCGCACAATGAAATCGCAACGTTCAAGACTCGATCGCTTCATCGTCTCCCGTGAGGGCATAAAACGCAGTCATGTGCACCAACTGCTGGCTCAGGGCCGAATCTTGTTGGACGGATTGGCGGCGGAATCAATCAGCCAGGTAGTAGGACCGTTTACACACGTGGTACTAGACCAGAGGGTTCTACAGGCTGAGCAGCCCCGTTACATCATGCTGAACAAGCCGCCGGAGATGGTCAGTGCCACATGTGATGAGCAGCACTCTACGGTCCTCGACCTGGTGTCGGCCCCCTATGCAAAGTCGCTGCATATTGTCGGTCGCTTAGATTTTAATTCCACTGGATTACTACTGCTTACCAATGACGGGCGCTGGTCGCGGGGTGTTTCCAGCCCGCAGAAAGGGGTTGTTAAAACCTATAGGGTGCAGCTGGAACAACCCTTCAGATCGGATTACCGCGAGGCGTTTGCCGCCGGTTTGTATTTTGCATTTGAAAACATCACCACTCGCCCAGCTGAAATTCGAAGGCTTTCTGATTTTAAGGTCGAGGTAGATCTGGTCGAGGGTCGATATCACCAAATTAAGCGCATGTTCGGCTATTTCAACAATCGTGTGCTGAACCTGCACCGACTGTCGATTGGCGCTTTATCCCTTGACCCAAAGTTGCACCAAGGCGCTTGGCGGGAGCTGACCCTATCTGAGTTAAATGCTTTGGGTGTGGAGCATTGTTACCGAGAGGTCCTGCCTTCAGGTTCAGGCTGCCCGGCCTAGTGCTTCACCGCTATGCCTTGGCTGTTAGCGGTGTAATGTTAGATGCCGTTTCTTCTTCGTTGTCTTGACCAATACCAGCCAATAAATCCGGATTGCCTTTACAGGCGGCAATAAGGACGTGTTTATTCATAGAGAGCAGCAGCCCGATATTCTCGGCATCTTGTTCACTGATGCCTTCGACCTGAGTCTCAAAAAGTGTGCGAAAGCCGTCTGCCAGCTCCAGCATTTTGTCGTGGGCATCAGCGTCTTTTTTGCTATCGAACATTGCTTCGTCCCGATCACATTTCCACATTGCTACTACGGCCACAAATCACCTCGTGTGTGGGTTTAGGAATGCGGTTACTGTATATACGTACAGTATTAATAGCAAGCGATTTTATTCGTTAGCTTGGTGGGGTGCTGCTGCCATGGAGCTTTAGTGCGTTGATGTGAATCGCTGCTCTGAGCAATAACTGCCACCCCTTGGGTCCTGACTGGTAGAGGTGTTTTTTTGCATCCCAAAGGGTGGCGACCATGCGGCGACTGGCAATGGCGGTATGACGATTAAAACGCTCAACCCTGTCAGCGATGCTTTAAACATTGGGCCAGAGCGCAACGCTCCGGTTAGTAGTGTCTATGTAAACGCAGACATGTCCGCTGGGCTCGCTGGATTAATTGATCACTGAAGTTCCGCCGTCAACTGGAATGATCTGGCCGGTAATAAAGGCACCCGCGGGTGAAGCCAGCATAATGGCAACCCCGGCGATATCACGCGCCTCACCCCAGCGACGCATAGGGATGGTCTGCAACTCCTCCTCGAAGGCGTCCTGATCATTACTCAGAAACTCGGTCATTTTTGAATAAAAGCGGCCGGGTGCGATGGCATTAACACGGATGTGGTCGCTGGCCAGTTCCGTTGAGAGTATACGCGTGAGCTGATGAATGGCGGTTTTTGAAGTGGCATAACTAAAGTTGTCGAGGGCGCTTCCTACTATGCCGGCAATCGAACCTATGTTGATGATACTGGCGGTGTGCTCAGCGCTGGCATTCTTTTTCAACAGGGGAGCCAAAGCCTGCACTAAGAAGAAAGGGCTTTTGACATTGATATCCATTACCTTGTCCCACCCTTTCTCTGGGAACTGGCCAAAATTTGCACCCCAACCGGCGCCAGCATTGTTCACCAATACATCAAGATGCTGTTCCCGAGACATGAGTTCGGTAACCAGCGTCTGCATACCTTCGGAGGTGGAGAGGTCACAGGGGAGGGCAATACATTCACCGTATTGACTCAGTTCTTCTGCGGCGTCGATGCAGGCTTTGGCTTTGCGTGCAGTGATGTAGACGCGCTTCGCTCCCGCCTCAAGAAACCCTTGAGTCATGGAGGCGCCTAGGCCACGGCTACCGCCAGTGACAACGCAAATTTTGTCCTGCATGGAAAATAACGCTTCGATCATTGTTCGTTCCTTGTTGTGGGTGCTCACGGTTTTATACTGGCGTTGAAAAAGGTGCAGAACACCGAGAGCCAGCTATTGCTACGGACATGTCCCACAGTACGCTTCTATCGTAAATGATTCTCAGAAATAAGGGTGGGGAGGCTCTTTGCCCCACCGTCGCAGTTGCTCAAGTGTGACCTGTTGCCCGGCGTTTGGACATTATGACGTTCTCGATCAGTGCGGTTAGCGCCAGCAAAACAAGCGCAAGAAGTAGTCTGGGATCGCTAAGGTACAGGCTGGTTTCTATAGGAAAAGCGATCGTTTTTTCGAGGGCCGCAGTTTTGAACTGGTGTTTTCCATTGAAGGCCGGGTTAGTCACAATTTCAAGGAACGCGCGGCGGCTTTTATAACGAAATAACGCGGCCTGGTCCCAGTTTTCTGCCCCCTCGATGCCTACAAGATCCACTGATGAGTAGACTGCAGAGCCTATTAATATAGGATGGCAGGCCCGAGCAAGTAACGCAGGTATCATGTGCGACATGTAACGCCCCATGAGATCAGCGGCACTTTCGTCGGGTTCGGCGCCTTCGACATCAGGTGGATTTTCGTTCATGTCAATATTGTTCACCATCAGAAATTGACGTCCGGTGTCTTGTTGGGCGAAGGCTGTCATAAAAGCGATTACCTCCGCGGGCCTACCATTATTGTTCATGGTGGCTACGTATTGATCAATTTCTGAGTCGCTCAGCGGACCGCCAAAGTCGGTGTACCAGCTAAAAAAACTGATGTAGAACAGAACTGGAGCTGACCAAATTTTTAACCGGATGGACATGATCATTGCCTTTGCTAGCGTGAGAGTTTGGCGCTGGGCCGCTTGTCTAATTATGTGGGGTTATTCTGCGCTTAGTTAAGATAGTGTTCGAGAATACCGCGATTGGCAAATAGCGCTAGAGTTGCAGCGTCGCCACCGGATCCTATGCGCTGCAGCTCATCCTGCACATGAAGTCTCGCCACATTTAAACGTTTTTGAGTGCGCGCCCGTGTCGCACCAAAGCCGTAATCGAACGCGTAATATTTCTCCCCGGCAAGGCCAGCTGCAATATTAGCTGGTGCCGACTGATAGTAGCTGTCTTGGAGGTAGTCCAGCACGACGGGCAAGCTGTCCGGCACCTTGTCATCGGCAGGCCAGAGCGGGATATCACTCGGCCAGTTGCCAAAAAAGCGTTCTGTATATTCCAGCAACATGTCGCCATGTTCTCCCAGCCAGCTTCTCGGTTCTGGATCACAGATAAAGTGCGCTTTACTGGCTCCCGCCAATGCAAAATCGGCAAGACAAGGCCGGTCACCCAGTAGGAACGCGTTGCTGGAAAAGTGCTGGGCTAAAGCTTGCAAAAGTTTTTTGAAATCGCTTTTTACGGCGGCAGCCTGATCAGGCCCCACACCATTGACTTCGCAAACCCCTTTGCCAAAGCTCTCGTACAGCATTGGCCCTATTGGGCCGAGTTGCTCCAGCTCTACCTCAGAAAATGGCACATCAATGGACCTATCAAGCGTCATGTTGGCCCCTAAACGAGGGCCGACCCAGGCCACGTTACTGGGATAGCACCAGCGAGAATGCACGCAAACCCGGCCTAGCCAGTGATTGAAAGCGTCTTCTAAAATGAAGCAGCAGGCACGCTGAAGTGGTGTTTCAGGGATAACCTCGCGCTCTTTGAAGCGCTCGTTGAGCATTGGCCCTATTGAAATGGTGTCGTGAATAAGCCACTTGTCAGGGGTCATCAGTAGGGGGACGAAGTGGGTACCCGCTTTTGTTTCTAGCGCGGTCCTGCGCTCTTCGGTTTTAAACAAATAATGCCAGGGTATCTGCTGGAATCGCAGCTGGGCTTCCAGCTTGCGCGTAAAAAAGCTCATTTCGCTGCCGATCAGTTTATAGTCGCCTCTGTACATGGCGCACTCCTTTCTTTTGCGGTGGCGTGTGAGCGTGGCTGTCGAAAATAGTGCACGAGCAAGTTACATAATGGCAGTATTTATGTCAATATATGCCCCCGGATCACGCGCAAAATAGACTAACAAATTCAGTGAAGACCATGTGAGGGTGAATATGGCGCAACAGCAACCAATTCGTTTAGTCGGGGGCACAGGCTCCCCCTATACCCAAAAAATGTTGGCGCTCTTGCGCTACCGGCGCCTGCCTTACGCAATTACATGGGGACAGCCCGAGCAGGTGTGCGACGCGTTGGGCGTTGAGAAGCCCAGACCAGGTCTTCTACCTACCTTTTTGTTTGAGGAGGAGGGCGGACTTCGTGCCGTAACCGACTCTACGCCGATTATCCGCCGCCTAGAGGAAATGGTTTCCAGTCGCTCGGTGCTGCCTGACGACCCAGCACTCGCGTTTATTGATTACCTGATTGAGGACTTTGCTGACGAGTGGTGCACCAAGTACATGTTTCACTATCGCTGGTATCCCAAGTTAGATGCGGACAACGCAGGCACGCTGTTGCCCTATAGCTTTGACGTAAGTCTGCCCAAAGATGGCCATGACCAGCTCAAGCAGTGGGTGGCAGAACGCCAGATTAGTCGTCTTTATGTGGTTGGTTCTAACGACACCACAGCACCGGTGATTGATGCCAGTTATCGACGATTTTTGGCCGCTATGGAAAATCATTTGGCTCATCAGAAGTTTATGCTGGGGAACCGCCCTGGCGCAGGAGACTTCGGTCTGTATGGTCAGCTCACCCAGTTGGTGGGTTTTGATCCTACGCCTAGAGCCATTGCCCATGAAGTGTCCCCGCGGACGGTAGCTTGGGTTGATCATATGGACGACCAGAGCGGGCATGAACCTGAGGCTCAGGACTGGATTAAGTTGGGCGATCAACCCGAAAGCTTGCGCGGGTTGATGCAGGAAATAGGGCGCGTCTATGCTCCGGTGCAGCTCGCCAACGCCCGCGCTGTGCACGCTGGTGACAAAACATGGGAGTCTGAAATTGATGGTGCTCGCTGGACGCAACAGACGTTCCCTTATCAGGCTAAGTGCCTCACGTGGACTAACGAACGCTACCGGGCCTTGAGCGATGTAGACCGTGCCGCTGTTGATAGGCTGCTGCAAGGAACTGGTGTGGAAACGATGCTTTCACTTGCGTAAATAAACACTAATGTATTTGAGGTAAAACATGACCAAAGCACCGCCTATAAAAAATCGCGTAACGGCAATGACCGGCACGGACTATCCTATTATTCAGGCCCCCATGGGCTGGATTGCCCGGGCCCAGCTGGCTTCCGCCGTCAGCAATGCCGGTGGCATGGGGGTTATCGAAACCGCCTCGGGTGAGTTCGACAATATTCGTAACGAGGTCGCAAAAATGCGCGACCTCACCGACAAGCCTTTTGGCATGAACGTCGCTTTGTCTTACGTTAAGGGCACCGACATTGTGGACTTTGTGATTAAGCAAAATATTAAGTTTGTGACCACCTCATCGGGCAGCCCCAATGTTTGTACAACGGCTTTTCAAGAAGCGGGCATCAAAGTGTTTCACGTGGTGCCAACTCTCGATATGGCGCTGAAAGCCATCGACTGTGGTGTGGATGGTCTTGTGGTTGAAGGAGGTGAAGGCGGCGGATTTAAAAATCCGAGCCCGGTGTCGACTATGGTGCTGTTGCCGCTCATTCGTTCGCGAACAGATCTGCCTATTATTGCCGCTGGGGGTATGTGTGACGGCTTGTCTATGGCCGGTGCCTTTGCCATGGGTGCTGAGGGTGTGCAAATGGGAACTCGAATGCTTAGCTGCGCTGACTCGCCGGTGCACGACAATTGGAAGCAGGCCGTGGTTGCGGCAAAAGAGACCGGTACGGTGTTCCTAAACCAGCAATCCCGTCCGGCTTTGCGGGCGTTGCGTACGGAACGGACTACAATGCTAGAGCCCATGGGTGCGTTTAATATTATGGAGCACATGGCGAAGATACCCGATCTCTACTTCGGGGGTGATATGGAGGCGGCGATTCCACTGTCGGGTCAGGTGGCAGGGCGCATTGATGAAGTTAAAAGTGCTGCCAACATCGTGCAGGACACCATCGGAGAGTTTTACCAAGTGGTAAATCGATTGGCCGATAGCTACAAAAACTGAGGTTAGTGAGTATGGGATTTGAAGTTAACGAAAAAGTGTCGCTCATCAACGCGCAACTTCAAGCGTTCATGGAGGCTCACATATACCCTCGTGAGCATGACTGGAATACTTGGACACTGAATCAGGACATTCTTTGGCAAACGCCTCCTTGGTTTGACGAACTGCGGGCAAAGGCGAAGGACGAAGGTTTATGGAATCTGTTCCTGCCCCATGAATACCAGCCTTGGAGTCCTGGCCTTACCAACGTTGAAATAGCCCCGTTGTTTGAAACTATGAGCAAGGTGATTTGGGCTCAGGCAGTTTTTAACTGCAATGCCCCCGATCGGGGCAATATGGAAGTGCTGGCTAAATACGGCACGCTGGAGCAGCAGGAGCAGTGGCTTAACCCTTTGCTGGCAGGCGAAATTCGCAGTGCTTATGCTATGACAGAGCCCCAGGTAGCGTCATCCGATGCCACCAACATGGAATTGGAAATTAGGCGCGATGGCGACGAATATGTATTAAACGGCCGCAAGTGGTGGACCACTAATGCGATAAATCCGCGCTGTAAAATTATGTTGGTTATGGGTAAATCCAACCCGGAAAACGACCGTCACCGCCAGCACTCCACGATTTTAGTGCCCAGGGATACCCCCGGGGTCAAGCTGGTTCGGGAATTACGAGTGTTCGACAATCTGCACTCTCCCGGTGGTGAGGCCGAGCTTCTATTCGATAACGTTCGGGTGCCGCTAAGCAATATGATTAAAGGCGAGGGCTGCGGTTTTGAAATTGCTCAGGGCCGTCTTGGGCCTGGTCGATTTCAGTATGCGATGGGGCTGGTGGGTTTGGCGCAACGCTGCCTTGAGTTGATGTGCGCCCGAGCAGACGAGCGGGTAGCTTTTGGCGAAAAGCTGATTAAAAAGACCAGCGTGCAACACGAGATTGCCCGCTGTCGTTGTGACATTGAGCAGGCTCGACTGCTAACGTTACAGGCTGCCCACGTCATGGATACTCAGGGCATGGAAGCGGCGAGGCCCTATATCTCCATGGTCAAAATTGTGGCACCCAATATGGCGCAGCAGGTGGCTGATCGGGCCATGCAGGTGTATGGCGGTATGGGGGTTTGTCAGGACACCTTGATTCCTGAAGTGTTTACCTTGGCGAGGTTTTCCCGAATTGCCGATGGTCCCGACGAGGTGCACATGTCTCAGCTGGGCAAAATGACGGCTCGAGAGCTAAACGGCTAGTCGGTTAGAAAGTGATCTAGGTGCTCGGCATCGCTTTGGGCGAATAAAGATACCGGCGCGGCGTCAATTTCTGTGGCGGTAGGGAACGTGTAGTAACGGCCTCGGCCTTGCTGGGGCTTTGAGGTGAGTGGTATCCCAGATTTGAGTTGCGTAATGGCCTTTATCACGTTTCGACTGCCCTCACGGTATAAGTTCAAGACATTCCACAAATAGGACTGATCAAATTGCGCGGGGGTTTGTGACTTGGCTATGACAGGCCCCCTGTCGATGTCAGAATTTTCGATGGTGTGAAGGGTGGTTCCGATGGTTATTTCGCGATGACAAAGGGCCCTAAACGTAGACATCACACCTTGATAGTCGGGTAAAAGTCCTGAGTGTAAGTTGAGCATGGCCAACTTGGGCACGGCGATGGCCGGCGCCTGAAGAATGGACATGTGCCGTATGCTAACCACGACATCAGGCTTCGCGGCAGCGTACCGGGAAAAGTCGTCGGTATTAATAGCATTCAAGGCGATAGCACCCAGTTGCTGGAAGCTCATTAAGTTTGAAGTTGCCTCTAGCGCTTTGACCTCAAATTCACCGAGTTGCTTAAGGGCCGGGCACAAATCTGAGATTGATTTTCGGGTGTAAAAAATTTGAATGTTGTGTGCCGTGCAGGCGGGCACAATGCGATTTAATGCCAGCAACGCCGGCAGATCGTAGTTCACCAAAAAGACGAGGTTCATGATTTTCCTTGCGTTACCCAAGTCGATGATTTCAAGGGCCCTGTCATGTTGGAACGGTTAGCGGATTCCTTCATTTCAACCTCCCACCCTAGCGTTCTTCCCGCGAAGCCAAACTCTGGGCAGTTTACTGGTCATACGTTGATGCAGTACACGGCAGAATCCGTCATTCTGCGGTTCAAACCTAAAGTTGGGTTACTGTTTTCCAGCAACTAAATCGCTCAATAAGGAATCGAAAACCCCAGCGAAATGGCAATTTTTTGTTGGAAACGCTAAAGGCCGCTGATGCTGTGGGTGCACCGGTTACAACGATTAAAGCGCGTCTTATTTAAAGGGGCAATTCAGACGTCTCCTTGATGACCTCCATGACAAAGCTGGCGGTGACATCGTAAAGATCAGCTTTTATTAATTCTTGATAGAGCTTGTCGTAACCCGACATGCCCTGCACTAGAGCTTTGATAAGGTAGTCGACGTCGCCCCCCATCCGGTAGACCTCGAGCACTCCCGGAATGTCCTCGACCGTTGCGCGAAAATTTGCTGCCCAGGGCTCATTGTGCTGATTGGTGCGAACTGAAATGAATACAGTGAGGTCTAGCCCAAGTGCGTTGGCGTTCAAAAGGGTGACCCTGCCGCGAATTACTCCGCGCTCCTCTAGCTTTTGAATTCTGCGCCAACAGGCAGACTTAGAAATACTCACCTTGTCGGCGAGATCTCCAACTGACAGCGAGGCATCGACTTGAAGGTAGGAAAGGATAGATCGGTCTGTCTTGTCCATAATTTCGCCGTCCGTATCGTTTTTACAGGATAATTAAAATATTAAACCATAAAAATGCTATTTAAAGAGACGGTGTTTCGATTTTTGCGCGAACCTTGCTGAAATTGGGCACAATGTTTTTCCCTATTCAGTTTAGTCTTAACGCATTCAAGCAATGAGATTGAGCTGTGAGCCAGTTGATAGAACTAATACGTCACTCGGTCATTGGTGCCGACCGCGAAATTACAACGCCCTTTGGTCAGAAGCCGCTGATTTACGCAGACTACACGGCCTCTGGACGGGCGCTAGGTTTCATTGAGGATTTCATTAGAGACCGAGTGCTCCCCTGGTATGCCAACACCCATACAGAAACGTCCTTTACCGGCGCGCAGACAACGGCGCTCAGGGAACAGGCTCGGGAAGAGATTCGTAAGGCTGTTAAGGGCACTAAAGAGGATCAGATTATATTTTGTGGCTCGGGAGCCACTGCTGCCATAAACAAAATAATCGATATATTGGGTCTGCGGCTGCCCCACGATTTGGCCAGTCGTTACTCGCTGCTGAGCGCTATTCCGGCCCAAGAGAGACCGGTGGTTTTTATTGGCCCCTATGAGCACCACTCCAATGAATTGCCCTGGCGCGAGAGTATTGCCGACGTCGAAGCAATTCCGTTGGATGATGAGGGCCAAATAAACCTTTCGGCTCTGGAAGCAGCGCTGCATAAGTATCGCGACCGAGCATTGAAGATTGGAAGCTTCTCTGCCGCTTCGAACGTAACGGGTATAAAAAGTGATGTGAAGGCAGTCACCCGCCTGCTCAAGCGCCAGGGTGCTCTAGCTTTTTGGGATTACGCTGCGGCGGCGCCTTATGTTGATATCGACATGAATGGTTCAGCCGATGAGGGAGAGCCAGCGATTTTGGATGCGGTCTTTATTTCACCCCACAAATTCATTGGCGGTCCGGGTACTCCTGGCGTATTGGTCGCCAAACGCAGCATTTTGAAAAATACCATTCCTGCAGTTGTGGGTGGTGGCACGGTGAAGTACGTGACGCCCGAGGATCATCGCTACCTCGAAGATCCTGAGCGCCGAGAGGAGGGAGGTACACCGGGCATCGTAGAGTCCATTCGTGCGGGGCTGGTGTTCAAGCTCCAGCAAGATGTTGGCACCGCCGTAATTGAGAAGGTTGAGCAGCAATATGCAGAGCGGGCGATGGCGTTTTTTGGCAATTGCCCGAATCTAGAGATACTGGGCAATACGCAAGCACCGCGCTTGTCTATCATTTCAATGCGCTTTAAACACGGCGAGAAAGACCTGCACTACGGGTTTGTGGTTTCTCTGTTGAATGACCTTTTTGGCATTCAAGTGCGTGGTGGCTGTTCATGCGCAGGCCCCTACGGTCACAGTTTACTGGGTATGAACATGGCTTATAGTCGGGCGATCGAGACTGAAATCGAGCGAGGTGCAATAGTATTAAGGCCAGGCTGGGTGCGACTCAACTTCAATTATTTTATCGATGAGGCTGAGTTCAGCTACCTGCTGCAGGCCATTGCTATCGTGGCAGAGTATGGCTGGCGTATGCTGCCCTGGTACCACTTCGATGAAGGTGCTGGGGTCTGGCGGTATGCGGGTAGTAGCGGACAGTTGGTGAGCAGTCTATCTGGGGTCAGTTTTTTAGAAATGGTTGGCGAAGCCAAAAATGATGCAGGGCTTTCTGTCCCCCTCGAAGGCGTTTTGGATGATGCCCGGCGCGAGATACTTTCCCATAAGCCCGCAGAAAGCGCTTCTTCTCTGGTGCTTTCTGAGTCGGCTGAAAGACTGCGCTGGTTTGCTGTACCCAGGGCGGCCGCATAGTTTTAAAGGCTGTTGATTTTGGCTGCAGTTTCAACAACGTCGGTGCGAGCCTTATGCTGAATGTGAGGGCAGTCTCCCGTCGACAAGCCTTTTTTGGCTTGCTTGCAGACGCCTTGCCGGGCTACTGGAGCAAGACATAACCCTCAGGACCGGTCAGAGTTTCAGGCCACGAATAGGCAAGCCGACGGCTTCATAACACCGGTCAATCACCGTCATCTGGGCAACGGCATCGTCGCCATCCGTCCAAAGAGATTCGCCTGTTTCAATTGCCGCGATAAAGGCATCGAGCTGATAAGCATAGGTAGGCCTGCGATCAACGCTCTGATGGGTTATTTTTTTTCCCACGTTGAGGGTTAGAAGGTGACCCAACTGTGGTGCAATGACGTTGTCGACGCGCATTTCCCCGAGACTTCCCCTGACTGTGACTTCTGCCTTAAACGATGCCGAGGCCCGCATATCTGCCGAGGTAGTGATGGCGATGTTGCCGGCTTCCATTTTTGTTTCTAGAAAAAGGTCAACTTGCGGTGGGCCAACTTCAGCTGTCGCCGAAATAACGGTCGGTTCAGTGTCAGTTAAATGCCGAACCCATGAGATCGGGTAGCAGCCTATATCCATTGTGACGCCCCCGCCCAAGTGGTAGTTCATTCGAATATCACTTGGATCGGTGACTGGCGTGTGAAAGGCGGCATCGATGGATGAAATAGTACCCAGCGTGCCACTGGCAACAATGTTTTTCATTCGAGCAAATAAAGGGTGGTAGCGATAGTGGAATGCATCCATTAGCACCAACTCTTGATCTTTAGCCCGCTGATTCATTTCTCGCGCCTCTTCAGCGTTACAAGCAAGGGACTTTTCGCACAGGACATGTTTACCTGCCTTCAAGGCCGCCATGGTCCACGGATGGTGGGCAGGAATATGAAGTGGAATGTAAACAGCATTGATCTTCGCGTGGTTAATAACATCAAGGTAGCTGTCGCACACGGTGTCTATGTGATGGGCGGCTGCAAAGGTATTGGCTCTATGCTTGTCTCGTGCCGCAATAACACGGATATTGGCCAAGGGTTCGTTCATGCATGGATAGATCAGTGCCTCTGGGGTTATCCGGGCCGTGCCTAGTACGCCAAATTGAATCATCTGTTGGTCTTCTTTCTCATTAAGAGCTTGGGTTATGTGTGCTGTGGGCTGGGCAGGCTCGTGCCAGTGTACGCAATGTCTCAAAAATATCTCGAAGAATTAAGGCGGTTCCTTTTAGGTGCCTTTGCTGAGCAACTGCTCCCTAAATGAAGTAGAAGTTAGAGTAAGCGAAAATCAAAACGCTATCTCTAGCAAACCTCCTATGGGTTACACAGCAGGCCTGAAAGTGGCTGAAGGCCCGATCGTCGTCCTCCTTGAAATCTTATTGAGGTTAGTTGTCGACCAGTTTGCATAGTTTCAAGTGACATGTTGCCTGCGGGTGAATGCGGGCAGTTCTCTTCGGCCTAGTGGCAGAACATAGCGCCGATTCCAGCAACATAAGATTGAGTGATCTTTACATGTCATATGACATGTAATAGATTGCGGAGGTGCGTAGCCGGAGAGCGTTGTCAATATTCATCACGAAACTGCGCTATCACTCGAAGAACTTCTGGGGCGCGGTGGAGGTTGCCATCCCCACGAGAGCATCGTTTTTGTGTGGCAGTAGGCGGTACAAAAGGAACTTACAATGACCCGATCAAATAAAGACAAAGTGCAAGCCATGTTTGATGCAATGGCTGCCGGTGATTTCGAACTCATGAAATCTTATTTGCATGCTGAGGTTTTTGTGACCGAGGCAGATTGCCTACCTTACGCCGGAGTGCATAGGGGACCTGATGGTTATATGCGGTTAGTCGATAAAGTGTTGAGCACTTGGGATGACCTCCAGCTTTCTGTCAATGCCATGGCTGAAGTTGGCGATATGGTCTTGGTGATTTCTGAGTTTGCCGGTAAAAATAAGACTGGCGTCCCTTTCAATATGCCAATGACGGAAGTTTTTCATTTTAAGGATGGGAAAATCAGCGAAGTCAGGCCCTATTATTTCGATACCCACAAACTGGCTGAGCTAAGCATTCAATAAAACCGTTAGCAGAGCCCCGCCGGCTCATATCGGATCACACTAGATGGGGCGGTGGTAAGACAGTTGCTGCCGCCACTCAGGTTTTTGATCCAAAGCGAATGCTCGATCAGCGCTGACAATCTCAAAATTTTTGCACCTGTTAAGCAGCTCAGCGTCTGAAGTGCTTGGGCGGGTACGAGGAGATTTTTAGTTGCATGTATGCCAATACGGCGCGTGGTCTGGTCTCGCAAGATCGCGTTACTCGACGAACCAATACGAGGGAAAACGATGGCTTATTTCACAGGGTCAAAATTAGGCGTTGCCGTAGCTTTACTGGTTACCGGCTCTATTGCACTGTTTTCGAATCAGATATGGGCCGATGCTGTCAGTGAACCGATACTACCCATTACGATACATAAGCATTTTCTCGAGGGGCAGGGGCTTGTTGTCACCGAAGCCGAGTCTGATGAGGCAATATCAACGGAAGGCACGATAAACAGCAGCTCCCATTTGTTTTTCGAGGGAAAAATATCGGCCTATGTATTTGATGTCGATCCTGGAAGAGTGCGTATCGATGGGCTGCCCTATGATGAATATATCCATATTTTAAAGGGGCGCTTAATTTTGAGCCCAGATAATAGTGCCGAGGTCGAATACAAGACCGGCGATTCCCTGATCTTACCTGCGGGGTACACCGGTTACTGGACGATGCCTGAAAGGTATCGTGAATTTGTAATTATCAATACCGTATCTGAGCCATAGAGGGGCGGTAGCTAGGGGTTTACTTCAACCACTGACCGCGTAGCTTCAAAGTGGGTGTTTGCCGTGTAGCCTTTTTGACGATACGAAAAATAGGCCACGTGTCGGGTGTTATCCGACTGGTTGCCCAGGCCGCGATGCAATAAGCGATCATCAAAGATTAGACATGAGCCCGCCACCATAGCCTGAGCGCAAGCCTCGGGTATTTCAGTTTCAGTATCCCCAACCAGAGTCTCGGGTGCTGTGCCCTCATGCTGGTAGATAAGCTCTTTGAGCACCAGAGACGGATTGCTTAAATGATTGCTCAGAAAGTGGGAGCCCCGAGCACACTCGGTCGGCCCCATGGTCAACGGGATATCGTGTAAGGCGACTAATACGTTGATGGCGTGTGCTGGCAGGTGCTCCCTAGAATCGTGCGGGGAATCTGTGTGCCAATACTGTGCCGGGCTACCGGGGTCAGAAGACACTACACCGCTGAAGAGGTGCTCGGCATCTTCACCCAGTATTGCGCTGATAAGCCCCCACCAGGGCAGGTCCCGATCAACCACGCCAAACTGCTGCGGCGTTATTGGAACATCCCAGCGTCCCGGAGAGCGCTGGACAATTTCGTCGTAGCCAGCCGCACTGCCAATACCTATGTCTTTTGTCCCTAGCGCTGAGCGCATTGCCTGTAATCTCTCGCGGGATACGGCCAAAAGAGTCGCGACCGTCTCTGCGTCCAAGACGGGAGGCAATAGCACAAACCCATCAGATTCTAGGCGTTGTACTTGCTCGGCTGGTGTGGCGCGGCCATTGTTAGATAAGTCAGATCGCGATTTTGACAATTCAAAGCCTCGTGTTTTAAGTAGTCAGGATCTAGCGCCCATAATCTCCGGCCGTTTGTCGGAGTATAAACGAGATAAATGGCGAAATAGAGAGCAACTCACTCGCGTCTCCTAGGCGAAAGACAATACCTTGTAGAGCTTAGGAGAGAGATGGTAGCTACGGGTGGACTTGAACCACCGACCCCAGCATTATGAATGCTGTGCTCTAACCAGCTGAGCTACGTAGCCACAAAGGGTGTGTTGCGAGGAGCGCGATTTTCTACAACTGCTGCCTCCAAGTCAACCTGTAGCAGTTACTAAACGTTGAATCGGAAGTGAATGACGTCGCCGTCGGCCAGGATGTACTCCTTACCCTCAAGGCGCCAGCGTCCGGCATCTTTCGCGCCTTGTTCCCCTTTATGCGCGATGAAGTCGTCATAACCAATCACTTCAGCGCGAATAAAACCTTTCTGGAAATCCGTGTGAATCACGCCAGCGCCCTGTGGCGCTGTGGCGCCAACTGGCACGGTCCAGGCTCTGACCTCTTTGGGCCCAGCGGTGAAGTAGGTTTGTAAATTGAGAAGCTTGTATCCGGCACGAATGACACGATTAAGCCCGGGTTCTTCCATGCCCATTTCAGCCAGAAAATCCTGTTTCTCGTCGTCTTCGAGTTCGATGATTTCTGATTCTAGCTTGTTACATATGGCAACGACCTCAGCGCCTTCGGCGGCGGCGATGCTCTGCACGGTATCGAGGTGGGGGTTATTCTCAAACCCGTCCTCTGCCACGTTGGCAATATATAGGGTGGGCTTAGTGGTTAGCAGATGAAGGGTGCTCAGAAGGGCTTGCTCGTTGTCGTCTAATGTCAGCGCTCTAATAGGCTGGGCTTCATTAAGCTGTGGCAACAGTTTGTCCTCTAACAACTGCTTCATGGCGATTGATTCTTTATCGCCGCCTTTCGCTGTACGAGTCACCTTAGTTAGCTGTTTTTCGCAAGACTCTAGGTCGGCGAGTGCAAGCTCTGTATTGATGATCTCTATGTCCGATGTAGGGTCTATTTTATTGGCCACGTGAATCACGTTGTCATCTTCGAAGCAGCGCACGACGTGAGCAATGGCATCAGTCTCGCGGATATTGGCCAAAAACTGATTACCTAAGCCTTCTCCCTTGGAGGCGCCAGCTACAAGACCTGCAATGTCGACAAACTCCATGGTGGCTGCAATCTCGCGTTCGGGGTTGATCAAAGCTGCAATACTGTGCTGCCTAGGATCGGGAATAGGCACCACACCCGCGTTAGGCTCAATGGTGCAAAACGGGAAGTTTTCCGCGTCAATACCGGCCTCGGTGAGCGCATTGAACAGCGTGGATTTGCCCACATTAGGCAGTCCTACAATGCCACATTTAATACCCATGTTTTTTCCTTTATCCGGTAACTACAGCGTTAAAAATTGGGTGGTTGGGAGCTATCAACACTGTGCAATCGTGTCATGGCCTTGACCGCGTCGCCCGCTAAAAGCAGTGGCAAGCTAGCTACGGCTTCATCAACAATAGCGTCGATAGCCTGTCGATCGGCTTTACTGGGTTTAGCCAAGACATAATTTGAGACCTCACTCGCGCGTCCCGGATGCCCAATACCTACTCTTAAGCGGTGAAACTCCCGGTTGCCGCCAAGGGCAGGAATAATGTCACGTAAGCCGTTGTGGCCACCGTGTCCACCGCCCTGCTTGAAGCGTGCTGTACCCGGAGCAATGTCCAGTTCATCGTGGGCAACCAAAATAGCTTCCGGCGCAATACGATAGAAATTTGCCAGCGCAGCCACAGCTAAGCCGCTCTTATTCATAAACGTACTGGGACGCAATAGCCGCAGTTCATGTCCTGCAAAGCTTACGCGGGCAGTGTCGCCATGAAACTTACTCTCTGGCGTTAGTGCCGAGCTGCATTGGCGGGCCAGCTCCTCTACGAAAAAGGCACCCGCATTATGACGGGTGCCTTCGTAGGATTTGCCGGGGTTACCGAGCCCAACGATGAGCTGGATGGCCAGCAAAGGATCGACTCACTCTTCCGCTGCGGGCTCCTCGCCCTCAGCTTCGGTATCGTCAGCATCATCTTCAGTTTTACTACCTCTTGGTGCGATAACCGACGCAATAGCAAGGTCATGGTCGTCGCCCAGAGCCAGTGCCGTCGACTCTACACCCGCTGGCAGTGTGAGGTCGGACAGGTGCACGATCTGACCCAATTCAACGGCAGTCATATCAACTTCAATGTAGTCAGGAATATCACCTGGCAAACACTGAACCTCTATGTCGGTAGCCTGATGCTGCACCATGCCGCCGCCCATCTTGACACCTTCACAGACATCTTCATTGGTGAAGTGTAGGGGTACGTTAACCTTAATCGCTTTATCGGCTTGCACGCGCAAAAAATCGACGTGCATAGGGAAGCCCTTAGCGGGATGGCGTTGAACATCCTTGAGAATGGCCGTCTCCACATTGCCATCAACGTTAACGTTGAGTACCGATGCGTAAAACGTTTCCTGCTCCATCATTTTTTCCAAATCCTTGCGGATCAGGCTAATGCTAATGGCTGCGGCTGTACCGCCGTAAACGACACCAGGCACTTTTGCTTCAAGTCGACGTAGGCGGCGGCTCGCACCTTTCCCTTCGTCAACCCGAACCTGGGCTTGTACTTCGAAAGAATCAGACATGGTCTGTCTCCTTTGTGTTCATCACGTTACCTGCGACCGGTGCGGCGATGAGTGGGTTTACACCGTTCAACGATTACTCGTCAAACAGTGCGCTAATGGATTCTTCGTTGCTGACCCGACGAATAGACTCTGCGAGGAGATCACTGATCGTGAGCTGGCGAATATTGAGTGCCTTGGCTTCGTCCGACAGTGGAATGCTATCGGTAACCACGAGTTCGTCTAATTCTGAATTGCGGATATTTTCTAAAGCTTTGCCCGAGAGCACGGCGTGGGTGCAGTAGGCGACAACTTTAACAGCGCCGCGCTCCTTAAGGGCCTTAGCCGCGCTGCATAAGGTGCCTGCGGTATCTACCATGTCATCAACCATGATGCAGGTGCGGCCTTCGACGTCACCAATAAGGTTCATGACTTGGGCTTCATTAGCCCGTGGCCGGCGTTTATCGATGATCGCGAGTTCGGCGTCATCGAGCTGTTTGGCGATGGCCCTTGCTCGAACAACACCACCAATGTCCGGAGACACGACTACCAGGTTTTCATATTTACAACGAGTGATGTCGTGGTTTAGAACTGACGAGGCGTAAACGTTGTCAACGGCACAGGTGAAGAAGCCCTGTATTTGCTCTGCGTGAAGGTCCACGGTTAATACGCGGTCCACGCCCACGGCGGCCATCATGTCGGCGATCACCTTGGCCGAAATAGGCACTCGCGCTGAGCGTACGCGCCTGTCCTGACGAGCATAGCCAAAGTAGGGCACAACCGCGGTGATACGACCCGCAGAGGCTCTGCGCAAAGCGTCGATCATCAAAACCAGTTCGATCAAGTTGTCGTTGGTGGGCTGGCAGGTGCTCTGAATGACAAAGACATCCTTGCCTCGAACATTTTCATTAAGTTCGACCGTAATCTCGCCGTCAGAAAACTTACTGACCTGTGCGGCGCCAAGTGTCAGGTACAGACGATCGGCCACTTGATGGGCTAGCTCGGGGTTTGCGTTTCCCGTAAAGACCATAATCTTAGATGACATGATCGACGCCTCGTTTTCCTGCAACTTCGGTTAGATGGCTGGGGTGGCAGGATTCGAACCTGCGAATGGCGGGATCAAAACCCGCTGCCTTGCCACTTGGCGACACCCCAATAAACGTTAGTCGTGCTCTGCAACAAATTGAGGCCTGTGGTTAATGCCTCTCGCTACCACCGGAGCCAGTGACTCCGGTACTTTTGCCGCGATGGCTTGGGCCTGTGCTTGTGTCTCCACTTGGGCGAACACGCAGGCTCCGCTGCCAGTCATCATTGCAGGCGCTGAATTACTCAGTAATTTCAACGCGTTACGCACCTCGGGATGACGTATCTCAACGACAGGTTGTAAGTCGTTGTGCACGCACCCCTTGAAAGCGGCCGACATTGTGATCGGCGCTGTGTTCCTTGTCAATTCTGCCGCGTTAAAGATATCTGCAGTGCTCACATGACAGTCGGGTCTGAGAATGACAAACCAGTCTGCGGGTAGCGACATAGGCGTTAATATCTCACCGATACCCTCGCCCCACGCACTGCGGCCTAAAACAAAAACTGGCACGTCGGCGCCTAGCTTCAGGCCCATTTCAGCGAGTGTTTCTGCGCTGTGTCCTAGCGCAAACAGGTGGTTTAGCGCCAGCAAAGTGGTTGCGGCGTTGGAGCTGCCACCCCCTAAGCCTCCGCCCATTGGGATGCTTTTTTTAATGTTAATGCGTACCCCGTCCATACTTTGGTTTTCAGGCATCAAAAGGCTTGCGGCTCGCAGTATCAGATTTTCGGCGGGTGGTACCCCTTTAAAGTCAGTTTCTAAAGTGCAGCCGGGGGTGTTTTGTCGCTCAAAGGTCATTGCATCGCCCCAATCTAACAGCTGAAAGACGGTTTGCAGGTTGTGACGACCGTCATCACGTCTTCCCGTGACATGCAGAAATAGATTGAGCTTGGCCGGTGACAGGCAGGTCAGGGATGTGATCATTGATGTGTGGTCTCAAAATCCCATGACAAAACGACGAGTCGAACTGATAGGTCGTCGCGATAGGCCTCGATCTTACGGGGTACCTGCCAACCTTCGATAACTTGCCATTGGGTAATTTCAACCGCCCAGCCAGCTGGGCTGTCGGGGTACCCTAAAAGCCAAGCACTGACCGAGTCTAGGGGGAGGAGGGCCACAATAGACTGCGCGTCCTCATTCAAGGGTAGCGAGCCTAGGGGTTCTCGCCTGCCCTCATTTAGCCAAAACAAATGATCGCCCTCTCGCTGTAAATCTAGCGGGCTGGTGCCCAGAGGGCCGCTCAAACGGATGCGGTCGTGAGTGATCCCGGGATGAGACCAGGCCAAATTAACGGTGCTGCTATTTTGATCTTTCTGGGTCACAGCAGCCTTGCCTTGCAAGGACCAACCAATGTGATCCCGGGCCGGTCTCTGCGCGATGGGGTCAGGGTGAGTAGGTTTGCTCGCGCAGCCGCTAATCATAAGTACCATCGCTACCATAGCACTGGCAAACTTTAGCCCTCGTTCAGTCAACAGGGGCTTCTTCCAGCAACACACCTAAGCGCTCGAGTGCTTGTGTCACGTGGGTGGCATCTGGCTGTTGTTCAAGTGATGCTCGCCAAATGGCCAGTGCGTCTTGCTCTTTTCCTGAAACCCAAAGCACCTCACCAAGATGAGCGGCCACTTCAGCGTCAGGGAAACGCGCGTAAGCCTCTTTCAGTAAATCAGCGGCTTGAAGAAAGCGCCCCAATTTGAAGTAAACCCAGCCCAGGCTGTCTAAAATAGCGGGCTCACCGGGGGACAACTGGAGCGCCTTTTCGATTAAATCAGCGGCCTCTTCATAGCGGTTGGTGTGCACGGTTAGCGTATAGCCCAGTGCGTTGAGTGTTGTGGCGTTGTTCGGCTTAAACACCAAAATAGCGCGCAGGTCATTTTCCATACCCGCAATATCGCCTAGCACCTCAAAGGTCATGGCTCGGCCGTAAAGCAGTGAGACAGATTCGGGAAACAAGTCTAGGGCCTCTGTGTAGACTTCAATCGCCAGCTCTTTCTCGTCGATCTCTCCAAGAAGCTCGGCTTCCAAGCCGTAAAGTTGTTCTGCTTGCCCTGGATGATTTGCTCGTGACTGTCTAAAGCCTTCTTGAAAATCACGAGTGTCGCCTGCGTTTAGGCGCAGCTCTGCCCCGCGGCGAGTTGCATCAAAAAACTCCCTGCTGGGCCCTACTTGATCGTAAGAACTTATGGCATCGGCGTCTTCGCCGCGATCCTCGTAAACTCGGCCCAAATAATATTGTGCCTCGTCTGGGCGCTGTCCGAGATCAACCAGTGCTTGGAGATTCGCAATTGCCGCGTCCAACTGTTTTGCTTCAATTTCTATGAGTGCCAGAGAAAATAAATAATCACCATTTCTGGGTGAGAGCATTAATAGTGCTGAGAACTGTTCGCGAGCCTCATCGTATCGCTCGGTACTCGCCAGTAAGCGCGCGAACTGCAAGCGCATAGCCTCATCATCGGGAACTCGCTTCAATGCCGCGCGTAGCCGCTTAAACGGTTTAGAGGCATCTTGGTCCAGCTTAATTTGTGTCCATAGCAAAAGTGCCCGCTCTTCGTTGGGGCTTGCAATTAAAACCGGGTCAAGTGTCTCCAGCGCAGCATCAGGTTTATTTTGTGCTCGGTATAAATAGGCGAGCGCAATCGCGATGTCCTGATCTTCGGGCCAGTCAGCAGCGAGGGCTTCAATGGCTTCTGCGGTGGCTCTTTGCCGAGTAGGTTCTAACTTGTCCCAAGACACCATAAGAGCTGGAGCGTTGATTCGCGCGCCGCGCTCCTTGGCTGTCCTCGCAAATGTCAGGGCGCGCTCAGGCTGTCCTGCGCGTATCAGCAAGCCCATAGCCGTTACGGCTGCAGCGCCGTCATTGCTGTCTTGATTGGTGAGTCTCATGGATAGCACAAGGGCGTGACGGTCGTTTTTTTGGAACTCTGCCAGTCTCAGCGCCCGGCGGGTCAACTCCGGATCCTGGAGTTGCATGGCCTCTCGGGTCAATATTTCTAAAGCTTCGTCGAGGCGTCGCTGGCGCAGGAGAAACTCGGCCTGCAGTAGCGGATAAAGACTAGCGGCTGGAATCGGTGTTTCGGGAAGAGGCTCGAGTTCGGCGACCTCGTCTGCTTTGGCCAATGCCGATTCTTCCGAAGGCGCTTGCGACGTCGGGTTGGGGGCTGTCGCTGTTGCAGGCGCTGTTGATTGACAGGCAGTGAGGGTCACAAGGAACCCAAGCTGCATCGCAAAAATGTAAATTTTATTCATCATGTCCCAATGATGACACAGCCGCGAGATCAAACCCATTAACGGGGCATCTTTATAAGCAGCAGAGTCCACGTATTCTGCTATTATGGCGCTCCCAAATGAGAAAACTTTGCGCTCTGTGTTTCAAGAACTTATAGCGGTTGGCATTAATCACGATTCAGCGACTCTCGATGTCAGAGAGCGGGTTTCTTTTGCCCCGGAAAACATTGCCAACGCTTTGGGAAGCGCCCTCGCGACAGCACCCATTACCGAAGTGGTCATTCTGTCGACGTGCAACAGAACCGAGATATACGGCGTGGTTCCCACCTCTGGAGATCCGCTTGGTGCCAGTGAGGCGCTGGTGACTTGGGTTACCGAGCATCACGGTTTGCCCGCTGAGGCTCTATCGACCTGTACTTATCGACATCATGGAAAGCAGGCTTTGACACACCTTGTCCGCGTTGCTGCGGGTCTGAATTCCATGGTGCTGGGGGAGCCCCAAATTTTTGGGCAGCTCAAATCGGCCTTTGCCGTGGCTGAGGAGGCCGGTGCGGTTGGCAGCCGGTTACAACGATTGTTTCCTGAGGCCTTTAGAATTGCGAAGAAGGTAAGAACGGATACAGCAATTGGGGAGAACCCGGTATCCGTAGCCTATGCCTCAGTCGATTTAGCGGGGCACATTTTTTCCAATCTGTCCAAGCGCACGGCGTTGTTGCTCGGGGCAGGTGAAACTATCGAGTTGGTGGCACGGCACCTTTGTGATGCGGGCTTAGGCAACTTAATTATTGCGAATCGGACACTGGCACGGGCCGAATCGTTGGCACAGCAGTTTGATGCCAGCGCAGTCATGTTAGCCGACGTCCCTGACAGGCTTCCCGAGGCAGATATCGTCATCAGCTCAACGGCGAGCCAACTGCCGATCTTGGGAAAAGGCGCGGTTGAGCGCGCGCTGCGCCAGCGGCACTATCGGCCGATGCTGCTGATTGACCTTGCCGTGCCTCGAGATATTGAGCCAGAGGTATCCGAACTCTCAGATATCTATTTATATTCTGTCGATGACTTGAAAGATGTCATTGCTGAAAATTTGAGGCTGCGGGCGAGTGAAGCCAATAAAGCCGATGGCATCATTCATGCGGGTGTGGTCGGTGTCGAGGAAGATTTTCGCGGCCGGCAATCCGCCGACGTGGTGCGCACATTCCGCGAATCAGCGTTGGCAATACAAGAGGTTGAGTTGGCCAAGGCCATAAAGTCGGTAGAGCGGGGTGAGACCCCGGAAGATGTTATACGACGGTTAGCTCGGGACTTAACCAACAAGCTGATTCATGCGCCGACCGCTGGCTTGCGTCAGATAGCACGGGAGGGGGATGACGGGCAGGTGACTCGCGCTAAAGCGTTGTTGGGGCTTAACGAAACGGCGTCTTCTGAAGACGAAAACCCCACCCTTCAGTGAAGAGTTCTTTAACCGCTAAGTTAGCCAGCCTCGTTGATCGCCACGAGGAAGTGGCAGCGCTACTGGGCGATCCAGAAACCGCTGAGGACACGAATCTATTTCGTGAGCTCTCTCGAGAATATTCGCAGCTTGATGAAGTTGTTGTGGCTTTTACGGCCCACCGTAGCGCGTCAGCGGACGTTGAGGCGGCCCAAGAAATGCTCTCTGATTCTGATCCCGAGCTGCGCGAAATGGCGGCGGATGAGCTTGCCGTTTCGACGGAGCTGGTGGATAAGATTGAGGCAGATTTACAGGTGCTGTTGCTGCCTAGGGATAAGCGCGACAGTAACAACGTCTATCTCGAAATTAGAGCGGGTACAGGGGGTGACGAGGCAGCCATTTTTTCAGGAGATCTGTTTCGCATGTATAGCCGCTACGCCGAAAGTAAGGGTTGGCGACTTGAAACGATCTCTGACCGCGCTGGCGATCATGGCGGGTTCAAGGAGATTATTTCTCGGGTTGTCGGGGAAGATGTGTACGCTCACCTGAAGTTTGAGTCGGGTGCCCATCGGGTTCAACGGGTTCCTGAAACCGAGTCGCAAGGACGAATTCATACGTCGGCTTGCACGGTCGCCGTAATGGCGGAGCCCGATGACGTTGAAGCGATTGATATTCGGAAGGAAGATCTGCGCATCGATACATTCCGGTCTTCCGGGGCCGGTGGTCAACACGTCAACACCACTGATTCTGCGGTGCGGATAACGCATTTGCCGACTGGCGTCGTGGTGGAGTGTCAAGATGAGCGCTCCCAGCATAAAAACCGCGCCCGGGCCATGTCGCTATTGTCTGCTCGCCTTTTGACCGCCGCCGAAGAAAAAGCGCACAGTGAGCAGGCCGCAGAGCGTCGTGACCTTGTCGGCAGTGGTGACCGGTCAGAACGTATTAGGACCTACAACTTTCCTCAGGGCCGTGTGACCGATCATCGGATCAATCTAACGCTTTACAAGCTTGATGAGATCGTCCAAGGCCAGCTTGATGCACTGGTGCAACCGCTACGGACCGAGCACCAGGCCGATTTGTTGGCTGCCCTCGGTTCGGCGGAGTGACCACGCTTCAGACTCTGGTCAGAGAGGCGAAGCTGCCTCGGAAGGAGTCAGAACTACTACTTTTCCACGCTTTCGAATGTGATCGCAGCTGGTTGTATGCCCATGGCGACGATTCGGTTACCGAGTCTAGGGCGGCGCATTTTTTAGGCCTGGTGGAGAGACGGCAGGCCGGTGAACCCTTGGCTTATATTTTAGGCCAATGGGAGTTCTGGTCTTTGCCGCTAAAGATTACTCCCGATGTGCTCATCCCAAGAGTGGACACAGAACTGCTGGTCCAGTGGGCGGCGGGATTGCTGAAAGCGCGTTCACACCAGCGCTGTCTGGATTTGGGTACGGGCAGCGGTGCCGTCGCTCTAGCGGTTAAACATGAATGTCCTCGTAGCGAGATGACCGCTGTCGATTTGAGCGCGGCTGCTTTGGGCGTAGCGCGCGCCAACGGAAAGCAACTGAGCTTGGACGTGGAGTGGTTACTTGGTTCTTGGTTCGAGCCAATACTGGCACGCCGCTTCGATCTTATCGTGGCAAATCCACCCTATATTCGGGAAGACGATGCCCACCTGCATCAGGGCGATCTTCCTGCAGAGCCTAAGATGGCGCTAACATCCGGTATTGATGGTTTGCAGGCGCTTCAACAGTTAGCCACCGATGGGCAAGCGGCACTCGAGCCCGGTGGCTGGATGTTGTTAGAGCACGGTTGGGATCAGGGCCCCGATGTTCGAAATCTTCTTGTGACCCAGGGTTGGCAGGGGGTTGAAACACGGCGCGATCTCGCCGGGCGTGAGCGAGTGACGGGGGGTTATCGGCCTTTATGAACGACAGCGAGCTTGAACGATATTCCCGACAATTGTTGGTCCCGGGCTTTGAGCTAGAGGGCCAAGAGCGTTTGGGTGCCGCTTCGGTGCTCATTGTTGGCTGCGGTGGGTTGGGCGCCTTGGCTGCTCAATACCTTGCCGCAGCGGGTGTAGGCCGCTTGGTCCTAGTCGACGCCGATCGTATTGAGTCTAGCAATTTGCCGCGCCAAATAGCCTATACCGAGGCCGACGTTGGGCGGTTTAAAGCTGAGGTTTTAGCCCAGCGCTTGCATCAAATGAATGGCGCAGTTGATGTGCAGTGCCATCCGGTATTTTTTGATGAAACCTCTGGTGCTGACTTGCTGGCCGCTGTCGATGTTGTGGTAGATGGAACAGACAACCATGCTGCGAGATTACTGATTGATCGCCTCACAGCCGACAGAGGGCTGCCCTGGTTCATGGGGGCTGCAGTGCAAATGGCCGGTCAAAACATCGCTTTTACAGGGTCGCGTAAAGAGGGTTGCTACCATTGTTTCGCCCCTCAACAGGTGGGCTCAGAGACTGCTAGCTGCGGTACCCTTGGCATTTTAGGGCCGGTTGTGGCGACGGTTGCCCTTCGTCAGGTTTTGGATGTTCTTGGGGCTCTAACCGACGTTGCTAAGGTTCCCTGGGGAATGCTTCGCCAATACGACTTCAGAGCCGACACGACAGCGTCACTGCCTTTGCCCAAGCAAGCTGGCTGTGTTGTGTGCGATGCTGATTTAAAGCCCGGATTGCAGTAGCGTCCGTGACCCTATTCGGCCACGGCGCTGGGTAACTCCCGATGTAAAATCACCCAAATGCGAGCACCAATCAATACGGTACACACGCTGATTCCAGTAATAGTTGCATACCAGAAGCCTGCGGCACCGTCGTTGGGATTGTCGGGTAGCTCTATGCCTAGCCACCACCCCAAGGGTAAAGCGACCAGCCAATAGGACACGACCATCATAATAAAGGGGAACTGAGTTTCTTTGTAAGCGCGCAAAATAAATGAGCCCACGATTTGGGCGCCGTCAATGAGGATGAAAAATGCTGAAAGAGTGAGTAGCCGCGTTGCCAGCAACTGAATATCTGGCGCATCGGTGTAGATGCCAATAATTGCGCCGGGAAAACTCAATAAAATGAGCATAGTGCCTATCGCCACTACAGCAGATATGGCCCCCCCCACTATCATGGCGCGGTAAATGCCTTCACGCCAACCTGCGCCAATAGCATGGCCAATGCGTGTTGACATGGCGGTGCCTATTGCCAGCATGGGTATGTAGTACAAATCCCACACATTGAAGGCGATTTGATGAGCTGAAATGGCGGTATCGCCTAAGCTCGCAACCAACAGCGCGATGACACTGAAAACGCCCATTTCCAGAAAGAAGGTGAGGCCAATTGGTGCGCCGACGGATAAAATTTCGCGAATTTTCACCCAGTCGGGGGCGACAGGTTTCCACTCGGGGAGATAAAGCCGAATTTTCTTGCTGCGCAGGACATAAGCGCCAATTAGAAAGACACTCAGCCACATGGAAATTGCCGTCGCAATGCCGCAGCCCTTGGCGCCGAGTTCTGGTGCACCCCACTCGCCAAATATGAACGCGTAGTTGAGAGGCACATTCAACAAAAAACCAGCAACCGCAGCGAAGGCAAACGGTTGTGTAATACCTAACCCCTGTGTGTGATAGCGGAGGGCTTGGAAGATAGCCGTTGCCGGCATGCCTAGAGCAACCATTTGTGCATAATCGAGAGCGAGTTGCCGGGTTGTGGGGTTGAGGCCCAGCAAATCGAGAATGGGGCCCGCGTACCAAATTGCGGGGCTCAAGGTGAGGCCAAGGAATACCGCGACCCAAAGAGATTGGGGCAGCTGCTGACGTATCTTTTCAATGCGGCCGCCGCCGAAGTCCTGAGCCACGATTGTGGCGGTGGCAAATACTGTACCTAAGATAAGGAGATAGACCGGAAGCCATATGTTGATGCCGATAGAAATCGCCGCAAGATCCTGCTCACCGTAGCGGGCAGCCATGATGGTATCGACGACACCGGTGCCCATTTGGGCGCTCTGGGCAATAAATAAGGGAAAAGCGAAGCGCAGCAATTGCCGCATTTCCCGTCGTAAGAGCGTGCCAGTCATTAATTTTGCTGCAGCCAATTTGTGGTGCCTCCTTGTCCGGCATAATTTAGCACGGCTTAAGCTGTGCTAGACTCCCCCACCGCACATTTTACTGAGTTCAATTTTGAGCAAATCTAACCGCGACGAAGAGTCCAAAATCCTGGAGCCCAAGCGATTTTGTTGTCGAGGCTGTAGACGACAAGACCCGCTTTCATGATCTCGATTTACAGGACTCCCTGTTACGAGGGGTCGCAGAGCTGGGTTTTCAATACTGTTCGCCAATACAGGCAAAAATCCTGCCGCATACCCTGCAGGGACATGATGCCATCGGTAAGGCCCAGACGGGCACCGGCAAAACCGCTGCGTTTCTTATCACTATTTTCAATGATTTGCTGTGCAACCCACCCGAGGGTGAGCGCTATTTGGCGGAACCCCGCGCTGTGATTATTGCGCCAACCCGCGAGCTGGTGATGCAAATTGCCGCCGATGCGGAGGATCTTGGTAAGTTCACTGGGCTTCAAACGGTGACTATGATCGGTGGGGCAGACTATCAAAAGCAGTTGTCCAAAGTGCAATCTCGCGTGGTCGACCTGGTAGTCGCAACCCCGGGACGCTTAATTGATTTCATGCAGCGTCGAGATCTGTTCCTCGACCGCGTTGAAACCCTAGTTCTTGATGAAGCAGACCGAATGTTAGATATGGGGTTTATTCCTCAGGTTAAAAGAATTGTTAGGGCGACGCCGCGAAAGGAAGATCGTCAGACCTTGTTGTTTTCGGCCACCTTCACTCAGGATATTCTCAACTTGGCTCAACAATGGACCTTTGAGCCAGTCACCGTGGAAATAGAACCAGAGCGCGTTGCAACTGCGACCGTGGACCAGCGTGTTTATTTGGTGACTAGCCACGAGCGGTTGAAGGTGTTGCTCAAGGTGCTACGCGGCCCAGAAGCTGTATCGACAATTGTCTTTGCCAATCGACGGGATCAAGTTCGATCGCTGCATGAAAAGCTGCGAAAGGCAGGTATTTCCTGTGGCATTTTGTCGGGGGAAATTACCCAGGCCCGCCGGACCAAAACTCTGGCAGATTTCAAGTCCGGTAAAATCGCCGTGTTGGTGGCAACCGACGTGGCAGGGCGGGGTATTCACGTAGATGGTGTGAGCCACGTTGTTAACTACAATTTACCCGAAGACCCTGAGGACTATGTGCACCGCATTGGACGCACTGGGCGAGCGGGGGCGACAGGTATTTCGATCAGTTTTGCGAGTGAAGACGACGCCTTTTTACTGCCAGATATAGAGACCCTTCTGGGTGAGCGCCTGAAGTGCGTGCCACCACCAGCAGATTTGCTCGACTGACCGCCGGCTGATTTTATTGCCGGTGCCGCAGTTCTTCGCACCACATTAGGGTTGCCCCAACCACTGCCGCTGGTATGACCACGAGGTTGACCAAGGGTATCCCCGCGACAAAAGCTACCATACCCCCCAAACCCAGGCTGCTAAGGCGCCGAGAGGCACAGGCTTCTTTCACATCTGCAAAACTCATGCGGTGGTTATCCATGGGGTAATCCATGAACTGCAATCCCATCATCCAAGCGCCCAAGGCAAACCAGAGCACTGGCGCGAAAGCCTGAAGGCCCGGAATGACGGTCACAATCAAAACAAAAATAGCCAGCGGAATGTAATAAAGAATCTTGCGAATTTCTTTAAAAATACCTCGGGGAATGGCAATGATGGCGCTACCAATACCTTCCAGTGCCGGTACGGCTTGTCCGGTGACCTGCTCTTCTACTTTTTCAGCTAGGAGCGCGTGAAAGGGGGAGGTCAACACAAGAACTGTGAGGGTGGATAGGTATCCGGTGGCCAGGCTGCCCATAAGCCATAGCAAGGGTGCGATCAGCCAAGTGAGAAAGCTCAACCAGCTTGGAAGGGTTTCTTCGGTGGTTTGAACCAAGCCGTCTACCAAGCTCCAGGCGACACTTCCTAATAGAATGAAGAGGCTTATATTGGCAACCAGCGGCAGAATGACAAAAGCCCGCAGACGTTTGTCTGTGAGCATCGCTAGCCCACGAAAAAAATAACCCGCCCCGGTGATCACATTTCCGTTCATCGGTTTGATCCTCCATGATCCTTAGGCCAGTATAAAGTGTTGCGCGATTAATTGTGGAGCTAGGTTGTGTCAGAAGATGAGTTTTTTCAGGCAGAGATGCTGGGAGTCACGCCCCTCAAGCGCGATGCCAGGGAGCGCCTGCTGCGAAAAGACAATGGCGGTGATGGGGAAGCGCGTAGGCAAGCCGCTGAAGGGGAGCCAGAGGGTCGTCTTAATTCACTGGTGGATGAGGGGGTCGAGCCTCTTGATGCCTGGTACGTTCTAGCCTTTAAGCGCCCCGGTATTCAGCATGGCGTTTATAAAAAGCTCAGGCAGGGTCGATACGAAATTGACGCAAGACTCGATCTTCACCGGCTTTCAGTCAAGCAAGCTCGCATTGATGTACACAGTTTTATTCAGGACGCCATGCAGTACGGCTTGCGCACCGTATTGATTCTTCATGGCAAAGGTCAGCGTAAGGCTGAGCAAGAGAAAACCGCAGTGCTAAAGGGCTACGTTAACCACTGGTTGCAAGACTCAGAGGAAGTTCAGGCGTTTCACTCTGCTCAGCCAGTCCATGGCGGCACAGGCGCTGTGTACGTGCTGTTGCGCAAGAGTCTGGAGAAGAAACGTGAAAACAGAGAGCGCTTTCTCAAGGGGCGGGTGCCCTACGATCGACCGGCTGACTAACCAAGGGCAGTTAGCGCTTGTTTAGGATTCTCCAAGCTTCGATACCAGGAGTGTGTTGAGCAGCTGTGGGTTGGCTTGTCCTTTAGATGCCTTCATGACTTGCCCCACAAAAAAGCCAATCAGCTTTTTTTGTTTGCTTTCTTCGGCGGCTCGATATTGAGTCACTTGGTCAGGACAGTCAGCGATCACTTGATCGACCATGGCTTCCAAAGCTCCCGTATCTGTCACTTGCTTCAAGCCGCGGGTTTCAATAATGGCATCGGCAGTCCCTTCCTGCTGCCACAACCCCTCGAACACTTGTTTTGCTAATTTGCTAGACAAGGTTTCGTCAGCTATTCGAACGATTAGTCCTGCGAGAGCCTCAGCAGAAACCGGCGATTGGCTGATGTCCAGATCCTCGCGATTTAACGCGCCCGCAAGGTCGCCAAGAATCCAATTGGCAGCTAATTTCGGTGCTTTACTTACGGTCGCTGCAGTCTCGAAAAATTGTGCCAAGGTAGGTGTGTCAGCGAGTAAAGCAGCATCATATTGGCTTAGCTCATACTGGCTAATGAAGCGTGTTTGTTTAACTCTTGGGAGTTCAGGCAGCGTGTCTCTAATAGCCTCAATGTATTCATCGTCGATAATAATCGGGAGTAAATCAGGCTCGGGAAAATAGCGGTAATCGTTGGCGACCTCTTTTGACCGCATTGCGCGGGTCTCGTTTTTATCGGCGTCATAGAGGCGAGTTTCTTGGGTAATGGTTCCCCCGTATTCCAGTAGGTCCTGCTGTCGCTCGGTTTCAACGGCGATGGCTTTCTCAACGAACTTAAACGAATTGACGTTTTTGATCTCGGTGCGAGTGCCAAACGCTTCACTGCCTGAGGCTCGCAGCGAGATATTGATATCGCAGCGCATGGAGCCCTCGGCCATATTGCCGTCTGAAATTCCTAGGTAAATGGCTAGGGAATGCAGGGCTTTCAGGTAAGCCACAGCCTGAGCTGCGGTTCGAAAGTCGGGTTCAGTGACAATCTCAAGAAGGGGAGTTCCCGCACGATTGAGGTCAACGCCTGTCTGGCCACTGTATAAGTCATGCACAGACTTTCCAGCGTCCTCCTCAAGGTGTGCCCGGGTAATGCGAATGGGAAACACCGAGCCGTCCTCCATTGGAATATCAAATTTTCCCTCGCAGACAATAGGCTCGAAAAATTGGCTGACCTGATACCCTTTGGGTAAATCGGGATAGAAATAATTTTTCCTGTCGAAAACGGATCGCTTGCCCAAGCGGGCATCGATAGCCAAACCAAACATAACGGCATACCGCACAGCTTCACTGTTAAGCACGGGAAGCATCCCAGGCATGCCAAGGTCGACTGCACAGGCTTGAACGTTGGGCTCTGCACCAAATTGATTGGCGGCACCTGAAAAAATTTTACTCTTGGTCGCAAGTTGCAGGTGTACCTCAAGCCCCATGACCACTTCCCAGCTCATTGGTTTGCTCCTGCCATAGTGGGTCTAGCGAGGTGGTGGTTGGTACGTAACTGAAACCGATGCCCCATTCTCAGCAAAGTCGTTTCATCAAAGGCTCGCCCGATGAGTTGCAGTCCCACTGGCATGCCATTGATGAGTCCAGCAGGAACAGATAGTCCCGGCAGACCGGCGAGATTAACTGAGAGGGTGTATATATCTTCAAGATACATGGCGAGTGGGTCGTCGGATTTAGCGCCCAAGGGAAAGGCGGTGCCGGGAGCAGCAGGTCCCGCAATGACGTCGCAGTGCTCAAAAGCCTTTTTAAAATCTTCGCTGATAAGGCGTCTGACTTGCTGGGCCTTTTTAAAGTAGGCGTCGTAGAAGCCCGCTGACAAGGCATAGGTTCCCACGAGAATCCGTCGTTGCACCTCCTCGCCAAAACCTTCACTGCGCGACCTTTCATAAAGATCATTGAGGTTTTCGGGGTTCTCACAGCGATGGCCAAATCTAACGCCGTCATAGCGGGAAAGATTTGTAGAGGCCTCTGCTGGGGCAATAATGTAGTAGGTGGCTATTCCCTGCTCCGTGTGGGGTAGTTCAATATCGACAAGCTCTGCGCCCTCCTTGACTAATTCATCCAGCGCTTCGTGGATTTTTTTAGCAACCTGCTCGTCTAGGTTGTGACTGAAATACTCCTTAGGCACGCCAATTCTCAGACCCGCGACAGGCTGATTGAGTCCGGCAGAGAAATCGGGTACTTCAAGATCTGCTGAGGTGGAATCTCCGGCATCGATGCCGCTCATGGCTTGGAGCATTAGGGCGGCATCTTCTACGGTTCGTGTCATGGGGCCGGCTTGATCTAGTGAAGAGGCAAAAGCAATAATTCCCAGCCGAGATACGCGACCGTAGGTTGGTTTTAATCCTGTGATACCGCATAGGGAGGCGGGTTGACGAATTGACCCTCCGGTATCAGTCCCAGTGCTAAGCGGGGCAAATCCGGCTGCAACTGCGGCAGCTGCACCGCCAGAGCTTCCCCCGGGCACACAATTAAGATCCCAAGGATTCCGCGTAACACCAAATACTGAGGTCTCTGTGGAGGAGCCCATGGCAAACTCATCCATATTCGTTTTGCCCAGCATGACAGTTCCTGCCGTGCGGAGTCGGCTGACCACGGTGGCGTCGTAAGGCGGGATAAAGTTCCTGAGCATCTTTGAGGCGCAGGTGGTGGGTACGTTGCGGGTGCAAAAAATGTCTTTGTGAAGTAGCGGCACCCCAGTCAAAGGCCCGGCTGACCCGTTGTGTAGCTGTAAATCGGCGGCTTTAGCTTCTGCTATCGCGGCGTCCTCACAGAGTGTGATGACAGCGTTTACCTCGGAATTGTGGGTGGCAATGGCATTTAGGCAGGCTTCGGTGAGCTCAACGGCAGAGATTTTACCAGTGTGTAATGCCGAGGACAGTTCAGATGCGGTAGCGTAAGTGAGAGATTCCAGCGACATTAATCGATAACCCTAGGGACCAGAAAGAATCCATCGGCTACGGCCGGAGCGGCTTGTTGAAGTGCTTCACGTTGGTTGCTCTCAGTCACACAATCGGGTCGCAGTCGCTGATGCATGTCGTGTGGATTAGACATGGGTACGACGCCGTCGGTGTCGATTTTTTCCAGCTCTGCAACCAAATTTAAAGTCCGACCAAAGCGATCTGTCACGTCATTTAGTGCGGTGTCGTCGATGTGCAATCGAGCGAGCTGTGCTACCGACAGCACGTCTGCAGGAATAGTGGGCATGGCGGGATGTCCGCTGTGAGAGAAAGGGGCGAAGCTACCACAGATTCACCTTGCCCAAAAACCCCCACGTTGATACATTCACGCCTTAAGACGAAGCTTGAAGTCGCTGATTTAGAGCCTTTTTTACCGTTTTTTTTCAGCACTTGGCTTTGCCATAACAAAATACTGCACCCTCATTGCGCTCCTACAGGTGAGATTTACAGAGGGTGCACGCATAGATTCCACGGGACCAAAGTATGTTCAAGCGCCTACGCGGCCTGTTTTCCAATGATTTGTCGATTGATCTCGGCACAGCGAATACGCTGATTTACGTGAAAGATAAAGGCATTATTCTCGATGAGCCATCGGTCGTGGCAATTCGCATGCACAATGGCCAGAAGACCATTGAAGCGGTCGGACGAGAGGCCAAGCGGATGCTGGGCAGAACACCCGGCAACATCAGAGCCATTAGGCCCCTGAAGGATGGTGTAATCGCCGACTTTCAGGTCACAGAAAAAATGCTCCAGCATTTCATTGCCAAGGTTCACGAGACCCAATTCATCCGGCCGAGCCCTAGGGTACTGATCTGCGTCCCCTGTATGTCGACTCAAGTTGAGCGGCGGGCTATACGAGAATCTGCTTTGAGTGCTGGTGCTCGCGAGGTTCGGTTGATCGAGGAACCTATGGCGGCGGCTATTGGGGCCGGTTTGCAGGTCGATGAAGCCACGGGTTGTATGGTTGTGGATATCGGCGGTGGCACCACTGAAATCGCTATTATTTCTCTGAACGGCGTTGTTTATCGCGATTCCATTCGTGTCGGTGGTGATCGTTTCGATGAATCTATTATTGCTTTTGTTCGACGACGCTACGGGAGCCTTATAGGTGACTCTTCGGCTGAGCGGATTAAGCAAGAAGTTGGCTGTGCCTACGAGTCGAGTGAGCTTCGAGAAATTGATGTCAGGGGCCGACACCTTGCCGAAGGGGTTCCCAAAAGCTTCACCTTAAACAGCGACGAGATTAGAGATGCTTTGGCTGATCCGCTGCTCGCAATTTTGCGTGCTATAAAGGTCGCACTCGAACAGTCGCCCCCTGAATTGGCCGCCGATATCGCAGAGTCGGGTATTGTGTTAACCGGCGGAGGTGCGTTACTGCGAGACCTCGATAAGCGAATTATCGACGAAACGGGCTTGCCGGTTATTGTCGCAGAGGAACCGCTAACTTGCGTTGCCCGCGGTGGCGGCAAGGCATTGGAGCTGGTAGATCGACATGCCCTAGATTTGCTCTCCACAGAGTAGAGACTCCTTTTTCAACGTTGAGGTGAGGTGAGCGATCAAACCCCTATTTCTTAAAGAAAAGCATGTGGGTTGGCGTGCCACTTTGGCAATCGGTTGCAGCCTGCTACTGCTTTTTTATCTGCGTGACCATCCTGCGCTGGAAACCCCGCGACAATTCACCACTGATTCTGCGGCGCTTGTGTATCGCATTGCGGCGGCACCCGTATCGGCTTTCAACAGCCTTGGAGAGTTCTTCAAGTCCTACAACACCCTGCGAGCAGACAATGACCGGTTGTCGCAAGAAAACTTGGTTCTAAAGGGGCAAACCCAAACACTTGCAGCTGTTCTCGCTGAAAATGGACGCTATCGCGCCTTGTTACGATCGGCCGAGACACTTGAGCGCGAGGTCATGGTCGCTGAGATTATCGCGCTGACCGCAGCGCCATCTCGTCATGAGTTAATCATTGATAAAGGAAGTGCGGACGCTGTGTACATGGGGCAACCGTTGCTTGGGGCAGATGGCCTAATGGGGCAGGTCATTCAGGTTGGGCAGTACAGTAGTCATGCGCTGCTGATTACCGACGCGACCCACGCGGTCCCCGTTCAGGTGTTGCGCAGTGGCGTTCGGGGTCTCGCGGAAGGAACCGGGACATTAAATCGATTGGTGGTCAGACATATTGCAGCGACGACTGACATTAAAGAGGGTGACACGTTAGTGACGTCGGGGCTTGGAGGCCTTTTTCCCTCGGGATACCCAGTGGCTATAGTGAAGACAATCGTGAAGCAGCCTGGCTCGTCATTCTCACAAGTCATAGCCGAGCCAATCGCGCATCTCGATCGCGGGCGCCATGTGATGCTGGCGCTAGACCTAACACCTAGTGGCAGTCAGTAGTTGTGATCGCGGAAAGAGGCTCCTGGGTAGTCTTAGGTTCGATTTTTGTGGCACTTTTGTTGGTTGCGATTCCAGTGCCCGTTATGTGGCGAGGGTACGTTCCTGACTGGCCCCTTTTGTTCCTGTTTTATTGGGTTCTAGCATTGCCTACCCGTGTGGGAGTGCTACTCGCCTGTGTGGTCGGAATGCTCACTGACCTTCTTGACGGGTCACCCGTTGGTGCGACATCTGTTGGTGCCGTATTGGCCGTACTCGTCATTCTTGTCAGCTATCAACGTGTTCGCCAATTTGATGGGTTAAAGCAGAGTCTAGTGATGGGGCTGTTGATTTCGTTGGTTCATCTCGTGGAGCAGCGTTTGGAAACGTTTCTGGGGTGGCAGCATGTTGGTACGGCCTTTCTCATGCCGGCAGCGATCTCTGTGCTGTTCTGGGTGCCAGTGCGTAATTGTCTGAGATTTGTACGACGGTTCTACGAGGTTCAGTGATGAGGATAGTGCTCGCTTCCGCAAGCCCCAGGCGTCGATCGCTACTAGAGCTCCTTTTAACTGACTTTAGCTGTGTGAAGCCTGACGTCGACGAAAGTCTCAGAGCAGGTGAAAGCCCACGAGATTATGTCTCTCGCCTAGCAATTACTAAAGCCTCAGCGGTAGATGCGCCGGGTGAACTCATTCTAGGGGCCGACACGACGGTAACGGTAGACAATGAGGTTCTTGGCAAGCCGAAGGATCGTGCAGATGCAACGCGGATGCTTTCGATGCTTTCGGGGCGGTCTCACGATGTGCTGACTGGTGTTGCTGTGCGATGTGGTGACGTTGTTGACAGTTGCGTGGTGTCCACTTCAGTTACCTTCGCAAAACTTTCGCAGCGAGACATATCTCGTTACCTCGATACCGAAGAACCTTGGGACAAAGCTGGTGCTTATGCGATTCAGGGGCGAGGAGGTGTCTTTGTTTTGCGCATTGAGGGCAGCTATTCTTCAGTGGTGGGGTTGCCTCTTGTTGAAACCAAGGCCCTGATGGTTGATTTCGGTGCAGGTTTAGATCAGTGAGACCGTATGTCGGCTGAGCGAATATACCAAGTGCTAGGAAGAACGCTTTGGCGCGCGATGCTAGTGCTGGTGGTTGTTCTAGCGGTGTATGTTGCGGGTGCTCGAGCACTTTTAAGTGCTTTGCCGGCGTACCAAGAAAATATTGATGCTTGGGTTTCTGAGAGAATCGGATTCAGTTATCAAATCTCCAGCCTTCGCGGAGATATCAAAAAATTTCAACCGAGCATCCAAGTTACTGATCTGCGGCTCGCGCTGCCGAACGGCACGCCGCTTATTTTTGGTTCGGCAGAGGTCACTGTCGATCCTTGGGCTTCTTTGTTGGCAGGGCAAATTCGACTCGATACGCTTCGTTTAGATGGTCTTGGAGTTGACTTGCCCGTGGGCGCTTTGCCGGTAATGAACGGTGATGGCAGCGGCGCCCGTTTGGCTGCTGAGCTTTTGGTGGCGTTTCGTAAAGTCACTATTGAGCGAGCAGACATTTGGTTGGTGGGGGCAGAAGGCGGTCGCGAGCCGTTGAAATTGACCCTTGATTTGCGTCGTGCAGGAAGTGAGCGTCAAATAGCGGTAGAGGTGGCGGGTCCAAGCAATTCGCATCTCAGCATCTCCGGCTCGAGTGTTGGCGATATCCTACAGTTGGACCGGTTTGTCGGTGAGTTGTATGGCCATCTGAGTCTCCCTAATGCCCGGTGGCTGGCGAACCTGCTCGGCCGCGAGGTGAGCGTAATTGGTGAGCTGGATTTCTGGTATCACAGCAACAGCCAATCCCCCACTCTTGAGGCGTCACTGGCTGTCTCTGAGCTGACTTGGTCCCATGAAGATGGTCGCACGTCAAAGCTTGATAGGTTGGCTTTTGACGCGGGGGTCAACATTCAGCCTGCCGGCTGGACAGGCCGACTCCAATCATTTGCTATGAACTCGAATGGCTCTGATTTTTTCCTGGACCGACTACAGATTGAAAACCGTGGAGATAGTCTGCGGTTGCAAACCGAAGCATTGGATGTCGGTGATTTGTTAGCAACGGTGGTTACCAGTGATTTATTGCCAGGGAAGGTCTCTGACATATTTTCTGAGCTGGCCCCAACAGGGTCTGTTCTGGCAGTAGAAGCAGAACTGGCAGATTGGCGGCAGCCGCTTTCAGACTGGTCTGCTACGGCAGAAGTCAGAGACATTTCCGTACAAGCACGAAAAAAGATACCAGGACTTTTGGGTATGGATGGAACGGTGGTGGCGACTCATATGGGCGCCACAGCTTGGCTCGATACCCAGAACTTTGTATTGGATCTACCCAAGGCGTATCAAAAGCCGATCGAATTCACTCAGGTTTTGGGGAGGCTTTCGGCAAGTTGGGATGCAGATACGCTCTTCCTGAGGGATGGTGTTTTTAAGGGTGAGCAAGCAGACCATCAAGCCCGCGCCCTTTTTGGCATGACCATTCCTCTGGTGCCTCAGGCTGCGAAGGGTCCGCCTTTAGCGATGTACCTAGATGTCGGCGTTCCTGTAGCAGGGGTCGAAGTTCGTCAAAACTATATCCCCTATCGAATTCCTAACGTGCTCGAGGACTGGTTGGACAGCAGTATTTTAGGTGGACGTTTATCACAGACAGGTTTTTCGTGGCGAGGTGGCTTTAAGGGTTTCGGCTCAGGGCGTCAGAGTATGCAGATCGCGGCGGAGATATCTGATGGCAGTATCAGATTCCAACCTAACTGGCCGAGGATTGATGGCTTTGAGGGAACGTTACTGGTAGATACTGATCGGGTGAGTGTGTGGGCGAACACAGGCATCATCAGCAATGCTGTTGTCGAGGACGTTTCGGTAGAGGTGGATGCCGCTGGCACCGCTGGCGAGCTGTTGGCCTTTGGCAGGTTTCAGGGGCGAGGAGCGGCGGCCTTAGATCTGTTGCGGAACAGTCCAATTTACAACGTCAGCCCTGCGCTTTTGGACGATCTAAATTTTCAGGGCGTTGTTGCCGGCGCTTTAGACTTGGCGATGAATATCCGATCACCCGATGCAGCGCCACAGGTAACTGTGTCAACAGAGTTGTCTCAGGCTAAAGTGAGTTCGCGTCTTTTGGCACTGACGTTGGACGATTTACAGGGTGGGTTAGATTTTGATTCAAAGACCGGCTTCGCTAGCCGCAATTTGCGATCTACTTTGTTTGGGGAGCCCGTTTCGACAGAAATAGGATCGGGTAGCTCTGGACTTAACGACGCAGAATTATTTGATGGGCGATTCGTTGCTGAAGTGTCAGCGACTAATTTTTTATCATGGAGCCAGGGTCTAGCGAGGTATTCCTTGGCCGACGAACAACAAGCGCCGCCTCTGTCAGGTAGGACTCAAGTTGTTGTCGATGCTGCTGTCGGCAAGTCAACTCAATTCCACTTGAGTACGACTTTAGAGGGTATGGCAGTGAGCTTACCCGAACCGCTTGGAAAATCGGCGGACGAAGCTGCACCCTTGACCGTTATTTTACAGCCGAGTGAGCCTACCCCCTGGGAAGTGTTTTGGTTTGAGCGTGGTCAGGCACAAATCTACCAGAGCGAGGCAGGTCTTACTGGTCTGGCACTTGACCTAACACCACGGGCTCAATCCATTGTTTTTCCCCATGGGCCGATAACTTCTGGTGTCGATGTCTTTGGGCAAATATCACGGGTTGAGCTCGATCCGTGGCTGGCAACCTTACGCCAGTTCAAGCTTGCAGCAAGCGGCGCTCAATCCCAGTGGCCCCTTCGGATTACCACCTTGGGAATTAGTGAGCTAGTCGTGGGCACGATTGCTGTCGAGAACGTGACCGTAGATGTCACGCCTTATACAACTTGGCACCAACTTGGTATCAACACGTCGTGGTTGGATGCAGAGTTGACCATTCCAAAAGACGATCGAAGTATTGCGCTCATTATCAATCAACTTGACTACGATCAGCTCAGTGGCCTCAACACTGTTGCGACCGGTGTGTACCCCTCTGAAGACGAAATAAGAGCGCGTCGGCCACCGGAGCTACCGGTCTCTCTTGATGTCACCGTGGCAAACCTTATGTATAAGAACCGGGCTATGGGTGCAGCGAAATTCCGTTTAAAAAGTGCGGCTGACGCCCTAGTCATCGAGGACATACAAGGCCAGCTGGCGGGATTGACACTGTTGGAGGGAAGCGATTTAACGTGGTCTGAAAACAACCAAGGTCGCTGGGTTACGGAACTCAATGTCTCAGCGGAGTTGCTCGATTTTCAGCGCACTTTTACGGATCTCTCATTGGAGCCCTTGGTTACCACGCGCTCAGGCGTGATCGAGACACATCTTGCTTGGCCAGGCGGACCCACAGATTTGAACCTGCTTGCTTTAACAGGGTCGGCGCAAATGCAATTAACAGAGGGCTCCTTTTTACCTGTCTCGTCTGGGGCAACTGGCGCTGTGCGGGTATTTAGTTTGTTAAACCTAGCGGGGCTCTTCGGTCGAGCAGACGTGACCAGAATTTTTGATCCGGGTGTTGCGTTTCGCTCAGCGGTTGGAGAATTTGAATTCAGCCCGGGTAACGTCAAGATTCCACTGTTTGACATAAATGGCACCGGGGGCGGATTCAACTTTAAAAGCGATATTGACCTTGTCACCGAGATGATCGACGGGGAGTTAGTAGTGACCTTGCCGCTGGTAGAAAATATTCCTTGGGTGGCAGCTTTAGTGGGAGGGATTCCAGTAGCGGCGGGAGCTTATTTGGTTAGCAAGGTGTTTGAAGACCAGTTCTTAAGCTTAAGCAGCGGTGTTTATGCCGTAAAAGGTAATCTCAGCGCTCCAGAGGTCACTTTCATTCGAATCTTTGATGCCGGGTCGCCGGTTGATTTGCAGCCCCCGACGGCTGACAGCCCACAAGAGAGCGCTCAAAAATCTAAGTCGGAAGAGTCCTGAAGCTCTCGGAGGTATTTAAACAATTTTCTCGCATGCTCTTTGGCGCGAGGTCCTTTGGGGTCGCATTGACGGACAAGCTGACGAAGCTGTTGACGATCGGCGTGGGGAAACGCCGCTAACGTTTCTGGCAGGGCGCCATCGCCGTCAGCGATTAGCGCGTCTCGTAACTGTTCAAGCTGATGCAGTTGTGCCCGCTCCTCCTGATGAACGCCGTCGAGCTTTGCGAGGGCGTTTTCTATGGGTTCGGGATCGATCACCCGCATGAGCTTACCAATGTACTGCAGTTGGCGGCGAAGTCCCCCTCGCTGAGTGATTTTACGCGCTTGAAGAACCGCCTCCTGTAAACGGGGGTCTTCGATTGGAACTTGCTCGAGCTGACTCGGTGTTAGATTTACCAAGCGGGTTCCCAGCACCTGCAGTGCCGTCATAGCACGTTTTTTTGAGCTTTTACTCGGCGGGGCATCCTCAGGATTCCAGTCGCTGTCTTCGAGATCTGTTTTAGCCATAAAAAATTGCTGCCAATCCAAGAAAGGATAAAAAGCCCACGACGTCTGTGACCGTGGTGAGTACGACACCCCCTGCAAGCGCAGGATCAATTCCTAGCCGCTTTAAAGTCAGCGGTATAACCGCACCCGCTAAACCAGCGGTTATTAGGTTGATCATCATTGCCGCGGCAATGACCGCGCCTAGCGTCCAGTCCTCAAACCAAACAGAAGCCGCTGCGGCAACAACGAGAGCCCAAAGTATGCCATTAGCGATTCCTACGAGGGCTTCCCGTGCCACCAGCCAACGTTGGTTACGACTGTTTAATTGGCCCATTGCGAGGCCTCGAATTAAGACAGTTAATGTTTGGGTTCCCGCGACGCCGCCCATTGAGGCCACGATGGGCATCAGAACCGCGAGAGCAACCACTTTTTCAATAGTGTCTTGAAATAAATTGATCACTGACGAAGCAATAAATGCGGTCAATAGGTTAATGCCCAACCAGACCGCGCGACGTGGTGCCGTTTGCATTACGGTGGCAAAGGTATCTTCGTCTTCTCCGATGCCCCCTAAAGAGGTCAGGGAGTGGTCGGCTTCTTCTCGGATCACGTCAACCACGTCATCAATGGTAATTCGACCCAACAATCGATTTTGTTCGTCTACAACGGGTGCTGAGATCCAGTCGTTTCGCTCAAATAGTCTAGCCACTTCAGCCGCGGGTAGCTGTGCAGGAATCGCATCGCGATTTGTGAGCATCATTTCTCTTACCGACTGGGCTGGATCGGCAACCAAAAGAATTCGTATCGGGAGAAGACCGACGAAGTGATCTTCTCGATTGACGACAATAATGCTGTCGGTATTTTGCGGAATCTCTGCGTGGCGTCGGAGATACCGCATGACGACATCGAGTGTCAGATCAGCGCGAATCGATATGGTGTCAGTGCTCATCAGGCCGCCGGCAACATCATCTGGAAACGCCAGCACTGTGGCCAGTCGCGTTCGATCGGTCTCATCCATGATCCCAAGCACTTGCTCGGTAATGGAATTTGGAAGGTCGTGAAGAATGTCGGCGACGTCGTCGTCATCGAGCTGACCTACGATCAAAGCCAGAGCTTTAGGCTCCATTTCCACAAGGATTTGATTGCGTAGGTCTTCGGGTAATTCGTTGAGAACGTCGGCTTCTTGTTCTGGCTCTAATAAGCTCCAGATGACCTGTCGGATTCGGGGAGGATACGAAGTGATCAGGTAGGCCACGTCACCCGGCGACAAATCGCCGACAATACCCGCAACGTCACCAAGGGTTCCCGCGTCGAGAGCGCGATCGAGCTGCGCAAGCTGTTTTTCTGTTGTAACCGAAGAATTCACCGCTAGCCTCCGTTCCCTGCTGCAGATTATCGGTGACTATTTACTGGGGTGCACCCATGGAGAGGGTGAATATGTCCCTACCTATTGCCGTGGTTTACTCGGCCTCGCCAAAACGGTTGTTGATCAAATCTAAAATTGCCTGATGTGCAGCGACGTCATCTTCACCGTCGATAGTAAGTTGCAACGTCGTGTTTTGACCCGCCGCTAAAAGCATTACTGACATAATGCTCTTAGCATCAACCACCTGTTGGTCTTTTTGCAAAGTAATTTGGCTGCTGAAGCTGGCGGCGCAGTCGACAAGCTTCGCCGCAGCTCGGGCGTGCAGGCCAAGTCGATTAATAATGAGAACCGAGTCTTCAATCATGCGGTAACCATGGTTGAGAGTTCGCGATGACGTATTTGCACGCGTGGATATTCAGCTTTAAGAGCACGACAGATCGCTTCTGCAGTGTACACCGAGCGATGCTGCCCACCGGTACAACCAATTGCGATTGTCATATATGTGCGCTGGGATTTTTCATAGGCTGGTAGCCAACGCAGCAGCAGGTTTGTGATGTCATCCACAAATTCCTGAGTCTGCGGGTGGCCCTCGAGGAACTGTGCCACAGCAGTGTCCTGACCAGTCAGGGGGCGCAACTGACTCTCCCAATGTGGATTGGGCAGTAATCTGGCATCAAAGACTAGATCGGCATCAGAGGGCACGCCACGCTTAAAGCCAAAGGACTCCACTAACAGGGATAAACCTTGTTTGCTCGATGAGCCCAACCTTGTGGAAATCATAGCGCGCAGGTCGTACAACGTAAGGTCGCTAGTATCGATAATGAGGTCTGCATCCTGAGACAGACTGCTCAGTAGCTCGTGCTCCTTCGCTATAGCTTCTGGCAATGAGTATTGGTCACTGCTCAGCGGATGCCTGCGGCGAGTCTCACTGAATCGCTTGGTCAGTACCGCAGGCTTAGCATCAAGGAATATAATTTGACTGTTGATCGTCTGAGGGAGAGTTTCGATAACCTTTGTGATTTGCTGCAGGTCGTCAGCACTGTTACGAACATCGATACAAACGGCAATGCCTCGAAATGAACGATACTGCTCCCGCTCTAATTGCAGGGTAAGGGTGGGGAGTAGTGCTGCGGGCAGGTTGTCTACGCAGTAAAATCCCAAATCCTCAAGTTGATGCAGCGCGGTACTTTTTCCCGAGCCAGATCTGCCGCTGATAATGACGAGTTCCAATTCAGGCGGCCCTTGCTGTAATTGCAGTTTGCAGCAGGCTTGCCGAGCTAGAGGCTTTTCGCAAACCTTCGCAGTAAAGAGAATCTGAGAATCTGCGCGCGACTTCAGCGAGAAGGTCCAAATGCTCCTGGGTTGCGTCTGGCGGAACCAGTAAAACAAAGAGCAGGTCTACAGGTTTTCCGTCCGGCGCATCATAGTCAATGGGGGACGCTAAAGTGATCAAGCAGCCCAACGGTTTATCCAAGCCGTTGACGCGGCAGTGGGGTACTGCAACACCCGTACCCAGAGCAGTAGACCCCAACCGTTCACGTTCTAGCAGGCTCGCATAGACTGGCTCAACCTCCAGCGAAGCTTCGATATCTGCAACATGCTGCGCCACCAGCTCCAGCACTCGTTTCTTGCTGGTTGCATGAAGCTGGCAGAGAACACGCTGCGGATTTAACAAATTGTCCAGAGAGCTCATCCCCTAACGGCCTCGCTGCTTTTCCTTGTGTTTAATGATCTGCCGATCAAGCTTGTCGGCAAGGGCATCAATAGCTGAATACATGTCTTCATTCTCGGCGGAGGCAAACAGATCCGCGCCAGCTATGTGCAAATTTGCTTCGGCCTTGTGACTTGCTTTTTCGACCACCAGTGTGACCTCTACATTGGTAATGTGGTCTATGTGCCTTTGCAGTTTTTCGAATTTAGCGGCAACGTGGTCGCGTAGACCCTCAGTCACCTCTATGTGATGCCCACTTACAATCAATTGCATAGTTTTCACTCCCTACTCACTACCACTTCAATACTAAAATCTAGAGTAATCGCCGCCGCTCGTTAGAGGGTGGTATGTTGAGTTGCTCTCGATATTTAGCCACGGTTCTTCTTGCAACAATGATCCCTTGTTCTTCTAACAGCACACCAAGTTTATTGTCACTTAGTGGTTTTTTAGTGTCCTCACCATGCACGAGCTTTTTTATCAATGCTTTGATTGCCGTAGATGAGCGTTCGCCACCCTCTGTTGTAGCAACGTGACTGGAAAAGAAAAATTTAAGTTCGTAAATCCCCCTTGGGGTATGCATGTATTTACGTGTGGTGGCCCGAGAAACTGTGGATTCATGCATGCCGATTTGCTGTGCAATATCGGCCAAAATTAGGGGCTTCATCGCCTCCTCGCCCAACTCGAGAAACTCTCTTTGGTGTTCCACAATTTTACTGGCCACTTTCAAAAGTGTTTCGTTTCTATTGTGCAAGCTTGTCATAAAAAACTTTGCTTCTTGCAAATTTTCTCGGACATAACTCTTATCGCTGGCGGACCCCGGCTGTCCCAATAGCTCAGAGTAAATGGCATTGATACGAAGCTTTGGGGCAATGTCTGGATTGAGCTCTACTCGCCAGTGTTCATCTTTACGGATAACAAAAACGTCGGGAATGATGTACTCCGTCGTGCTGTCACCAACTGATGTTCCCGGTGTTGGGTCTAATGAACGTATAAGGTTCAGTGCGCCAATGACATCATCTGGGCTCGTTCTAAGCCGCCGTGCCAGTTGTCGAGGATCGGCAGTTGCTATGCTCTCAAGGTGACGATTGGCAATAGCGCCGGCGGTATTGCGGTGGGGAGTTTCCTCGTCCATTTGGCGTAGCTGGAGTAACAGGCACTCTCGTAAATCAGCGGCGAAGATGCCTGTCGGCTCAAAATGTTGCAGACGATGTAAGACAGCTAACACCTCATCGAGTTCAAGTTCAGGGTCCCGTAGCGCTTCAAGAATTTCTTCCGGTGTCTGGGTTAGACGACCGTTAGCGTCCACTGCGTCTATGAAGGCGGTTGCAATTAGATGGTCGGTTGCTGAGAACCGGGTGAGATTTAACTGCCAATGCAGTTGGTCGTGCAGGGTTTCAGGCTCTGCATCCCGGTCTGCAAACTGTCCCATGTCACCGTCAGGTAGTGAGGGCGGCGGTGCGGAGGAGGGCATGAGGTCTTCCCAGCGAGTATCAACCGGGAGCTCGTCTGCGCTATCGGGACCTGCGACCTGTGCAGTGAAGTCAACTTCACTTTGACCGTCCTGCCCACCGTCCAGCGTGTCGCCGTCTTCTTCCCGTTCGAGTAGCGGGTTTGATTCTAGGGTTTCTTCGATGGCTTGCTGCAAATCAAGGGTGCTTAGCTGCAATAACTTAATGGCCTGTTGAAGCTGAGGCGTCAACGCCAGCGATTGGCCCATTTTTAACTGCAGTGATTGCTTCATTACACCTCTTGGAAGCTAATAATCGTGATGCTTCCTTTAGTGTAGCGCTGCCTTGTGGTTTATCGCAACGGTTGGCGCATTACTTGCTTAGTTCTGCTTGAGCTTGGCTTTGAATTCCCCGCGCGGGGGAGGGATTAACACCTATCTTTCTAATCACAATTTACAGGGTAAAGTCGTTACCCAAGTACACGGCTTTAACTTTTTCATCAGCTAGAACCGTTTCGGGCTCTCCCGACGCAATCACATACCCTTCGCCGACAATGTAGGCGCGTTCGCAGATATCGAGCGTCTCTCGTACGTTGTGGTCTGTAATCAGAACACCAATACCCCGCTCTTTGAGTTGATTGATGATGCCCTTTATCTCATTGATTGAAATGGGGTCGACCCCAGCGAAGGGCTCATCGAGCAGCACGAAAGCTGGATCAAGCGCTAAAGCACGGGCTATTTCAACGCGTCGTCTTTCGCCACCAGATAATGCTTGTCCCAGTAAATGTTCTATGTGCCCGATACTGAATTCAGCAAGCAGGCCATCGCAAAGCTTATTTCGCTCTGCGCGATTGATATCCTTGCGCATTTCAAGAATGGATAGCAAATTGTCCCGCACCGACAAGCGCCTAAAAATAGACGCCTCTTGTGGCAGATAGCCAATGCCGGCTCGTGCACGCTGATGGATGGGCAGGGGGGTCAGGTCCTGATCGTCAAGGAATATACGGCCCTCGTCAGCCTTAACCAGTCCTAAAATCATATAAAAGCAGGTGGTTTTGCCGGCACCGTTAGGCCCGAGCAAGCCAATAATTTCTCCGGACCTGACTTCCAGAGAGACGTCTTTAACCACTTTCCTACCCTTGTATGCCTTGGCAAGGTTTCGAGCGGATAATGTTTTCTGCATGCCTAGGAGTCCGATTTCTTAGGGCGCTCCATAGCGCTGGGTGGAATAATCATTTCGACGCGCTGACCCGCTCCCTGGCCATCCGACGTTTCGCCTGTTGCGGTGACACGTTGCTGACTCAGTACGTAGTTAATTGTGGCTCCGGTAACAATGGCGCCATCCTGCTCGATTCGAGCATTTTCTGTCAGGGTTACTTTGTCACCTTTTTGATCGTAGGTGATGCGGTTGGCCGCCGCTTTAACGGGCTCTTTACCTTCTGCAGGGATTTGTTTCAGGGTCGCGGGTGTGCCTGTTGCAGTCACAAGGCCATCAGAATCCTGATGCTGATGAAGCGTCAGCAGATCCGCCTTGATATGCAAAGAGCCCTGTGTCAACTCCACAGCCCCCTCGTAACGTGTCTCGCCGGTTTGCTCATTACGCACGGCTGAATCCGCTGTAATTCTGATCGGCTGCTCGCGGTCAGTCGGTAAAGCCTGACTGACAGCTGCACCTAAACTCATCGATACCACTAGGAGTAAACGTGTCAGAGCTATGGTTCTAGTTCGCATAGCGAGTTTCAACCTCTTTCAGCAATGTTGCTTCACTGGATGTTAAATCGATGTCGAGCCCGGTACCCGTTGTGATGCTATTTAATGTTGTCAGCTGCACTTTGGCATCGGTGACCGCTCGATTTTCATCTAACAGAAGACGGATCCGGGATGTTGTCATATTTCCATCGCGCTCGAGCAAGTTTATTGCCACTCCCTCAGAGAGAAGAAGCTCTGCTATCCCCGGATGGTATTGACCGTTCGCGGCGGTCATCTGCCAGCGGTTGCCATTATCGTCAGCACTCAAAAAAATCAGATCTTCAGCATAGGTGACGGGGTCGTTGATGTAAGTAGTACCCGAACCAATTGTCAGATATTGAATGCGGGTCCCAGACGGGTCATAGCTCCAGCGCTCAGCACCTTCTAGATAACTATCAGCGATTGAGCTTGTGGTTACTGATGGTATTGGCAGAACCTCGTCACCACGGCCTAGTGTGATCCAAAAGAAGACGGCTATTGCCATCAGTAACAGCGAAGAGAAGGTGAGCTTCATATGTCGTAAGTCTTTAGCAAGGCCTGCCACTCTCCTCGCGCTCGAAGCAAGGTTTCAGCCCATTCCCGTACGGCCCCTTGGCCGCCTGAACTTGTTGTTACGTAGTCCGCAGCATCGCGCACCGCGCCAACGGCATCAGCCGGGCAGGCACCGTGTGCGACGGTCTTGATGGCAGCCAAATCTGGCAGATCGTCGCCCATATAGGCAGCTTCCTCCAGCGTACAGCCAACAAGCGCTGTCATTTCTTTCAGGGCGGTCAGTTTATCCTCACGGCCTTGAATGACATCGGTTATCCCAAGCTCAGAGGCCCGTCGCTCAACCATGGGCGATGCCCTGCCAGTAATCAGCGCGACTCTGAGTCCAGCTTTTTGCAGGAGCTTTATGCCCAAACCATCTTTGATGCAGAAAGATTTGTGCTCGAGGCCGTTGCTGTCGTAGGTGACTGCCCCGGTGGTCAGTACACCATCGACATCCATGGCGATTAATTTGAGTTTTGCGGCGACGGCATTGAGCTGAGTCATTAGTTGATACCTGCCTTGAGCAGGGCCATCAGATGAACAACCCCAGCGATTTGATCTTGTGTGTCGGTAATAACCAATGAGGAGATACGATTCTGCTCCATGATATGCATGGCTTCGGCGGCGAGATGTCCAGCTGGCAGCGTTTTCACCCCCGTAGACATCAGCTTGGTAATAGCCACGGCGTTAATGTCGGGTTGCTCCTCCAACGCGCGCCGTAAGTCTCCGTCTGTGAAGATACCTTTGAGGTGACCATTTTCTCCGACGATGGTCATGCCAAGTCCCTTTGCTGTGATCTCCATAAGAGCTTCTGCCAAGGTCGCAGTGGGTTCCACCAGGGGCATGTCTTTGCCAGTGGTCATAAGATCTTCCACGCTAAGAAGCAACCGCTTTCCTAATGCGCCGCCCGGGTGCGAAAACGCAAAATCCTCCTCGGTAAAGCCGCGGCTTTCCAGCAGTGCAATTGCTAATGCGTCGCCCATGGCAAGGGCAGCCGTTGTGCTTGACGTTGGGGCTAAATCTAAGGGGCAGGCCTCGGTATCTACACCTGCATCAATGTGGACGTCTGATGCTGCGGCAAGTGCTGATTCCGACTGCCCGGTCATGCTAATGAGCTTTACCCCAAGCCGCTTGAGGAGAGGCAATAAGGTTAAAATTTCCGGCGTTGTGCCGCTATTGGACAAGGCCAGCACGGTATCACGCTGCGTTATCATGCCCATATCACCGTGGGAGGCTTCCCCCGGGTGTACAAAAAACGCGGGGGTTCCTGTGCTGGCTAAGGTCGCTGCAATTTTGTGAGCAATATGCCCTGACTTCCCCATGCCAGTAACAATAACCCTACCTTGTGTATCGAGTACCAGTCGGCACGCAGCGGCGAAGGACATGCTCAGCCGGTCGGCCAGCTGCCCAACGGCTTGTCCTTCAAGCTGTAGTGTGCGTCGGCCCGAATTTAGCAGTGCCTCATCATTCAGCATCGTCGTTAAACCTTTTGAACGTCATAGTAAAGCCACAGGCAGTAAACCACATAAGAGCTCAGGAACAAGCAGCCAGCCAGGCGTCCCAGGTGTGCATGGTTTTTTCCACTGCGCCAGCCCAACCATGTGAGCACTGCAAGTCCGGCGGTTGTCGCGAAAACAGTCCCTAAGTCTCGTTGTAAATCAGCAACAGACAAACTCAGTGTTGAGAAGAACCCGGGTAGCGCGAGAACAATGAGCAAGTTGAACATATTGGATCCCACGACAGCGCCAATCGCAATATCGGCATGTCCTTTCACTGCGCTTACTATCGAAGCGGCCAACTCGGGCAGGCTGGTGCCCAGTGCGACAATAGTCAGGCCTATCACGAGCTCCGACACGCCAAATCCCTCAGCGATATTTACTGCCCCCCACACTAAAACTCGGGAGCTCATGATAAGAACGGCAAGGCCGAGAAAAAAAGCGCCTGTCGCTCGGGTCAGGGGTAGTTCTTCAACTTGCGAAGTGTCGTCATTGATACCTGGTTTGCGCAGATGCAAGGCGATGCGAACGAGGTATAAAAGTAAGGTGGCGAATAGTATTGACGCATCGAAAGCCGTCAAGTTGCCGTCTTGAAGTAACCAGCCACATAAAATGGTGATGGCAAGTAACAGCGGTAAATCGACAAACGCAGTGGTTCTACCCACTAAAATGGGTGAAATGATCAAGGTGACGCCTAATACTAATCCAACATTGGCTATATTCGAGCCCAGAGCGTTGCCCACGGCCAATCCTCCAGCTCCCGCGGCGGCTGCCGTGGCAGACACAAGGATTTCAGGGGCTGAGGTTCCCAACGATACGATTGTCATACCAATGATTAAGGGTGGCATTCCCACGCGCTGGGCGATTGCGGCTGCGCCGCGAATAAACAATTCGGCGCTCCAAACGAGGGTGGCGACCCCTGCGGCAAGGGCAACAAAATTTAAAAGCATACAGCTCCTTCATGTGGCACGGGGTGACGCACCCGGGGTACAGGTATCTCATACGCAAAGCACGCAGATCGGTTATGATGCTGCGCACTGCGGTGTGTCCCCGTTCACCGAGGGACAACAACGTATTGTATCCTAATGATCAAGAACGACGGAGGCCTTGATGGTCAACAGTGCACTCTTCGGCAGCACTATGAAAGGTTTGGTAACAGCTTTTGTAATTTGCACGCATCTCGTCTTTGCCAATCTAGCAGTTGCTCAGGACGATACCGCGAAATCAGGCCCGCGCGAGGTGGTTGCAGCGGCGACCGACAACATCATGACGCTTGCAAGAGAGGCGCCCGAGTATTTTGATACTGACCCAGAGCGATACACCAGTGCGGTCGGGGAGGAGCTTGATCGCGTCGTAGACTTTCGCGGTTTCGCTCGAGGTGTCATGGGACGCTATGCCAGCAAGGATCGCTACAAAAGCTTGGATGAGGTAGGTAAAAACCAGTTGCGAGCACAGCTGGAGGAATTTACCGACGTACTGCGCGCCGGCATGGTCAATACCTACAGCCGGGGCTTACTTGCCTTTGGGGGTTCCCGGGTAGAGCTTGGTGAAGTGGATATGGCGCCAGGCAGTACGCGGGTTGCGTCTGTCACTCAGAGAGTTTTTGGTGATGATGGCAAAATTTACACGGTTAAGTACCAGATGGGGCAGTACCGTGATGGAAGTTGGAAGCTTCGCAACCTGATTATTGAAAATATCAATTTGGGCGAGATATACCGGGGCCAGTTTGAGGCTGCAGTGCTCGAGGCAGACGGTAATGTGGGCTCAGTAATCGAAAATTGGGATGACAATCGAGTGAAATCCCCCTCAACGGAGAAATAATGTGGACGTCAGTGAAGTGCGAGATTTAGTGTTGGCGGCATTCCCAGAGTCCGAAGTAGACGTTGAGTTAGCCGGCGGACACTACACGGTAAGCGTAATTTCTGAGGCTTTTGCTGGAGTCCGTTCGGTCGCAAGGCAGCAGCGTGTTTACGCGCCGCTCGCATCGGCTATCGCTGCAGGCCACATGCACGCGGTAAACATTCGCGCTATGACCCCTGCTGAAGCGGCGGGTTGAGCATAGGGCGTGGATAATTTGCTCATAAAAGGCGGTCGGACGCTGTCTGGTCAGCTGAGAGTTTCTGGCGCAAAAAATGCCGCGTTGCCGATACTAGCGGCAACGTTATTAACCGATGCCAAAACAACCATCAGAAACCTGCCGCACCTGCACGACATTACCACCATGGTTGAGTTGCTTGGCAGCCTAGGTGCTGATCTCATGATTGATGAGAAGCTTGGCATTGAAGTAGACGGCAGTACCATTAACACCTTGCAGGCGCCTTACGAGTTAGTAAAGACCATGCGGGCTTCCATTTTGGTCTTGGGGCCGTTGCTCGCGCGTTTTGGCGAGGCGGAGGTCTCGTTTCCTGGAGGTTGTGCCATTGGGTCTCGCCCGGTGGACCTCCACCTTAAAGGTCTCGAGGCGATGGGTGCCGAGATCTGTGTTGAAGGGGGTTACATCAAGGCGCGGAGCGCCGGGCGCCTCAAGGGCGCTGACATCACGCTAGAGACAGTAACGGTGGGTGGAACTGAAAACCTGTTGATGGCGGCAACCTTGGCGGAGGGCAAAACCGTGCTGCGCAATGCCGCCCGGGAGCCCGAGGTTGTCGACTTGGCCCAGTGTCTGTGCGCAATGGGGGCCCAGATCTCGGGCATAGGGACATCAACCTTGGAGATTGACGGTATGGCCGCACTGCATGGCGCTGACTACACCGTCATGTCTGACCGGATCGAAGCTGGCACTTATTTGGTCGCCGTCGCTGCGACGGGAGGTAAGGTTCGGCTCGAAGGGGCCATACCCCATCATCTTGATATTGTGTTGGAAAAGCTTCGCGAGGCCTCGGCCACTATTCGAACTGGAGATGATTGGATCGAGCTCGATATGCAGGGGCGTAAGCCCAAAGCCGTTGCCATTACCACGGCACCTTACCCGGGTTTTCCCACCGATATGCAGGCTCAGTTTACGGCACTCAATACGGTTGCAGAAGGTGTGGGGCGGGTAACGGAAACCGTCTTTGAAAACCGCTTGATACAAACTCATGAAATGAACCGAATGGGGGCTAAGATCAGTATCGAAGGCAACACCGCACTCATTGTCGGTCAGCAGTGTCTCAAGGGTGCTCCGGTTATGGCGTCAGATCTGCGTGCATCAGCAAGCCTGGTCATTGCAGGGCTCGTTGCCGAGGGACAAACCAGAGTTGATCGCATCTATCACATCGATCGCGGCTACGAGTGTATCGAGGAGAAATTACAATCCTTGGGCGCAGATATTCGGCGTCAGCCCGGTTAAATTCAAGGCGTCTCGGAACGGTCATGACACAAAAATTAACGATTGCACTCACCAAGGGGCGAATTTTGCAGCAGACATTGCCGCTGCTGCAGGCCGCTGGCCTTTCACCTGTTGAAGATATTGAAAGTAGCCGTAAGCTTATTTTCGACACCCAGCATTCCCAAGTGCGGCTGGTTATCCTGCGTGGCTCCGACGTGCCGACCTACGTGCGTCATGGCGCCGCTGATGTCGGTGTGGTGGGCAAAGATATGCTGCTCGAATTTGGTGCGGACGGTCTTTACGAACCGCTAGACCTAGGGATCGCTCGCTGTCGCTTAATGACGGCTGGATTTTCGGGGAAAGAAACCGCTAGGACACGGATTCGTGTGGCCAGTAAGTTCGTCAATATCGCCAAGCAGTATTACTCCAGCAAAGGCATTCAGGCGGACATCATTAAACTCTATGGAGCCATGGAGTTGGCGCCACTCATGGATCTCGCGGACGAGATCGTCGACATCGTTGATACAGGAAATACGTTGCGTGCCAATGGTATGACGCCCCTTGAACATATTGCCGACGTCAGTACTCGGTTGGTAGTCAACAAAGCCGCTATGCGAACGCGCCATCAGTTGATCCAAGAAGTGATTGAGGCCCTCGCGCAAGCTGTAGGCCAGGATGGGTCCGCATGAGCAATCTCTTGCGCCGATTTGATGCTGCTTCCGATTCGTTTCAGGCAGATCTGACAGCATTGACAGCCCGGCATGATGAACGTGACAGTGAGCTGACGAGTCGCGTGGCAACCATCGTTGCGGCTGTTCGTGAAGGAGGTGACGCGGCGTTACTTGAGCTGACGCAAGAGCTTGATCAACATCCGGGCGTGTCAATCACTGATTTGTTGGTTGAGCCGCCACAGATGCAAGCGGCATTGGATGCTCTAGATACAGAGACTCGAGGGGCCCTAGAGACTGCGGCGGAGAGAATTCGTGATTACCACCAGCACCAAGTGGGTGAGAGCTGGTCCTTCGAAGATGCGTTGGGTAATCGCCTAGGCCAACAAGTGACTCCCATGGCCAGAGTAGGTATTTACGTTCCCGGCGGTAAAGCAAGTTATCCATCGTCGGTTTTGATGAACGCTATTCCGGCAAAGGTTGCGGGGGTTGCTGAAGTTGTCATGATGGTCCCTGCGCCTCTCGGTGTGATAAACCCGCTGGTGCTGGCTGCGGCCGCTTTAGCGGGTGTCGATCGTATTTTTACAGCTGGGGGGGCTCAGGCCATTGCGGCTTTGGCCTTTGGGACCGAAACAGTGCCAGGTGTCGATAAAATTGTGGGCCCCGGTAACCGGTATGTGGCTGAGGCCAAGCGGCAGGTTTTCGGTGTCGTTGGAATCGACATGGTGGCAGGGCCCTCAGAAGTTCTCATTATTGCGGATGGCACCGCCCCCGCAACATGGATGGCCATGGATTTGTTCTCCCAAGCTGAACATGATGAACAGGCGCAAGCGATTCTGATTTGTCCAGATAGTGCGTATCTCGATGCTGTGGAAGCAGCCATGGAAGAACTTTTGGGCACTATGGCGCGTGAGAATATTATCCGTGCTGCGTTAGCGAATCGCGGTGCGTTGATTAAAGTGGATAACCTTGACGAAGCGATTGCGTTGAGCAACAGGTTAGCGCCTGAACATTTACAGCTGGCTTTTGAAGATGCGGAGGCGCGAGTCTCGGAATTAACCGTTGCGGGCGCTATCTTTGTGGGTCAATTAAGCTGTGAGTCCCTCGGTGATTATTGCGCGGGCCCCAATCATGTGCTGCCGACTTCCAGCACTGCGCGATTCTCCTCGCCCTTAGGTGTGTACGATTTCCAAAAACGCAGCTCGATTATTCACTGTTCCACAGACGGCGCGATGGCGTTAGCCGAAGTTGCCTCGGTGCTCGCACGAGGTGAGTCCCTCGAGGCTCACGCCCGCAGCGCGGAGTTGCGCTTATCAAACCCCGAGGCTTAGCCCTCGGGTCGAGTTCCAACAACCGCTTGCAGCTGAACCAGTGACCGCTCACGACCCCGGGCAACCTCAATGTCAACGACCTCCCCGGGTCTAAGGCGGGCGATTTGATGCATAGTAATTCGCCCATCGTTCACTGTGTTGCCATTAATAGCATTAATGACGTCTCCCAATCGCAATCCAGCACGTGCAGCTGGGCCATCTTCAGCGAGTCCAGAAATCATTAATACTTGCTGCTGCACGCTGGTTTCTTGGGTCTGCAGCAGCTCTACACTAACGCCCAGCCACCCGCGCACGACCGTGCCGTAGTTCACTAGGTCTTTCATGACAAAGTTCGCCAAATTGACCGGAGTCGCCAGATTAATCCCAATGGCGGCATGATCAGCGCCGTCGCCGCTAGCGGTATAAATAAGGGTGTTGATGCCCAATAGTTTTCCGGATGCATCGATCAAAGCGCCGCCAGAGCTGCCTAGCAGACTGCTGGCGTCGGTTTGGATGTAGTCCTCGTAGTCTGACGCTTGAAGTCCGTAGCGACTTAATCCAGAAATAATTCCCTGACTGACAGAGTGACCAAAGCCATAGGGGTTGCCAATCGCAAGGACTACATCACCAACCTTGGCATCATTAGAGTTGGCTAGGGTGATGGGGGTCAACCCCGGAAGATCAATTTGGAGTACGGCGAGATCAGTGGCGGGATCAGCACCTATGACCGTTGCCGTTGCTGATCGCCCGTCGTGGAGCAGCACCTGAATGGCATCGGCATCTGCAATGACATGGTCATTGGTAATTATGTGTCCCTCGGGGGTGAGGATAACTCCCGATCCCAGCGAGCGTTCGACCTGCTGGCGGCGCCCTGAATTGCCTAGAAAGCGGCGTAGCAGCGGGTCGTTCAAACGTTGGTTGCGGCCTGAATCAACCAGCTTGGCGGTATAAATATTGACGACCGAAGGTGTCGCCAAGGCAACGGCGTCACTGTAGCTGGTTCGGACCTGATTGCGATCTCGCCCCATAGGTTCCGGTAAAACCCATTGGTCTAAAATAATGGCTGCCGCTAGTATCCCTGTTAATGTCGGCCAAAAAAGGCTCGATAAAAACTCTCTCACTGTTTTATTCCTCGCATCACGATGATTGTAAAACAGACTGGGCCGGTTATCTTGTTTGATATCGAATCATTTGACGGGAGTTTTCATGGGAACATCGCGGCAGGAAATGCGGGTAGCGCTAGACGCACTACTAGAGCCCCAGCGTTTTAAGGATTTTGCGCCCAACGGATTGCAGGTAGAAGGTCGAGAAAAGATTGAAACCGTAGTTTCTGGCGTCACAGCAAGTCAGGCCTTACTTGACGCGGCCGTTGCCCTCGAAGCCGATGCGATACTTGTGCATCATGGATATTTCTGGCGGTCTGAAGACCCTTGTTTGGTGGGTATGAAGGGGCGCCGGGTGCGCACATTAATGCAAGCGGGAATTAATTTGTTCGCTTATCACTTGCCCTTGGACTGTCACCCCGAGTTGGGCAATAACGCGGGATTGGGGAGGGCCTTGGGCGTGGCCCAATTTGCACCATTGTCACCTCAGGAACCGACGATACCTGTTTTTTTTGGTGAGTTGCCCATGCAGACGCCGCTGAACACGGTTGCTGAGCGCTTATCAAAACAGCTTGGGCGTCCGTTACTGTCAGAGGGCAATCGTCCGGTTCAGCGGATTGCGTGGTGCACGGGCGGGGGCCAAGGCTATATCGACCAAGCCGCTGATGCCGGCGCTGATCTTTTCGTGACCGGTGAAGTGTCAGAGCAAACGATTCATATTGCCCGAGAGCGAGATGTCGGTTTCATAGCCGCGGGCCATCACGCTACTGAACGTTTTGGCGTGCAAAGCGTAGGTCACTGGCTTAGCCAAGAACTGGGTGTGGAGCACCAATTTGTCGACGACGACAATCCTGCGTAAAGTTAAGCAGAGCGATCTATTCGATCGGGCTCCATGAGACGGTCAATCTCCTCGCTGGCTGGCTTATCAAGTCCAAAGGTTTCAGACAGCTGCCCTTTTTCACTGGGGCTCTTCCTTGGGGCGTAATCGAGGGGGGGCAATACATCGACCAAGTTACTGGGTATTTCCTGACTGCCAGCGTTTGCTCCAAGGAGCGTGCTTGCGTTGGGTATTTCTATGTCGCCATCGCACAGACTGTCCGCCCCGGCGGCTAGGTGGGTATAAACTTCCCGGTAGTCTTCGGTCATTCGGCCCAGCAGACGCGCGGTCTTGGCAAAATGCTCAGCAACGTCGGATTCATAGTCTGCGCGACTCTCAAGAGCGCGCTCTAAGCGCGCCTCTAGGTCTATAATAACGTCGCGCTTGCTCTTTTTGCGTATGCCCAACAACCAGCCACAAGCTAGGCCGACGCCGACTCCTAGTAGCGCTGTCGCGATGAGTATGACTCCGGACGGCATAAAAAACTCCATTTCGCCTGTCGATACGTAAGTAGGTGCTAGTGTACAACGCTTCCGTCGCGACACATAACTTTACAGGGTTCCTACCGTACCATGCAGCACTTTTCACCGAAGCAGCGCTACGAACAAGACCTTGCCAAACCTGGGTTTCAGCCCGATCTGGCTCAGGCACAGGCCGTTGATAAGCTTCAGGGGCTTTATGATCGCCTTATTGCACAGGAAGCCAAGCCGCGCGGGGTTGCTGCGCGATTGCGTCGGGTTTTTGGTGAAAAAAGTACCCCCGAGCAGGGTTTGTATTTTTGGGGCGGCGTCGGGCGCGGTAAAACTTACCTTGTTGATGTTTTTTATGAGAGCTTGCCGTTTGATGCCAAGCTAAGGGTGCATTTTCATCGCTTTATGCAGCGTGTTCACCAAGAGCTCACAGTCCTTGCCGGGGAAAAAAACCCGTTAGAGCGAGTGGCTGCTGGGATTGCATCTGAGGCCCGAGTGATTTGTTTTGACGAGTTCTTCGTGAGTGATATTGCTGACGCCATGATTTTGGCTGGACTGATGACGGCCCTTTTTCAGCGCGGGGTGACACTGGTGGCCACTTCAAATATTGAGCCCTGTGACCTGTACAAAGATGGACTGCAGAGGGCGAGGTTCTTGCCTGCTATTAAGCTCATCGAAACTTACACCGACGTTGTCAATGTGGATTCGGGAGTCGATTACCGGTTACGCACTCTCGAGCAGGTGGAGTTATGGCACACGCCGCTTAATGTTGAGTCTGAATTGGCGTTGACGGGGGACTTCGAGGCCTTAGCTGTCGGCATGGCTCCAACGTCGGTGATCCTTGAGATTAACAACCGCAGCATTACAACTCGGGCAATGGTCGAGGGTATGGCCATCATTGATTTTCATGAGCTTTGCCACCAGCCTAGGAGTTCCAGCGACTTTATAGAGCTCGCCCGGATTTTTCACACGGTTTTGGTGCCGGGAATCGAGGTGATGCGCAGCCATCAAGAGGATGTTGCGAGACGTTTTGTGAATATGGTGGATGAGTTTTACGATCGTGGGGTAAAGCTCATCGTCACTGCCGAAACCGCGGCTGAGTCGCTTTATGACGGTAATTTGCTGGCTTTTGAATTCCGTAGGACCCTGTCCAGGCTGCAGGAAATGCAGTCTCGAGAGTATCTGGCTCGGGAGCACAAGCCGTAATGGGCTCGGTTGGACTTATTTCGGGAGTTAGTAGCAATTGAATCGACTAATAACTGCTTGAAAGCGTGGCCACCGTCCAGTATCATCCGCGCTCCCTTGAATTTGCCCCTTGAGGCGTCACAAATGAAAACATACAGCGCCAAAGCTAGCGATGTGCAGCACGACTGGTTTGTTGTCGACGCAGAGGACAAGACGCTTGGACGTCTTGCCACTGAAATTGCACACCGTTTGCGCGGTAAGCATAAGCCTGAATTTACTCCCCACATGGACATGGGTGATTACATCGTGGTTGTAAACTGCGAGAAGATCAAAGTAACGGGTAATAAGCAGACCGATAAAATGTACCATCATCACTCAGGCTACCCGGGTGGTATCAAGTCCTACAGCTTTGAAAAGCTGATTGACCGCGCTCCAGAGCGTGTACTCCAGCGGGCTGTAAAGGGCATGTTGCCCAAAAACCCACTGGGGCGCGCCATGTTCCGCAAACTCAAAGTCTACTCGGGCTCTGAGCATCCGCACGTCGCTCAGCAACCACAAGCCCTGGCGCTTTAGAGGAAATTAGTATGTCTACGGCACAGTATTACGGCACAGGCCGACGCAAAACCTCGACCGCGCGAGTATTCCTTCGCACGGGTACCGGCAACATCCAAATCAACGGTCGCACGATCGATGAATATTTTGGCCGTGAGGTCGCACGAATGATCGTGCGTCAACCTCTGGAGTTGACCCAGCTCAATGACCGCTTTGACGCCTATGTCACCGTAAGCGGCGGCGGCAGTTTTGGTCAGGCGGGGGCTATTAGGCATGGCCTCACCCGAGCACTCATGGATTACGATGAGTCGTTGCGAGGCGCACTGCGCGCAGAGGGTTTTGTGACTCGAGACGCACGGGAAGTCGAGCGGAAGAAAGTGGGTTTGCGGAAGGCGCGTCGTCGTCCTCAGTTCTCCAAGCGCTAAAATTGGCCAAGAACCTCTATAGAGAGGTTTTTTGGGGTAGATTCCGGCGTAAATCTGTCGCTTATTTGTCTACGTAATTAAATTCGGAATGCAGTTATGCGGTGCCGTCGCTTGCCGCGCACTCAGCAGAGCACTAACATTCCCGCGCAAGAAATTCCATGTCTCTACTAGCGCCACATCGCGGTAGAGGTTGCCTCAATGTCGGAGAGGGTTCTCATGAGCGAAGTGCAATCTAGCCAAAATGATACGGCTCAGCCGGACGCAAAAAGTCAGACCCGACGGCGGTTCCTCACCGCCGCAACATCGGTTGTCGGAGTCGCTGGCGTCGTGGGTGTGGCTACACCCTTTATGGGGTCGTGGAACCCTTCAGAGAAAGCAAAGGCTGCGGGGGCACCTGTTAAGGCTGACATCGGCAAGCTAGAGCCCGGCCAGATGGTGGTCGTTGAGTGGCGTGGCAAGCCGGTTTATGTACTTCATCGTACTGGCAGTCAGCTAGACGATCTCCCTAAATTAGACAGTATTCTCAAAGACCCCGGTTCAGAGGGTTCAGACCAGCCCGGCTACGTTGCCAGTGAGGGTCGTTCAATAAGGCCAGAACTTTTTGTGGCGGTAGGTTTGTGCACTCACTTGGGCTGTGCGCCCAAGTTTCGCCCGGAAGTAGGCGCGGCTGACCTTGGCGGTGATGAGTGGTTGGGCGGGTTCTTTTGCCCCTGCCATGGTTCAAAATTTGATTTGGCGGGACGTGTTTTTCAGGGAGTGCCTGCCTCTGCAAACTTGGTGGTTCCTCCCTATAGCTTTGAGGGCGATAACGTCCTTGTAATCGGTGTGGATGCGGAGGCTGCCTAATGGAAAAAGCGTTGAGTTCTTTTGTTGGATGGATTGATGCACGCCTGCCGGTTACCAGAGCGTGGAATACTCACATGGGCGAGTACTACGCCCCCAAAAATTTCAATCTCTGGTACTTTTTCGGAGTTTTTTCATTGTTGGTGTTGGTCAACCAGTTACTAACTGGAATTTGGCTGACCATGAACTACACACCATCTGCCGAGGAAGCTTTTTCATCGGTTGAGTACATTATGCGCGACGTCGATTACGGCTGGTTGCTGCGTTACATGCACTCTACCGGCGCATCGGCGTTTTTTATCGTCGTCTACCTTCACATGTTCCGCGCCCTGATCTATGGGTCGTACAAGAAGCCTCGAGAGTTGTTGTGGGTCTTCGGCATGATGATCTTTATCGTTCTCATGGCTGAAGCATTTGTGGGTTACGTGTTGCCTTGGGGCCAAATGTCGTATTGGGGCGCTCAGGTCATCATTTCGCTATTTGGTGCGATTCCAGTGGTGGGAGAGGACATCGTGACCTGGATTCGCGGAGACTATTTGCTCTCGGGTATTACGCTGAACCGTTTCTTTGCGTTGCACGTGGTGGCTTTGCCCATAGTGTTGCTTGCGCTAGTGGTATTGCACATTCTCGCGCTACACGAAGTAGGTTCCAATAACCCCGATGGCGTAGAAATTAAGAAAAAGAAAGACGCGAACGGTATTCCGCTTGATGGCATCCGATTCCACCCTTATTACTCGGTCCACGATATTCAGGGCATTGCGGTCTTCTTATTTTTCTTCTGCGCCATTCTGTTTTTTGCTCCTGAAATGGGCGGGTTCTTTCTTGAGTTTGCCAACTTTGAGCAGGCTAACGGACTGAAAACCCCTGAGCATATTGCACCCGTTTGGTATTTCACACCGTTCTACTCTGTGTTGCGTGCTGTACCCGACAAGTTTTGGGGATTTGTATTCTTTGCGGCGTCAGTGGCAATTCCCTTTGCACTCCCTTGGCTGGATCGGTGCGAGGTTAAATCATGGCGTTACCGGGGCATGATCAACCGCGTGATGCTGCTGCTATTTGTCGTATGTTTCTTGATCTTGGGTGTTTTGGGGGTGAAGGCCCCGACCCCTGAGCGGACGTTTTTAGCGCAGATCTGCACTATTTTTTACTTTGCATTCTTCCTGGCGATGCCAATATGGTCGAAGATGGACAAAGTTAAGCCGGTCCCGGACCGGGTGACTATGGACGGTGGCATAGGTGTAGTGCGCAGTTTAGGAATCCTCGCACTGATGGGGGCGCTCACGGTAATTCCGTTAAAGGTAGTGGGTGCAGAAACGGGGTTCGATTGTGGGACAATTCCTTGCGACCACATCGAGACAAATGCTGCTGACAAACCGTCGCTTCAACGTGGCGCAGCGCTCTACACCAACTATTGCATGGGGTGCCATTCACTACAGTACTCCCGCCATAATCGGGTTGCCAGAGATCTGGGCATTCCAGAGGACCTCTACAAAGCCAACCTGATGTTCGACCCCGAGACAAAAATCGGTGCCCTAATGGATAATTCCATGGATAAGGGCAATGCCAAAAAATGGTTTGGAGCGACACCTCCGGATTTAACCTTGGTGTCTCGGGCAAGGCAGCCAGAGTGGCTTTACACCTACCTACGTACGTTCTACAAGGACGACTCTCGGCCCTATGGCGTCAACAACAAGGTTTACCCTAAAGTCGGTATGCCCCATGTACTTATGGAGCTTCAGGGGATGCCCGAGTGTGCGGCAGGCCCAGACTTAGAGCACGGCCAGATGGACCCACTGACTGGGGATGCTATGATGGCGGCGCCCTGCGGCCGGCTTGAAATCGCGGCTGCTGGTATCATGAGCGGGGAAGAGTACGATTCGGCAATTTACGACCTTGTTAATTTTCTGGCGTATACGGCGGAGCCTATCAAGCTGCAGCGGCAGCAGATGGGTATAAAGGTTTTACTGTTCCTTGCTATTTTCTTTGTATTCGCCTGGCTCTTGAGTCGCGAATATTGGAAGGACGTCCACTAACGTCCCACCTGACATGCGCGGCAGCTGCTTGAACAGCACTGCCGTTATTGTTGCTTACAACCCGGAGTTTACGAATGAAACTGTCTGACGACGCCTCTGCGGTAGTGTCCAAGCGCTCTTCCATGACGCTGTTTTCGGATAGTACTAACCACTATAGCCACCGAGTGCGCATTGTACTTGCAGAGAAAGGCGTAACAGTCGATCTCATAGAATCTGATTCGGGTATTGCACCCGCTGAGTTGGCTGATGTAAATCCTTACAACACGATGCCGACGTTAGTAGACCGTGACTTGGTTCTTTACGAGTCAAAGGTCATGATGGAATACCTTGATGAGCGGTTTCCGCATCCGCCATTGTTGCCTGTGTACCCCGTAGCCAGAGCTGAAAGCCGCTTACTCATGTATCGAATAGAACGTGATTGGTGCAGTTTGGTGGACGCCATTCAAAACTCACGTTCTGACAATGTGGTCACGAAATCTGCAAAGGAGCTGCGCGATGGCTTAATGGCGATAGCGCCTATTTTTGCGGAGAAACCTTACTTTATGAGCGAAGAGTTTACCCTTGTCGACTGCTGCATTGCGCCTATCCTCTGGCGTTTGCCGTCTCTGGGCGTCGATATTCGGCCCGGTAAGCAGTCTAAGCCCCTATTGGCTTATATGGACAGCTTGTTCCGCAGGGAATCTTTTCAGGAAAGTCTGACCGTCCATGAGCGAGAAATGCGCCTCTAGTCGAGTAGCACCTCTGTGAACTCTAGCAGGCCATACATTATCCGCGCCATTTACGAATGGATCGTAGATAACGAGTGTACGCCGCACCTCTTAGTCGATGCCACCGGAGCCGGGGTCTTCGTCCCTGAAAGCTACGTAAGCGACGGGCAAATCGTACTGAATATTTCACCTTCCGCCGTGGTGTCCTTGCAGATGGGCAATGACACTGTCGCCTTTAATGGCCGATTTGGGGGGCAACCTCAGGATGTGGAGGTGCCCATTGCCGCTATCTTAGGTATTTATGCCCGCGAGAATGGGCAGGGCATGGTATTCGATAGCCCCATGGAGCCCGATCCAGATCCTGAGCCGCCTTACATTGGCGACCCTTCGTCGTCTGAGCGCGGTCACCGCCCAGCACTGAAGATTGTGAAATAAAAAATCAGAAAGCGCGGGGGCAGGGGGCAGGTACGCAAGATCTCCGTGAGCGTTAGCTTTGTTAAATCAGTTCGAAGAGGCGTACAACCCGCGCTACTCCGTCAACGTCGGCAGCTGCCGCCGCTGTACGATTAGCCTCCTCTGTTGATAGCAGCCCCATTAGATAGACCACGCTGTTTTCGGTAACCACTTTTACTCGCAATGAGGGTACTTCGGAGTCCGTGAGCAAGGCGGTTTTTACTTTCGTCGTGAGCCAGACGTCATTAGCCTCAGTGCCGCTTGAAGACTTTGGCCCTATTGCCAGTTCGTTGTAAATTCGCCTCACGCCTTCTATCTGACGAACGACGTTCGCGGCTTGATCTTTAAGGCTTTGGTTAGGAACTTCTCCGGCAATTAAGACATAGCCGTTGTAGGACACAACAAGAAATCCCAAGTCGTCGAAATCAGAGTTGGTTGCCCTAATATTGACGACGGCTTTTGTTTCTATACTTTCATCTAAAACTTGCTCCGCTAAACTGCGTTCCCCGGGTTCATCTTCGATACTGTTGCTTTCGAAGGTCGCGAGAACTGTCCCGCAGCCGGTCAGACATGCGATTAATAAAATGATAAAAAACCTTTTGAAGAAAGGGCTCATGTCGCGTCCTCTAGAGTGCCAAATAGGGATATATCGATCAATTTTGCGAGACATATGGAACAGCATTGGGACAGTGCCAGCGCCGTTGCGCGGTCTGCTCCTGGAAATGCCAGGCTAGGCCCTGTTCCTTGCGCGCCGACCCACACGGACGTCAGGTCACGTTTTACAATCGCCGAAGAGAGAAATTCCAGATCGACTTGATTGAGTGATGTGGCAAAAAGAATGACTAAATCTCCGGGTTGTCCTAAGGCCGTCAGTTGTTGAGTCAACCAGCCCACTCCCGGATCGAGGCTCGTGATGTGTCGGCTAGTGAGCTCTATCGCCGGTATTGCCGGCCGCTCTCTGTAGAGTCCTTGCTGTAACAATTCTGACAGCAGACCAGCACCGGCTGCATCGGGACCGACACCGCACACAATAAGTTTTTTCTCGCTGATAACCGTCTGAGTTGCAAGGTTAGCTGCACTTCCCGTGACGTCCGCAATGTCGTCCACAGACAAACTTAGCTGCTCTATATAACCGCGGAAAAAAGTTGAGATGTCATCGTAGGGAATCATAGCCAGATTGCTACCCGTTTAGTTAGACGCATCGAAAGCCTGCTGAATCCATTGCGCCTGTCGATTTTTGCTCGACGTATCGTAAGCGACGACATCGAATCTGATGGGGCGGTCCTGCAGAGCTGGCATACGTTGTATCACTATACTGGCTGTGCGAATAAGGCGCTGCTGCTTGTGGTAATTGATTGTGCCAGCGGCAGTTTGAAATCGTTTGTGTTTGCGGGCCCGCACCTCGACAAAAACGACCGTCGCGCCCTGCTGCATAATAATGTCTATCTCGCCATACTTGCAGCATACATTGCGCGCCAGAGTTGTCAGGCCTTGAGCTATCAAGTAGCGCTCCGCGCAATCTTCTGCTTTTTTGCCAATTTGCTGGTTCACATCTGTAACTGTTTATCACGATTTACAGGGTTAGCGTATCGGCAAGGCTTTAAGTTTGCCGCCATCGAAAGCAACTGAATTAAGCTCTCTCTCGATTTCGCCGTTAGGCAGCCGCTTAAGAAGCCCTGTCCTTCCTTGAAATACAGTAGCTTCAGTGGCCTCGGCTTGCTGCCAGTGGTCAACCATGGCAACGGCGTCGAAACCTAAAGCTTGTAGTCGCGTGTAGCGATCTACTTTTAAAGCCTGTAGTACCGCTGGAGTTTCTACCAGAATGAGATCGTTGAGGTCTTGATTTTGGCCATGGTCGTGACCGCTGTAAACGGCTGAAGAGCTGTATACGGGCACGTCGCCACTATAGTGATAGATCAGCAGAGGACGGAGACGGCGAGCTTCGGCGGGGTCCGCTGCCAGCAAAAAAACAACATCGAAGTCTTGGCGCCGTCGTGGTCGGGATGCAACGGGGGCGTCAAAGGCGGCCTCCATCATCTCTATTCTGCGTTCTGATGGCACTGAGCCGGCGCTGCTACCTATTTGTTCTGAGGCCGCTGTGGTGGTGTCGAGGGTCAGTGTGTTGGCCGTGACGCCCCCAATGCCCCTCCAAACCTGATTTAAAGCGACTTCCATTCGCCGACCCCATTCGCTGTCGGGGCGAATGACTAGTGCTCTTCTTTGCCCTCTACCAAATGCGAGGCGAGCTATTTGGCGGGCCTCATCTTCGGGGGCCAAGCTCATAGCGCTCCAGTTGGATATGCCCGTGCTCGCGTAAACTTCAGGTCGGTTGAGGGCGATTACTGGGGTTGGCCGTTCTTTAAGGCTCTCGAGGGTTTGTGCCTCTGATTTAATGAGTGGACCAATGATGAGGTCAGCGCCTCCTGTCAGGGCTTCACGGTACGCTGATACGGCGCTGGGCCGCAGTTCGGTATCAATGGTAAATAGCCTTGGGCGCTTCTCAGGGTCCGGAAACCTTCGGTATAAACCTTCCGTTATGCCTTCAAGCACGGCGCTCCCAGCGGACTTTAGTCGCCCTGATAATGGCAGAAGCACGCCAATATTCTCGGGGGGCTGTGCATCCAGCCAAGTCGCTAAAGCCGCAGGAAGGGGATTGGTTGCGGTGTGGCCCGGGTGAGAAGCAAGCCAGTTGTAGGTGGCATTTCGACCTGACCGGTAAGCCTGCAGTAAAGTTAGCCAGCCACGCCAGTCTGGGTCATCGGCCATGGCTGCGGCGCGTCCTAACTGTCCATCATCAAGATGCATGAGTAGCGTCCACAATCGATCACCAGGGGTTGCGACCGAATTGGAGAGATCAGAGCTGTTTGGTGTTCCCTGAGTGGACTTCATGACTAGTTTGATTCGAAAGTGTGCCAACCGCGCTGCGTCAAGCCATCGACCTTGAATGCGGGCCCTTTCTTCGACGGTAGATAAAACAAAAAGTTGACCTTCGATGCTCGAAGTTTTAGCGCCCTTCATCAGGCGTTGTGCAACTTCGATATCGCCATTGAACCAAGCGATATCGGCGTCGATGATGCTGGCAGTTGTTGCGTCAATACCTTTGATCAGAAACGCGTCTCTGAGAATGCGCCCTGCGACGACACCTTCGGTGAGGACCCTTTCTCGCACGGCACTGATCGCAGCAAAATCTAGCTGTTGGTCTGGGGCGGCAGGTAGGGGCGCGGGCATTTCTTTTTGCCCGAGATTTTCCAAGGAGATTTTGGGTAACGATTGCTCCGGAGCGTTGGTCGTTTGACAGCCTGCCATCAAGCTACCTAACAGTAGGAGCAAGAAAGTGTCTCTAATGAGCAGACGAAGGGTAGGTAGATTTGCGATCATGGCGCAGAGTATAGAACGGAGTCGCCCTCTTGGAACGTGGTTTGTACATTGTACCGACGCCAATTGGTAATTTGGCCGATATCACCCAGCGCGCAGTTGCGACGTTAATGGGCGTTTCGCTGATTGCTGCGGAAGATACCCGTCACAGTCGGAAGCTTTTGGCTCACTATGAGATCGAGACAACGCTGTGCGCATATCATGATCATGTGTCTGAACAGGTGACCGAGCAGCTTTTGATGCGAATGGTAAGTGGCGAGGCGGTCGCGCTTATCAGTGACGCCGGGACGCCGTTGGTGTCTGACCCCGGGTTTCGATTGGTGCGTGCCGCACAGGATAAAAAGATCCCTGTCTTCCCGTTGCCTGGACCCTGTGCGGCGATCGCGGCGCTAAGTGGTGCCGGTTTGCCCACCGATCGATTTTTCTTTGAGGGCTTTTTACCATCAAAATCTCAGCAAAGGCGAAAGCGCTTAGAGTCCCTGCAGCATCAGACAGGAACCCTGATCTTTTATGAGGCGCCGCATCGCATCCGAGCGACGCTTGCCGATGCTGTAGAGATCATGGGACCAGAGCGCGAGGCTGTTTTAGCAAGAGAGCTCAGCAAGACCTTTGAGACTATTAAGCGTGATTCCTTAGCGGCACTGCTTAGTTGGGTCGAAGCGGATGCGAATCAGCAGCGCGGCGAGCAGGTTTTACTGATTGGCTCTGCGCCGGATCAGCTGGGTACAGAGCTGTCGGAGAGAGACCGGCAACTGCTGTTTCGCCTTGGCGACGAGTTACCTCCCCGTAAAGCGGCGTCCATCGTTGCGGATGTAAGCGGTGTAAAGGCTCGGGTTTTGTACGACCAGCTCATAAACCGTGAAAAAAAGTGACATTTCGAGCTTGAGTGCGGGCGGGCACGGCCTTATCTTGGAGGAGAGCTGATTAGACGATCGCTGTCACCTTGGGTGATGGAGGAAAGTCCGGGCTCCAGAGGTCAGAGTGCCAGGTAACACCTGGGGGGTGTGAGCCCACGGAAAGTGCAGCAGAAAGGAAACCGCCTAGCATTGCTGGGTAAGGGTGAAATGGTGCGGTAAGAGCGCACCGCGCGGCTGGCAACAGGCGTGGCGATGGTAAACCCCACTCGGAGCAAGACCAAATAGGGATCCATTAGCCGTGACCTCCGGCGGATTCGGGTAGGTCGCTACAGGCGAACGGTGACGTTCGTCGCAGATGAATGATCGTCCAAGACAGAACCCGGCTTATCGATCAGCTCAACCTATGCACCCCCACAAAGTGGGGGTGCTCCCTCTGCCAATTTTATGGTTATATATATTAGAATTTTAATAACTATATAGGCGTATTATTAAAGTTGTATCCACTAATTACGGCTAATCTGCTGTTTGAGCGTGTTTTTTAGGCGCCTGAAAATGCCTTGCATCAGGGCCTTTATCATCTAGGAAAGTTTCTCTAAGCGACTGAAATAGAAAGGAAATTTGCGGTCCGCAGCATTGACCTTTGCAAATCATGGGCTTATAGTGGGTAAAAGTGGGGCAAAGTGGATTTCACTGTGCTTAAGTGGGGAAAGCGGGTCAAGAGTGGGTTGAGCTGAATGTTTCGGGGCGTACAGCACATCAATATGGATACCAAGGGACGCTTGGCTGTGCCTGCACGTCAGCGCGAGAGTCTGTTGGACCAGTGTGCCGGCAGGGTTGTCATCACGATTGATACCCAGAGCCATTGCTTAACGCTTTACCCGTTGCCCGAATGGGAGCGAATTGAGGCAGAAATTCAGTCGCTTCCAGCCCTCAATCCCGCAGTTAAGCGTTTCCAGCGACTCATGCTGGGTTATGCGGCAGATATTGAACTCGATGGGAATGGGCGCGCACTGCTGCCTCAGTCTCTAAGGGATTATGCGCACCTAGAAAAAAAGATTGTTTTGGTTGGGCAGGGCAACAAGTTGGAGCTTTGGTCCGAGGATCGTTGGCTTGCAGAGCGCGATGCCGCTTTGTCTGTGGAGGCGGTTGAGGAGCTCCCCGCTGAATTGTTGTCGTTAAAGCTTTGATGGGTAGTACACATCAGGCTGTTTTGCTTGAAGAGGCAGTGGAGGCCTTGATGGCAGCTGAAACTGGAATGGGTGGTGAGGTCTTTGTCGACGGAACCTATGGTCGAGGAGGGCACTCCGCCGCAATTCTTGGTGAGCTTGCGGATGGTCAGCGTTTGGTTGCATTTGATAAAGACCCTGAAGCGATCGACAGCGCAATGTTAATGGCCAGCCAAAATCCCGCTTTCAGCTTTTTCCACGATAGCTTCGGCAATCTTGAGCGAGCGGGGTCGGGTTTGGCCGGCGTCCTTTTAGATCTGGGTGTATCCAGTCCGCAACTTGATGACGGCAGTCGAGGCTTCAGCTTTCAGCACCATGGTCCCTTGGATATGAGAATGGATAATTCTCGTGGCGAGACTGCCGCTGAGTTTGTTAATTCGGCGTCTGAGGCAGAGCTGCGCCGGGTACTTTGGGATTTTGGGGAAGAAAAGTTTGCCCGCCGAATCGTTGCTGCGCTGGTAAAGCGAAGGGCTGTGCAGCTCTTCGAAACCACCGAAGATCTAGCCGCGGTGGTAGCGGCGGCTAATCCGGCGTGGGAAAAGCACAAGCATCCTGCCACCCGCACGTTTCAGGCATTGCGGATTCACGTAAATCGCGAGTTGGATGATCTCGATATTCTGTTGGGCAAGGTCATTGACCTTCTGGCGGTTGGGGGGCGGCTAGTGGTTATTAGTTTCCACTCCCTTGAGGATCGGCGCGTTAAGACATTTATGCGGCGTGAGGCTCGCGGCAGGGAGCTGCCTCGAGGCGTGCCTATTCGAGATGATGAGCGTGGAGAGCGGTTGCGCCTGCTGGGTAAGCCGCAGCGCGCTGGTGATCAGGAGTTGGCGACAAACCCTCGAGCGCGCTCGGCAATTATGCGCGTAGCGGAGCGAATTGCATGATGTCCTTTCGATGGGCGACGCCGCTGCTAGTCGCTGCTGTGTTGGCGTCTTGTCTTGCGATTATTCATAGCACCCATGCGAGTCGGGCCTACTACGCTGACCTGCAGAGACTTGAGGGGACGCACTGGTATCTCCAAGAGGATTACAGCCGCCTCATGTTAGAGCGAAGCACGCTTGCGAGTCCCCATCGCATCGCCAAGCTGGCTCGTGATGAGTTGGTCATGAGAACCCCTGATCTCGCGACGCTACACACCATAGTTGAGGGGGTGCACTAATGGCTAGGAATGGGGTTGCACCCGCCCCCGGAACGCCTTGGCGGCTTGTTACTGTTGTTGGCTTGCTGCTGATTTTAGCCGCCGCGGTGGTGGGTCGTTTGGTGTTGATTCAGGTTGTTGACCAGGAGCATGGTGCCGCATTTCTGCGCGAGCAAGGGGCGATGCGTGCTGTTAGGTCCGCCGAAATTCCCGCTTATCGTGGCATGGTTACAGATCGTCGGGGTGAGCCCTTGGCGATCAGCACGCCGGTTATTACTTTATGGGCCGATCCCCTGCGACTCCGAGACTCGAGCCGGTTGGGGGTTTTAGCGGATGCCTTGGGGCAGTCTGAGGTGGAGCTGCAGCAGCGGCTTGATCTCTACTCTGATAAGCGTTTTATGTACCTCGCGCGTCATCAAACGCCCCAATTAGCACGACGTGTCCTCGCCTTGAAGGTCGCCGGCGTAGGGGGTAAGCGAGAATATCGACGTTTTTATCCTGCTGGAGAAGTGGCGTCACAGGTTATCGGTCTGACCAACGTCGACGGCAAAGGCATTGCTGGCCTCGAAAAAGCGTATGAGGATGTTTTGCATGGACGCGTCGGAAAAAAGCGTTACATCAAAGATCTGCATGGAGACGCCATTCGAGACGTTGGCGTTGTGCGGGAGGCTAGGCCGGGGCAGCCTGTTGCGCTGGCCATAGATTTACGCCTTCAGTATTTACAGCACCGCGAGCTGCAGCGAGCCATGGTTGAAACTGGCGCGGAGGCGGGTGCGGCAGTCACCTTAGATGCATGGACAGGTGAGATCTTGGCCATGACGAATCATCCGGTTTTCAATCCTAACAGCCGTGCTGCCTTTGATTATTCGGCGACCCGTAACCGCGTGGTTACCGATGCCTTTGAGCCGGGTTCAACGGTGAAGCCGCTGACATTGGTGGCGGCTCTGGAGACGGGTGCATTCACGCTAGATTCAATTATAGATACTTCACCCGGAAGGATTCGGGTCGGTCGCAAGGTGTTGCCTGACCCTTTAAATTACGGCGCGATTTCAGTCTCCCGGGTGATAGAGAAATCGAGTCAGGTTGGCGTGACAAAAATGGCGCAGGCTATCGGGCATGAGCCAGTTTTGTCGGTATATCGCAGATTTGGATTGGGTGAACCTTCTAGTATCGGATTTCCCGGAGAGCGTTCAGGGAGTTTGCCAAATCGGGAGCGCTGGAGTGAGATAGAGAAAGTGACCCTTGCCTTCGGGTACGGTCTTACTGCGACGCCGCTCCAACTGGCGCAAGCCTATGCCATTTTCGCGAACCAGGGTAAGCGAGTTCCGTTGACGCTCCTCAAGCGCAGCGATGGTGAGCAGGCGCCCAGCGATCGTGTTATCAGTAAGGAAATCGCCAATCAGGTGCTGACCGTACTGCACCGTGTGACGGGGAGTGAGGGGACGGCTCAAAAAGCACGAGTGCCTGGGTTCTCTGTCGGCGGGAAGACCGGCACAGTTCACAAGGTCGGTCCTAGTGGCTATTTGCACGATCAGTACTTGGCGCTTTTTGTGGGCGTGGCGCCTATGGATAATCCGCGTTACGTCACAGCAGTTGTTATTGATCGCCCTAAAGGTGACAGCTACGGCGGTGGTGCCGCGGCAGCACCTGTGTATTCACGCATCACCGACGGCGTGTTGCGACTGCGCAATCAGCGTCCTGAGGTCGAGGCAGAGATGCCGGCACAGCTCGCCGGTTTTGGTGGCGGTCAGTGAGCCGCTTGGTGAGCCACCAGCAAACGTTGGATCGTATTTTTGCGGCGGTGCCCAATATTGCTTGGCCAGATAGCGGCGGGCATATGACGCTCAACAGTCGCACCGTGAACGACCGTGATGTTTTTGTGGCCCTCCCGGGGGATCGGCAGGATGGTCGAAACTACATGGACCAAGCCCTAGCGCAAGGTGCAGCTTTGGTCTTGGCCGAGGCCGATGGTTTCGCAGCTCACGGGGGCGAAAATACCGATAGCCGTATTGTGAGGATCGCCAACCTCAGAGACCTGTTACCTGATCTGGCTAAAGACTTTTATGGGGATCCCAGTGCAACGATGGCGCTGGTTGCTGTTACTGGAACCAATGGGAAAACCTCAGTTGTCGAGTTTGTTGGTCAACTATTGAGATCAATGGGCGTGAAGGCTGGCTGTATGGGGACCTTGGGTGCTCGGTTGGACGCGACTCCCCTAGAGGCCATCAACACCACGCCAGACGTGCTCACCATCAATCATCAGCTGGCGGATTGGCGCACTCAGGGGGTGAAGCACGTCGCCTTAGAAGCGTCTTCCCATGCGTTGCATCAGGGGCGGTTAGCCTCGTTGTCGCTGCACACTGGGGTTTTCACGAACCTTACTCGGGACCACCTTGACTACCATGCGACTGAGGCAGAGTACGCCGCGGCTAAGCTGTCATTGTTTGAGAGGTTTGGTCTCCAGAGATCAATCTTTAATGCGGATGATCCCGTTGCAAGACAGGTGCTGGCAGTGGCGAAAACATCGGCAATTGGTATTAGTCTTGAGGGTGCGGAGGCTGAAGTACAGGTCGCTGTTCAATCGATGCGCCCTATGGTGCTCAGGATTGAAAGTCCTTGGGGTGTTGCTGAGATAAAAGTTGAGCTCAGTGGCCGTTTTAATGCATTCAATGTCGCGGCCGCTATTGTAGCCGTAGCGGGGATGGGCTTCGAGTTTCAGCAAGTGTGCTCAGCAGCTGAAAATTTGCTGCCGGTTCCTGGACGAATGGAGCGCATCTTAATGTCGGGCAATCGCCTGGCAGTTGTCGATTATGCGCATACCCCCGATGCCCTTGAGAGTGCGTTGCAGACTTTGCGCGATGAGACAAAGGGTCAACTTTGGGTGGTGTTCGGTTGCGGCGGTGATCGTGACCCCGGCAAGCGATCGTTGATGGGTAGATCCGCGGCTCGATGGGCGGACCATATTGTTGTTACGTCGGATAATCCCCGTAGCGAAGAGCCCGGGAAGATTATTTCGGACGTTATGACTGGGTGTGGCTCGCAGGCAGAGGTGGTGGTCGACCGTGCGGAAGCTATTCGTCACGCACTGGCCATGGCTGAGTCGGGAGATACTGTCTTAGTTGCTGGTAAGGGTCACGAGGAATATCAGGATATAGCCGGGGTTCGATTGCCCTTCTCGGATCAGCAGGTACTATCCGCGCTGCAGAGCGTAGAGGGGGTGCGACTGTGATTGCGCCGCTGTCAGTTGCTGACTTCGCCACCCAGTGTGGTGGAGAGCTGCATCACGCTATCGATCATTCATTGGAAGTTTCTGGTTTGGCCATTGACAGTCGGGAGGTTAAACCCGGGGACTTATTTGTGGCGCTACCGGGTAGTCAGGTCGATGGGCACGACTACGTGGCAGCGGCCTTTGAACGAGGGGCTGGCGCCGCGCTCGTGCAGCAAGCGGTGAGCAGTGATGTACCGCAAGTGCTTGTTCGCGATGCAGAGGCAGCGTTACTGACTTTTGGCACAATGAGTCGAGCGGCCTATGACGGAATTTTGGTGGGAATCACAGGAAGCGCCGGTAAAACAACCGCAAAAAATATGCTGGCTGAGATTTTTTCTCGAGCTGGCAGGGTCGTCGCGACGAAAGGCAATCAAAATAATGAGCTCGGCGTTCCTCTGACGCTGGCTGACTTAAGCGCAGACACAGAATATGCGGTTCTTGAGCTGGGTGCCGGGAAGCCTGGCGATATTGCGCGACTTTGTGAAATGACCCGTCCTACGGTTGCGGTTTTGCTTAATGTCGCTCCTGCACATCTCGCACATTTTGGCAGCTTGAGCGCTATCTCGAATACGAAAGCGGCGTTGCTTGATGATTTGCCCGAGGATGGCCTAGCAGTTGTTAATGGTGATGATCCTCATGTGCTCGATTGGCAGAAGCGGGCTGTACCTGCGCGATGTTTAACGTTCGGATTGGGGCGTGACGCCGATTACCAAGCTTGTGATCTCGTATTCCGGGGCTTTTCTGGCTCGACTTTCACGCTGCAAACACCTGAGCAGTCTTTCGAGGTCACCGTAAACGTGCCCGGCAGACAGGGTGTTTACAACGCGTTAGCTGCAGCAGCGGTAGCCGATGCTTTGGGCATCAGTGCCGTCACAATTTGCGATGGCCTAGGTGCAGTGCGACCTGCGCCAGGTCGGGGTTGTAGCAAAGCTATATCCAGCAATGTGTCGCTTATCGATGACACGTATAACGCCAACCCTTTGGCTGTCAAAGCGGCAATCGACGTCCTCGCATCTGAACCCGGACACCGCCGTTTGGTTCTAGGGGCAATGCTGGAGTTGGGTTCAGACGCAGAGAAGTTACACGCTGAGGTAGGCAGTTACGCAAAACAAGCCGGCATTGACGAGCTGTGGGTTGTCGGAAATGAGGCAGTACCCGCCGCAGCGGCGTTTGGTCATGCAGCTCGTTGTTTTACTGATTGCAGTGCACTTCTCGAATTTTCGCCAAAGCTTACAGGGGCCAACATAACCTTGGTCAAGGCATCCCGGGGAGCTCAGCTTGAGATCTTGGTCAATCAATGGCTAGCGGAGGGCGAGAGCACATGCTGACGTGGTTGATGGGTGAGCTAATCGCAATTGATGCCGGCTTTGCTGTCTTTCAATACATTACTTTGCGCGGCATTTTGTCTGCAGCAACGGCCTTGCTGATTTCGCTATGGGTTGGACCCTTGATGATCGCTCGACTCGAAGGCATGCAGATTGGTCAGTCTGTTCGTGATGATGGCCCCGAGAGTCACCTTGTCAAATCGGGTACGCCCACCATGGGAGGGGCGTTGATCATCGTGGCGATTGTCTCCGGAAGCCTTATCTGGGGGGATCTACACAGTCGCTATCTCTGGGTGGCCGTGCTGACAACTTTGGCCTTTGGCGCTATCGGCTGGGTTGATGACTATCGAAAAGTGGTCGAGAAAGATTCTCGGGGACTGCCGGCTCGTTGGAAATACTTTTGGCAGTCAGTTGTTGGGTTTGTCGCTGCAATAATTCTTTATGGCACAGCCATAAACCCAGAGGAAACGATGCTTTATGTGCCGTTTTTTAAGGACGTGGCATTGCCTCTGGGTCTGCTGTTTATTCCTTTTTCTTATCTGGTCATTGTGGGCTCGAGCAACGCTGTGAACCTCACTGATGGTCTCGATGGTCTGGCGATTTTACCGACAGTCATGGTGGCAACCGGACTGGGAACCATTGCCTATCTCTCGGGACATACTTTCTTTGCTGAGTATTTGAATATCGCTTATCTGCCGGGGGCTGGTGAGATGGTGATTTTCTGCGGTGCTATCGCGGGCGCGGGCCTCGGATTTTTATGGTTCAACACCTACCCGGCCATGGTTTTTATGGGTGATGTGGGCGCGCTTGCGTTGGGCGCGGCACTGGGTGTGGTCGCCGTTATTATTCGACATGAGATTGTCCTTTTCATTATGGGGGGCATTTTCGTCATGGAGACCCTCTCAGTCATCATTCAGGTGGCCTCCTTCAAAATCAGGGGGAAGCGGGTGTTTCGTATGGCTCCCATCCACCATCATTTTGAGCTCAAAGGATGGCCAGAACCCCGTGTAATCGTACGCTTCTGGATTATTACGGTGATGCTCGTTTTATTTGGTCTAGCGACCCTGAAGCTGCGATGAGGGCCTGCCAATGACAGCGCGTCTTATTGCATCGGAAGAGCGTCGAGCCGTGATGGGCCTGGGCGTAACGGGCCAATCGGTGGCGCGTTGGTGGCGTCGTCAGGGCAGCCCTTTTATGGCCTTGGATACTCGGTCTGAAATGGCTGATTCTTTGTCCGTCAGACAGGCAGTTGGCGCCGATGCGCCGCTGCATTTTGGGGATATCGACCGCTCCGTATTAGATGGTATTACCGAACTGATTGTTTCCCCCGGTATCCCCTTGGAGCACCCGTTGGTGCAATACGCGCTGGAAAATGGTGTTCGCGTCATGGGCGACATCGATTTATTTGTAGCGGCGAGCACGGTACCCGTCATTGGGATTACCGGATCTAACGGCAAATCCACGGTGACGGCACTGCTAGCCTCAATGATAAGTGCCTGTGGTCGGCAGGTAGCTGTCGGCGGCAATTTTGGGACTCCCGCCCTTGATTTGCTGGATCAAGCTGCGGATTTTTATGTGCTGGAGCTTTCGAGTTTTCAGCTCGAGCGTGCCAAGTCGTTAAATCTTGCAGTGGCGACCGTGCTCAACTTATCGGCTGACCACCTCGACCGTCATGGCAGTCTGCCTCGGTACCATCACGCAAAACATAAAATTTTTCAGGGCGCCCGTGCTGTGGTTGCCAACAGGGCGGATTCATTGACATTGCCCCTTCTGGAAGATGGTGCGCGTCAGATTCTTTGGCGGCCAAGCGAACCCGACCTTGAAGAGTTTGGAATTCGATCCCTAGACGGTTCAGCGCATGTTTGTCGGGGCTTCACGCCGTTGCTGCCAGTTACTGACCTGCAGCTTAAGGGCGGCCACAATCTCAATAATGTGTTGGCCGCTTTGGCGTTAGGTACTGCTCTTGAGTTGCCTCTAGATGGACTTATTAAGGGTTTGAAGCAGTTTTCAGGCCTGCCGCATCGCTGTGAATTGATCCTTGAGCACGCAGGTGTCAGTTGGATTAATGACAGTAAGGGAACCAACGTTGGCGCAGCCCGTGCAGCGCTATCTGGGTTAGGTGGGCAACAGAATGTCGTGCTCATTGCAGGGGGCGTTGGCAAGGGGCAGGATTTCACTGCGTTGTTGCCAGAGGTTCAAAATCATTGCCGGCGGGTTTTAACGCTTGGTGAATCAGCGCGTGAAATAGAGTTGGCTTTGGGAGCGCACACTCCGGTGCAGCGCATTGAGTCAATGGAAGATGCTGTTGCCAAGGCAGCAGCGATAGCGCAGTCGGGTGATGTGGTATTGCTGTCGCCGGCCTGCGCAAGCTTTGACCTATTCTCTGGATTTGAGGCGCGAGGTGAATCTTTTCGCAGGGCGGTGATGAACTGCGTGGAGCAGGCATCATGACGAGCCTATCTGCACATTTTGATAGCCGATTGGATCCGGTCTTGTCGGGTATCAGCGGCGCACTGGTTTTGGTGGGCTTGGTGGCGATAGCCTCAGCTTCGGTGGGTTATGGAGAGTGGCACTTCAATAACCCCTGGCATCACACTATCAGGCATTCAGTTTACTTAACGCTCGCCGTTTGCTTGGGCGGCGTTGCTTATCGTGTCCCTGTTGAGGTGTGGCAAAAAACCTCTGGGCTCTGGCTGTTGCTTGCCCTCGCTCTGCTAATGCTTGTTTTAGTGCCCGGAGTGGGCCGAAATGTAAACGGGAGTCAGCGGTGGCTGCCATTGGGCCCTCTTACCCTACAGCCCTCTGAGGTCGCCAAATTCGCCTTGGTTATTTATATGTCGAGCTTTTTGGTGCGGCATGCAGAGGCGGTGCAGCAGCATTGGCAAGGACTAGCTAAGCCGGTTGCTATTTTGGGTGTCACGGGATTGCTACTGCTGATGGAGCCAGATTTCGGGGCTACCGTTATTTGCGCGGGCACTGTGTTTGGGATGTTGTTCTTAGCGGGCGCTCGCCTGTCTTACGTATTTTTGCTGGTTGGCACGGCCATTGCGGCGCTGGCGGTGATGGTTGTGAGTGCCCCCTATCGTTTGCAGCGATTAACTGCCTACACCGACCCCTGGCAGGATCCTTTTGGTTCAGGTTTTCAGCTTATTCAATCTTTGATCGCCTATGGCCGAGGTGAGTGGTGGGGCGTTGGGCTGGGCAACAGCATACAAAAATTGTTTTACCTACCAGAAGCTCATACCGATTTCGTTTTTTCAATCTGGGCTGAAGAAACAGGCTTTTTTGGGGCTCTACTGGTTATTGGCCTGTACGGCACTCTTATTGGAAGAATACTTTGGGTGGGTCGTCGGGTGGAACGCGAGGGCGACCTTTTCCCGGCTTACATTTGTTACGGCGTAGCGCTGATTTTCTCTGGGCAAGCTTTCGTCAACATGGGTGTGAGCTCGGGTCTGTTACCCACTAAGGGATTGACGCTGCCTTTCATTAGCTATGGTGGCTCAAGCTTGATGATGAGCTGCATTATGTTGGCGGTGGTGTTGCGTGTTGAGCGTAGCTCACGTGCTTACGAGGAGGGACAGATATGACCTGTGCTCCGCGTATATTGGTTATGGCTGGTGGTACGGGTGGGCATGTCTTTCCGGCATTGGCAGTAGCACAGGTCTTAGAGGCTCGCGGGTGGCTGGTTGATTGGGTCGGCACCACAAGAGGGTTAGAGAGTCGAGTGGTTCCTGCTCACGGCTTCACCTTGCACACGTTGCCGGTACAGGGTCTAAGAGGAAAGGGCGTGTTATTCCGAGTCAAATCGGTCTTACGTTTGTTGGCTTCCTTTATCCAGTCTCTAAGTTTGGTACTCAAAATAAAGCCGCAGGCTGTTCTGGGTTTCGGAGGCTATGCTTCCGGCCCTGCGGGGGTGGCGGCTTTCCTTTTACGCCGTCCATTGGTTCTTCACGAGCAAAATGCGGTAGCCGGTACGACCAATCGCTGGCTTGCGCCCGTGGCAAAACGGGTTTTATTGGGTCTCCCAGGCGCTTTTGGAGTCGGTGCTGGGTACCGTTTGATCGGTAACCCAGTGCGCTCCGATATATCAGCACAGCTCGATCTGAAGGAAGACATTCCCAATAGGTTTTGCGCTGAGCGCCCCCTTCGGCTCCTTGTTATCGGTGGAAGTTTAGGCAGTGCGCCATTAAATGCCGGAGTGCCTGATGCGCTAGCCAAACTCACTGAGTTCGATTTGGCGCAATTACAAATTCGGCATCAGTGCGGTGATCAGCATGTTGAGGCGACGCAGAAGCAGTACGGGGTAGGTATCAACGGCTCAATCGAGGTCACCGCTTTTATCGACGATATGGCAGCCGCGTACCGGTGGGCCGATTTGGTGGTTTGTCGATCAGGCGCGTTAACGGTCAGTGAGCTGATGGCGACCGGCACGGCCAGCATTTTAGTGCCTCTGCCTTATGCCATTGATGATCATCAGACCCAAAATGCGAAGATTCTCAGCGACTCTGGGGCGGGGTGTCTGCTCCCTCAGGATGCCAGTTTGGCGTCAAATCTCAGCGCGTTGCTGCGGGAATTAATGGCAACACCTCAGCGCTTAAAAACGATGAGAGAAAACGCGAGCGGACTCGCAATGCCAAACGCTGCGGTGGCGGTTGCGGACATCATAAAGGAGGTCTCTCTTGCCCATTGACACCTCCAAAGCAATGACCCAGCAAATGGGCGGTATTCAGCACATTTTTATGCTGGGTGTTGGTGGCTCTGGCATGAGTGGCATTGCCGAGGTGTTAGCCCAACTGGGTTACCAAGTATCGGGCTCCGATGTTGAAGACAGCTCGGTAGTGGCTCGTCTGCGTAAAATAGGTATCGAGGTGCATATCGGGCATGACGCCAAAAATATCGAAGGCGCAGATGTTTTGGTGACGTCAAGCGCTGTGCCTGCCGATACCCCCGAATTAATTGCAGCCCGAGCCGCAAGAATTCCCGTCGTCCCTCGTGCTGAAATGTTGGCCGAACTCATGCGCTACCGTCAGGGGATAGCCGTGGCGGGGACGCATGGCAAAACAACAACGACCAGCCTGTTGGCATCGGTATTTGGTGAGGCGGGAGAAGATCCGACTTTTGTCATTGGAGGTTTGCTCAATAACGCAGGAAGTAATGCGCGCTTGGGTGCCGGCCAATACTTGATTGTCGAGGCTGACGAAAGTGATGCATCCTTTTTGCACCTGCTGCCCATGGTCAGCGTCGTGACGAACGTCGAAGCCGATCACATGGATCACTATGGGGGCGATATTGGTAACTACGAGCAGGCATTTCTCGATTTCTTACACAACTTGCCTTTCTATGGCTTGGCCATTCTCTGCCTAGATGATCCCGGTGTGCAAAGGCTACTGCCGCAGATTACTCGGCGGGTAGTCACCTATGGTCGGCATAGCGAGGCAGATTATTGTGTGTCAGCCGTCGCAGTCAGCGGCTTGCAGACACGCTTTTTGCTCAACAGGCCGCGGGGTCGATCGTCACTCAGTATTAATCTCAATATGCCGGGAGAGCACAATGCGTTGAACGCTGCCGCCGCTGCCGTCGTCGCTACCGAGCTCGGTTTGCCCGACGACGCTATTGAGAATGGTCTGTCACAGTTTTCTGGAGTGGGACGTCGGTTCAGCCCGCTTGGTGAGGTGGTGTGGAGTGGGGGCGTTGCGCAAATGATTGATGACTATGGTCATCATCCCTCCGAGGTGCGCGCTACGCTCAATGCAGCCCGGGCTGCATTTCCCGAACGACGCATTGTCATGGTTTTTCAACCTCATCGGTTTTCGAGAACTCGTGATTTCTACGAAGATTTTGTCGCCGTGTTATCAGACTGTGATTTGTTGATTTTGCTTGATGTCTATTCTGCGGGTGAGGATCAAATTCCTGGTGCCGACGCTCGCTCTTTAGCACGCAGCATTCGCCAGCGGGGCGCCGTTGATCCGATATTTGCGCCGGATATTCACAGCGTGCCTGCAGTTTTATGTGATGTGTTAGAGCAGGACGACCTTTTGCTGACGCAGGGGGCAGGGAATATTGGTCAACTCGCTAGGCGAGTGGCTGAGGCCGACTGTCTTGAGGTGTTGTTATGACCTCGGCTTTGCTGTCAGGCGTTCGATTCGCTGTTCTTATGGGCGGCACCGCTGCTGAACGGGAAATTTCCTTGCAAAGTGGTGAAAATGTGGCCTTGGCCCTTGAGGCTTCCGATTGCTCAGTGGCTCGTATTGACCCCGCGGTGCCGCAGTGGACCCAGCAACTGTCTGATATCGATTTTGTGTTCAATTTACTACACGGTCCCGGCGGAGAAGATGGCGTTGTTCAGGGGCTGTTTGAGTCCATGAAATTGCCTTACAGCGGTTCTGGTGTGCTGGGCTCTGCGCTCACTATGGACAAGGTTCGCACGAAAGAACTGTGGCTTGGGATGGGACTGCCTACTCCTGAATTTAGCTTGCTGACGGCAGATACAGATTGGTCTGGGCTGATAAACCAAGGTGGTACGTTCTTTGTGAAGCCGGCCCTTGAAGGGTCCTCTATTGGTATGAGTAAGGCGAGTACCCCTGATCAGCTGAAGGCGGCTTGGGAGCGGGCAAGGGTTTACGGGGGCGCAATCATTGCAGAGCAATTTGTAGCGGGCGCCGAATACACCGTAACGATATTGGGAGATCGAGCACTGCCGGCGATACGCATTGAGCCGGCATCAGAGTTTTATGATTTTGATGCGAAGTATCTCTCTGATGCCACGGGGTTTTTCTGCCCATCGGGGTTGTCCGTCGGCGAGGAAGCAGAGCTGGGGGAGCTTGCCCTGAGGGCATTCTCGGCGGTAGACGCAGCCGTGTGGGGCCGAGTCGACATCATGCGAGATGCCTCCGGCAGCTGGCAGTTGTTAGAGGTCAACACTATTCCGGGAATGACCAGTCATAGCTTGGTCCCGATGGCAGCTAAAGCAGTCTCAATGACGCTGATCGATCTTGTGGCTGAGATCTATCGACTTAGTTTGGAGGTGCGCCATGCCTCGTAAACATGTGCGACAAGCCGTCCGTAATAAAACGGGTGTAGACAGTGTGAGCTGGCAACAGCGTGTGCAGAGGTTGTTATTAAAAGTTGCCGTGGCCTGCGGATGTCTGGCTGCACTGTTTGGCACTTTCGTCATGGGATCACACCTCATAGATTTGCGTGTCGAGCAGCTGGTTTTGGGAGGCGCCGTTGAGCACGTCGCTGTGACCGAGTTGGAGGCTCAACTTGCGCCCACTCTGCAGGCAAGCTTCTTAACCCTTGACCTAGACGATGTCCGAGAGCAGTTAGAGCGCATGCCCTGGGTCTACCGGGCCGGGGTGCGAAGACGCTGGCCGAATACCGTCGTCATTGAAATTGAAGAGCAGCGACCTATTGCGCGCTGGGGTTTGGACGGCTTCCTCAACCACGAGGGCGAATATTTTCCCGGTGCTTTTGCCGATCGCTGGTCAGAACTTGCTCGCCTTGAGGGGCCTGCTGGCTCTGAGCGCAACATGACTCGGCGCTACCAGAGCCTTGAAGCCTTGTTAGAGCCGACTGGCTTGCAGGTTGTGGCCTTGCATGAGGACTCTTTGGGGCAAGTCGGCGCCGAGCTTCACAACGGCGTATTGCTGCAGCTAGGTGCAGATAATCATCGAGAACGCATTGGACGGTTTGTCACGCTATGGCGGGAGCAGCTCACAGAGCAGCCTGTTATGCGGGTAGATATGCGCTACGAACACGGTGCCGCAGTGGCTTTACTGCCGACATCGCAATGGGCCTTGGGAGATGTTCCGGCGGCTAACTGGCAGGAGACACCATGATGGTTAATACACCTGAAAAACGCATGATCGTTGGGTTGGATATTGGAACCTCAAAAGTTGTCGCTGTCGTTGGGGAAGTCGATGGCGAGGGCACTATTGAGGTTGTGGGCATTGGCTCACACCCATCTAGGGGTATGAAAAAGGGTGTGGTGGTAGATATCGAGTCGACCGTCAATGCCATTCAACGGGCCGTTGAGGAGGCCGAGCTCATGGCGGGCTGCCAGATTCACTCGGTTTATGTAGGGATTGCAGGAAGTCACATCCGCTCGATGAACTCCCACGGGATTGTCGCGATACGCGAGGGCGAGGTTGTCCCGGCTGATGTGGAGCGGGTTCTCGATGCGGCTCAAGCGGTAGCAATACCTGCCGACCAAAAGGTGCTGCATGTGTTGCCGCAGGAGTACGTCATAGACAATCAGGGCGGTATTAAAGAACCCTTGGGAATGTCTGGCGTTCGACTGGAGGCCAAGGTTCATCTTGTTACCTGCGCCGTGAATGCGGCTCAGAATATTGAGAAGTGCATCCACCGCTGCGGGCTTGAAGTGGACGGCATCATCTTGGAGCAGCTGGCTTCCAGTTTTTCGGTCGTCACCGGCGATGAGCGTGATTTGGGGGTCTGCCTCGTTGATATAGGTGGCGGAACTTCTGACATTGCCATTTTCACCGATGGCGCGATTCGTCATACCGGTGTTATTCCCATAGCGGGTGATCAGGTCACCAGCGACATTGCGATGGCTCTGCGAACCCCCACTCAGCACGCCGAAGAGATCAAGATTCGCTACGCCTGCGCCCTTGCGCAATTGGCGGGTGCGGAGGAGACGATCAAAGTGCCAAGCGTGGGTGATCGTCCACCTCGTGATTTGTCTCGTCAGTCTCTAGCGGAGGTGGTTGAGCCGCGGTATGACGAACTGTTCACGCTCATCTTGGCGGAAATCCGTCGCTCGGGCTTTGAAGAATTGATACCGGCGGGTGTTTTGTTGACCGGTGGAACGTCAAAAATGGAAGGGGCGGTAGAGCTGGCGGAAGAGATCTTTCACATGCCTGTGCGACTGGGGGCACCCCAGCACGCGAAAGGTCTTAACGACATTATTAAAAATCCAATTTATGCCACAGCAGTGGGTCTGCTGATTTACGGCGCTCGAGACGATGAGTCTTCGGGCTTGGCGGCTGGCGGTCAATTTGCCGGCGGTTTGATTACACGAGTACGTGACTGGTTTGGAAGGCACTTCTGAGAGTTTTCGGAATGCCTGACAAGGGGAGCGCCCGGGGAACACTGGGCTTTGTAAAAAAGGGGAGAATGCCATGTTTGAATTAGTCGATAACGCACCGCAAAGCGCTGTCATAAAGGTGGTCGGTGTTGGTGGCGGTGGCGGTAACGCGGTCCGACACATGATCGAAAATAATGTAGATGGTGTGGATTTTATCTGCGCCAATACGGATGCTCAGGCTTTATCTGATATCGCCGCGAAAACCGTTCTGCAATTGGGGACCGGTATTACCAAAGGTCTAGGAGCTGGGGCGAACCCGGATATTGGTCGGGCCGCCGCGATGGAGGATCGTGATCGGATAGCAGACGCACTTCACGGTGCAGACATGGTGTTCGTGACCGCGGGTATGGGCGGCGGTACCGGTACGGGTGGAGCGCCGATTGTGGCTGAAGTAGCCCGAGAAATGGGCATATTGACGGTTGCAGTGGTAACACGCCCGTTCTCGTTCGAGGGTAAATCACGACTCAAGATTGCCGAATCAGGACTTGGGGAACTTGAGCAGCACTGTGACAGTCTAATCACGATACCTAACGAAAAATTGCTGGAAGTGTTGGGCAAAAATACCAGTCTCTTGGATGCCTTCAGAGAGGCCAATGATGTACTTTTGGGGGCTGTGCAGGGTATCGCTGAGCTGATTATCCGCCCAGGCATGATAAATGTGGATTTTGCCGATGTCCGCACAGTGATGTCCGAAATGGGTGCTGCCATGATGGGCACCGGGTCTGCGTCGGGAGAAAACCGGGCACGTGAGGCCGCAGAGCGGGCCATCAACAGCCCGTTGCTTGACGATATTGATGTGAGTGGTGCCAAGGGTGTCTTGGTCAATATCACAGCTGGAATGGATCTGTCGTTGGGTGAGTTTGCCGAAGTTGGCGACACGATCGAAGAATATGCGTCGGAAGATGCAACGGTAGTGGTAGGTACGGTGATAGACCCGGATCTAGCCGATACCTTAAAGGTGACAGTGGTAGCAACGGGTTTGGGTGGTGCCGAAGCACGAGCGCCACTAGCAGTTGTAGACCGAAAGCCCGTAGAGACAATGGGTGTCACTTCGCCAAATTATGGCGAGACATATGATCTGCCACCTGGCAAGCGAGCACGTGTTGCGCAGTCGGGAGGGGCACAGCAGGCGGTAGCGCCTGCAGAGAGCGGTGCAGAGGAGTATTTCGATATTCCAGCGTTTCTGCGTCGTCAGGCGGACTAAGCCCTATGGGTGGTCCGCCCAGTTAACGCAGAGGGTGCGACCATGATTAGACAGAGAACGTTGCGAAATCCAATCAAGGCGACGGGTGTTGGTTTACACACGGGTGAAAAGGTCTTTTTGACGCTTAGCCCCGCACCTATCGACAACGGTATTGTATTTCGGAGAACCGACCTCTCCCCGGTGCAGGAAATCCCCGCCTGCGCTAAAAATGTCGGCGACACAACGCTCTCTACCAGTCTAGGGCTGGGTGATGCTCGAGTTTCTACCGTTGAACACCTGCTGTCAGCTATGGCGGGTTTGGGCATCGACAACGCGTTTGTCGATGTCACTGCTCCAGAAGTTCCCATTATGGACGGAAGCGCGGGCCCATTCGTGTTTTTGCTTCAGTCAGCCGGCATTGAGGAGCAGGCGGCCGCCAAGAAATTTATCCGAATCAAGCGTCCCGTCACCGTACGAGATGGTGATAAACAGGCGAGCCTGGTGCCCTTTGACGGGTTCAAAGTGGCATTTTCAATAGATTTTGACCATCCGGTTTTCAACGACCGCTCAGCATTCGCAGAGATTGACTTCTCTACCACGTCCTTCGTGAGGGAAGTCAGCAGGGCGCGAACCTTCGGATTTATGCATGAGATTGAATACCTGCGAGCTCAAGGGCTGGCCCGCGGAGGCAGCGTTGATAACGCTATCGTCGTTGACGAGTTTCGTATTTTGAACCAAGACGGGCTGCGTTACGAAGATGAGTTTGTCAAACATAAGGTGCTCGATGCTATTGGCGACCTGTATCTTCTCGGGCACAGCTTGATTGGAGAGTTTCGCGCGCACAAATCTGGGCATGCGCTCAATAATGCCGTGCTGCGAGAACTATTAGCACAGGAAGATGCCTGGGAGATGGTGACCTTTGAGGACGCTGAAAAGGCACCGATATCCTACGGTCCTGCCCCGGCTTTAGTCACTGCCTAGGTTTTTATCGAAGGCATTTGCACTGTATTGACCCAATTTGCTGGCTTTCCCGCAGCGGCGCTGCGTGGCATAGTAGCGGCCCCTTTACTTTGAGCCCCTGATTTGAAACTGATCTTCGTCCAAAAGACCGCCGCATCGCGAACGCTGGAGCTTGGTCGTTGGTCGTGGGCGGCTTTGTCTGTCATCTGTATTGGCCTACCTCTTGGGTTGATGGCCATGGGTTATGAGCTGGGGCAGCGCCAGGGCACCTCAAGCGCTCATGAGGCAAGACTTTCTGACGCAGAAATGACCGCGAGTCGAAGGGCTAGCGAATTGGCACAGCTGTCTGCTGATGCCCGCCGGAAGCTCGAGGCAATGACTCGCAGATTGGCGGAGCTGCAGGTGAGAATCACGAGGCTAGACGCCCTGGGAACCCACCTTACCGCCTTAGCCGGTTTAGATGGAGGGGAGTTTAATTTCACCGTCGAGCCAGCTCTGGGCGGACCGCTACTACCAGTGCAAGCAGAACCGCAAGGTGCGTTGCCGGGCCCTCTTGAGGGATCTTTCGATCTAATGTCAGCGACACTGAGTGATCGGGAAGTTCAACTTGAGATATTGGCTGGACTCCTTTTTGATGCTGAGGCGCAAACCGAGGCGATCCCCGCCGGCCGTCCTGTTCTAGCGGGCTGGCTGTCTTCTCGTTACGGTAGCCGCACTGACCCTTTCACGGGAAAGCGCGCTTGGCATCAGGGTATTGATTTCGCGGGCTCGGAAGGCGATGAAATCATTGCCGTTGCAAGCGGGGTGGTGAGCTGGAGTGGTGAGCGCACCGGTTACGGCACGCTCGTCGAAATATCCCACGGTGACGGGCTGGTAACACGTTATGGCCACAACCGGGAAAATCACGTTGAGGTCGGCGACCTCGTGCGTCAAGGTGACGTTATCGCCCTTATGGGAAATTCTGGGCGATCAACCGGGCCCCATGTACACTTTGAGATCTTTAAGCACGGTAGGGCGGTTGATCCGTCTAGCTACGTGCGTCGCACCTTGCGTTAAGCCTAGGCATTTCCTGCTGGCTTAAGCTGACTCTCTCTCGAGTCGATTCCCCTTATCAATTCCTGAAGACTTAAAAATGATTGCTAACACGCTAAAAAAACTCTTTGGCTCCCGAAATGATCGGGAGCTTAAACGCATTCGGAAAATGATTGGTCGCATCAACGCACTCGAGGAGGCGTATGAAGCGCTAGAAGATTCAGCGCTGCTGGCTAAGACTGAGGAATTTCGTGGCCGACTGACGGCTGGGTCCTCCCTTGATCAGCTGCTTCCCGAAGCTTTTGCCACCGTTCGTGAGGCTGGGCGTCGAGCCTTGGGTATGCGGCACTTCGACGTGCAATTAATTGGTGGCATTGTGCTTCACGAGGGCAAAATCGCTGAAATGCGTACGGGGGAAGGTAAGACGTTAGTGGCAACCTTGCCCGCTTATTTAAACGCGTTGGCCGGAAACGCGGTGCACCTGGTCACGGTAAATGATTATCTGGCGAGCCGAGACGCTGCATGGATGGCGCCACTGTATGAATTTTTGGGTATGACGGTAGGGGTGATCAGATCTGGATCAGGACCCGCTGAGAAACGTGACGCCTATGCCTGCGACATAGTTTACGGCACGAACAATGAGTTCGGTTTTGATTATCTTCGAGACAACATGGCGTTTAGTTTGGCGGATAAAGCCCAAGCAAATTTGGCTTTTGCCATTGTCGACGAAGTTGACTCCATCCTGATTGACGAGGCGAGGACGCCATTGATTATTTCGGGGGCAGCTGAAGACTCTTCGGAAATGTATCGACGGATTAACAAGCTGATTCCCCAGCTGGTGGCTGCGACAGAGGTGGATGAGGGTGATTTCACGGTAGATGAAAAGCAGCGCCAAATTGAACTCACCGAAGCAGGCCATGAGAAAATTGAGGGCCTGCTGATTGCGCAAGGGTTGTTAGAGGACGACGATAGCCTGTATGCCGCTACTAATCTCGGCCTCCTCCACCACGTGCACTCTGGGTTGCGTGCCCACGTGCTGTACCAGCGAGATGTTGAATACATTGTTCAAGAGGGTCAGGTGGTCCTGATCGATGAGCACACCGGTCGAACGATGGCGGGGCGACGGCTCTCTGAGGGCCTGCATCAAGCAATCGAGGCGAAGGAAGGCGTCGACATCCAAAATGAAAGTCAAACCCTAGCCTCGACCACCTTCCAGAATTACTTTCGCCTTTACGACAAACTTGCGGGTATGACAGGCACCGCAGACACCGAGGCCTTCGAGTTCCGCCAGATTTATGGACTCGAGGTTATTGTTATACCCACGAATAAACCCATGCTTCGTAATGATATGAACGACCTGGTCTATATGACGCGGGAAGAGAAGTTTGACGCTATTGTGGAAGACGTTAAGTCCTGCATCGAAAATGGCGCCCCGGTGCTGGTGGGCACCGCTTCGGTTGAGACGTCGGAAGAGCTTTCCGCGCGTTTCAAACAGGGAGACATTGAGCACAAAGTGCTGAATGCTAAATATCACGCACAGGAGGCAGAAATTATTGCCCAAGCGGGGCGTCCTGGCGTCGTAACAATTGCGACCAACATGGCTGGGCGGGGTACTGACATCGTTTTAGGGGGCAACCTTGAATCGGAGCTTGAAGCCGCGGGAGAGCTCAATGCTGAGGCTGAAGAGACGCTACGTGAAGCTTGGTTAGCGCGCCACGACGCGGTACTTGAGGCTGGCGGCTTACATATTTTGGGCACTGAACGCCACGAATCGCGAAGAATCGATAATCAGCTTCGAGGACGTTCTGGGCGACAGGGTGATGCTGGAGTCTCACGCTTTTATTTGTCGCTGGACGACAATTTGATGCGTATTTTCGCTTCCGACCGTGTCAAAAGTTTCATGCAGGCACTGGGGATGGAGAACGGGGAAGCCATTGAGCACCGCATGGTGACCAACGCGATCGAAAAGGCCCAACGCAAAGTTGAAGGCCGCAATTTCGACATTCGAAAGCAGCTTCTCGAATACGATGATGTCGCCAACGACCAGCGCCGAATTATTTATCGGCAACGAGATTCGCTGCTGGGCGAAGAAGAGGTGACTGAAACGATTACCCAGATTCGAGCGGATGTGGTCAATGGATCTGTTGACAGTTTTATTCCTCCTATGAGCGTGGAGGAGCAGTGGGATATTCCCGGTCTTGAGCGACAGCTTGAGGCGGAGTTTGCGGTTACGTTGCCATTGCAGGCCTGGTTGGAAGAAAATAAAGGGCTCCACGAGGAGTCGCTGCGCGACAGAATTGTTGAGGAAGTTCAGGCGGCCTACGACACGAAAGCCAGTGTGGTTGGCGAGGGTATGCGCCAGCTTGAGAAGCAAATTATGCTTCAGGTCCTTGATACGCTGTGGAAAGAACACCTCGCCACGATGGATCAGCTTCGCCAGGGTATTCATTTACGGGCTTATGCCAACAAAAATCCAAAGCAAGAATATAAGCGTGAGTCTTTTGCGTTATTTGAATCATTACTCGACCGCTTAAAGCATGAGGTCGTGCGCTTTTTAAGTCACGTGCAGGTGCAGCGTCCCGATGAGGCCGCAGAAATTGAACGCCGTCGTCGGGAGGAGGCAGCCCGCCAGCAGGTGGCTTTTGAGCACGCTCAAACCTCATCGGTATCCAGCGATGCAGCAGCTGGAGATGCCTCCCCACAGGCTAAGCCACAAACTGTCGTCAGAGAAGCGCCTAAAGTTGGGCGCAATGATCCCTGTCCCTGTGGTAGTGGGAAAAAGTATAAGCAGTGTCATGGAGCACTAAGCTGATGACGCGACCTGTTCCCGGTGTGCGCCTCGGCGTTGCGCAGGCAGGTGTTAAACAGACTGGTTGCGATGATCTGGTACTTATAGAGCTCGCCTCGGGCAGCACCAGTGTGGGCCTTTTTACGCAAAACGCGTTTCGGGCAGCGCCCGTGCAAATTGCTCAGGAGCACCTTCAGGTGACGAGTGGCAGAGCAGGTTACTGGCTTATAAACACCGGTAACGCCAACGCGGGCACAGGAGTGCCGGGCTATGAGGCCGCAAAGAACACCTGTGGGGCTGTGGCTGAACTGCGAGGTTGTCAGGCTGCTGAGGTTTTGCCTTTTTCCACTGGCGTCATTGGCGAGCCTTTGTCCCCTCAGCTAATCAATGATGCGCTTCCTAGTGCTTGCGAGGGCCTTAGCGAGGGCCACTGGCAGCGTGCTGCTGAGGCAATACTAACCACTGATACCCGAGCTAAAGTGGCATCACGTGTGGTCTCGATTTCGGGCGCAGACGTGACGTTGACGGGTATGGCGAAGGGTGCCGGCATGATTCGCCCCGACATGGCCACTATGCTGGCATTTATTGCCACGGATGCCGAAGTATCCCCTGCAGGCCTCGATGGTTTATTCAGGCAGGCAGTGTCGGCAAGCTTTAATCGTATTACCGTCGATGGTGATACCTCCACGAACGATGCTGCCATGTTGGTGGCAACGGGATGCTCGGGTATCGCGGTTGAAACCGCAGGTGCGGAGGCTCTAACGCTATTTACGGAGGCCCTTGAGAGCCTATGCTTAGAGCTCGCACAAGCAATTATTCGCGACGGAGAGGGAGCGACAAAGTTTGTCGAAGTAAAAGTGGATGGTGGCCTCGATGCCGATGAATGTGATGCTGTGGCCTTTACCATTGCGCATTCTCCGCTTGTGAAAACTGCATTGTTTGCCAGTGATCCCAATTGGGGGCGTTTGCTTGCGGCCATTGGCAGAGCGGGCCTGAAAAATCTTTGTGTCGAAGACGTGTCGCTCTATCTAAACGACGTGCTGATTGCTGTAAATGGTGCAAGGGCTCCAGATTACACTGAGGCCAAGGGCCAAGCCGCTATGGCCTCGTCTGAGCTCGCCATACGGGTTGATCTTAACCGTGGCGCTACCAGCAGCCGTGTATGGACGACAGATTTTTCTTATGAATATGTGCGTATTAACGCGGAATACAGGACCTGAATCCTGTGAGTGAACTGCATGTTGCGGTGGGCGTTTTAACCGACGCTAATGGGCGTATTCTCATCGCCCGCCGGCCGCCTGAGCTCCATCAAGGAGGGTTGTGGGAGTTCCCGGGAGGCAAAGTCGAGCCGGGAGAGACCCGTCAGTGCGCTTTGGTGCGGGAGTTGAAAGAGGAGCTGGGTGTGACGGTAAAAGCCACTGAGCCACTTCTTGAGATTCGACATGATTATGGCGATCGCGAAGTCTTCCTTGATGTGCATCGAGTGATCGCATGGCAAGGGGAAGCGCGGGGGATGGAGGGGCAACCATTAGCTTGGACTTTGCCCGCTGCGCTTGGGGACTTTGATTTTCCGGCTGCAAATGTGGCCATCGTTGAAAAGTTGAAGTTGACTTAATTCCCAACACCCAACACCCAACACCCAACACCCAACACCCAACACCCAACACCCAACACCCAACACCCAACACCCAACACCCAACACCCAACACCCAACACCCAACACTTGGGTGCGTGGAGATGCTCTCTCCTGTTGCTGGCTGGCGGGCAGCAAGGGGCGAACTAACCATTGGTGCTGTGGCTGCTCTCGATAGACTCAACGGTGGCGCGCAGGAGTCTAAATAATGGTGCGGTAAAAAGCCCTGTGTCTGCTAAGCGCTAGGTGTCTAAAGGCGACTGCTTGTTATCGCGTTTCACCGTGAGCCTTTGCCCGCATCAGCATGCGCTGGTGTAGCGCATCAGTTTGAGTGTTCAGTTCGTTAAGGCTGCCGCTGTTGTCAATGATTTCGTCTGCCCGACTGACTCGTTCAGCCCTTGGCAGTTGGGCCGCCATGATATTTTGAATGAGCTCGGCACTGTTGCTATCACGCGCCATCGTGCGGTCTATTTGCAGCTCTTCGGTGACATCGACCACTACAACATGGTTCACAAAACTGTGCTGTTTTGCCTCGAGGAGTAGTGGGGAGCTGAGTACTACGTATGGGGATGTCGCTCTTCGCAACTGGTCTTCGATCTCTTGTCGTATTGCGGGATGGGTTACACCCTCTAACCACCTGCGAGCTTCTGGATCTTCAAAAACGATCTTGCGCAGTGCGGCACGATCTAAACTGCCGTTTTGCTGCAAAATGTTTTTTCCAAAGCGCTCAGCAATGGCAGCAAGGGCAGGTTGGCCGGGCTCGACTACGACACGTGCTGCTAAATCTGCGTCAACGACATCAACTCCGAGAGTTTCTAAGCGCGCCGTGACCGCCGACTTTCCGCTGCCAATGCCACCTGTAATACCGACTACAAAATTCATAAGCTGTCGCTGTTCATAGACCAATAAAACTGAAGTAGGCGGCTGTTAATCGATCGCCAAAAAAAAGGGTTATCAAACCGGCTCCCGCCAGATAGGGGCCAAAGGGCATGGGGACTTCGCGCCCCTGTTTTTTTAGCAAAATAAGTAAAATGCCAATAAAGGCTCCGACAAAGGACGACACAATTATGATGAGGGGTATTGTCTGCCAGCCAAACCAAGCTCCCAGTGCGGCCAACAACTTAAAGTCACCGAAGCCCATGCCATCTTTGCCTGTGGTGAGTTTGAAAATCCAATACACACTCCACAGCGTTAGGTAGCCCGCCGCAGCACCGATAACAGCATCATTTAGCGAGGTAAACGCTGAATTTATGTTGAGTAGCAGCCCCAACCAAAGCAGCGGTAATGTAATGCTGTCGGGTAAAAGCTGCGTGTCTATGTCGATGCCGGTCAAGACGATCAACGACCATATGAGTAACAACGCACCCGCCAGTTGCAGGGTTGGCCCAAATACCATGGCTGCGGCAAAAGATAGCAGGGCCGTACAGAGCTCTATAATAGGGTAGCGGCTGGAAATGGAGGCACCGCATCCGGCGCAGTACCCTCGCAGAAATACATAACTCAACACCGGAATATTGTGCCAAGGTTTTATGGCGACCCCGCAGTCTCTGCACTGCGAGTTTGGAGAGCTTAGTGAAAGCAGTTGAGTGTCAGGTGGCGTTTGTTCTAGCAATTCGCAGCAGTCGCGCTGCCAAGCTTGCTCCATCATCTTCGGGAGTCGAAAAATGACGACATTGAGAAAACTGCCTACAACCAGCCCCAAAAGTGTGGTGGCGGTCAACAAAAACCACGGGACCTCCAGTGCGCTGCTGAGATAATCCAACGCCCCTTACCCTATTACCGTGCCCAGCATGAAAATGGGAAGATACATCGCAATCATCAGGCCCCCCACTAAGACACCAAGTACAGACATAATAATGGGCTCCATTAAAGAGCTCAGGCTGTCGACCGCATTATCAACCTGCGCCTCGTATTGATCGGCAACTTTGCTAAGCATTGCATCTAGGGCACCAGATTCCTCACCGATAGCAATCATTTGTAGCAGCATGGCTGGGAATAGGCCGGTACCTCGGGTTGCCAGGTACAAAGAGGTTCCCGAAGTGACATCATCTCTTATTTGCCGTATGCCCCGAGCGTAAACCGCGTTTCCCGCAGCGCCCGCTGTCGAGTCTAGAGCCTCCACTAAAGGAACCCCTGCGGCAAAGGTGGTGGCAAGTGTGCGACTAAAGCGAGCAACAACGGCATCGTGAACGATGGAGCCAACGACGGGTAGCTTTAAGGCGAGTGAGTCGATTCTGTTCCGAAAATTAGAAGACCTTACGATAGCTTGGAAATATCCCCACACAGATAAGATCATTGCGACAACCATAAATAACCACCACTGCTGCATGAATTCAGAGATGGCCAAAACAAAGAGGGTAAATCCAGGGAGATCAGCGCCAAAGCCTTTAAAAGTCGTAGCAAAAGTGGGAACCACTTTTACTAAAAGAATTCCCGTTACCACGATTGCTACAGTAACGACGGCGATGGGGTAGGTCATGGCTTTGCGAATTTTTGCCTTGAGCGCTTCGGTTTTTTCTTTATAGGTGGCAACGCGGTCAAGCATGACCTCAAGTGTCCCTGAGTTCTCGCCAGAGGCGACCAGGCTGCAAAAAAGGTCGTCAAAATGCTTTGGGTGTTTAGCCAAAGCCAATGCGAGACCGCCTCCTGAGGAAACTTCACTTTTGATTTCGCCAACCAGCTTGCTCATGGCGGGATTTTCGAGACCCTCCTGCACGATCTCAAAACTTTGCACCAGCGGCACACCGGCTTTCATCATCGTGGCCATTTGCCGTGAAAATATTGCAATGTCGGCCGCTTTTATGCCTTTGCCCCTGTTTGAGAACAGTGGCTTGGCCTTTTTCTTAACCGATTTTGCTGTGATGCCCTGTTTTCGCAGCTGTGCTTTTGCCAGAGCCTGACTGCTGGCAACTATTTCGCCTTGCCCTTTTTGACCGTTTTTATTGAGGCCGTTCCATACAAAAGTTGTGTTTGTCGCCATACCGTCCTTGGTCTCCAGCTCTTAATCTGTCGTTACGCGATTGACTTCTTCAAGGCTTATCAGTCCCTGTGCAGCTTTACGCAAGGCTGAAAGACGGAGGTCTGCGAAACCTTCATGGCGTGCCTGTTTATCTAAATCGATAGAGTTATCGCCGTCCATGATCAGATTAGCGATGGATTTGGTCACTTTGACGACCTCATAGATGCCAACTCGACCGCGGTAACCGTCTTTACAGGTCTCACAGCCAACGGCGCGTTTGATGGTCGCATTCTCAAGCATCTTATCGTTGAAGCCCAACTCCATGAGGGCGTCGTGAGGGACTTCTGTTTCTGGAATGCTGCATTGCTTACATAAACGCCGGGCGAGTCGCTGAGCAATAATGAGGGAAACCGATGACGCAATGTTGTAAGCGGGTACACCCATGTTCATCATGCGTGTGATGGTTTCCGCTGCACTATTGGTGTGCAGGGTGGACAACACCAGGTGTCCTGTTTGGGCTGCTTTGATGGCGATCTCAGCCGTTTCTATGTCGCGAATCTCGCCGACCATGATTACGTCAGGATCTTGCCTCAGGAAGGAGCGCAGGGCCTCGGCGAAATCCAGCCCCACTTTATTGTTCACTAAAACTTGATTCACGCCCTCCATGTTAATTTCAACAGGGTCTTCTGCCGTTGAAATGTTGCGCTCCTCGGTATTTAAAATACTGAGACCTGTGTACAGCGATACTGTTTTACCGGATCCCGTGGGTCCTGTTACTAAAATCATGCCTTGCGGCTTGGCCAAGGCTTCGAGAAATAGCTGCTTCTGATCGTCGTCATAACCCAGGGCATCAATCCCCATTTGTGCGGATGCGGGGTCGAGGATACGCATCACGATCTTCTCGCCAAACATAGTGGGTAATGTGTTCACACGAAAGTCGATCGAGCGGTTTTTTGAAAGCTTCATTTGAATGCGGCCATCCTGTGGGATGCGACGCTCGGAAATATCCATTTGGGACATAACCTTGATTCTGGCTGCAAGGCGTGGCGCTAGTGTTCGAGGTGGCTTTACGACTTCGCGAAGTATTCCGTCAGTGCGGAATCTAACGCGATAATCTTTCTCGTAAGGTTCAAAGTGAATGTCAGAGGCGCCTTGTTTAATCGCATCCAAAAGAACTTTGTTCACGAAGCGAACGATAGGAGTATCGTCTATTGAACTGGTATCGATATCCTCGGCATCATTCGCGTTTTCATCAACGATATCTAGATCAAATTCGGTACTTTCTCCCAGCTGATCTATCTCAGAGTTTAGTGAATCCTGCTGGTCTAAAAGCTCGGCGAGGAGCTTGGCAAGCACTCGCTCGTCAACCACTACCGCTTCGGTGCTGATACCTGTGGCAAACTTTATTTCGTCAAGCGCTGCAATACTCGTTGGATCTGCAAGGGCGATAAATAAGCGATTACCGCGTCTGAAAATTGGAACAGTTTGGTGCTTTGCCATGAGGGCCGAGGAGACGAGCTTGTCTGGAAACGTCCTCTGATCTATTGCAGCCAAATCCAATAAAGGAACGCCAAACTCAGCAGAGGCTATTTCCGCGAGTTCATAGCTATCAATGTCGAGCGCCTGAGAGAGGTAGCTAATGAGGGATATTTTCTTTTTGCTAGCTTCGCGGATGGCTGTTTGAGCCTGCTCACTCGTAATAACACCATCGGCTACCAGACGAGCCGAAATCCCTGTGAGTAGAGCTGGTTTTGTAGTCGCTTCGACGTTCACGTTTTTGCCTCACTTGGGCGTAGCCTGCCGAACTATTTCCAGTATACAGCTAAACGAAGGTTGCCACATCATGGGTCAGTTAACCTGAAGGATTGGGTTACCGTTGTAACCGATCACTGTGGCACCTGCCAGAAACGACTTTTAAGCAGCCCGCCCAGTGAAGTCACCGTGCAGTATGGTGCGATCGTTAACGCCTGCAAATGCCACAACTATAGCCGTGGTCCTTCCAGCATCTGGTGTCCTCGCAGCTTAAAAAACTCGGTGTTATTCGGTCGCATTTTCAATAGCGCGAGGGGAGTAGTGGCGCTACTCCCACCGTCAGAGTGGTCGCTACTTCCACTTTACCTAGTACTTCTTTCAAAGTGCACTTTGGTTGGTGAGATTTATTATGACCTAAAGTCCGAAACTAATAGTTTTAGCAGAGCCGGTTTTTGTAGCGTGACGTGAGAATGCGGCGGCAACCGGTGTGCCGCCACATCCCGTGCATGGAGAGCACACAATTTTTCCTACTCAGCTTGTCTTTATTCTCGCTTTCATGAGGCAAAGATTATTTTTGTTTTGTAACACGACAACGACACACAAAATCAAGGTCCATCACTTGCAACTTTCATCTTTCTGGTCGATTGAGTCCTGTAAGGAAAGAACCATCGTCGGGCTATGGTTGGGGCCATGATGCGATAAGGCATTTATATCGTCAGCGAAGAGTACGACTTAGTTTCTAGAGACTCCATGACGGGGTAGCTGGTACTTTCCTGCACCCCCGGTAGCTGCATAAGGCTGCTTCCTAAAAAGTCTCGGTAATCGGTCATGTCTCGTACCCGCGCTTTGATCAAGTAATCAAAGTTGCCAGCTATTAAATGGCACTCTTCAATTTCAGGCACATCACGAATAGCTTCGGTGAATTCATTGAAGGCGTCACCCGCAGTCCGTTGCAGTGTGATTTGTACAAATACGATTAATCCGCGACCGAGTTTTTCTGGATTCAGGTCGGCATGATAGCCACAGATGTAACCGTCGCGCTCCAATCGTTTTACCCGTTCTTTGCAGGGTGTCGTGGTTAAACCGACCTGGCGCGCCAATTCAGCAAAACTGAGTCGGGCATTGTGTTGCAAGCATCGGAGGATCTTTCGATCTATCCGGCTCAGGTTGTGCTCTGGCATCCTTAGAACTCTCCGTTATAAACGAACCGAATAGTCCGATTTTTGGGTTCATCTGCAGTTGTATTGAGATTATTTTACCTTAAATTTGGTTAATTCGACTGTATAAGTATCAAATTTACAGCTAAATATAAACAAAATTGACGGTAAATTGTGAGTGTCAGGCAGGGCTTTGGGCCTCTGCAAGCCACTACTGGAGTTTTTTATGATCGTTGGCATTCCTAAAGAAATTAAAAACCACGAATACCGCATTGGCATGACGCCCGCTGGGGTTCGTGAGTTGGTCAATCGTGGTCATCAGGTATTGGTCGAAACCGAGGGTGGTGTAGGTGTGGGTTTCGACAACGCCAGCTATGAGGAGGTTGGGGCCCAAATAGTAGCGAGTCCTGAAGACATTTTTGCCGCTGCCGATATGATTATTAAAGTTAAGGAACCTCAGCCCAATGAGTGCCGAATGCTGCGTTCGGGGCAGATTTTGTTCACCTACTTGCACCTCGCTCCAGACCCCAAACAAGCTCAACTATTGCTGGACTCGGGTGTTTCAGCCATCGCCTATGAAACGGTAACCAATGCTAAGGGTGGGTTGCCCTTGTTGGCGCCAATGAGTGAGGTGGCGGGGCGTATGTCGATTCAAGCCGGCGCACACCACCTTGAAAAGGCTCAGGGTGGCAACGGCATGTTGCTGGGGGGAGTGCCAGGGGTCGAGCCTGCCAGAGTGGTGGTGCTGGGCGGCGGCGTTGTCGGTACACAGGCCGCTAAAATGGCCGCCGGTTTGGGCGCTCAGGTGACCATTTTTGATCGTTCGATTGAACGCTTACAGCAGCTCGACGATCTGTTTCAGGGACGAGTTGTGGGTCTTTACTCTACTCAAAACGCTGTGGAGCAATACGTTCGAGCGGCTGATCTCGTTATTGGTGCGGTCCTCATTCCCGGAGCGTCAGCCCCAAAATTAGTGACTCGAGACGATGTGGCCGCCATGCGCCCCGGCGCCGTGCTGGTCGATGTGGCCATTGATCAGGGTGGTTGTTTTGAAACCTCACAAGCGACCACCCATCAGTCGCCAACGTATGTGGTTGATGACGTCGTTCACTACTGTGTTGCGAATATGCCGGGTGGCGTGGCGCGCACTGCGACGATGGCATTGACCAATGCGACGCTGCCTTTTGCCCTTAAGTTGGCCGATAAAGGCTTGGCCGCACTTCAGGATGATGGTCACCTGCGTCAGGGCCTCAATGTGCACGGTGGGCACATTACTCACGAGGCGGTGGCTGTAGCACTAAACGCCGATTACCTGTCCGCAGATAAAGCGCTTAGCCCGCTCATGTTAAGCGCTTAAACCGTAGGCATTTGCTGAGCCCTACCTCGATACTTCAGGGGAGGGTTCACAGGATTACTGACTGGCTTTGAATTCTTTGCGGCGCTGATGCAGTAGCGGTTCGGTGTAGCCGCTGGGTTGATCCGTTCCCATAAACACCAAATCACAAGCCGCTTGAAAGGCCACATTGTTGGTGAGATCTGCAGCCATAGGTTGGTAGGTGGGGTCGTTGGCATTTTGCTGGTCCACAATCGCCGCCATGCGTTCAAGAGTGGATCGAACCTGCCCCTCGGTAACAACCTCATGGCGAATCCAGTTGGCTAAATGCTGGCTGGAAATTCGCAGCGTTGCCCGATCTTCCATTAGGCCGATATTGTCGATGTCAGGAACCTTGGAACAGCCGACTCCCTGATCGATCCAGCGCACCACGTAACCAAGGATGCCCTGGGCGTTATTGTCGAGCTCTCGCTGTATAGCGTCTTGAGACATGCCCGCTGCACCTTTTAACGGAATCTGCAGAATCTGATCAATACCGCCTCTGGGATTGCCTTTCAGTTGAGCTTGAACCGCCATGACATCAACTTCGTGATAGTGCGTCGCGTGCAGTGTGGCTGCCGTAGGTGAGGGCACCCAAGCGCAATTGGCGCCGCTTTTTGGGTGACCGATTTTAGTGGTCAACATATCCGCCATACGGTCAGGCATGGCCCACATTCCTTTACCAATTTGTGCGTGACCCTGAAGACCGCAGTTGAGCCCTACATCGACATTCCAGTCTTCGTAGGCGTTAATCCACGTTTCACCCTTCATGGCGCTCTTTGCAGTAAAAGCACCAGCTTCCATACTGGTATGAATTTCATCACCCGTGCGATCGAGAAACCCGGTATTGATGAACACCACACGCTCACTCGCGCGGTTGATGCATTCAGCCAGATTCAAAGTGGTGCGTCGTTCCTCATCCATGATGCCGATTTTGATGGTGTTCTCTGGCAGTCCTAGAACGCCTTCGACTTTGCTGAACAGTTCGACTGCAAAACTGACCTCATCAGGCCCATGCATCTTTGGCTTTACGATGTATATGCTGCCTTGACGAGAATTACGCGGGCCTGAGGTGCGCTTTATGTCATGCAGCGCGCAAGCTGACGTAAATAAGGCGTCAAGAATACCTTCGGGAGCCTCTAACCCATTTTTGTTCAGGACGGCGTCGTTGGTCATTAGGTGCCCTACATTTCGCACAAAAAGCAGGCTACGACCGGGAAGTGTAAAGGTATTGCCGTCGGGAGCTTTAAATTCGCGATCGGGTTGTAATGTGCGTGTTTGCAGTTGCCCGCCTTTCTGAAAGCTTTCGGACAAATCGCCTCGCATAAGTCCTAGCCAGTTTTGGTAAACCACGATCTTGTCTTCGGCATCTACCGCCGCTACCGAATCTTCACAATCTTGAATTGTCGTTAACGCGGACTCTAAGCACACATCCTTGACTCCGGCGGGGTCGGTTTGGCCTACGGGATGGCTACTATCAATCTGAATTTCGGCATGCAGTCCATTATTTTTGAGCAAAATCGAATTGGGTTGGGCGCTGTCTCCCGTGTAGCCCACCCATTGATCCTCCGTCTGCAACGTGCCGGTGCTGCCGTCTTTTTGACTCACTTTTAGCACACCCGACTCAATGGTGTAGGCCGTCGCGTCGGCGTGGGTGCCGTCTCGTAATGGGAAATTTTGGTCTAAAAATGCTCTCGCCCAAGCGATAACGCGATCGCCGCGAACGGAATTGTAGCCGCCGGCGCGCTCGGCACCGTTATCTTCAGGAATGACATCGGTTCCGTAGAGTGCATCATAGAGACTGCCCCAGCGGGCATTGGTGGCATTCAACGCAAAGCGCGCATTCATGACAGGCACCACCAGTTGGGGACCAGCTACCCGCGCAATTTCCTCGTCCACACGAGTCGTTGTTACTTGCACTTGCTCAGGTTGAGGCAGCAGGTAGCCTATTTCTTCTAGGAAGGATTTGTACTGCCCAGCATTGAAAGCGTTTTTAGGGTGTTCTCGGTGCCAATGATCAAGCTTAGATTGCATGTCGGCTCTTATGTCGAGCAGCTCGGCATTGCGCGGCATCATATCGCTCAAAATAGCGGCCAAGCCGGCCCAAAACTGATCGGGGCTGACATCGGTGCCGGGTAAAATGTTGTTTTCTAAAAGCGCGTGCAGCCCAGCGTCGACTTGCAAGCCCGCGCAATCGATACGTTCAGCCATGGTCTTCTCCCCAAATAGATCTCGCTGCTGTCACTGGTGTCAGGGGCAGCGCTAGTGTCTGAATTTTAGAATCCATATTTTAAGCGCATAAATGCTAGAAATGCATTTTATAAGTGGTATTGATTGTGTGAATGGCTGTGTCGGCGACTTAAACCACTTGCGGTGCAGAATTTTAGATGCCTGAACACGTGTCAGGCATTTAATTCCCGAGCGATTCGAGTGATTGTCTGACGCACCCAGCGGTGGGCTGGATTGTGTTGAAGTAGGGGGCTCCAAGCCATTTTTAATTCGAGGGGCGGCACCTCAAATGGCACAGGCATAACAACCACCCTTGGATTGTCGCGCTTCAGCCAAGTGGCCCGGCTCGGCAAAGTCACAATAAGGTCGTTTTCCTCTGCCAAAGTCATGGCTGCTTGATAGTGCCGTGTGAAAACGCGAATCCGCCGCTGCTCATTCATCTGGGCCAGAGCTGTATCCACCCAGCCCAATCGCTGAACATCATCGGGATCTACCCCAACGCCAACCCCCATTCCAGTCTTACTGACCCAGATGTGGTCTGCGTTCAAATAAGCTCGGAGGTCAAACTGGCTGAGAATAGGGTTGTCGCGGCTCATCAAGCAGGTAAAGGGGTCTGACCACAGTGTTATTTGATGAAATGACTGGGGCATTTGATCAAAGCGGTTGATCACCAGGTCGATTTTGCCCCGTTCAACGTCTAAAAAGCTGACGTCAGAGGGCGTCATGACATCCAGAGTGAGGCCCGGGGCCTGCTCCCGAAGCTCCCCAATTACGGTGGGAAATAAGGTGGATTCTGCATAGTCTGACGCCATGACTCTGATCACCTGATTTGCGTCACTAGGGTCAAAGTCTGACGTCGGTTGAATAGCGCGTTCGACACCTGCCAGTACATCTCGAATGAGCGGTTCGAGCTCGAGAGCTCTAGCGGTGGGTGACATGCCGTCAGAAGTTCGCACAAGGAGCGGGTCGTTGAATAGATCCCGCAACCGGCGCAGCCCATTGCTCATAGCGGGTTGTGACAGCCCCAGTTGATTGGCCGCCTGCGTCACATTCCGCTCGCGGAGTAAAACGTCAAGGTAAACCAGCAAATTTAAGTCAATTCGATTAAGATCTTTCACGGCAATTTCTCGTGCAGATAAGGCACTACAGCACCACCCGGACAACCAATCATAACAAGTCGCTTTGCAGAACGCTTTTAACTAGTAATTAGCAATGTGAGCGCAGTCACCAACGAACGGAGTTTTCATGTACACCGCACCGCTTACCGATATGCAATTCCTTATTGACGACGTCATCAATGTTGCTGAGAAGCTTGGTTCACTCGAGCGCTTTGCCGATTTGGGCGTGGGCTCAGATCTAACGTCGGCTTTGCTCGAGGAGGCTGGCAAGCTGGGAAGCGATGTCGTTGCGCCACTGCGCCGGGTGGGGGATACCCATCCCGTGACCTGTGCCGATGGCAAAGTCAGCATTCCACCTGGGTATGGCGATGCCATACGCGAGCTGGGAGCAGGGGGCTGGGTCGGTATTTCGGCTGATGCAGAAGCTGGGGGACAGGGTTTACCTGAAATTTATGGCACGGCGGCATCAGAGATCTGGAATGGTGCAGACATGGCCTTTGCCTTGGAGCCTTTTCTGAGCTCGGGGGCAGCTCTAGCCATCAGTGCGCATGCCAGTGATGACCTAAAAGCTGTTTACCTTGCGAAGATTAACAGTGGCGAGTGGGCTGGAACGATGAATCTTACAGAATCGGGTGCGGGGTCTGATTTGGGGCCGGTCAAAACCCGAGCTGAACGCAACGGTGACCACTACCGGATTTTCGGCCAAAAAATTTACATCACCTGGGGTGACCACGATGCAACGGAAAATATTGTGCACCTCGTCTTGGCCCGATTGCCTGATGCGCCGGAAGGCAGTAAGGGGATTTCGCTTTTTCTGGTTCCCAAATTTTTGGTGAATGCTGATGGAAGTTTAGGCGAGCGAAACGATGCGTTTCCTGTTTCGACTGAGCATAAGTTGGGTATTCACGGCAGCCCAACTTGCGTTATGGCTTACGGAGACAAGGATGGCGCCATTGGCTACCTCGTGGGGGAAGAAAACAACGGGCTAGCATGCATGTTTACCATGATGAACGAAGCCCGTTTAAAAGTTGGTTTGCAGGGGGTTGGTGCATCTGAAGGCGCCTATCAAAAAGCGGTCGCCTACGCCCGCGAGAGAGTTCAAGGTGGTGTACCCATCATCGAGCATGCAGACGTCAAGCGAATGTTGATGACAATGCGAGCTTTAATCGAGGCGATGCGAGCACTCGCCTATAACGAAGCCGTCACGATGGACTTGGCGCATTACGGAGAGCCCAGTGTGAAGGGTGAACAGCGCCAGCGCATTGACCTGATGATTCCTGTGATCAAGGGTTGGTGCACGGAAATAGGGGTAGAGCTGACTTCATTGGGTGTACAGGTTCACGGAGGAATGGGCTTTATTGAGGAGACGGGTGCAGCGCAGTATTTGCGTGATGTTCGAATCACGCCCATTTACGAGGGTACCAACGGTATTCAGGCGGCAGACTTGGTCAATCGCAAGTTGGCCCGCGATGGTGGGTCTGCAATGGAGGCGATGCATGGGGAAATAGCTGAGATAACAGACCAGTTGGCTCAGTCATCACACCCAGCGCTGATTGAATTGGGTAAAGCACTTGCCAGCACTTTGACGGAGCATCGCGTAACCACGCAATACCTGCTTGGCCAAATGAGCTCGGATCGATTTAACGCGTTTGGGGGTGCTTTTGACTACCTTATGCAAACAGGTTACCTCTTTGGCGGATGGCAGTTAGCTCGCTCGGCTTTGGTGGCTGCTGACAAGCTTGCGGCGGAGGAAAATTCTGATTTTTGTCGCCGCAAAATAGCGACGGCAGCCTTTTACGGCGCGCGTATCCTTCCTCGCTGTAAGGCCCATGCAGGCACTATTTTAGACGGTGGTGAAACGCTCTCTAGTTTTTCCCTCGATTGGCTATGAGCGTTTTTAGTGAACCCTGCTAATTTTACGACGCCAGACCTATCTGACGCCCACCCAGAGTGCGAGGTGCTGCCTTTTCAGTTTTTGCGCTTTGGGCGGGTCGAGTGTTTTTCGGGGCCTGCGGCCACTGTTTCCTGCCATGAAGATAATTCACGGGTCGCTGAAGCGGTTTCCGAGCCGGGAGAGGGTCGTGTTTTGGTTGTTGATGGACAGCAATCATTGCGGCGGTCGCTACTGGGCGATAACCTCGCGCAAAAAGCCATCGACAATCACTGGGCAGGGATTGTGGTGTTAGGGGCAATTCGGGATATTGAAATTATCGATACGCTTTTGTTAGGTGTCTGTGCACTAGGCGCCGTGCCGGTGAAAACAGAAAAGCTTGGGCAGGGACATCGCGACGTCACGCTGACTTTGGGCGGCGTGCGCGTTCTTCCGGGTCATTGGATCTATGCTGATCGTAATGGAATTCTAGTGGCCCCCCGTGCTATCCACAGTCACGCTGAGTAGGGCGTTGACGCAGCCACGCTAGTAACCCTTGAGTGAGTCGGACAGAACGCGGCGCTGCACTGGATTGCAGGCTTTAATGAGAGTCTGTGGCTTGGGTTTTTAGTGTTCCAATCGCATCGAAAGGTCTAATGGCTCGACACGTTTAGTCAGGGCACCAATAGAGATAAAGTCGACGCCGGTTTCGGCGATAGAGCGGAGGTTATGCTCCGCAACGTTGCCAGAGGCTTCCAATTCAGATTGCCCAGCGTTGGCGGCGACAGCATCCCTGAGCATCGCTTCGCTGAAGTTATCGAGCATTATTCGATCTGCTTTTGCCCCTAGAGCCAACTGCAGTTCATCGAGGGTCTCAACCTCGATTTCCACAACTTTTCCTGGAGCCGATTGTCTGGCTGCAGAGATTGCTGCGGCGATGCCGCCGCAGGCCTCGATGTGATTTTCTTTGATTAAAAAAGCGTCATAGAGGCCTATGCGATGGTTATGGCAGCCCCCGCAGGTAACGGCGTATTTTTGGGCTAAACGTAGCCCAGGCACTGTTTTTCGAGTATCCAAAAGACGTACACCTGTCCCCGCTACGTGGTTGGCAAAGCGCTGCGCTAACGAGGCGGTGCCTGAGAGCAGCTGTAAAAAATTGAGGGCTGTCCGTTCCCCCGTGAGGATTTTTCGTGCGTTGCCGCTGACGCTGAACAAAGTGTCATTGGGCTCAAGCAAATTGCCGTCAGATTTTAACCACTCTATGGTTATGTCGGGATCTAGCGTTGCGAAAACTGCATCGACAAAAATACTGCCACAAAGCACCCCGGCTTCGCGGCTCACAACCGAAGCTTGGGCGATGCTGTCAGGTTGAACAAGCGCTGCGGTGATATCACCACTACCAATGTCCTCTTCCAGCGCAAGGTCTACGAGTTGCTGGATGTACTGCAGGCTTAACATAACGACTCCGTTGTTTGGTCTTTTGGGCGATCTGCTTCCATGAGATAAGATACAGGCGTGATGACAGATGCTGACTATTGGACAATTTCTGAAGGGTGGCTTTCCGGGGCTCGAAAAGTTGCATCCCCCAACTTCAACGACCGCCCCGAACAAGAGGCCCCAAAGCTTATAGTCGTGCACAACATATCATTACCTCCGGGAGAATTTGGGGAGCGACACATTGAAGCACTTTTCACCAATACACTAAATCCTTCATTGCACCCCTATTTCCAAAGTATCGTTCATCTTCGCGTCTCCGCACATTTTTTGCTGAACAGATTGGGCGAAATTTTACAGTTTGTAGCGACAAGTGACAGGGCGTGGCATGCCGGTGAGTCTCACTGGTGTGGCCGCGACAATTGCAACGACTTCTCCATCGGTATTGAGCTTGAGGGTACCGACGACCAGGCCTACACTGAAGTTCAGTATGCGCAGCTTCGGAAATTGATCGATGCGCTCAGGTGCTACCACCCGTCTCTTGCCCACGGTGATATTGTGGGCCACTGTGATATTGCGCCGGGTAGAAAGACGGATCCGGGCGCGTGTTTTGATTGGCAAAGGTTGGCGGATTTTGCGAGTAGTGATTAGGCCCGCTATTCAATGCCGCACAACCGTGAAAGTAACTCATGTCAGCCGTGTGATTGCTTGACGGTTTATAAGGAGAGTCGCAAACCATGATTTATTTGGCATTTCTGGTCGCAACCGGACTGTATCTCGCGATGGGATCGGGCGGGCCACTGCATAATGATCATTGGTATCACGCCCTTCAGCGCCGCGTAGACGCCATAGAGCCAGATTTCTGGTTGGGGTTTGTGCTAATGGTTGTGGTGCCTTGCGCGGCCTTCACATTGGTTTACGCCATTTCGGAGGAGATTTTTGGTGCGGCAGCGGTGTTACTTTTGGGTACGCCCGCATTGTTTTTCAGCTTTGGGCGGCGCCATTGGCCTGCCCTCATTGATCGATTTCGTGCCCGAGTAGCAGCAGGAGATATTGAAGGGGCACTGCTAACCTTGGAAGCTGAGGGTCACCGCATTCCAGAAGTAGATGACGCACAGTCAGCCGAGCGCGACGGTTCCCGCTTTTTGCTCTACGAGGGTTTTCAACGCTGGTTTACGCCAGTCTTTTACTTTTTACTGTTCGGTCCATTCTTTGCTGTTGGTTACCGATTGGTCGTGATGGGAGTGGGTGACCGAAAAGTTCCATTGGCCACTTTGCTGCACATACTCGACTGGCTTCCCTCTAGGGTGATGCTCTTGACCTTCGGCGCTATAGGTAACTTTGAGGGTCTTCGGCCACTATTTTGGAATAAAGCATTTGATGCTGATATCAAGACCGATGAGCTATTGATGCAAGGGTTTGAGGTGGCGTGCCCACTAGTGGAGGCGGCGCCGGGCCAACAGGTGGAGCAGGTTCGAGAATTGTTGAAACGAGCTCTAGCAGTTTGGGTTGTGGTGGCTTCTGTTTTGGTGATTGTCTCCTGATGTTGGCGGTGCTGTGAGGGCAACCACAAAATAACGCTTAGGCCACTGTGATCTTACGTAGTCAGCCCTAATCGGGTTGGTCGGGAGGTGGTCATGGCTGTGCCCAAGGACGTGGTGACGAAACCCGCACTTCGGACGTTAGATTTCCGCGAGGGGGCACATTCGTCATCGCTACGCCTCACCATAGTGTTTCACCCGGATCTCCAGCGTATTGGCCACTGGTCCAATTTAGGGGATTGGGAAGCTGAGCGTCCGGAGACTATTCCGAGTGAGGTGTCGATAGGGCGATATTTCCCCCAATTTAGCGATCGGCGTAATTTAGAAGATGAGCATGTGAGTCGCTTGGCTTGTCGATTAAAGCCTAAGAGGCCAAAGCACGCAGAGGGTTGTTTTAGTCTACGAATAGAATCTGCAGAGCACGCTGAGGTTCGAGTTGGCGCGGGGGGGCATGCGGGCTTCATCGCCGACCACGAGTCGCTTGTTAGAGGTGTCCCGCTCAGGCTGTCGCACGGCATAGTTTTAGTGCTGCGCTTGATTCACAGCCACGCTGACGACGATAAATCACCTCCAGAGCGTCTAAACACAATGTTGCCGGGTGCTTCCCCTGAAATGGCGCGACTTAGGCATCAGGTTGCTCTGGTGGCACCAACGACACTACCTATTTTGATTCAGGGCGAGTCTGGTGTTGGGAAAGAGAGGGTTGCTCTGGCCGTTCATAACTTAAGCGCACGCTCCTCGCACTCTTTGGTGGTTATGAATCTGGCGGCAATTCCGCAAGATCTTGCGGCGGCAGAACTTTTTGGCAGTGTTCGAGGCGCGTATACGGGCGCAATTGACCGTCAAGGTGCTTTCCAGCGGGCCAATCAGAGCACGTTATTTTTAGACGAAATTGCAGATGCGCCGATATCAATTCAGGTGCAATTACTGCGGGCTTTAGAGCAAGGCGAGGTGCAAATTCTGGGCGGGTTGATGCAGACGGTGAATGTTCGCATTGTTGCTGCAACGGACCAACCTACTTCGGAGGAAAATGGCTTTCGAAAAGCGCTTCATCATCGTATCGCGGGCTTTACACTGGTTATACCGCCGCTGCGCCAGCGACCCGAAGATATCGCACCTCAGGCAATGGCTATGCTTGGTCGAGATGTCGAAGTTTCTGAGTCATTGAATCCCTCTAAATCCTCAGATTTTCCGGAGATAGCAGCCCATTGGGCGCGATTTTTCTTTGATGCGTTGACCCATGATTGGCCCGGTAATAGCCGGGAGCTAAGGCATGCGGTGATGCTAGTAGCGCAAGATAAGGGTTCCCTTTTGCCCCTGAGCACTGAAGCGAAGGAGCGCCCCCGCAACAAGGAATTCCAGTCGCTATCTGATCAACATCTAGAGGAGGTTTATCGAGCGCAGCACTATGAGATTGCTGCAACGGCAGCAATTCTTGGGCTGTCTAGGCCGGCGCTTTATCGCCGACTGGAGGCGCACGATAGTTTTGTCCTAGTGGATGACCTTGCAGACACTGACATACTCGAAGTTATGGCGCGCGTAAATTCGGTCAAAGCCGCGGCGCTTGATCTGAAAATTTCTCATCATGCCCTGCGGCGGCGACTTCGTCGTTTAGGGATCGCTACAGATGTTTGAGGCTAACCCGAGTACTGGCGGTTATGACTCAGTGAGTTTGCCGCCACCATTAGAAAATCTGGGTTTCTTGGGTTCCGGCGGGCAGGGTATGACCTGGCTAGCTCTTGATCCCAGGTTAAATCGCAAGCTTGTGAGTAAGCGATTTAAAACTGGGTCAGCCACGAGTCAGAACCCCAAAGATCGGTTGGAGGCCACATTTGCCGCCCAGGCCAAGGTGGCAGCCATGACACAGGTTGTGCCGCAGATTTATAGCGTTAAGCATTTTGAGAGTGCTATTTGGCTATTGCTCGAGTTTGTTGAAGGGGCGTCTCTGCAACGTCTGAAGGCGGATAAAAAAGTAAAATTAGGAGAGAGCCATATGCTCCTTATTGCCTTGGACCTGATCGGCGCATTAAACGCCCTTCAGAGCGTAGGTTTGGTTCACGGAGATTTGACGCCCAGTAATATTTTGATCAACGAGCAAGGTAAAACCCGGTTGATTGACTTCAGTAGCAGCGTTGCCAACGGTACTCCGAGGACAACCCTTGGGAATCTAGGGTTTGTTCGAAGCACAGATTCTGCGGCAAAAACGTTACAGTTTTATGATGATCAATACGCCGCAGGGTGCGTGCTTTACTGGCTGCTGTCTGCAGAGCTGCCGATGACTATTTGTGACTCCGACGGTCGAACGGTCGTAGCAAGGGCAAAAAAGCCCGAAGCGTGTTCGGCGTGTGCAAATCTTCTCTGGGATACGGCGAAAGTACTGACTGATGGGAGCGAAAAAAGTTTTGGTGTCTTAGAGAGATTAATCGAAGGCATGCGTTGGCAGGTACGCTTACTGCCTCCAGAAATTCGTAGTGTTTTGGGTGCCCATGTCGCCGATGTGCGATGCCTAGCTGTCGAAGAGCAAGGGTGGGCTAGGCAGACTGACGCAGTGGAGTGCGGACCGAATCAGTCGAACGCTGCGGGCTCAAATCATTCGTTGGGCAAACTGTGGCAAGGGTTTTTTTCTCGCGCATTTAGTTTAAGCAAGTTATTCGCGCTGTTCTTGTTAATCACATTCCTCGGCTACGCCGGCTATCTGAATGTTTCTCGAATGCCTCTTTTGACTTTGGATTCTGTCAAGGTTGCAGCCAATACGACCCTGCCATCGGGTTTCAGTCACAACTGGCTTGTAGGGCGATTGGAGCTGATGTTAAGAAAAAAAATCCGCCCTTCAATGGCAAGCCAGCCCCTGATTGCAGCGCTCGATTGTGACCATTACACCTGTGTCTTATCGTTGGACCATCAAGTCAACGGTATCAGCCACCCCCACCAACAAAGCTTTACGGCCACTGCACAACCTGAAGTCTGGGAGTCAGTGATTATTGATTTGGGTAGGGCTGTCGAAGCGCGCTGAGCCAGCTGCAAAGCAGCGGAGTTAATGGTTTTTCTTTAAGGCCGCTAGACCTCTCCAGTAGGTAGCCCAGTATTTCCTCATGCTCCGTCGTCGCCTGGCGCTGTCGGTCAGTTCGCATCGAAGAAGAATTCTGGGCGGTATCTGAGATGACATGGCCCACTCTGTGTGGGAGGTTTTTAGCAATATCAGTGTGCCCCAACCTATTGAAAATGGCGGCCACTTCTTCAATGGCTGTAGCTACTGTATGTTGGTGCGTGCTATCGAGAAGTTGACCATTTGGAATGTTTAGTAACGCGGTCATCGGATTGATGACGCAGTTTATGGCCAACTTCTCGAGTAAAGCTTGCTCTATATTTGACTCCCAGTCACTGCACCAAGGGGTATCTTTGATGTTTGCAAACCAATCGGGAGCCGTTTCAGCGCCAGCCCACCAACCTAATCGAGTCTTACCTTCACCGGCTAGTTTCCGCGTTTGGGTGCTGGGTGAGCTGCATCCGGCGGTCGTTGATCCGGCAACAAGTCGCCCTGAGACAAGAGTGGATAAGGCGTTGTGATAGCCCATGCCATTCCCCAAGGTGACAATGACAGTTTCTGAAGTAAATCTGTGACTAAGGCTTGTTACCGCATTTAACGCCGCAAAGGATTTTGTGGTGACCCACAGCAGGCTAATGGGGCTTTTGGTATTCGAACTTTCATAGGGAAACTCTAGAGTCTGTTGCCCTTGTGGTGTGAGTAAGGTCAGCTTTTGTTGTTGTGTTGCTGGATGCTGTCCGATTAAGGACACGTGAAAACCTGCTGCGGTTAACCGAAAAGCAAACAGCCCGCCCAGAGCACCGGGGCCCACGATGTGGCAACGGGGTTTCATAGGTTTGCGGCCAGACGCTGAATAAGTGTTTTTGGCGACTGCTCACCCTCGAAGGTCTCACCAGCCGCCAAGTGCCAATTCCAGTTCAGGGCAGCATACAGATGAGTCGCAATATGTAGCAGCGGTTTGGAAAAGCGGTCCCCAAGGATTGCCAAGGCTAATGACTGCGTATTCATGGAGGGCCACCCGGCGCACAGTGTAGCAACCTCAAAATGTGGACTTCCAGTGGCAGCATATTCCCAGTCAATAGCGACAATATCGCGATTTCTGCGCCGGATGTTGGGTGGGGTTAAGTCGTTGTGACAGGTCACAGGTAATTCAGCTTCAAGGGCTTTTATGGCGGCGCCCAGTGCGGGCTCACATGGGCTTACCAAATTCGACGCACTGTTGCCTCGTTCATAGGCAATCTGCCAGTAATGCTCAATTTGATGCTGAAGGTTTAAAGTTGGCATCTCAGGGGGTAAGCGATGAATTGATTTGGTGAGGTTTGCCAGCTCCACTTGGGAGATAGAGCCAGGTTCTTGCAGGAACTCTATCACCATAGACTGGCACTCTTCATCCAGCCATACAATCTCAGGTGCTAAGCCCTGTGCCTGGGCTAATCCCATGCAGGCGACTTCCTGTTTAAAGGAAAGGCCCAGCGACGTTGATTGGTGGGTGCGATAGCGCAGGACGAAAGAATCATGACCTGTATCGCTGTCAGCCGACACAAGCATAGTGGTATGTCCAGAACCTTGGTTCATTAATTGGGTGACCCGAGGTTCAGTGCTTAGAGGCGATTTCGTAGACCATGCTCTGAATTCTGCCAGCGCATGCTTTTGCAAAAGCGCTTCCGACACTACTCGCACTGAGCTTGAGCCCGGTAATGTTGTCTCCAACTGAGCCAGCCGGCAGTGGCCAATACGACGTAGCCAGCAAATAACAGTGCGGTCAGATCCAGGCCACGATTTAAGAACAACACAATCGAAATTACATCAATTCCAATCCACCAAAGCCAGTTTTCCAGCACTTTTCGGGCAACCATCCAAGTGGCTAAAAGCGCCGCAAGGGTCGTTATGCTATCTGCAATGGGTAGGCTGGCATCAGTCAACTGGCTCATTAAAAGCCCCAGAGCAGTACCCAAAATAAGCACTCCCCCCAACAGCATTACGTGCAAGCGAGCGGGCCAGCGCTGTATAGGCAGCTGAACCTTACTGTGATCTCGCCCCCAAGCTATCCACCCGTAAACCGCCATGAGTATGTAAAACACTTGCAGGCTGGCCTCCATAACCAGCCCCACCAAAAAAAATATCCGCAGATACAGTGCGGCGCTCGTGGCCGCAAAAATCCAGGCAATGCGCTTTTCCTTGATGGCAAAAACGACATACGCGAGGGCTAAGGCAACGGCGAGGGGTTCATCCCAGCTCATTATTTAACCTTCCGCGCCAATCTCGATTCTGTGGCTTGGTAAATATTTCACCACCAAAACTTGGCGACCTAGCCGCTCGCTACTGCGCTTTAGAGCGATATTTACGGCACTCATTACGGCATCCCATTCTCCGGAAATTTGCGTGCTCATGGTATTGGTGACTACTGAGATCTGGCCTGAATCATGGAGGTCGTCGATAAACGCTAACACCGAAGTGTCCACGTCGCCTGTTAGCGGGTACAAACTCAGTTCAGCAGATAGTTCCATAGCGGCTGGTGTCCTGTAGAAGTTTTAGCGCTGGTAGTTCAGGGTAATGCCAAAGGTTCGAGGTTCGCCAAACTGATAATAAGGCTCCAGCACGTACCCTTTGCGAGGGTCATTGCCAAAGCTACCGAAACCGCGAGTGTAATACGTTTCATCAAATAAATTACGTCCCCATATCGAAACGCGCCAGCTCTGCCATGTCCAGTCAATGTGCGCGTTTGCTATCTGCCGTGCGGGAGAGCGGGCTGAATGTCGGTCAGAAAAGAAATAGCTGTCCATCGCGGTTACCTCGGCCCCTGCTAACCAGTGTTCGGCTAAGTTCCATTTGATGCGAACACTGCCCATCCACTCGGGCGCCTGTGGCTGGGCTCGACCAGAGAGGTCCTGCCCGGTCGCAGTGAAATATTTGTCAAACCGCGCTTTCAAGAAGCCAAAGGATGTCGAAATTTGCAGCTCAGGACCCAGAGTCCAAGCTCCCTGCCACTCGATGCCGCGGTTATGTCCTTTCGCGGCATTATCGGTATATTCAATAAACTGCGTGCTGCCGTCTTCCCGAGCGATGGTTAAAGACTGCTTTACCTGCTGATCTTGCCGTTCCATCGAAAATAAGGTCAGCGCGCTTTGTAAGGTGCCATTGACGTTCTGCCATCGCCAACCCACCTCGGTATTGATAAGAGATTCCTCTTCAAACTGGCCAAGGTTGCTCAGTGGGGTATTCGTGCTGGAGTGCAGCGAAGGTAGGTTGGATAACAGCGTGCTGTTTGGTCCCCCTGCGCGGACCCCCCGGCTGATACTGAGGTAAAGGTTTTGTTGGTCAGAGGGCGCCCAGTCAACGCCAATGCGGCCACTCCAAAGGTTGTCTGTTAGGGCGCTGTTGACGCCAGCATTATCAGCGTAGTCAGCTTTGCGCTGTTCTACTCGCCCGCCTAAATAAGCGGTAACGGTCTTCGAAAGATTAATATCAACCTGTCCAAATATCGCACCAGTGTCGATATCGAGTGCACTGCTGAAGTCATTTTCTAAGTAAGTATATCGGCGTCGAAGTGTTTCCTCCTCCTGCTTGAGGAAGCCACCTACAACCCAACGCCAGTGTTGCTGATCGCTGTCTGCTCTAATCTCCAAGCTTTGCATATTTCGATCACGCAAGTAGCTATCGAAGGAGCTGTACTCAAGGGCAGGTGCAATACCAACGTAGGCCCAATCCTCGTCGTAGGCGTATTCTGTATCAGTCTGGGCAACGCTCAACTGTGTCGTTAGATTTACCGTCCCCTGCACGCTCCACTTCAATCTACCCGCATGGGTCAGCAGTGCGTCACGCCCTGGTTCGTCTGACAATGTTTTGCGATTATTGTCCAGTGAAAATGCGTCATAGCCATTATCGATATCAATAAAGTGCCAGTTGGCTTCCACGGTCTGGCTGATCCCCTGCCAAGCCAGGCCACCTCGAAAGGTAACTTCGTCTTTACCTTGGGTATCTGTTCGATTCAAAAAAGTATTCGTCATAGCGCCATCAGCACGGTATTGCTCCAGGGCCAGTCTCCCCGAGGTGGTACTGGTGAGATTAGCCCCACCAGCAGCTGCAAATCTGCGACCTCCGTTATTCTCAACCCCCATAGCGATCTTCAACCCTTTGGTGAACGCAGAAGTTGTATTGAGGCTTATGAGACCGGCCAGCGCATTGGCTCCCAGCAAAGTGCCCTGGGGCCCTCGGAGAATTTCAATTTGTTGGATGTCCCATGTCGTGGCTGCAGCACCTAGTCCAGTAAGGTCTATGCCGTCCAGCAACATGGCGACGGAGGCATTAACCGGCTCAACAAATTGACTCCGCTCTCCGACCCCCCGAATTTGTATGAAGCGCCCACGGGAAGCACCACTGGCACTGTTGACGTTGGGGGCCGCAGATAAAACGTCTTCCAAGTGCTGGGCAGATCGAGCCTCGATCCGCGCTTGGTCAAAAATGGTGATTGAGCGCTGCTCTCCATGGGCAGGTCTGAGCGTGGCAGAGACCAAAACCTCTTCGAGGTCTGCAGACGCGGCGCCGCTTGGCATACTGGTCAGCAGCGTGAGAGCGATGGGCACCGCCATAAGTTGGCCGGCTGTTAATGAGAAGGTCGACATCCCTAGTACTCGCTTATCCGGGACAGAACAAACTCACAACATCACTGCTAAGTTACGAAGCCTGTTCCTACGCCGGCGTTATCCGGTTCAGGTTCGACGGGTTCACCGAATGATTTTCGGCATCTCAGGCGCTAGCCACCCCGCAGGTTGAGTGGCAGTATAGGGAACAAAGAGAGTAATCACAAAAGCGACAGAAACTCGAGGCAGCCTATGAGTGAGCGAGGGAGCGGTAACAGCGGTGGCGGAGGTAGTACCGGTTATTCGGTAGAGGAGATTACCCCTGGCCTACCCGTACAGACTCCCATGCCCGTGGGTTTGGATGAACATATCGAAGTAAGTCGTTATCTAGCTCGTGCGCTGACTTCGCTTCAAAGCGACATGCTTGAGTCAGATCGCCCCGCGGTCTTGCTCGAAATATTTTTTTCTGGAATTCGACGAATTTTGGGCTGTGAGCAGATTGAATTTTGGTTACATGATCCCGTGGGCATGTTGGGAAACACGCTCGGTGATACGCCTGAATTGAACGGGTTACTCATGCTGACCCCTGATTCGACAAGGATTACATCCATTTATAACGACCAAGTTGCGCCGCGCCGTGTTGCTGAGCATGAAACGATCGACCTCGGAATGTTAGCCAGCAGCACAACTCGAAATAATATCTTTGCTGTGCCCGCTGTCGAGCAGGGTCACATTGTGGGCAGTCTGCATTTTAAATCCCCCCGTCTGGACCTGATCAGTCATGGAGGGGATCTTGAATTACTTTTTGATTTTATGGGTTTGGTGCCCGTTGCCCTGCGTTTATCGACCGGCGCTCAGCTGACGTCTGAGCTCATGCTGGTTGATCCTCTGACTCGGGTTGCGAACAGAGAGGGGTTTACTCGAGATCTCGATCGCGAGATTGGTCGTGCCCGTAGGGCGGGACGTCACGTCGCGTTGGTGTCTATTAGATTGTGCGGTCTGGAGGGAATGGCAAACTTATCGCAACAGCATATTCAGGGGCGGTTGTTGAGTGAGGTGGCACATAAAATTGCGGGTGGGCTGCGCGCCACCGATGCTGTGGGGCGCGTTGACGCCATGTGCTTTGGAGTTGTCGTGACAGAAGCTCATCCAAATTCCATTGAGGCAATTGGTGCTCGTTATCAAGAAGAGCTGAGTCGCGACTTGCTGGATGATGGAGCAGGCGGGGCAATTGAAATTAGACCTAATGTTAGTTGGGCCTCTGTCAACCCAAAGGAATATCCCGGGCGAGCGATCTCCGAACTATCGGGGATGATGCTTGATTCAGTGTTGCAGGCCAGCACTTGTAATATTTCAGGTGAAGTTCAGATTACCAAGGCAGCACAGCTTCAATAGGCGATTACTGGAGCCACATCGGTCTTCGAGGCGAAATGTGCTGAGCGTATTTTTTACAGGGTAGGCATAGCACCGCTAGTTTAGTTGGGCCAGGCTTTAGCTTAACCTTAAGGGCCGTTGAGTTCTTCTGGGGCCTCGAGGGGTGTTGGCCTTTATGGAGTTGCATTGGGTACCGTGAATAAACCTTACCAGCAAATTAGTGGACTAAAAGCTCAGATAGTGAGCCTTAAGCTGCGCCTGACTTCGATGAGGCCACCGGCGCAATTGCAGTCAATTGTGCTTTTTTCGGTTTTGATTTGGTCTGCTTTTAGTGTTTCTGCACTTGCTTGGGCACTTTGGCCCACCACAAAAATTTCCCCGATGCCTGCTATTGTCGTCAACCCGCCCATGCTCGTAACCGCGCGGGCGGGAGGTAACAATGTAGTACTCGATGACATGCTCAATCTGGGGTTGTTTGGTGTGTCGGTCGATGAGAGTGGCATTGAAGAGCTTGATTTGCAGCCCAGCGATGTGCCTGACGGTATCGAGAAGGGGGCCCGAGATACTCAGTTGGATCTACAACTCGTGGGCACTTTAGCGGGAAGCGAGCCCGACGCCGGTACGGCAGTCATTGAGGTCAAAGGCAGGCAGGTGACTTTTTCGGTGGGGGATGAACTTCCTATTGGAACACGAGTGCGACTGGCAAAGGTCTTACCGACTCGCGTGGTATTGGATAACAATGGGACTTACGAACTGCTAGAATTATTCGAAGATTCAGCGTCTCTTTTTGTCCCTAACGAGAAGCCGAGGCCAACAGCGGCCGACCGTCAGCCCAGCGTGCCCAATACGAAGGTAGTACCGGTCAAAGCGTCAGGAGCGTCCGAGCTTGGTCCTAAAATTGCTGCTGAATATCGGAGAAAGTTTTATGAGACGCCGCAGTCGGTATCAGATTTGCTCACTGTCCAACCTGTGCATGGGGAGGAGGGGCTGCGTGGTTATAGAGTGACACCTGCCAAAAACATTGATGATTTTAAGGCGATTGGCTTTGAACCTAATGATGTGATCATTGGTGTAAATGGGCTTTCGTTGCTTGATGCCTCGAACGGAGCTCGCCTGTATGGATTGATGCGTGATGCACAAGAAATTATTTTTGATATTGAGCGTGACAGTGTACCTCTCACGCTCACAGTTAGTTTGCCGGCCGGGGGCTAAGCAGTAATGGGTAGTATTGCATTAACACAGGCAGAGCCGTCCAACTGCTATCAAGCAGGAGCTACACGATTGCGGAGTTCGGCTAGGCGATTTTTTGCGTCAATGATACTAGTGCTGGCCACGGTAATGTTTGCCAGTGTGCAATCGGTTTCCGCGCAAGAATACACCGTCAACCTTCAAGATACCGACATACAAGAGCTAATTAAATTCGTCGCTGATGTCACTGGTGCAACTATCGTGGTTGATCCCGGTGTCCAAGGGAAAATCAAGGTCGTGTCCTCACGACCGGTCGATAAGAGTGAACTGTATGACTTATTCCTGTCGATTCTGGATGTGCAAGGTTATACGGCTGTTAGAACAGGTAACGTCATACGTGTCGTCCCTAATAAAGATGCACGGTCATCACCGGTGGAGGTTCCTCCTGCAGGCGAGGTCAGCACCAGCGACGAGTACGTTACGCAAGTAATTCGGCTCGAGAATATTTCCGCGGCGAAGTTGATCCCCGTGTTGCGACCACTTGTGCCACAACAGGCCCATATGGCGGCCTACGCACCAAGCAATGCCATTATTATTTCGGACATTTCTTCTAACATTCGTCGCATTGTTGAAATTATTGATCGTATGGATCGCTCTGCTATCCAAAGCACGCAGGTGGTGAAGCTTCGATATGCCGTAGCGGAAGATGTTGTGCAAATGCTTCAAACGCTGGAAAAGCAATCCCGTGGTGACGGTGCGGAGAGCAGTGATGAAGTTACTCTGGTGGCAGATAAACGAACTAATAGCGTTGTGGTTACGGCAGATGAACTAAATTCTCAGCGAATTCGGGAGCTGGTGACCTACCTCGATACGCCGTTAGAGCAAAGCGGTAACGTTAAGGTCGTTTACTTAGAATATGCCGACGCGGTCGAGGTAGCTGAGGTCCTCACTCGCGTCATGCAAAACATGAGTCGACTCGGTACGGGGGGTGATCGTAAACAGACCGCAGGCACCAACTCAACCATCGAAGCTGATGAGGGCACCAACGCGCTCATTATTACCGCAGACCCTGATGAAATGGCCTCTCTTGAGGCCGTTATCGCGAGGCTTGATATTCGTCGTGCTCAAGTGCTGGTTGAAGCGATTATTGTTGAGATGGAGGTTACTGAAGGTCAAGAGTTGGGTTTACAGTGGATTTTTGCTGATGATAGTGGAGCGTTTGGTAGCAATGTCAGTACCAGCACTGCGCAGCAACAACGCAATGCGGCAATTGGAAATGCGCTCATTGGCGAGGATGGCAATAATTCGGATATCGGTGTCAGAGATTTAGCAGGCGCGTTATCTCAGGTGCCTGGAACGACATTGGGGTGGGGGGTCGTCGGTGACGACCTATCAATGTCGGTCATCTTGAATGCTTTGGAGACGCAGGGGAACGCCAACATTCTCTCAACACCCAGTTTGCTGACCTTAGATAATCAGGAAGCCTACATTACCGTGGGTCAGAATGTTCCCTTCGTAACTGGGTCTTACAGCAATACGGGAGGCGCGAGTAATGTCCAGAATCCCTTTCAGACCATTGAGCGAGAGAATGTGGGTATTACCCTGAAGGTGACGCCGCAGGTCAACGAAGGTGACTCAGTAGTGCTCGATATTGTTCAGGAAGTCTCCAGTATCAGTCAGCAACTTTTGGCTGCAGCAGATGTGATTACCAATGAACGCAAGATTGAGACCAAAGTATTGGCGCAAGATGGTGATGTCGTTGTACTTGGGGGGTTGGTCAAGGATGACGTACAAGACAGCCAGCAAGGTGTGCCGTTTCTTCAAGATATTCCGCTGTTAGGCCGCTTATTTAGAAACGACGTGGTCTCTGTCACGAAGTCCAACCTATTGGTCTTTATTCGTCCGACGATAGTCAGGGACGATGCCTCTTTACGAGGCGCTACCGCTGAAAAATACCGTTACATTCGCGATCAACAGGCTGAAAGGCGCGCGCGCGGTATTATGTTCCTAGACGACGGCAATTTGCCGGTGCTGCCCGAGTGGGAGGCACAGGTACGGCAATTGCCAGAGGTGCCCGCTGAGGACGTCCCCCCAGGGCAGATAAGGTAGAGGGGCAGTGACAGAGAGTCAGTCGCTCGCGATGGGTGATTCGAATCTCGCGGTATTGTCTGCCAGCGTTCAGCCGGTGGATAAACCACGGGGTTCAGTGGGTTTGCCCTTTAGTTTTGCCAAGGCTAATGCAGTCCTTGTTGAATGGGCTGATGACGCCTGCTTACTGTTACACACTGATCCAGTAAGTCTTGAGGTGCTGTTGGAGATTCGTCGATTCGTCGGCGTCGGATTTAAGTTGCAGGCTATCGACAGTGAGTCGTTCCAACGAAAACTCACGTTGGCCTATCAACGGACCCAAAACGAAGCCGCGCAAATGGCTGAGGACATTGGTGCTGACGTGGATCTTGCGCGCCTCGTTGATGAGATTCCTGACCTTGGCGATCTTATGGATGCTGAGGACGACGCTCCGATTATTCGTTTGATCAATGCGGTGTTATCTCAAGCGGTGAAGGATCAAGCGTCTGATATCCATATTGAAACGTTTGAAGACCGGTTGAGTGTGCGGTATCGCATCGATGGTGTTCTAAAAGAAATTTTGTCACCTAAGCGTATGTTGGCGCCGCTGCTGGTTTCTCGCCTTAAGGTGATGGCAAAGCTGGACATCGCAGAAAAACGTATCCCTCAAGACGGGAGAATTTCTATTCGTATCGCGGGTCATGCGGTCGACATTCGTATGTCCACAATGCCATCGGCTCACGGAGAGCGGGTGGTGTTGCGTTTGCTCGATAAACAAGCGGGACAGCTGGAGCTGGCCCAGCTCAATATGAATGAGCAGGTTGATAAAGCTTATCGCCAAATTTTGGCGCGCCCCCATGGCATAATTTTAGTGACTGGCCCTACGGGATCAGGCAAAACAACAACGCTCTACGCGGGTTTGTCTTCGATTAACCAAAGCTCGAGAAATATACTGACCATTGAGGACCCCATTGAATATATGTTGCCCGGGGTAGGCCAGACACAGGTCAACACCAAAGTAGATATGACTTTTGCCAGAGGGCTGCGAGCGATTTTACGCCAGGACCCTGACGTGGTGATGGTAGGGGAAATTCGCGATATTGAGACGGCTGAAATAGCCGTGCAAGCGTCATTAACGGGGCATCTCGTTATGTCCACACTACACACAAATACGGCTATAGGAGCGGTAACACGCCTCCAAGATATGGGTGTAGAGCCGTTTTTGCTGTCTTCCTCGTTGCTTGGAGTAATGGCTCAGCGGTTGGTACGTCTTCTTTGTATCGAGTGCCGAGAAGCCTATCGCCCCAACTCTCTCGAGTGCCAACTACTAGAGTTAAGCGATACCAACAATGTCGTTTTGTATCGGGCCGCGGGCTGTCCCAGCTGTAACGAGACGGGATATCGCGGACGTACCGGGATTTATGAACTGATCGAAATCGACGAAATGTTACGAGAGATGATCCATGATGGTGCCAGTGAACAGGCGATGCTGGCGCAGGCGCGAAAGAATTATCAAGGCATTGACGCCGATGGCCGTCGTCGGATTATTGCCGGTGAGACCTGTCTCGAGGAAGTTTTGCGGGTTACCTCGGTTCAGTGAAGTCAGGCCATTGAAATGAGTGCCTTTCGCTACAAAGCTTTGAATCTTGAGGGCCGTTTAATCAAGGGTGTTCTTGAGGCCGATTCAGAGCGTCATCTGCGGGCGCAGCTGCGGGCTCAGCAATTGCGGCCCGTTGAAGTTCTCGGTGTAGAGATGAAGGTGGCTAAGGGGCCCCGATCGCGCTTCGTTTTTTTAAAATCTGGCTTGTCTGGGAGTGAACTGGCGCTAGTAACGCGTCAACTTGCAACACTGGTGGCATCGGCTTTGCCGTTAGATGAATGCTTGCAGGCTGCCGCGGAACAAACACGCAAGCCAAGTATAAAGTCGATTCTCTTGGAGGTTCGGTCTCGTGTTTCTGAGGGCTACACTTTGGCAAGCGGCATGGCCCAGTACCCCCAAGCCTTTGGCGAAATGTATCGCGCTATGGTGCATGCCGGGGAGCAGGCGGGGCAGTTGGCGCCTGTCTTAGAGCAGCTCGCAGCGTATACCGAGAACCGACAACTTACTGCGCAGAAGCTTAAATTAGCGCTTATTTATCCTTTCGTTTTAATGGGTGTTGCGGTGAGCGTGGTTGCTGCACTTATGGTTTTTGTCGTGCCCGAATTAGTCAGTATCTTCACGCACACGAAGAAAGAGCTGCCGCCTTTAACCGTCGGTCTTATCGCAACCAGTGATTTCTTGCGCAACTGGGGTGCTTATTTGCTAGTAGGTTTTGTTTTAAGTGGCATTGGTCTTCGACGCCTCTTGCAAGAGCCACGGCGACAACTAGCGTGGCATCAGTTTTTGCTGCGAGTACCCGGCATCGGCAGGGTGTTGACCGGTATTGATACAGCTCGCTTTTCGTCGACGCTCAGTATTTTAATGGCCAGTGGTGTACCTCTGCTCGATGCACTCCATATCGCCGGTTCTGTCATGAGCAATCGAGAGTTGCAACAGGCTGCCACCAAAGTGGCTGATAACGTGCAAGAAGGGTCCAGCTTGAACAAAGCCTTATCTCAAAGAGCGTTTTTCCCGCCAATGATGGTTCATATGGTGGCCTCTGGGGAGGTATCTGGAGAGCTTGAGGTTATGTTGGAACGCTCAGCAATTAACCAAGAACGCGAATTGGAGATGACGTTGGGCACTGTTATGGGTTTGTTTGAACCACTGATGGTGATATTGATGGGTGGCGTGGTACTGCTTATTGTTTTGGCCATATTGCTGCCGATATTCGATCTGAACACAATGGTGAGGTAATTCGATGAAACATCAGGAGGGATTTTCCCTAATAGAAATTCTGGTCGTCTTGGTGATCATGGGATTACTTATAAGCGTGGTCGCGCCGACAGTGCTCAACAGTGCAGACGACGCCCGAATTCAAAAGGTACAAGCAGACTTTAAAGCGATAGAGACGGCTTTAAAAATCTATCGCTTGGATAATTACGTCTACCCGACTACCGAGCAAGGCCTGATGGCCCTGGTAGAACCCTCTACCCTGACACCTGAGCCGCGCAATTTTAAAGCAGGTGGGTATTTACAGGAAATTCCCGTCGATCCATGGGGGCGCAATTACCTCTATCTGTTCCCGGGTGAGAATGGTGAGGTTGACATTTTTAGCTACGGAGCCGACGGCTTGCCCGGAGGCGAGGCTCAGAGTGCCGATTTGGGCAACTGGAGCTCGGAGCAACGCTAAATTGAAAAAATGCCAGCCGAACCTCCATGGTCGTAGTTTGCTTGCTGGACAGGGCTTTAGCTTAATTGAACTACTGATTGCTCTGTTGGTGATCGTTCTGCTGACGTCTGTGGTGAGCCTCAATGTCGGTCGTGGCGGTGGAGCCATAGCATTGGAGGAGGATGCCAAACATCTGCTGGCACTGATGAATTATGTGCAAACAGAAGCGGAGATGTCCGGGGCAGATCATGGTTTATACCTGGAGCAGAAGTCCCTAGGCGGGGTTGAGAAGACCACGGGTTATTGGTTGCGCCGTTACGATCAGGGGTGGGCCGAGCCCCGAGGCGGCCGTGAGCTTTTGGCGCCCTTTGTTTTCGATGAAAACACCGAGCTGTGGTTGACCTTGGCAGAGTACCCAAACGTTGAAATTGGCGAACGTGATCCCGACCTGCGACCCTCACCACAGATTGTATTTTTTGCCGGTGGTGAGGTCACAGAGGGGCGGCTCGAGTGGATGACTAGAGATACCCGTGAGTTAGTTTTTAGCCTTGAATGGAGTTTTTTCGGTGATTTCAATTTGTTGCCATCAGGTGAGAAGCTGAATGCTGAACAACGGTAAACTGGGGGGGCACAGCGGCTTCACTTTAGTCGAGGTTATGGTGGCCCTTGCGATTGTTGCAGTTGCAGTTCCGGCACTGCTGTTTGCACTTTTCCAGCAACTCGATGGTACGGAGTATCTGCGGAATCGGAGTATTGCAAATTGGGTCGCAACAGATCGGTTAGCTGAGTTGCGATTAGTCGCTGCGAAACAGGGCGCCCTCCCCAAGGGGGAGTTGTTGGGGGAGACTCGCGTGGCAGAGCGCGACTGGTATTGGTGGATCGAGCAACAGACGACTGAGATTCCGGGCTTTATACGCATCGATGTCAAAGTTTCTATTGAAGAGGACAGGACACAGCCGCTGCATACCTTAACCGCATTTCTAGTGTCAGGTGGTCGTCCGTGAGGAACTGTCAACGCGGATTTACGCTGATTGAAGTCTTGGTTGCCATGGCGATTACCGCTGTTATTGCGGTGCTAGCGTACGTGAGTTTGTCCACGGTGATCGCTGGTGTTGACTCGGTGCGATTGGAAGCTGAAAAGATAAACACAATGAATCGAGCTTTTCAGGTGCTTGCAAGGGATATTCGTCAAGTCGTCAACCGTCCTATCGTGGATGAATTCGGCGGCAGGGAGTCTGCTTTGGAGGGTGGGCCCTTGGCGAGGCAGATGTTGGCGCTGACGCGAGCAGGCTGGCACAATTCGGTCGACCTTCCACGGTCTACGCTACAGCGCGTTGCCTATTATCTGGAGGAGGATCGGCTGATTCGAGCAAGTTGGTCGGTGCTTGATCGATCAAGTTCCTCAGAGCCTCGTGAGGTCACATTGCTCGAAGGCGTAGAGAACTTTGATCTGCTATTTCTTGATGACATCAGTGCCCTACGCATCAATAGGGGAATTGATCTAGACCGTCGCCTATGGCTTGAAAACTGGCTAGCCGACGTTTCTCAACCGAATACGGTGATTCAACTTCCTGCCGCATTAATGATCCGACTGGAACTTATGGATTGGGGTCAAATTGAGCGATTTTATGTGCTGCCCCCCCTGTAAAACCCAGCAAGGCGGAGCGGCGCTAATCGTGGCGCTGTTGGTGTTTGCTCTCGCATCGGCACTCATTGTCGGGTTGCAGCGAGAGTTTACGCTGCAGCTGCAGCGGGGCACCAACATTTTTGTCGCAGACCAAGGATGGTCCTATCTTCTTGGTGCCGAGGCGCTGAGTGCTGTCGCACTGCAGTTAGATGCAACCTCAGATTCGGGTCAAGATAGACCGGTAGATGATTTGACTGAGCTATGGGCAAGTGATGCACAACCTTATCCATTAGCCGAGGGGGGGTGGTTACTTGGCAGTCTTGAGGATCTACAGGGTCGCTTTAATCTGAATGGCTTGGTCGCGTCGGGTAACGCTGATAATCGCTCAAACGATGATTCCTCGACAGAGTCGGCGGAAGTTGGGGGAGCAGGTTCCACTGGTACTCTTTCCACACCTCAATACAGCCAGCCGCAGCGACAATTCATCCGCCTCTTGAGGGCGCTTGAAGATGTTCAAATCGATCGGCAGCAAGCAATTAGTATTATGCAATCGGTCGTAGACTTTTTAGATTCAGACACCCAGCCGCTGCTCAACGGTGCCGAGGATGGCGTGTACGAACGTCAAACTCCATCGTACCGAACTGCGGGACAGCCTTTGGCGAGTGTCAGTGAGCTTCGTAGTGTCGCGGGAGTCACGCCTGAAATTTACGCAGCGCTTGCCCCCTTCGTAACTGTGTGGCCTAAAGAGGGCAGTGTCCTCAACGTTTTAACCGCATCAGCTACCGTGCTACGCAGCTTGCCTGTTGATGATTTGCTTGAACCGCTCCCTAAAGAGGAGGGGCTGCGTCTTGTGGAAGCTAGGGCCGAGGGTTTTATTTTTTCGGTAGAGACGTTGCTGGAGGACGCACTTTTTTCAGGGCCAGGAGGTGATGACTTAGCTGCCTTCCTTGGTGAGCGCAGTGACTGGTTTCTACTCTCAGCCTCTGTGGAGATTGCCGAGAGAGAGCTACGCTTGTACAGTGTTTTGGAGCGGGAGCGTGGGTCAGTTTTTTCCCGTTACCGAAGTCAGGGCGAGCTTTGATTAGCACAGAGGTCTCAAAGGTTGCTTTCCGTCAAGGCTACGACGAACCCACGTCGATAAGGAAAAGGTTCGACCAGAATGACGGCGTCTGAAAATCCAGGTGTTCTAAGACTTGATGCGCAGGGTGTGCAGATTTGGCGTGCTGGTCAAAAGCCGGTAAGCATCGATGAGGTAGCAGAAGGCCTGAGGGCCAATTGTATTTTTGCTGTGCCAGCAGATCGGGCCCGATTGACGCAAATAGAAGTCCGGTCAGATGAACACCGCCATCTCAAAAAGTCGTTACCTTTTATGCTGGAAGATGAGGTGATCGACCCGGTCGAATCGATGCATTTTTCCTATGCGCCCATTGATGACAGCCATTATTTAGTGGCACTGGCCTCACATGCTGAAATGACTTTTTGGCTGGAGCAGCTGGGCGATCAATTTGAGGGCCCCTTTTTTCACGAGGCGCTGTTGTTGCCTTGGCAGCCCGGTGAAGTCTGCGCAGTAGTAGAGGCGCACTCTGTGCTCCTTCGGTGGGGTGAACACCAAGGGGCAAGGGTAGAATCCGATCTGCTGGCGCCGTTGATGGATGCTTTGCCTGCGCCACCCGAGGCTGTGATCGTATATGGCGGCGACCAGGAAAGAGATTTAGCGCTCCTGCCCAACCTATTGCAGGAACGTGCGCAGTGGCGCCAGGGAGATTTTGGTACTGCTTTGATGCTGGTCGATAGCGCCCAAGGCTTCATAGACATGCGCCAAGGTGTATTTGCACCGAGCCTACCTTTGAGGCGTTGGTGGCAAAAATGGAAACCGCTGACGATTGCGCTGCTTGTCGCCGTTGTGTTGCAGGTTGCAAGTGACATGGCGCAATACTGGCGGTTAAAAGAAAGCAATATCGCATTGCGTACCGCTATTGAGGCAAGCTATCGCAAGGCGAACCCGCAAGGGGCTTTGGTCGACGCTGAAAAGCAATTAGATCGTCAGATTGCTGAATACGCGGTGGGTGCCAAAGGACTGATGTTTACCCGCGTTCTTGATCGTATAGGCAGAGCCATTTCTGTGGGCGGCGAACTGACGCTCAGCAATATCAATTATAGCGACAACACGGGTGAGGTCAGGCTAGATTTGCTGGCGCCTACCTATGACGAAATTGAGGCTCTTCGAGAACGTTTTGCTGCCGGCGGTATGGAAGCAATCTTAGAAACATCCTCACAACGGGGGGTGCAGGTAAGAGCGCGCCTCAGGGTAACGTTATGATCGTGCGTGACTGGTTCACCGACCGACCCCGGCGTGAGCAACTCTATTTGCTATTGATGGTTTTTGCCGTCGGTGTTTGGCTGATCGTGCAGTTGATCATGTTGCCGGCGTCTGCCGCAAAACAGCAGATGGCACGCAACAATGAATTGGCTTCCGAGGTTCTCACTCGTGTTGATGCGAAAGCGACTCGCCTTATCGCCCTGCGCTCTGCGACGGAGTCATCTGATCGAAGCAGCCTCACAGCTGCGATCAGTCGAATCAGCAAGCTCGAGGGACTCGTCGTTAGGCGGCTTCAACCTAACAGCCGTGGCGAGGTGCAGGTGCGCTTTGAGTCAATAGAATATGATGCGCTGGCGAAGTGGTTGTATCGGTTAGAGATCACCGAGGGGTTGTTGGTCATCGATGCGGCAATCGTGCGAAGCAGCGGCTCGGGTGGCGTCAATGCAACAATCCGCGTTGCTGATCCGAGGTGAAGGTGACCCGGCGCACCACCCTGATCTTGCTGGGTTTGTTGATTTGCTTTTTTGTGGGACTAGCACCTGCAAGGTTAGTAGGGGTATTGCTGCCTGAACGGTTGGCGCTCGATGCTGTTTCAGGCTCGCTTTGGACAGGTAAGGCCGCCCGGGGAGTTTTTAAGTTGGACGGGGGGAGCTTGATTCTTGGACGGGTGAGTTGGCATTTGTCGCCGCTGTCTCTCGTGCTGTTACAGCCTACGATCACGATAAGCGTGGATTGGGGAGGGCAGCAACTGGCCGGTGCAGTAACAAGGAAGCTAGCGGGCACCGTTGTAGTAAGAGATTTCTACGCTAGCTTTGACAGTGGCTTGGTTCGTCAGTTTTTGCCTCTTTATATTGGTGGGCGCGTGATTGCTGACTTTTCTGAAATAGCGATAGCCTCAAATCAGGTCCTATCACTTGAAGGAGAACTTGTTTGGGAGGGTGCTGTTTGGGCTGCAGCAGCTGGTGACGTGCCTTTGGGTGATTACCAACTGGTGGTGTCAGACAACAAGGATGCTTTGCAGGGGCGCGTCACGACTCTGTCAGGAGCGCTTATTGCGGCGGGAGATGTTGTGGTCGCAGCAAGCAACTATAAAATAGACCTCGATCTGTCAGGGCCTGCAACAAGAGATCCAGAATTAGCCAATGCACTTCAATTATTGGCGGTCCCATCGGCCACCGGATTTGATATGGTGATAGAAGGTCGTTTGTAGGGTGCAGGGCTTTGTGGGTTACCCTAGTGGGACGTCACTCGTTGGACTTTAAAGCCTGTCGGTCATTGATGTGGGTGTCTCCGTCAGCGGGCATGATGAAGACGGCGGGAGTCGGTGGTGCTGTTGAAAAGGCCGCGGCGACTCTAATAAAGCATGACCCAAAAAACACGCGCAGATTATAAAAAAGGAAATTCTAACAATGACAGCTGCTAGCGGTAGTGCACACTTCTCCAGTCGTTTTTCCTTCATTATGGCGTCGGTTGGGTTTGCCGTGGGCTTGGGCAATATTTGGAGATTCCCCTACGTTACGGGTGAAAATGGCGGCTCTGCCTTCGTTCTAATTTACTTATTTTGCGCATTTTGTATTGGTGTGCCCTGTCTGGTCGCAGAGCTTGTTGTTGGTCGTCGCGGACAGAGCAGTCCCCCCGAGTCGATGGCGCGTGTTGCTGAGGAGTCGGGTCGCTCTAGGCACTGGCGCTTTGTGGGAGGCATGGGTGTTCTCACGGCATTTGCGATCGCGATTACTTACGCGGTGGTGGTGGGTTGGGTTCTATCGTACTTATCGAAAGCCGCCATGACAGGTTTTGTGGGTGTCGATGCTGGCACTTCATCTCAGGCGTTTGATGCCTTGTTGGCGAACAGTGGTGGCATGCTGTTTTGGACGTTACTGGGCAATCTTATTGTGGGTACGATTATCTTCTCCGGGGTGAAAGGGGGTATTGAGCGTGCGGTAACGGTGATGATGCCCCTTATGTTCGCGCTGCTTATTGGACTGAGCATTTATAACGCTTTTGCAGGCGGTTTTGTCGAGACATTGGAATGGTTGTTCACACCTGACTTCAGTAAAGTGGGGCCTGACACCTTGTTGGCAGCCGTGGGGCAGGCCTTTTTCTCTCTAGGGGTCGCTATGGGAGGAATGATGACTTATGGCGCATACCTACCCAAGGGTTTTTCAATAACGCGCGCCGCTGTTATTGTCGTTCTCGCCGATACTCTGGTGGCGCTGCTCGCTGGATTTGTTGTGTTTCCTGCGGTGTTTCACCACGGCCTAGATATTGCCAGTGGTGCCGGACTTATTTTCAAAACATTGCCTGTTGCCTTTGCCCAAATGCCGGGCGGACATGTTTTTGCGACGCTATTTTTTATCATGCTTGCCGTCGCCGGAATCACCAGCATGGTGGGCTTGTTGGAGTCGGTCACGGCATGGGTAAGCGAACGGTTTGCATTACATCGTCACCTTAGCTCAGCTGCGGTCGTCGCAGCCGTAACTTTTTGTAGTGTCGCCAGCGTGTTGTCCTACGGCGTTTGGTCTGACTACACCGTGGTAGGGTTTAACTTTAATGACGTGGCCTTTGCCATTCCCGATAAGGTCTTACTGCCTGCAGGGGGCTTACTTATCGCCACCTTCGCCGGATGGTTTATGCTCAGGGAACACAGCGAGGATGAACTAGGCACTACGCCTTTCGTTTATTCGCTGTGGCGTCAGCTTGTGCGTTACGTGGCGGTTCCTGCCATTGCCTTTATCCTAATTTCAGGCTTGATCTAAGGAACTTCGATGTTAGCAACGCTTACTGACTGGTTGTGGACCTACGTCCTCATAGCGGCACTTTTGTTAGTCGGGTTACGTTTTACTCTCGCGTCTCGGTTCGTGCAGGTCCGTTTATTTAGGGCGATGTTCGCCCAGCTTTGGGTAAGTCGCTCAGTCGGCAATAAACAGGGCATCTCCGGGTTTCAGGCGCTGTTGGTGAGTGTTGCGGGCCGTGTCGGTGGTGGCAACATTGCGGGGGTTGCGGTGGCGATTACCCTCGGTGGCCCGGGTGCGCTGTTTTGGATGTGGCTCATTGCGTTGCTGGGAATGGCGACGAGTGTATTCGAGTGCTCTTTGGCACAACTGTTCAAACGCCGTCATGGCGTTAATGATTTTCGCGGTGGGCCGGCGTTTTATATGCGCTACGGGTTAGGCTGGCGCGTAATGCCGGTGGTGTACTCGCTATTGCTTTTGGTCACGCTAGGCCTAGGTTTTAACGCGGTACAGGCTTACGCCATTACACAGTCGGTAGAGTCAGCTTTTGGCGTTTCTGCCTGGCAGACTGGAGCCGCGCTAACAACTTTAATGGCATTCGTGATCTTTGGCGGCATTCGTCGCATCGCCGTCTTCTCTGAGTTTATTGTGCCCCTTATGGTTTTGGGATATTTCGGTGTGGCCATGACTGTTCTCATCGTGAATATCAGCCAGGTGCCCTCAGCATTCGCGCTTATCATGTCGTCGGCTTTCGGTTTTGACGAGGTAATTGGCGGGGGGATTGCCGCTGCAGTTATGCAGGGCGCTAGACGCGGCTTATTTTCCAATGAGGCGGGCTTGGGCACTGCACCTAACGTGGCCGCTGTGGCGGACGTCGCCCATCCAATGTCACAAGGCCTTATTCAAGGTTTGAGCGTCTTTATCGACACCATCGTTCTATGTACTTGCACTGCCATGATCATCTTACTCTCGCCGCTGTATCAGCCGGGGGCAGAGGGGGTTGAAGGAATAGCGCTAACGCAACGCGCCCTCGCTACTCATATTGGCCCGATCGGTGAGCCCCTAGTGAGTATTGCTTTGGTGTTATTTGCGACCAGTAGTATCGCTTACAACTGTTATTTGGGTGAGAACAGCATCGCTTATTTCGACATCAGTCCGAAGATCACGATTAACTGTTTTCGCTTGGCTGTTTTGGCTTTGATTGCTTGGGCGTCGCTGCAAGATATGACCACGATTTTCAGCTTTTCCGACCTCACGATGGGGCTGTTGGCCGTTGTAAATCTCTTGGCCTTGTGGGCTTTATTCCCAGTGGGAATGTCGCTTCTGCGGGACTTTGAATCACGGGGCGGCGTCTCTAATTCGACGTTTAATCACTCTCGGTTGCCGCAGCAGGATTTGGATCCTGAGAGTTGGCCACTGGTAGAGACGCCGGCCAAAACTGAATAAAGGCGATGATGATCATGGCCACGGCGCCCAAGAGCCATTTTGTCGGCGTCATTAGCGGGTCTCTGACAGGGTGACGTTGAAACGCTTAATGTCATCGCCACGTTTAGCGGTCAGTGAAATTGAATCTCCCACCTTGTACTTTTCTAGCGCTGATAAGTAGTCGTCTTGGCTGCGAATAGGTTGATCTTCAATGTGGGTAATGATGTCGCCAAGAACAATTTCACCCCGTCGATTTCGGGTGGCCCCCTGCATTCCGGCCTCTGCCGCTGGGAGTCCGCGAAGCACTCTTATGATCGCAACACCTCCAATGCCGTAACGCCGTGTCCAGCGGTCGCTGGCTAGCTCAACCCCGAGGACCGGACGCAAGATCTTGCCGTAAGCAATGAGCTGTGGGACGACTTCTTTGACTAAATTCACAGGAATCGCAAACCCGATGCCGGCACTGCCGCCGCTGGGGGAGTAAATAGCGGTGTTCACGCCTACTAACTGCCCTAAGGAATTCAGGAGCGGCCCGCCTGAATTTCCTGGGTTTATTGCGGCATCTGTTTGGATAACGCCGCTGATTGTACGGTTGCTGGGAGAGCGAATCTCTCGATCTAATGCGCTTACGATACCAATAGTCAGGCTGGTATCGAGGCCAAATGGATTGCCGATTGCCAGTACTTTGCGGCCGACGGATAGTTCTGCAGAATCACCCAAAGGTAAAACGGTGAGGTCATCAGGTCGCTCTGAAAGTCGCAGTACGGCAAGATCTCGCTCAGGAGCAACTCCTACGACCTCCGCGGAAAAATCCTCATCAGCAATGGTTACGGTAAGTTTATCGGCGCCAGAAATCACATGAAAATTGGTGACGATCAGGCCGTCCTTGCTCCATATAAATCCTGAGCCAGCACCTTGAGGGACTTCAAGAACATTGGGTGAAAACATGGTTCGACGAAGCGCACTACTGGTGACCGACACCACAGCTGGGCTTGCCTGGCTAAAAATATCTGTCGTGTTTTTTTCGTCGTTTGTAGCAAAGGTCAAATAGTCGACCTCGGGACCTGCCCGCGAGATGGCGCTGTAAATCACACAGCAAGTTAGCAATATTACTGCGGGCCAATGCTGCAGGGCGTGGAGGAAAATTCTCATGGGTTTTGCAGTGCCATAATACGATCCTCAAGCGAGGGGTGTGATCGAAATAAATCAGCAAAGCCTGCCTTGCCTAAGCGAATACCAAAGGCGGTGAGTTCACCCGGGAGCTCGCTAATGTGTCCCTGATCGGTACGTAACCGTTGCAAGGCTGCGATCATATCCTGCCGCGTGGTCAGGCCAGCTCCTGCCGCATCGGCACGATATTCTCGCCATCGAGAGAATTTCATCACCACCATGCTGGCCAAAAATCCCAGTGCGATTTCAGCCACGATGGTCACGATGAAGTAACCGATGCCGTAACCACGCTCGTTCTTGAAGACAACTCGGTCTATGGTATGACCGATAATGCGCGCAGCGAACATCACAAAGGTATTTACCACGCCTTGAATCAACGTCAGCGTCACCATGTCGCCGTTGGCTACGTGACCCAGCTCATGGGCAAGTACTGCACGCACTTCGTTGGGGGAGAAGCGTTGGAGCAGCCCACTGCTCACAGCTACCAGAGCATCATTTCGATTCCAGCCCGTTGCAAAGGCGTTGGCTGACTCTGAGGGGAAAATACCAACTTCTGGCATTTTAATGCCCGCTTGTGTTGCCAAACTGCCGACAGTGTCGAGTAACCATTGCTCATCTTGATTCCCGGCCTGTTCGAGAATGACAGTGCCGGTTCCTCTCTTAGCCATCCATTTGGACAGTAGTAAGGAAATAATGGCACCACCGAAGCCGAAGAGCGCGCAGAAGACCAACAGAGCAGAGAGATTGAGATCTACCCCATTGGCCTCGAGTACGCCACTAAACCCCAGTAAATTGAAAACCAGACCTACCAAAATTAAAACAGCCAGGTTGGTTCCTAAAAATAAAAGAATGCGCAATGTCAGGTTTCTCCGGTTTAATTCTCTGCCGTTGTAGAGATCGGGGTCGATGACGCTTTTTCAAGGGGCGCCACGTCTAATTCCTCTTGGCCATTTTGCTTCGCCTCATCCTCGGCGTCCGGTAATGGAATGCTCGACACTTCCAATTTGGGCAGCTTACCGTCCACAAGGTTCAATGTGAGAATGTCACAACGAAGAAGCACGTCTTTAGAACTCAACTCAAAGACGCTGTTAACAGCTTCATCGCGGTGTGTCAGAGCGAGAACGCGACTGCTGTCCTGCCCATCGACCCAGCGCTTACCCCGGCCCCAGTAATGGCCATGGTGATTACTAACAATAAAAACGGAGCTCATGAGATACCTTGGTATTTGTGACGTTACAGAGATTTATTAACTAACTGATTCTTTGATCAAAAAATCTTTAGCTTCGTTAATTTTAGCGGCCAGATAGTCATTTCCACCACGATCGGGGTGGATTTTTTGAATCAGACTTCGATGGGACGACACAATATCGTCTCGGGTAGCATCTTCACCTAAGCCCAGCACAGCGAGAGCCTCGCTACGAGTCATAGAGCCGGATGAGGCATGTTGGCTTGTATCACCAGCTTCATCTTGCTGCCAGCCATCAGGGAAACGCTGCTCTAGGTAGCTGAGCAAGAGTTGCTCTGAATCTGCATCCTGTTCTTGGCAGTAGCTAAGCAGCGTCTGGAGTTGTTCTCGAGTCATTTCCTCCAGCGTCCAGTCAGTGAAAGGGCCGTCAAGCACCTCTCCTTGAAGTTCACCGCTACTGTGATCTAAGGTCATTCGAAGTAAGTTGGTTTTGACTTCAGAGTGCTGACCGGTGGGAGGGGGCGTCTTGCGCGACCATTGTTGTAACAGCGGAAAGGCGCGTATCAATATCGGTAAGCTTTGCCGTGCGGCTACTAACAGACCGGTGAGGGCAGCACCGACCCAATGCATTTTCCCCATTGCAGTAAGTACGATCGCAGCAAGTGCTGCAGCACCGAGTATCAGCTGAACATAGCCACCGCGGCGCTTGTGGGGCGGCATGGACTGAATTCGGCGCACGAGCAGCACTAGGGCTATGACAATGGCGAGTAGTAAGACGATTCTTGGCACGGTTCCGGGGTGTCCGTATTGGTGGAGCTGCTCTAAATTTATTTGGGCAGCTGGGAAAGCAGCATTCTATCACTCTCAGTGCCGGATTGAGTGAGCGCCTGCCGGCCCCCCGTTGCATAACGCGCGACTGCTGCCAGTAACCGTTGCAGTGTCTCCCCGCTATGCCCACCAAGAGCGGCATAGGCCCCACCACTGACTCGGGCAATTTCAGAAAAAATGCGTGTCGCCGCCGGATCAGAACCCTCTTGGAAAGTAAAAATCGGCTGCCCTTTTAAGCGGCATTGACCAGCTAAGCCAAGTAAAGACTCGGGCCGCTCTTCTACAGCGTCTCCGATGAAAATTAGAGCTCTCACAGGTGTTGCGGGAGTACCTATCTCGAGGTAGTGGCTGAGTAAGCGAGCAATTTGTGTAGGGCCGCCCTCGCAGGCCACTCGATCCATACGGTCGCACAGCTCTTGTCCTGAGGTTAACCAAGGGCTCGCGTGAAACTCATGGACACCCCTGTAATAACAGAGCTGAACAGCCAAGCCGGAAGCGTCGGCCGTGGCATTGTATAGCTCACGGTGATGACGTCGCGCTGTCTGCCAGGTTGCCTCTCGGCTAGCGGTGGCGTCGAGGGCGAAAACCAATCTCGACTGTCGACTGCTAATTGCTCGTATGGCCTTGGCTTTACCGACGAAGGCTGCAACGTCAGACCTAGAGGTTTTAGAGGTGATATCTTTGCTGATGAGAGACTATCTTTGTCGCGAAGTGAAGTGGTGATGAGACATTGATCGGCGCCGCCGGTCAAGTCTAACTCCGCGGAGTTTTGGCTCAGAATCACCTTGCTGCGGGTGTTAGCGCTTGTTTCTGGAGAAAGACACAGCGAGCTGAGCGTATTCATGGATCCGTTGCAATCTAGCGGCCCCGCGAAAGGGCCTATCTATGAGAAAGAGGCTTTGGAGGTTTGCCGACGGCAACGGGTGCCTGTATTTGTGGCATTGAGCGGAGATTCGCTACACTCAAGCCTTTATAAATACCCTCCAGAGAGCTTATGAGCCTTTTCGATATTCGCCGTAAACACGCATTACCCAATGAAGAAACCGCTTTAGCCGGAAGATCGACACCGATGCCCGTTACTAACAGTCATGCGATAACAGGGCGCCCAATTTGCCCGCCGTTCCCGGGCCATCTCCAGAGCGCCATATTTGGTATGGGGTGTTTTTGGGGCGTCGAAAAAAAGTTTTGGCAGGCGCCAGGTGTTTATACGACCGCTGTGGGTTATGCCGCTGGCGTTACGTCCAACCCCACCTACAAAGAGGTGTGCTCTGGACAGACCGGACACAACGAAGTGGTTTTAGTGGCCTATGACCCCGAGCAAACAAATTATCAATCGCTATTGACGCTATTTTGGGAGGGCCATAACCCAACCCAAGGCATGCGTCAGGGGAATGACTTAGGTACTCAATACCGCAGTGGTATTTACGTATTTGATGAGGCTCAACGCAAGGCCGCGTTGCATTCTAGGGACCAGTACCAGTTGGAGCTAACCGCCTCTGGGTTTGGAGAAATTACGACTGAGATTTGCAATGCCCCCAGCTTTTATTATGCCGAAGATTATCACCAGCAATACTTGCACAAGAACCCTGCGGGCTATTGTGGTTTGGGGGGAACGGGTGTCACCTGCCCTGTGGGGTCAGGGGTTTAAAAAGGGGCTGGAGGAGCCTGCCCATATTTTTGGATTTTAGACCCTGACACCTCTGCTTAGATCCAAGGCGACGTTGAATGGGTTAGGGCAGCGCCCTGCCCAATATGGCTGGAACCGCTGTATCCACGCTCAGAATGCGCGGCCCTAAACTTCTAGGTTGCGCGCCAGTTAAGCAGGCTAAATCGACTTCGTAGGGAATAAACCCGCCCTCGGGCCCGATCATAATCAACTGTGGATCGGTAAAGGCAGACTCCATGGAGGGATAACCCCCTGGGTGCAGGATAAATATGGGTTTCCCATTGGCTATTTCTTCGAGGTGGTCTTGAATGAAAGGCTTAAAACGTCGATGCAGTTTAACGGTGGGCAGTCGGGTGTCACCACTTCGTTCAAGACCTGTTAGCAGGGCCTGCTGTATTTTTTGCGGCTGTAGTAAGGGGCTTTGCCAAAAGCTTTTTTCAACGCGGTAGCTGTGCACAATGTGGAGGTCTTGAACACCGAACTCTGCACAACTTCGCAGAATCCGACGCAGCATTTTAGGGCGGGGCAGTGCTAGCACCAGAGTTGTGGGGTGAGGGGGTAACGGATCCTCTACGAGTTCAACCTGAAGTTTTAGGCTCGCCGCGTTAGCGTCGAGAACCTTCCCAATCCCTTTACCTCCGTTAATGACGCCAACTCTGATCTGATCACCCTCGGTGCACTTCAGAACAGACTGTAAATGCTCATAGCGCCTGCCGGTGAGGGTAATAGTATGATCAGAGGAGAGCTCGCCGGCCTCAAATAAGACAATGTTCACCGCGGGCTCTCTAGGTCATCCATAGATCGTAGTCATCGGCAGCAGACACTTCACCCTCAACAAGATCCCCGGGCTTTAACCCTGGAGGTGCTGTGAGATAGACCACGCCATCGATTTCTGGAGCATCAGCCATGCTGCGTCCGACAGCACGATCACCCTCAACTTCATCGATGAGTACGGCTTGTGTCGTGCCCACTTTATTGGCCAGCTTGGCTGCACTGATGGTTTGTTGTTTTGCCATGAAGGCATCCCAGCGCTCCTGCTTCACGGCTTCAGATATAGGGTTGGGCAGTTCATTAGCGGTAGCGCCTTTGACCGGGGAGTATTGAAAACAACCGGCTCGATCAATCTGAGCCTCATCGATAAAATCGAGAAGCTGCTGGAACTCAGCATCTGTCTCCCCCGGGTAACCCACGATAAAAGTAGAGCGCAACGTGATATCGGGGCAGACATCTCGCCAGCCCTTGATGCGTTCAAGCGTTTTTTCCGCGGCAGCGGGTCGTTTCATGCGCTGTAGCACAGTGGGGCTTCCATGCTGGAGAGGGATATCAAGGTAAGGCAGGATTTTTCTCTCGGCCATCAGGGGAATCAGAGCATCAACGTTAGGGTACGGGTAGACATAATGCAGCCGGACCCAGATGCCGAACTCTCCCAAAGTCTTAGCAAGCGTCAGCAAATCTGATTTAAGGGGTCTGCCCTCCCAAAAATCTGTGCGGTATTTCAGGTCAACACCATAGGCACTGGTGTCTTGGGATATGACCAGCAATTCGCGGACACCGGCTTTAACCAAAGCCTCGGCCTCGCGCATGATGTCACCAATAGGCCGACTCACCAGGTCACCCCGCATGCTGGGAATAATGCAAAATTTGCAGCGGTGATTGCAGCCCTCTGAAATCTTCAAATACGCATAGTGCCTTGGGGTGAGTTTGATTCCTTGAGCGGGAATTAAGTCGTTCAAAGGATCTGGTTGGCGGGTCATCGGTATGACCTCATGTACCGCACCGACAACCTCTTCGTAGGCTGCAGGTCCGGAAATACCCAAGATATTGGGGTGGAGATCTTGAATGCGCTGGGCATCATCCCCTTTACCCATGCAACCAGTGACAAGGACTCGGCCATTTTCCTGCACAGCCTCGCTTATCGCTTCGAGTGATTCAGCTTTGGCACTGTCGATAAATCCGCAGGTGTTTACGATCACAACGCCTGCATCCTCGTAGTTCGGGGTGACTTCGTAGCCGTCGAAGCGGAGCTGAGTGAGGATGCGTTCAGAGTCCACGAGTGCTTTTGGGCAGCCGAGAGATATAAAGCCAACTTTTTCGGGGTTCGTGGTCATAGCGTTCTAGGCCGTCTGAGGCAGGGTGTCGTAGTGTAAAAAGCGGCAGTGTACCTGTGAAGGGCTTACGACCTCAAAGCTGCCTCGAGCCCGCTGCACTGTGCGTGCCAACTTTCAGCTCTTTTCTGACCAGAGAAAGTAACCGTAAGCGGTCATCTCGGTTCAAGAAATTCCCTATCTCAACGGTTTGCTCACGATTATGTATGGCCAGCGAGGGGCCCTCCCAATGGTGCTTTTCGGGCGTGACGGCCAGGGATGACTCATTCCGGTCGAATTGCCAGCTTCTCCGGGGGGCGTAGTGGCCAATGTCGATCTGTACGCTGCTTGGGCCTAGGGTGATGACATGCCGGTACTGCAATTTCCAATTGACGTAGTAAAGCGCGGCACCTAAAGAAATGAGTTCGGCGCCAGCGAAGGGCAGAATGGGCCATGCCCCCATAAAAGCAAAACCTATCGCTGCACCTAGCGATGGAACGGCAATTGCGGCAAGCAGCCAAAGGTTGTTCCGCCACGTGGAAGAGTGGTCAGGCCTGGCGATAATGGTGTGAACGTCGTCTTTTTGGGCACTACTCACCACGGTGATGTTCCTCTGGGATTGCCTAGATACTACGCATGGACAGGCACAACTGGACTAGCCTGGTCGCGAGGTAAACAGTCCTTTCACGTCAAAGGGTGCGGGGGAGTAGGCGCGCAAAAGCCCCTTTGTTAGCGGGTGCTGAAACGTTAGCTCGCAAGCGTGCAGTAGCAGTCGTGGCGATGCTGAAAACGCGTCTTCGTGGGCGTAAAGGTCGCACCCCATGATCGGGTGGCCCAGTGCCATAAGGTGTATGCGTAGTTGATGTGAGCGGCCCGTGATAGGTTTTAGCTCAAGCAAAGACCTGTTGGGCAGTCGATCAAGAACGCGATAGTGGGTGAGGGAGGGCTTGCCGGTTTCTACACATATTTTCTGCTTAGGGCGGTTGTGCCAGTCTTTAATAATGGGCAGATCTATTTCGCCCTCATCATCCCGCACTTCACCATAGACCAAAGCTTGATAGGTTTTGAGAACGGCGCGTTCTTGAAATTGCTGATTGAGCGCTACCAATGTTGCTTTGTCTTTGGGGACGACCAGAATGCCACTGGTATCCAGATCTAACCGGTGAGCCGCGGCCACTCCCGGGAAGCGGTGTTCCAGGCGACTGATAAGACTGTCACGATTAAGAGGGTGACGTCCGGGTACGCTGAGGAGAAGGTGTGGTTTGTCGATGATTAGCAGGGAATCATCGGCATAGAGAATACGAATGCTTTCACGGCTGTGGGGAACAAGGTAGGGAGGGGGTTCCATGCCAGTTTCAGGCTCACAGGTCATGGCGTTTTACAGGTTCTTGCCTAGGGCCTGTTGGTAGCGCGGTATAGTGTTGGCGATGCCCCAGCGAAGAGCATCTACGGTAAAGGCGTGGCCGATGGAGACCTCATCGAGATGGGGGATTGTGAAGTCAGGTAAGTTGATCAGGTTTAAGTCGTGCCCGGCGTTTACCCCCAGACGTGCCGCGAAGGCCGCTTCTGCAGTTTCCTGAAACGCGCACAGAGTTTTTTCAAAATTCCCCGACTCGTGTGCTCGGGCGTAACTTTCGGTATAGAGCTCGATGCGATCGGCGCCCAAATTCGCGGCAGTGGCCATTGCGCTAGGTTCCGGGTCCATGAAAAGACTCACACGACAGCCTATGTCCTTTAACACTCTAACGACCGGTTCGAGACGTTTACCGTCTTTCGCAAGGTCAAAGCCATGGTCAGAGGTCAGTTGCTGATCGTTATCAGGAACTAAGGTTACTTGCGCGGGGCCTACGGCCTGCACCAGGGCGACAAACCCAGGATAGTCACCGACGTGTGATTGATCGCTGGCACGGGGCTCTGTGAAGGGATTGCCCTCAATGTTGAGCTCGACGTCCAGGGCAGATTGAAGGTCAAAGCAATCTTGTGCGCGAATATGTCGTTGATCCGGGCGGGGATGCACTGTGATTCCATCGGCACCAGCAGACACGCACATTTTTGCATGGTCGACTATGTTGGGGATGGCCGTAACCCGTGAATTGCGAATCAGCGCAATTTTATTCAGATTGATGCTTAGTGCCGTCATTTTTTGGGCATGCGGACAATGCTTTTAATAACAATTGCATCTACCGGAACATCTTGAAAGGGGCGCTGTCCCGCGCTGGTGCTCATAAGGCTCGTATCGGTATCTGCCGTCGCTATAAAGTCAACGACCCCCATGCCCTTAACGACTTCGCCAAAAACGGTATATCCCTGTTTTCCGGGTGCCCAATCGAGCTGCAAATTACTGCGTTGGTTTATGAAAAATTGTGCGGTTGCTGAGTCGGGGTCACTGGTTCTTGCCATGGCAATCGTTCCCCGAATGTTGTGTAGTTTATTGCGACTCTCGTTAACAATGGGGTCACCAGATTCTTTCTCTGTCATCTCAGCAGTAAAGCCTCCGCCCTGTACCATGAAGTTGCTGATGACGCGGTGAAAGATCGTTCCGTTGTAAAATCCGGTGTCTACATAGTTGAGAAAGTTTTCGACAGTGACTGGAGATTTTTCTGGGTAAAGCTTGAGGGTAATGTCCCCAGCGGAGGTCACAAGCTTCACGCGCACGGTGCTCGCATTTTCTTGAGCTAATAAAACACCTGAGCTAGCGAGCAGTCCGAGTATGACGGCGATTCTGCAAAAATATTTCATAGTAGAGAGTTCCAGTAGGGAAAACATAGGTGGTTACGACCAGCCGTCGTTTCGGCGACGCTTGGGAATTAACTTGGGTGCAATGGCCATGATAATCACACCCAGCAGCACGGCAAGAGCACCGTCGATGATTTGATTGCTTTTTATGCGTTCCTGCAGACGTACATTTTCGAGCTTTAACAGTTCCGCCTCAGAGCGGTTGGTCTCTAGGTTCTTCGCCAGTAATTGGTTTCGTGAATCAAGCTCAATAGCCGCCCCGGATATTTGCTTTATCTGGCTGAGCTCAGCTTCACTCGCAGCCAGCTTTTCCTTGAGTTCCGCGAGCTGGCCGTCGGCTTCATAGGCCACCGATTGTGAATCGTCGAGCAAGCTACGGAGTTTGTTTCTATCGGCCTCAAGGTTGGCATACGCCTTGTTTGCGTCGTCAAGAAGCAGCTGGCTGGGCCTGTCGACTTGAATATACTGCGCCCGCAACCAGCCTCGGGTACCGCCTCGTGTTTCGATCTCGGCCCAGACTCCGTCCTCAGACAGTCCAAATTGTGTGATGGGTGTGCCTGATGACAAGCCTTTGTTGACGATGCGGTATTCGCCGCCGGCGCCACTGCGCACGGGCACGAGTATTTCATCGGTGATGTAGCGTTGCTCCTCACTAAAACACAGCGTTGGCAGCAGTGCGCCCAGCAATAAAAGTAGCCCAGCGATTGCGCTGGAAGGCTGTATCAATGTGTTATTCGGGGTCATTAGTGGCTCTCCTTGTCTTTAACGTCCCTGACGCGCCTACAGTATCGCTTATTTTCATGTTTTATGAGCCGTTGCTGTCGCTGCTAGTGCTGTCAGCTTTTACCCAAGGCCCGATCATAACGGTCGTAATCACCATGATGAACAGGGTAAACCCAATGCCGGACCACAACTTGTAAGAGACCCAAGTCGCCTCTGAAAATTGATACGCCACAACAAGGTTGAGTGTCCCTACCATGGCAAAGTGCAAGGCCCATACCCAGCAAATACGCCGCCAGACGGCCCTAGGAATTTGGATTTGGGAGCCCATGAGCCGCTCAATCAGGTTTTGTCTGCCCCAAAACTGTGAAATAGCGAAAGCGATGGCCATGCCCCAATTAAAAACCGTCGGCTTCCACTGAATAAAAAGCTCATTTTTAAAAAATAAGGTTGCGCCTCCAAAGACGAATACGGCCGCACTAGTCCATAACAAACGTTTTTCAATGTACCCCGTTAGCCACCATTGGAGCGGTAAAATAAACAAAGTCGCGATCAGCAAGCCCTTGGTGGCGCTGTAAATTCCATCAACTGTGTGCGTCCAGCCTGACAAAGTAATGGTGCTGCCATCCATTTGATAAATGACGAAGAAGATAATGATGGGAACAAATTCGGCCAGCTGTTTCATAAAGTGCGCCTTACTTTAAGCACACGGGGATTCGGGTACGTCGTCTTGGACATGATCTCTGTTAACCTTAAACATTACACCGTAGAGTTTAGAGCCCTTGTTGATTGACTTCCACACACACACAACAGCGTCTGATGGTGCGTTATCGCCCAGTGAGTTGTTTTCGAGAGCGGTTGACCGGGGTTTAACGGCGCTAGCGGTGACTGATCACGACACTTTGGCTGGTTGGCAGACGGCTCAAGCCCTGAAAAATCAAGGTGTTGCCCTTGTTTGCGGTGTCGAGTTGTCCTGCCAGTGGGGTGGTGCAACTATTCATGTCGTAGGCCTCAACGTTGACGCAGACTCCGGGGAGCTGCTCGAGGCGCTTGACCAGCTTCAGCAGTTGCGTCGTGATCGTGCGGAGAAAATTGCAGCCAAACTTGAGCGGTTAGGTGCGGTTGGGGCGTTGGCGGGTGCCCAAGCGCTAGCGGGAGAGGCCGCTATTTGCCGTCCGCACTTTGCACACTGGCTAGTTTCCGAGGGTTATATGCCCAGTGTGAGCCGCGCTTTCGATAAATGGCTGGGTAATGGCAAGCCTGGAGATATCAAAACCCCCTGGCCCGCGCTGACCGACACGGTTGCTGTGATTGTTGCAGCAGGGGGTATTCCCATTCTTGCCCACCCATTGAAATATCGCTTCACCCGAACAAAACTCAGGGCGTTGTGTGACGCATTTTCTGTCGCAGGTGGCGTGGCGGTGGAGATTGTCAATGGCCGTCAGTCGGATGCTGAGATTGCTCAGCTCAAACGTTTGGCCATAGAAAAAAATCTATCGGTATCGCTGGGCAGTGATTTTCATCGCGAATGGACTTACGGTGCCGACTTGGGAGTTGATGTCGCCATTGCAGGGGATATTTCAGGTGTTTGGGAGATGATTCTTTGAGCCAATTTTTTGCAATCCACCCAGAGACACCCCAGCTTCGCTTGGTTCGGCAGGCGGTGGAAATTTTGCGAGGAGGGGGGGTTGTCGCATACCCCACAGACTCTGCTTACGCTTTGGGGTGTCGTTTGGGTGACAAGCACGCGTTGGAGTGTATTCGGCGCATTCGAAAACTCGATGACAATCACAATTTTACACTGGTTTGCCCAGACCTTTCGGTGTTGGGGACTTATGCCAAGGTCGACAACAGTGCCTACCGTCTGATCAGAAATGCTACCCCGGGGCCTTACACGTTTATTTTAGAGGCCACTGGCGAGGTGCCGCGGCGCTTACTCCATCCCCGGAGAAAAACCGTGGGGGTTCGCGTGCCAGATAACGCCATTACCCAAGCCTTATTGGCTGAATTTTCGGAGCCCATTATGAGTGTGACCTTGCAGCTGCCGGAAGATGACTATCCGTTAACTGACCCCTATGACATTCGGGCAACATTGGAGCATGACGTTGAGCTGGTGATAGACGGTGGCTATTGTGGCCTTGAGCCCACCACGGTCATTGATCTAACTGCTGGTAGCTACCAAGTGTTGCGCGAGGGTTTGGGTGATATTTCTCGCCTCGCACTGAGCTGATATTGCCACTCTTTGGCAGACTCCGCGAAGGGACTGCGGTATAGTCGGCGTGTGAATGAGACTATACCCCCTGATGCGCCAGAGTCTGTGGATGAGACCCCGAAACTTCGTCCTGCCGACCGTGTCGAGCGCCGCCTAAATAGCCCCCAGCAAGGTGAAATGCCTTTTGCTGTTGTAATGGGGCATGAGATGACTGAGCTTCCCAAAGATCTCTACATCCCACCCCAGGCGCTTGAAGTTTTTCTCGAGGCTTTTGAAGGCCCTCTAGACCTTTTGCTTTACCTCATACGTCGGCAAAATCTCGATATTTTAGATATTGGCGTGTCACAGATTACGACGCAGTACATGGAATATGTCGAACTCATGGATGCGATGCAGTTCGAGCTGGCCGCTGAGTATTTGTTGATGGCAGCAATGTTGGCAGAAATAAAGTCACGCATGCTGTTGCCTCGATCTACCGATATTGAAGAAGACGAGGAAGACCCAAGAGCTAATTTGATTCGAAGGTTGCAGGAGTACGAGCGCTTTAAACAGGCCGCTGAAGAGATCGACGGGCTTCCTCGGGTGGAGCGCGATACTTGGGTCGCCAAGATCGAACCTCCTGACCTCAATCGTGATCGGCCGTTACCAGACCTAGACATGCGTGAGCTCTTGGTGGCTTTGGGTGAGGTACTCAAGCGCGCTGATATGTATGAGAGCCATCAGATACAACGAGAGTCGCTATCGACCCGAGAGCGCATGTCAGATGTCCTCGAAGTCCTGCGGTCGAGTAATTTTGTGCCTTTTGTTTCCCTCTTTAAAGCGGAGGAAGGGCGGTTAGGTGTGGTTGTGACTTTTCTGGCGATAATGGAGCTGATTAAGGAGTCTCTGGTGGAAATTGTGCAAACCGAGGGCTTTGGGCCCATCCATGTCAAGGCGAGGATCGATTGATGGCGGAGACGGGATTGGTTCAAATTCTCGAGGGAGCCTTGATGGTTGCTGGTGAGGCGCTGTCTATTCAGCGCCTAAGCCAACTTTTTGACGAGTTTGATCGTCCGGCCAATACCGACTTGCGAGAAGCTCTCGAGGAGGTGGGTAAACGCTGTGAGGGCCGCGGTTACGAGTTGGTTCAGGTTGCGACGGGGTATCGTTTTCAGGTGCGACAAAACTTGTCCACCTGGGTTGGTCGTCTTTGGCAGGAGCGGCCACCGCGTTATTCACGGGCGCTGTTAGAAACACTCTCGTTAATTGCCTATCGCCAGCCTATTACTCGAGGCGAGATTGAGGAGATTAGGGGTGTCGCGGTTAGTACGAACATAATCAAAACGCTGCAGGAGCGTGATTGGGTTCGTATCGTAGGGCACCGCGATGTGCCGGGACGACCGGCAATGTACGCCACAACGCGACAGTTTCTTGATTACTTTAACCTCAAGTCCCTCGAAGAATTGCCGCCACTGGCGGAGATCAAAGACTTAGAAAATCTTTCGGGTGACCTCCCGCTGGAAATTCTTGAAGTGGAGGCGGCAGCCGCCAATGACGAGGGGAGCGATGCGGCGACCGCAGACAACGATTTAGCCGCGGGCATTGCGGAATCAGAATCGGAAGAAGAAGCAGAAGCAGAAGCGCCGGAGGGGACTCTAGATGAGCCCTCGCTGGCAGACCAAGCCACCGGCGAGGCAAGCTTGGAAGAGGATGCCTCAGTAGGCGAGGCCCTTACGGCAGAAGTGCCTCTGCCAGCGGCCTCGGAAGATCACGCTGCTGCCGAGAAAACCGCTGCCGTTGAAGAAACCTCAGATCAATCGGGCTCGGAACAGCCGTCAGGCGCAGAGCAAGCCTCCAGTGAGAGTCATTCAGATGGAGAGCTGTTAGATGAGCAAAGCCCAGCGCCCGCCAAGTAAAAGGCCTCCAGAACCGCCGCCGGAGCCTCCCAAAGGCGATAAGCTGCAAAAGGCCCTGGCCAAAATTGGTCTAGGTTCACGCAGGGAGATTGAGCGCTGGATTGAGCAAGACCGGTTAACGATCGGTGGGCGCAAGGCCAAGCTGGGCGATCGCGTAGTTGCTGGAGAGCGCGTCACTCTAGACGGTAAACCCGTGGAGCTCGACGAAACCGAGAGGGTACGGTGTTTGCTTTACCATAAGCCCGTGGGCGAGGTGTGTTCACGTAAAGATCCTGAGGGTCGGCGTACCGTCTTCGACTCGCTCCCTGAGCTTCAAGGTGGTCGCTGGATCGTTGTGGGGCGTCTAGATTTTAATACCTCAGGGCTTTTGCTCTTCACCACTGACGGCGAGTTGGCGCATAAAATGATGCACCCTAGCAGCACGATAGAGCGCGAGTACTTAGTGCGGGTTATGGGCAATGCGACTGACGAAATTCTCGATACGCTTCGAACAGGGGTCATCCTTGATGACGGGCCTGCAAGATTTACCGATATCGTTGATGGCGGCGGAGACGGCATTAACCGTTGGTTCTATGTGGTGCTTATGGAGGGTCGCAACCGAGAGGTGCGCCGTCTCTGGGAGTCTCAAGGGCTTACGGTATCGCGTTTAAAGCGTGTTCGTTACGGCGAGGTTTTCATACCTTCTAAGTTGAAGAAAGGTGAATGGACTGAGCTGCCTGACCGTGACGTTGAAGTTCTCTACGGTATGGCAAAGTTGCCGGCGAAGCCTATTATGCCGCTGGGTGATAAATCTCGAGCCAAGCTCGAACGTCTTGCCAAAAAATCGGGAAAACAAACCGTGCGCCGACTGGCGAGCGGCAAGGGTGGGTTTCAGCGCAGGCGCAAGTAGCGGCTAGCTTTGCACGCTTAACGCCTGACCATTGATGTCTTTACTGTCATCACTCATCAGATACAACCAGTGTTGCATTAACGCCTCGGGGTTTGGGTTAGTCGTCGGGGGCTCTGCTGGATAAGCGGTGCGACGCATGGTCGTATTGACGGCACCGGGATTTAGGCTGTTAACCCTAATGTTGCTGATCGCACCTAATTCATCTGCAAGCACCTGCATTAGCCCTTCGGTGGCAAATTTTGAGACGGCATAGGCTCCCCAGAACGCTCGCCCTCGACGCCCAACGCCCGAGCTGGTGAAGACAACCGATGCCAACAGTGCTTGCTCAAGCATTGGCAGCAGGGCTTGAGTCAGCATGAACGTTGCATTGACATTAACTTGCATGACTTGGTGCCAGAGCGCCGCACTGGTTTGCGCTAGCGGCTTACGATCTCCAAGAATACTGGCATTGTGGAGCAAGCCGTCGAGTTTAGGGATTGAACTTGATAGCTCTCCCGCTAGGGCAATCAAGTCATCGTGGCCGGCTTTTGCCAGATCTGTCGGTATAATTCCGGGCTCGACGCCTCCCTCGGCAACGATGGTGTCATAGACGGCCTCCAGCTTGGCTTCTGTCCTGCCTAGCAAAAGGACCTCCGCTCCATGCTGTGCAAATGACAGCGCGGCAGCTTTGCCGATACCGTCCCCGGCACCGGTGACTAGAATGGTTTTCCCCGCTAGTGCATCAGCTTGGGGAAGCCATTGATCAGGTAAAAAGGTCATTGAATTAACTGCCTAATAAAGGTTGCGAGCTCATGGCTCGATGACACGACGTGGTCGGCGCCCCACACAGCAGGATCTTCTTCTGTGCTTAAGTAGCCATAGGCTGCCGCTATAGTGAAGCAACCGGCGCGTTTACCGGCTTCAATATCTCTTTTATGGTCACCCACATAAATCGCGTGCTGTGACTGACACTGAAGTAGGGCGCAGCAACGTAATATAGCCTCAGGATGGGGCTTGGGTTCAGTGACCTCGCAGGGGGTGACCAAGGCGCCGGCAGGCGGGTCAAATACCATCGCAGCCATCAGGGGTTCCGCGAAACGCCGCATTTTATTCGTCACAACACCCCATGGAATAGCACTGTGGCTCAGGTCGGCAAGCAACTGTCTGAGGCCCTCATAGGGTTGTGCTGAGCTGCCCAGCTGGTCCTCATAGTTATTCAGGAATTCATCGCGCAGCGCCTCAAATTCAGGCATGCCCTGTGTGCAGTTAAACGCCAATTCAATCATACCTGCGGCACCGTTGGAGACCACAGATCGGATGCTATCCTCAGAGAGATCAACGAGTTTTCGAGCGTGTCTCATTGTTTGTAACACCGCCACAAATTCGCTCGCGGTATCGACAAGCGTGCCGTCTAGGTCAAAGAGCACCGCTGCTGGTTTGCTGGGGGTTGGCATGGGTTCAGGGTGCCTTTGGCTTGGTTGCCCTAACCATATAGTTGACCGAGACATCCCTTGGATGCAGCCGATAGTGCTGGCTGAGTGGGTTGTAGGTGAGTCCGGACATATGTGTGAGCGTCAGTCCGGCGCTTCGAATCCAGTTGGCCAGCTCTGAAGGCTTGATGAATTTGCTGTAATCATGGGTGCCCTTGGGGAGTAAGTTTAAGAGATATTCCGCTCCTACGATTGCAAACACAAAGGCCTTTGGGTTTCTGTTAATGGTGGAAAAATAGAGGTCGGCGCCGGGCTTTGCCAGGTCTGCACAAGCTTGAATAACGGCTCCAGGGTCGGGGACATGCTCTAACATTTCAAGGCACGTAACGACATCGTAAACGCTACCCTCACGCTCTGCCAGCTGCTCGGCGGTCACCTTTTCATAGTCGATATCAAGGCCGCTCTCTAACTGATGAAGGCGCGCTACACTCAAAGGTGCCTCTCCCATGTCGATACCTTTAACCGCTTTAGCACCGCGCCAAGCCATGGCTTCGGTTAACAAGCCGCCACCGCAGCCGACATCGAGCAGTGTTTTTCCGCCTACCGCGGAATGTTCGTCGATCCAGCCCGCTCTGAGTGGGTTGATTTCATGGAGGGGTTTAAACTCGCTATTGGGGTCCCACCAGCGTGCCGCTAGTGCTTCAAATTTTGCGATTTCTGCCGGGTCAACATTGGGTGGTGTGGTCATTGAGGGCTACTTCCAGTTAGTCAATAAAGCCTTGGTGGGCTCTGAATTTCTTAGGCCAGCTGGCGGCACGAGCTAGGATATCCGCCGGCGCCAGCGTGAGGGGCTGGCCATCCCGGACCAGCGCTTGTCCTGCGACCCAGCTGTGTGTCAATTCGCTGCCGCTGGTTGCATAAACGACTTGTGAAATCACGTTGTTCAGTGGCTGGGTGTGGGGCTGGCTTAAATCGATCGCAATCAGATCAGCAGCTTTACCGGGCTCTATTGAGCCTAGTTCGGTTTCGAGTCCCAGGGCACGGGCTCCGCCGAGGGTCGCGATTTCCAATGCTGCCGTTGCTGAAAGTGCAGTTGCTTCTTGTGCCTCGATTTTAGCCAGTAACGCCGCCATTTGCAGTTCTGCGAGCATATTGAGTCGATTATTACTGGCGGCACCGTCTGTTCCCAAGGCGACGTTTACTCCCGCTTTGAGAAGCCGATCTACTGGGCTTATGCCAGAGGCCAGCTTCATGTTGGATCGCGGACAGTGAATGACGTGGCTGTTGCTGTTGGCCAATAGCCCAATATCGTCATCCGACAGCGCTGTCATATGCACACACTGAGTCCGTGGCCCCAATAAACCCAAACGGTTTAAAAGATTGATTGGGCGCTCGCCCTGGGTTTTTAGGGCCGTCGTGACTTCGCTTTCTGTCTCATGCAAATGAATTTGTAATGGGGCATCGAGTTCGTGAACTAGGGTGGCGATTTTTTGCAGTGTGGTTATCGGCACGCTATATGTGGAGTGAGCGCCTATCCCCACCTGAATTAGCGCGTGGTCTCGATATTCGTCACGAAGGGCCAGACCCTTATCCAAGCAAGCCTCGCTGTCACTCGCCCAGGCTGTGGCAACGTCAATAACGGGGAACACCAATTGTGCTCGCAGCCCTGCTAGATCTGCCCTTTGAGCAGTGACCTCTGGAAAAAAATACATGTCACTGAACGTTGTTGTCCCAGCCATCACTAGCTCTAAAAGTGCAAGATCGGTCCCGTCGCGGACGAAGGCCTCAGAAACAAACTCCGCCTCCAAAGGCCAAATGTGGTCTTGTAGCCACGTCATTAACGGGGCGTCATCCGCAAAGCCGCGGAGTAGGGTCATGGGGCTATGGCCATGGGCATTAATGAGCCCTGGCAGTAGCGCCTGTGCGGGTAAATTTAGGTGCTCAGTTGCTTGAACTTTTTGGGCTTCCTCGGTGGGAACGATGCCTGTAATGCCGCCGTCATTAACGATGACGCTGTGGCCTGTGAGGACTGCGCCCTTGGGAACCACGGGTACGATCCATTCAGGATGGATAACCAGATCGGCAGCAGATGATGGGTTGTATTGGGTCATTGGGAGAGTATAACCGTTGCCTTGTGCCCTTGCCCGCAATGCTTCGCGAAGATGGCCTCGAGGGGCTGAATTTGATATGCTTGTCAGCTCCAGCGGTGCTGGAAACTCCCCCGATCAGACAAAGCGGTTCTAATGGCAGAGACACCCAAGGAAATCGCACGTGAAGTGCTTCCTGTAAACATCGAAGACGAGCTCAAGCAGTCGTACATGGACTACGCTATGAGCGTAATCGTAGGGCGTGCGCTGCCTGACGTGCGTGATGGCCTCAAGCCTGTGCACCGCCGCGTGCTCTTCGCGATGAATGAACTCAACAACGATTGGAACAAGGCTTACAAAAAGTCGGCCAGAATCGTGGGTGACGTGATTGGTAAATATCACCCCCATGGAGATTCGGCGGTATACGACACGATTGTTCGCATGGCCCAGGACTTCTCATTGCGCTACACCCTCGTTGATGGGCAGGGAAATTTTGGCTCAATAGATGGGGACTCTGCCGCAGCCATGCGCTACACCGAAATCCGCATGAGCAAGCTGGCCCACGCGCTACTCGCGGACCTCGACAAGGAAACTGTTGATTTTGTCGATAATTACGACGGTTCTGAGCAGATCCCAGTGGTGTTGCCGACTCGGGCGCCCAATCTGTTAATCAATGGTTCCTCGGGTATTGCGGTAGGAATGGCGACAAACATTCCTCCCCATAACCTCAGAGAGGTCGTGGCGGGCTGTTTAGCTTTTATTGACAACCCTGAGATAGATGTCGACGGGCTTATGGAATACATCCCAGGGCCTGACTTTCCGACGGGCGCGATCATTAATGGGCGAGCTGGCATCGTTCAGGCTTATCGCACAGGCCGCGGGCGAATTTATGTGCGGGCGCGAGCGGAGGTCATCACCGACGAAAGTCGCGGTAAAGACACCATAATTATCCACGAAATTCCTTATCAGTTGAACAAGGCTCGCCTGATCGAGCGCATTGCCGAGCTGGTGAAGGAAAAGAAGCTTGAAGGCATAACTGAGCTGCGAGATGAGTCTGACAAAGACGGATTGAGAGTCGTTATTGAATTACGCCGCGGTGAGATGGGTGACGTTGTCCTCAATAATTTATACGCCCAAACACAGCTGCAATCGGTTGTCGGCATTAACATGGTGGCGTTGGTTGACGGTCAGCCCCGCACTCTAAACTTGCTGGAAATGATCGAGGCGTTTGTTCGCCATCGGCGGGAGGTAGTTACCCGAAGAACCGTTTATCTATTGCGTAAAGCGCGAGAGCGGGGGCATGTACTTGAAGGGCTTGCCATAGCTCTGGTGAATATTGATGAAGTCATTGAGCTGATCAAAACGTCGCCCACACCCGCCGACGCCAAAGCTGGCTTAGTGGCTAAGCCCTGGCTGTCTGGAGAGGTTACTGGAATGCTGGAGCGTGCTGGAGAGGACGCTTGCCGCCCCGACGACCTACCCAAAGAGTTTGGTTTGCATGGCAGTGAGTACTTCCTGTCACCCGCGCAGGCTCAAGCGATTCTGGAATTGCGACTGCATCGGTTGACCGGCCTTGAGCACGAAAAGCTCTTACAAGAATACTCGGACAAACTGGTCGAAATTGCCGGGTATTTAGAAATACTCCAAGATCCGGATCGCTTGCGTCAGGTTATTCGTGATGAGCTAAAAGATTTAGTCGAGGAATTTGGCGATGATCGACTGACTGAGATCACCGACTCCACCCACGATCTGAGCGTGGAGGATCTGATTACAGAAGAAGATCGCGTGGTGACAATCTCCCACGGTGGTTACGCAAAAACCCAATCCTTGTCGGATTATCAGGCACAGCGCCGGGGTGGCACAGGGCGATCAGCTACCTCTGTAAAGGATGAAGACTTTGTGGAGCACCTGCTCATTGCGAGCACCCACGCCACTATTTTGTGCTTCTCAGATCTCGGTAAGGTTTACTGGTTAAAGGTTTTCCATATTCCTCTGGCTAGTCGTAACGCACGGGGTCGCCCCATGGTCAATTTACTGCCCCTCGATGAAGGTGAGCGCATCACCTCGATCCTGCCGGTAGAGGGCTATGAGGAAGGCCACTTTATTTTTATGGCGACGGCACGTGGCATCGTCAAGAAAACCGACATGCAGCAATTTGCACGGCAGCGCAGCGTCGGCCTGCGAGCGCTTGAGTTAGAGGAAGATGATTGGCTGGTGGGAACTGCGGTCACCGATGGCAGCTGTGATGTCATGCTGTTGTCTAGTGAGGGCAAGGCGGTCAGGTTCCAAGAGCAGGCCGTTCGCGCCATGGGCCGCACGGCACGGGGTGTGAGGGGCATAAAGTTGGGCGATGAACATCGCTTGATTTCACTTATCGTTCCACAGACGGAAAGCACTATCTTAACCGTGAGTGAGAAAGGGTACGGGAAACGCACAGACACCGCGGAATTCCCTTGCAAGGGCCGTGGTACCAAGGGCGTGATCGCGATGGCGACAACCGCTAAAAATGGCCCATTGGTTGGCGCCGTTCAAGTTTCTGCTGGGGATGAAATCATGTTGATTTCAGACCAAGGCACTGCGGTAAGAACGCGGGTTGAGGAGATTTCGACTCTGGGTCGTAATACCCAGGGTGTTCGCGTCATTAAAACCCGTGAGGACGAAAAGCTGGTGCGCTTGAGTCGAATTGTTGAAGACGATGATGCAGTTCCAGACGCAGAGTTAGCCGAGTCTGTGGCTTCCCCTGAGCCAGAGGTGTCACCGGCTAGCGACGATACTGGAGAGTCTTAAATCGTGTCGCGAGTTTATAATTTTTGCGCTGGTCCGGCCGCCCTACCTGAAGCGGTACTGACACGGGCTCAGGAGGAATTGCTGGAATGGCAGGGGCAGGGTGCCTCAGTCATGGAGCTAAGCCATCGTAGTAAAGCCTTTATTGACGTTATGGAACAAGCTGAGAGTCGCTTACGGCGCCTGCTTGGTGTGCCTGACGACTACGCGGTGTTATTTCAGCAAGGTGGTGCGAGTCAGCAGTTTGCTGCCGTGCCCCTAAATTTGAGTTCAGACACCGACAGTGCAGATTACTTGGTAACCGGGCAGTGGTCGAAAAAAGCTCTGGCGGAGGGGGCTCGATTTGTCAATGCAAACTGCGTTGCAGATGGTGCCGAAGACAACTTCATGTCAATTCCTCCAAGGGATGGTTGGTCGCTAGGTGGAGGGCGTTATTTTCACTATTGCCCGAACGAGACCATTGGTGGACTGGAGTTTTCCGACGTGCCTGCGGTTGATTCGCCCCTCGTTGCCGATATGTCATCGACACTGTTATCGCGCCCCGTCGATGTCACTCAATTTGGCGTGATTTATGCTGGCGCACAAAAAAATATTGGTCCTGCTGGTTTGGCGTTGGTAGTGGTTCAAAAAGAGCTGCTGGGTCAAGCTCGTTCTAGCTGTCCTGCGATGCTGAACTGGGAGACTGCCGCCACTAATGGGTCGATGTATAACACGCCACCAACCTTCGCCGTTTATTTGACGGGTCTGGTTTTTGAGTGGCTTGAATCTCTGGGTGGCCTTGAGGTCATGGGCGCAATTAATGCACGGAAAGCGGCGCGTCTATATGGCCACATTGATAACTCAGATTTTTACAGTAACCCCGTGAGTAAGTCGGCGCGCTCTTGGATGAACGTACCGTTCACCCTGGCCGACTCAGCGCTAGACAAAGTATTCCTTGATGAGGCGGAGCAGACGGGGCTGACTAATCTAAAGGGACATCGCTCGGTAGGTGGTATGCGCGCCAGCATTTACAACGCAGTGCCTGAGGCTGCAGTAGAGGCGCTGTGTACTTTTATGTCTGAGTTTGAGCAACGTTACGGTTGAACCATGGCGACTGATGAGCAACTAGAGGCCATTCGTGCTCGTATTGATGATATCGACGGGCAGTTGCTATCTCTGATCAGCGACCGCGCGCGTTGTGCTCAAGAGGTTGCTGAGATCAAACTGGCGGCCGTTCAGTCAGACACCCAAGCTTCGCCACTGTTTTATCGCCCTGAGCGTGAGGCGCAGGTGCTTCGTGCAATCCATGAAAAAAATCCCGGACCTTTGCCGGGGGACTACATGGTCCGTATTTTTCGAGAAATCATGTCGAGTTGCTTGGCGCTCGAAAAACCTTTGACGGTCGCCTTTTTGGGGCCCGTTGGCACTTACACTCAGGCCGCAGCCCGCAAGCATTTTGGTCAATCTGCTTTGCCTCAAGCTCAATCCTCGATTCAAGGGGTGTTTAGAGAGGTTGAAGAGCGTCGTTGTGACTTTGGAGTGGTGCCGGTTGAGAATTCAACTGAGGGGATGATCGGTCAGACGTTGGATTGTTTTCTCGAGTCGCCCTTGCATATTGTGGGCGAGGTAGAGCTGCCGGTTGTTCACCATTTGTTCGTGGGTTTGACCACGGGTGATGGTGAGATCATGAAAATCTGCGGTCATCCACAAGCGCTAGCTCAGTGCCGAACTTGGTTGGAAACCCACTTGCCGCAAGTACCGCTAGAGCAGGTTGCGAGTAATGGTGAGGCGGCCCGACGAGCACAGTCTGAGTCTGGTGTGGCGGCTATAGCCGGCGACATAGCGGCTGAAATGTATACCCTCGAGAAGCGCGAAGTATCGATTCAGGATTACGCGAGTAATACGACGCGGTTTTTAGTTTTGGGTCGTGACTTTGTTCCCGCCAGCGGACAGGACAAAACTTCGGTCATCATCGCCAGTCGTAATCGCCCTGGCGCGCTGCTTAATTTGTTGAGGCCGTTCGAAAATGCGGGCATCAGCCTGACGCGGATTGACTCAAGGCCTTCAAAAACTGAAAAATGGACGTATGTGTTTTACATCGAATTTGAGGGCCATCTCGAAGATCAAATCGTGGATAAAATAATGAACGAACTCGAGGAGCAGTCGATTATGCTGAAGCGACTTGGTTCCTACCCTTGTGCTCCCATTTAGCGCCCTAACTTCATGGCGCCCATCAATACTGCGAACGTTGTTTTTTTAGGACTGGGTTTAATCTCGGGATCCTTGGCTCTTGCCCTCAAGCGCGGCGGCTGGGTGGGCCAGATTACGGCCTGGGGACCGCGAGCTCCTAGTCTGGAGCGGGGCCTAGCACTGGGCGTTATTGATGGCTACGAGCTAGAGCTGAGCGAGGCGATCAAAGGTTCTGACGTCCTCATTATTGGCGCTCCGCCGATTTCCACCGGAGAGTTGTTGGCCAGGTTGCCGGCCTTGTTAAAGGCCACGGATGCGACACCTATTGTTACTGACATGGCCAGCATGAAAGGCTGGGTTATTGATCAGATGACGGACAGTTACCCACGCTTTGTTCCGGGACACCCCATAGCCGGGTCGGAAAACAGCGGTGTCACGGCGGCTAGAGCTGATCTCTTTGATGGCCGCGAGGCTATTCTGACGCCAGATGACACCACGGATCCTGAGGCACTGAAGTGGGTGGCCGCCATGTGGGAAAGTGTTGGGTCGCGGGTAACGATTATGTCGGCTTCAGATCACGACGCTGCGCTTGCGGCAAGTAGTCATTCTCCTCATATGCTCGCCTATGCTCTAACAAAGGCCTTGGATGCTGACGCTTTAAGTCCTATGCGCCATGGCGGGGGTGCATTGCGTGATATGACTCGTATCGCCGCTTCAGATCCCGTGATGTGGCGCGATGTGGCTTTGACTAATAAGGAATCGCTCATTGACGCAATGACGGCGGTAGAGGCGCAGCTGTCATTGCTTAAAGCGCTCATCGCAGAGGGTGATGGGGAGCAGCTCGAGCGCTACTTTACGACGTGCCGTTCGGTACGACGAGCCCACGATGCAGTATTGAATCCTCTCGATTCAAGTGTGATTACACAGTTATCCGAAACCAACGAACCTGATAAAGGACAAGACACTCCATGAAGTTTGTTGTGCAACCCGGAGGCCAGTTGACGGGTGAACACCGTGTTCCCGGCGATAAATCTATGTCTCACCGAGCGGTGATGCTCGGATCGTTAGCTGAGGGCACAACCGAGGTAACGGGTTTTCTCGAGGGTGAGGACGCGCTGAGGACTATCGCAGCATTTCGGCAGATGGGCGTGGCAATAGACGGCCCGGAAGCCGGGAGTTTGACGATCACAGGCGTAGGTTTACACGGCCTAGCGGCACCGCAGCAGGCTTTGGATTTAGGGAATGCCGGTACGGGCATGCGACTTTTTGCAGGAATTTTGGCGGGTCAAACCTTCAATTCTGAACTGATCGGTGATGCTTCACTGATGCAAAGGCCTATGGGCAGGGTGATTAACCCCTTGTCAAAAATGGGTGCTCGCATCGAATCCTTGTCTGAGGGGCGCCCACCGCTGGTGATCTCCGGTGGACAGGATTTGCAGGGAATTCACTACGACTTACCGATAGCCAGTGCTCAGGTTAAGTCTTGCGTGTTGTTAGCGGGCTTGTATGCAAAGGGCAGGACTTCGATCACCGAGCCAGCACCCACGAGAGACCATACCGAGAGGATGCTGGGTGGATTCGGTTACGATGTTGATTCTACCAATGGTGTAATTGGCCTTGATGGTGGTGGTCGGCTGGTAGGGACTTCTATCGATATACCGGCAGATGTTTCTTCTGCGGCGTTTTTACTCGTGGGCGCCAGTATAGCTCCTGGCTCAGATGTGCTTTTGAAGCATGTTGGTATGAACCCCACTCGAGTGGGTGTGCTCAATATATTGACCCTGATGGGGGCTGATATTTCGGTGCTGAACCCTCGAGAGATTGGCGGAGAGCCGGTGGCAGATTTGCAGGTTCGCTATGCGCCACTTCACGGAATTGATATTCCAGAAGATGAAGTGCCCCTCGCTATTGATGAGTTTCCCGCCCTTTTTATTGCAGCTGCTTGTGCCTCTGGCACCACGATATTGCGCGGTGCCAGCGAGCTTCGCGTTAAAGAGAGCGATCGCATTGCTGCAATGGCAGAGGGGCTGAGCACTCTCGGAATAAAAAACGAGCCCACTTCAGATGGCATTGTTATTGAGGGCGGTCAATTAGGGGGCGGCTCGGTAAACACGTTTCATGATCACCGTATTGCGATGGCTTTCGCCGTTGCGGGGTTACGGGCCTCAGCTGCTATTGAAGTGCTTGATTGTGACCATGTCGCCACGTCGTTTCCGGGTTTTGCTGAGCTGATATCAAGTGCCGGCCTTAAGCTTGACGCTCATCGATGAGTAAAGTGCCGGTTATCTGTGTTGACGGCCCCAGCGGTGCCGGCAAAGGGACCTTGAGCCAAAGGTTGGCCGAAACTCTGGGTTGGCACTTACTGGACAGTGGCGCTCTGTACCGCATAGTGGGTCACGCTTGTGTGCTACGGGATATCAGCTGGCAAGACGAGTCGCGTGTTGTTGAGGTCGCTGAGACCCTTGATGTGCGGTTTGTGCCCTCGCCTGCAGGTGTCTCCGTGTGGCTTGAAGGCGAAGACGTAACAGCGCAAATTCGTTCGCAAGATGGCAGCCGTGGGGCGTCTGCGGTAGCGGTATTGGCGAAGGTAAGGGTGGCGTTACTCGATCGCCAGCGTTCTATGGCGACGCTTCCTGGGCTTGTGGCGGACGGAAGAGACATGGGCACTGTCGTTTTTCCCAATGCAGTGCTAAAAATTTTCCTGACCGCCTCTGCTGAAGCTCGGGCCCGCCGGCGTCAAGCACAGTTGCTCGAGAAAGGCGAAAGTGTTAGCCTGCCGCGCCTTTTGGATTCCATCAACGAGCGTGATGAGCGTGATACCAACCGCTCCGCGTCGCCGCTGGTCGCTGCCAAAGATGCGGTACTTATAGACAGCTCTACACTTACTGTAGATGCGGTTTGTGACCGCGTGCTGGAATTAGCAGCTGATAAAGGGCTTATAGCGCGGTCGCCGAACTGAAGGCCAGATACCTCGGCAACCGCTAATTTGAGCAGACCCAATCTTATCTGGAGATTGGCTAGGCATATGTATGCCGCAACAACAGGAACGTCCCATGAGCGAATCGTTCGCAGAATTATTTGAAGAAAGCTTAAAAACCGTCGATATGGAGCCCGGCTCGATCGTAACCGGTGTTGTCATAGATATTGATAACGAGTGGGTCACTGTTCACGCAGGCCTGAAGTCAGAGGGTGTCATCCCGCTCGACCAATTCACCAATGCTAACGGTGAGTGCACACTTAATATCGGCGACGAAGTTCAGGTGGCCCTCGAGACTGTCGAAGATGGTTTTGGCGAAACTAAGCTTTCTCGTGAAAAGGCCAAGCGTGCCGAGGCTTGGAAGCGTCTTGAAGCAGCACATGTTGCAGACGAAGTTGTAACCGGCATTATCAATGGCAAGGTCAAAGGCGGATTTACTGTTGATATTGAATCTATCAGAGCCTTCCTGCCCGGTTCCTTGATCGACGTGCGTCCAGTTCGTGAGACGACGCATCTAGAGGGCAAGGAGCTCGAATTTAAGGTCATTAAGCTTGATCAGAAGCGTAACAACGTTGTCGTTTCGCGTCGTGCCGTTATGGAAGCCGCTAACAGTCAGGAGCGCGAAGAGCTGCTCGAAAATCTGCAAGAAGGCATGTCGGTCAAAGGTGTTGTGAAGAACCTTACCGACTACGGTGCTTTTGTGGACCTTGGCGGTGTGGACGGCTTGTTACACATTACCGATATGGCTTGGAAGCGCATCAAGCACCCCAGTGAGATCGTAGAAGTCGGTCAGGAAATGGATGTCAAAATCCTTAAGTTTGATCGTGAGCGTAATCGCGTTTCATTGGGTCTGAAGCAATTGGGTGAAGATCCATGGGTGGAGATCACTAACCGTTACCCTGAGGGTGCTCGGGTTAACGCCAAGGTCACTAACCTGACTGATTATGGTTGTTTCGCTGAAATTGAAGAGGGTGTTGAAGGTTTGGTACACGTCTCTGAGATGGACTGGACCAACAAAAACGTTCACCCCTCAAAGATCGTGCAGCTGGGTGATGAAGTCGAGGTAATGGTTCTCGACATCGACGAAGACCGTCGACGCATCTCTCTGGGTATTAAGCAGTGCACCCAGAACCCCTGGACGCTTTTGCGTCTGATCATGCCAAGGGCGATCGCATCTCGGGCACCATCAAGTCAATTACTGACTTTGGTATCTTTATCGGCCTAGACGGCGCTATTGATGGTTTGGTGCATTTGAGCGACATCAGCTGGAATGAAACCGGTGAAGAGGCCGTTCGTAACTATAAGAAGGGCGACGAGATTGAGACAGTAATTTTGTCGATCGATCCAGAGCGCGAACGAATTTCCCTCGGTATCAAGCAGATGGAAGAGGACGCTTTCACTCTCTACGTAAGCGATAACGATCGCGGCACTATCGTCACCGGAAAAGCGTTGGAAGTTGACGCTAAGGGTGTTCTGATTAAGCTGTCAGACGAAGTTTCTGGGTATCTGAAGGTGGGCGACATTAGCGTCGACCGCATTGAAGATGCGCGTTCGGTCATTAATGTGGGTGATGCGGTAGAAGCCAAAATCACCAACGTTGATCGTAAGAACCGTACTCTTGGGCTGTCAATCAAAGCCAAGGATATCGAAGACGAGAAAGAGGCTGTTGAAACACTCAAGCAGCAAGACGAGGCTGCCTCTCCCGGTACTATTGGCGACCTGATCAAGGCGAAAATGGACAGTCAGTAAGCGATTCGTGCTTTGTCTAGAGGCCGGCTTTAAGCCGGCCTTTTTTTTGCCTATGACTTTGTCCTCGGTGCGCTGATAGACATGAAAATTTCGGGTTTTGGCTTCTGCCGTCACCACGGATAGGTAGCCTTCGCAACCCGTTGCGAGTGCCCTCGAGACCTACTCGAGCTTGGTGGAGCGACTTTTGGACCTTTACTTCATAGTTTCGAGTCAAAAAAGTTATGAAAATTAGTAACTTGAAAAGATTTTGCTGGCGTTAGAAAATAAGCACTTCCAAGCGTTGAATATAAGTCCATGACCCGTAGCGAGCTCATTGAATTAATAGCCTCCCAGCAGTCCCAGCTGAGTACCAAAGATGTGGAACTCGCTGTGAAGTTAATGATTGACCACATGGCCGAGACACTGTCTGGCGGTGAGCGCATTGAAATTCGCGGCTTTGGTAGTTTTTCTTTGCATTATCGAGAGCCTCGCCAAGGGCGAAACCCAAAGACTGGAGATAGTGTTGAGCTGGAAGGGAAACACGTTCCTCATTTCAAGCCGGGTAAGGAACTGCGAGAACGCGTTAACCGTTCATTAAAAGCGGGTTTCTGATCGTGGCACTTCTGCGAGTTTTGCTGAGTCTGCTTATTATTGGCGCTGCTGTTGTGCTGGGAGCGCTGTTTACGCTCCAAAATACCGCTCCCGTCCCCCTTGATTTACTGGTTGTCCAGCTATCAGAACGTGCCGTTGCGCTTTGGGTGCTTCTGTTTTTCGCGGCGGGGTGTGTCGTCGGTTTACTGGGTGGGGCGGTGGTGAACCTTAAACAGCGAGCGGGCAACGCACGTCTGCGCCGTCAACATAAAAAGCTTGAGCTCGAAGTAGGCCGACTGCGGCGTTTTGGGCTTAGCGAGAGTGACTGACCTTTTTTTATTACTGACCTTAACTGCGGCCATCGCAGCTGGCTGGTGGCTGGGGCGGCGCGGCAACCGCCCCTTGGTTTGGGGCAGTTCAGCACAGCCACCTTCCGAATATTATCGGGGATTAAACTTTCTTCTTGACGGCCGGCAGGACAACGCAATCGATGCTTTTACCCAGGCATTGGAGGTGAATGCGGAGACCTTTGACACCCATATTGCATTGGGTAACGTATTGCGCCGCCGTGGCGAAGTGGAGCGGGCGATAAGAGTTCATCAAAATTTGTTGGCTCGTCCAAGTTTGCCGCAGACGCAGCTACATCTCGCCCACCTTGAGCTGGCTAGAGATTATATCTCTGCAGGGCTCTTCGACCGGGCTGAGAAGCTGTTGATCGATCTTGTGGCTGAATCGGGTAATCACCGCAGAGTAGCGCGACGTCACTTGCTCGAAATATACGAAGCGCAAAGCGACTGGTCAGCAGCCTGCGAGGTTGCTGAGGAACTTCTCCCAAAGCGAACTTTGATGAAGTCTGCTGTCAACACAGCCGATGAGGTGGGCCAGCCTGTCGGCGTGCTTTTGGCGCACTATTGTTGCGAGCAGGCCGAGTTGGCACGATCAGCTGGTGACTATGGAGGGGGACGAGAGCTGTTAGCGAAGGCCTTACGCTACGATAAGTCTTGTGCTCGTGCCACCCTATCACTGGGGGCCCTTGAGTTATCGGCGGGGCAGCCAGAGCAAAGCATTAAGGCGCTGAAAACAGTTTTCGATCAAGCTCCCGAGTACTTGGCAGAGATCATCCCCCTCATGAGGAAGGCGATGGATTCGGTGGGTACTAGAAATAATTTGCGGTCTTATCTTGAGAGTTGTTTTGAAAAAGCACCGACAACGCCTTTGGCGCTGGCGATTGTTGATGAGCTGCACGCCACGATTGGCAAAGATGCGGCAAAAGATTTCCTGAGACTTAGCTTGAGAGATAAACCCTCACTGCGTGGTGTTGCATTGCTCATGAGTCTGCACGATTCGACAGAAGCAGGGGATGATGAGTCTTTGGAGCGAGAAACCATCGAGAAAATTATTGATCAAAGGTTTTCTTATCGCTGTACTCACTGCGGATTTCGTAACCAGCAGCTGCATTGGTATTGTCCGGGCTGTAAGCATTGGGGCACTATTCGCGACTTGGGAACAACAGGGGAGGCGTTAAATGGTTGATCACAAAGCTTTGATTGTCGCGCTTGATTTTGACGATATCGACAGTGTTTTGCGGCTGACCGATCAGTTAGATCCGTCACTGTGTCGTGTAAAGGTGGGGAAGCAATTATTTACCAGAGTTGGCCCCAGCGCGGTTGAGCAGCTTGTAAAACGTGGTTTCGATGTGTTTTTAGATCTTAAGTTTCATGACATTCCCAACACGGTTGCAAATGCCGTATCTGCTGCGGCAGACCTAGGTGTTTGGATGACCAATGTTCATGCGAGTGGGGGCTCATCGATGATGAACGCTGCCCGTGAGGCGTTGGTGGGTCGCCAAAATAAGCCACTACTGACCGCCGTGACCGTTCTTACCAGTATGGCGGAGGCGGATCTTGCGGAGGTGGGTTTTCAAGGGGCAGCGTTGGCACGGGTTGTGGCGCTGGCGAAGCTGACCGAAAAAGCTGGGCTCGATGGTGTTGTGTGTTCTGCACAAGAGGCTTCGGAGCTGAGAAAAGTTGTAGATCCGGCGTTTGCTTTGGTGACGCCGGGCATTCGTCTAAAAGGGGATGCCATGGGTGATCAAAAGCGAGTTGTCGATCCTGCTGCTGCGATCGCCGCGGGTGCAAACTATTTGGTCATGGGACGTTCCATTACGGCGGCAACAGACCCCATAGCTGCAATAAAGCGTATTTTGTCATCTCTGGAGCCCGAGTGAGGGCAACGGAGAGCACTGATGTCCATGGCAGTGGCTTCATTTTATAGCCTGTTTGCGAGTCACCTAAGGCTCGTTACGTCAAACAACAGGAGTATATTGCGATGTCTATCGTCACCACTGTTTTCAACCGATCAATTGGTAGAATTTTGGCCACGTCTTACGCACTGTTCCCACTACACCAAATTGTGGGTGTTGGTGCGCTTTGTTTTGCTCTGGCAGTCTCGAGTCCACCAGCTTTTAGCCAGGTGCAATCGATCAACATCAACACGGCGTCCCCCGAGCTTTTATCCGAGGGCCTCTCTGGGGTGGGTCTGGCGAAGGCCTATCGAATTGTGGAACACAGGGAGTCCTACGGGCCGTTTGAGACGATTGACGAGCTCGTCGAAGTTAAGGGTGTTGGCGAATCAATCATTGCACGTAATCGCGATCGCATTGTTCTTGAGTGATCTTTGTTATCGCAGTGAGGCGTCGGTGTGATTTTACTCACCGGGGCCTCGGGTTATATCGGTAGTGCTGTCTACGCCCGATTAAAGCGGCAGGGTATTCCGACTCTCACTGCAGGAAGACGTTCTTGTGACCGGTTTTTGGATTTAGACCATTGCGAAGGCCTGTCGGAACTTTTTTCTGATATCAGCACTGTTATTCACTGTGCTGGTATTGCGCACAATAAAGGCAATGCATCTGCCTACAGAGTGGCAAATGTCGAGGCTTGTGAGGTGCTTGCTGCAGCGGCTGAGGCTGCTGGTGTTAAGCAATTTATATTCTTAAGCTCGCTCAATGTGGTGCCTGCTGATAAATCCGATCCAGGGACGCCGGCTCTTGACCTACCAAAACCGAGGTCGCTTTACGCGCAGTCAAAATGGCGGGCAGAAATCCAGTTGTCGAAAGTGCTGCGAACAAGTCAATGCCAACTTGTGATGCTCCGGCCAGCTTTGGTTTACGATCAAGCGCTGACCGCGAATCTTGCCGCCTTGAAAAAGTGGCAGGGAAGATTGCGGGTGTCGCTGCCAGCGACGGGCCAACGTAGTTTAGTGGCGCGACCCGACCTAGTTGCCCTGATCGTTTCATTGCTCAGGGGTGAGGGCGCTGATGATGCGGGATCGAATTACACATCTTGTGACCAGGTATTGGCAGTTACAGATGGTCAGTGTTACTCGGCATTTCGAATTGCTAGAGCGTTAGCAGTAACAGCTCCCTTCAAACTACCGGCACCCTTATGGCGAGCTATTTTAGTGTGCTTGGCAAAATTGCCGCTCCCTCAAACTCAGGCTTTAGCCGCCTCTATTGGTGGGCATTACTGGTGTGGTGAGACCGCTCAGCCCTTCGATGGTGCGAAGTGGTCATTGGAGCACCTTTTGAGTGTAACCAAATCCGAGAGTACAACCTGATGGCTTTTGTTTTGGCGTTTTCGCTATCACTCTTGCTCCTGTTATGTTTTCTGCGCGTAGCTGGCCCTTGGGGTTTTGTGGATAGGCCTAACGCCCGAAGCGCGCATCAAACGCCGACCCCCGTTGGAGCAGGTATTTGCTTCGGTTTATCGGTTACCGTGGCTTTACTGGTGCCTAACGGCTTTGCCGGTGAAAGCGCGTTATGGCTTTTGGTATTACAAGGCTGTGGTTTAGGGGTTGCCCTTGTTGGCTTGATCGATGACCGGCTCGCATTGCCGGCCTGGCTACGCCTGTTCGTCTACCTCATCGTGGCAACAATTGCTGGGCTCACATTGCTGGGCACTGCCCACGTGCTCCTGTTGGGTTTGGCAATATTGGCCTTGGGGTGGAGCATTAACCTCGTTAATTTCATGGATGGTTTAGACGGTTTTGTTGTCACCCAGTCCCTTTGCGTCTGTCTTGGACTTGCGGTTATTAGCCTGTTTTTCCCGGAGGCAGCTGGCGTAACCCATCTCACCTTGGTGCTGGTGTCGGCGTTATTGCCATTTTTGTGGCTAAATTGGCCGCCCGCGCGCATTTTTATGGGGGATAGCGGGGCCGTATTCCTGGGTTTCTATCTGGGTTGGCTCGGCTTGTACGCTACAACGCAAGATAGCCGATTGGGCGCTGCATGGTTGATTCTAATGATGCCTTTTCTGGTCGATGCAAACTACACCCTGCTGACACGGTTAGTACGGGGACAATCTCCTGCAGAAGCGCATAGCGAGCACACCTATCAGCGATTGATGAGGGCGACCGGATCGGTGCTCGCCATTAATGCTGGTTTGCTCGTGTTGCAGCTTTCATGGCAGATTCCAATGGCTTTGTGGGCAGCTTTTGGCGCTTATTCCACAATTTTTGCGGTAATTTTCTCGACGATTCCTTCTCTGGTATTGGTGGCATACGGGCGTCGCTACTCGTAGACTGTACGGTCCTGCAACACCGCTTGGCCCAGTTGTAACAGGCACAGTGCATTGCATTCAGGATGAAGCAGTAAAATGGTAAAGCACCTACAGCAGCGTCTTAATCAATCCCGCTCCCGCCCAGGCCGTTCTGCGGCAGCAACATGGTCGGGTGAACGAGGGAGTCCGTCACGAGGCCTACGCCTTGCTGTGCTGCTGCTGACCGACTTGAGCATGGTTTGCTTGGCTTTGATGGTATCTTCAAGTCTTGGCCACGATCGGCCACTATTTCCTGCAAATTTATTAGAACTTCTGGTGCTGCTAGGCATCATCGCTTTTGCCGCTACGGTCTTTGTAGGTCGCCGCCTTTACCGCTCCCTCATTCGGCACATGGGCCCTCACGCAGTCTGGGATTTGGTGGGCGCGGTGACGATTGTGGCATTGAGCTTCGCATTAGCTAGTTTTTACTGGCAATTAGATGTTGCGCCCTCGGCTCCTGGTATTTTTTGGCTGCTACTGTTTTTTGGCGCAGGGGGTGTTCGCTTGGTTACACGTGCCTACTATCAGGTATCTGCCGAGCGAGGCTCGAGACGTCTGGTGATTTATGGTGCCGGTGAATCAGGGCGGCAGCTTTTGCACGCGTTAAACCATGGGAGTCACTACGAGGTGTATGCATTCGTAGATGACGACATAGCGTTACGCAATACAGTTATCAACGGTCGACCTGTGTTCCCATCCGATGAACTAGAGGCGTTAGTCAAAGCGCAAGGAATTGCTCAGGTATTGTTGGCCGTGCCCTCCGCGTCCGCAGAGCGTCGGCGTGAAATCATTAACTCCCTAGTGGGCATTCCGGTGCATGTGCGCACTGTGCCCAAAATTTCGGAGCTTGTTGCTGGTAGGGCAAGCGTTAACCAAATTCAGGATGTGGACCTCGATGATCTGTTAGGCCGAGATCCTGTCCCACCGCATCCTGAGCTGATCGATAGCTGCCTTCATGACAAGGTTGTTATGGTCACGGGAGCGGGTGGCTCTATCGGTTCCGAATTGTGTCGGCAGATTATGGCTTCCGCTCCCCGTGAACTGATTTTGTTCGATATTTCAGAGTTCGCGCTGTATAGCATTGAGCAAGAACTCAGGGCGCTGTGCCAGCAGCAAGATTACCGTTTCCCGGTTGTGACCCTGCTCGGATCCGTTCGTGACGAGCGCAGATTGGAGTCACTGTATAAGACCTTTAAGGTGCAAACGGTTTACCATGCCGCTGCCTATAAACACGTTCCGCTCGTCGAATACAACGTCGCAGAGGGTGTGGCTAATAACGTGGATGGTACTTGGTCGGCAGCCCTCGCTGCTGAACGTGCTGGTGTCGAAACCTTTGTTTTGGTCTCTACAGATAAAGCCGTGCGTCCCGCCAATATCATGGGGGCATCAAAGCGCTACGCCGAACTGATCGTACAGGGGCTGGCGCAACGCGACACCCCCACACGGTTCTGCATCGTGCGTTTTGGCAACGTTCTTGGGTCGTCAGGCTCAGTGGTGCCTTTATTCAGAGAGCAGATCGAGTCTGGGGGGCCTGTCACGGTGACCCATCCTGATGTATCCCGGTATTTCATGAGTATTACTGAGGCAGCTCAGCTGGTTTTGCAAACGGGTGCAATGGGAACGGGGGGTGACGTTTTCGTGCTGGATATGGGTGAGCCGGTTCGTATCGTTGATCTTGCGAGGCGGATGATTCGCTTGAGTGGTTACGAGCTAGAGGGTGATGCTGTGTCCTCTGAGCACATCGATATTGAGTTTATTGGACTACGCCCGGGCGAGAAGCTCCATGAAGAACTTTTACTGGGCACTTCAGTGGCGGGCACGGGTCATCCTATGATCCTGCGGGCTGAGGAAGACAGTGTAGATTTTGATGTTCTAGAATCGGCAACGGCTAACTTGATCAAAGCTTGCGCTGACCTAGATTGTGATGGGATTACAAAAATCCTACGCGATTATGTGAGTGGCTTCGAAGCTCACGAGATTCGACATGACTTTGTTTGGTTGAAGCAGGGGCGTGTTGGCAAGCGCGCTAGGCAAGTCGCGCAAGCCGAAAATGTCTCAGTTCTTCCCGTTAGCAAGGGTCAATCAGCGCCCAAAAGCTAAAACCAAGATGAGTTTTTTATGAGGCGTTTCGATGTTTTTAATGGCGATGCTGATGGTATCTGCGCCTTATTGCAGCTGCGCCAGCACACGCCTCGCTCTGCCACTTTGATCACCGGCGTTAAGCGCGATATCGCGTTGCTTAACCGCGTATCCGCCGCTGCAGGGGATTTCGTCACTGTTCTTGATGTCGCGGTTGAAAAAAATCAGCCAGCACTGGACCGATTGCTGTCCCTAGGCGCTGAGGTGTTTTACGTCGATCACCACAATTCGGGAGAGTTGCCAAGTGCTCCGGGATTGGAGCTGTTAGTTAACACGGCGCCTGAGGTGTGCACTTCTGCTTTGGTTAATGGTTATTTGTCGGGAGCGGGTGCTAGCTGGGCAATAGTGGGTTGTTTTGGAGACAACCTTGATGGAACTGCAGAGCGGATTGCACAAACTTTAGCGATAACGCCTGATCTCAAATTGTGGCGGGAGCTGGGAATCCTCATCAATTACAATGCTTACGGGGCTCAGGTCAGTGATTTGCACTTTGACCCCGAAAGTCTATACCTGCGCTTATTACCTTTTGGGGATCCTGATGTTTGCATGGCAGAAGACCCAGATTTATACATGACCTTGCAGTCCGGGTATCGCGAGGACATGAGCAGAGCTGAAGCGGCTGATCTACTGATTAACGAGAACGCCGTAAAAGTGATCAAGCTACCGGATGAACCCTGGGCACGCCGTGTCAGTGGTGTTCTGGGAAACAAGCTTGCCTTAGATGCGCCGCATCGAGCCCATGCCGTGGTGACGGAAATCCCTGAGGGGTTCCTCGTAAGTGTCAGGGCGCCCGTGAAAAATCGCGTCGGTGCCGATACCGTTTGCAAGCAATTTCCTTCGGGGGGAGGGCGAGCAGCAGCGGCTGGTATTAATCAGTTGCCTCAGGAATCGCTGGCGGTTTTCATCGACGCCCTCAGGCACCAGTACAACTAAGCTGTTTCTTGCCCTTTGAGGCCCACGTTATTTGGCTTCTCTCTCGACCAGTAGCGCCAGTAGCGCCTCAATTTTTGCAAGCCTTTCTGAAGTTGACGCGGCATTTTTCTCTGAATCAACTGCTGGGATTTGTTCTATCTTGTAGGGATGAAACATCACCAAAAGCTGTTTGACTACCGAGGCGTCGAACTGAGCCTCGCGCAGCAGCAGTGTCCTAGCGGAATACTCTAAAGCCCCATAGAAAGCGTCTCGGCATTGCCATAACGGCATCTCCTCAATGAATTCTTGACGACTGATGCCGCGCTCGATGATTTGATCAAAAACGCGCACGTATTCACGAATTTTAGGTAACTGGTATTCGGGTTCCCCATGTCGAAGCCTCGCTCGATAGGTCAGGCCCACCATGTCGAATTGTTGGATAAGTGCCGTTAGGTGATAGGTTGCTAGCTGTTCTAATTGCTCCATGACGGGGAGGCTGGCATCCACAGCGATAAGTGCGCCTTTCGTTAAATCTGCCCAAAAATTCCCCACAACAACAGCCAGCAAATCCTGTTTGTTTTTGTGGTACAGGTATAGCGTTCCTTCGGCGATATGCGCCCTGCGTGCGATTTCGGCCATCGTAGAGCCGTCAACGCCCAGTGCAGTAAACACCTCGGTCGCTGCGTTTAAAATACTTTGTTCTTTTGCTTCCAAGCGTTCGCGCTGGGTGTTTTTAGTATTGGGCGAACTTGCGCTCATAGCCTAAGGCTCCTATAGTGAGCATGTGAGGATCACTCATAATAAATGAGCTATCATCATAAACGCTAGAATTCCAAATAGGTAGGGCCCCCAAAAATATGTCTTTTTTTGGGGAGCACTCAGGGGCGGCGGGTAATTTTCCGCTAGAAATTTGAAGCGCTGTTACTTGTAGCAAGGGCAATTCCCGTTAAATGCTGAAGGTGGGGGAAGCCGCTGTCGAACTTTGCAAAGGAAATTGCATGAGCATGAAGTCGTCGATAAAAATTGGTGGAGCCACTGGGTTTTGGGGCGAAACTGACCTCGCAATGGCCCAGTTTCTGTCTGAGGGCGACTTGGACTATATCGTCTTCGATTATTTGGCTGAAATTACCATGTCGATCCTTGCCAGAGCTCGCTCAAACGATGAAACGCTAGGTTATGCGACCGATTTTGTGACCGCCATGGTGCAGCCAAATCTGCAAGCCATCGCTGACTCTGGTGTGAAACTCATCAGTAATGCGGGTGGCGTTAATCCTCAGGCCTGTGCCCAAGCCATCACGAAGTGCATTGACGAGGCGGGGCTTAATTTAAAAGTTGCGGTCATAGTTGGTGATGATTTACTCCCCAGAGTTACTGAACTCTCAGCAGGTGGCGCCCGGGAAATGTTTTCTCATGAGGCCATGCCCGCCCCTGATAAAATCGCCAGTGCCAATGCTTACATTGGTGCTTTTCCTGTTGCCGAAGCGCTTCTTAATGGCGCAGATATTGTGATTACCGGGCGCTGCGTTGACAGTGCGGTAACGCTCGGTGCTTGTATCCATGCGTTTGGTTGGACCCCCGACGAGCTCGATCGATTGGCGGCAGGTTCCCTCGTGGGTCATTTGATTGAGTGTGGGCCGCAGGTGACAGGCGGCAATTACACCGATTGGGAAGCGGTAGCCGAGTCGCTTGTTGAGGTGGGTTATCCGATCGCTAAAGTATCGATGGATGGTGAGGCGGTGATCACAAAGCCTGCAAATACCGGAGGCACCGTAAGTCGAGGCACGGTTGGCGAGCAATTACTCTACGAAATCGATGACCCGATGCATTACGCACTTCCGGATGTGATCTGTGATTTTTCTTGCGTGGAACTACAGCAAATTGGTCAAGACCAGGTTCAAGTTAGCGGTGCTAAAGGACGGGGTGTGCCCACTGACTACAAGGTCAGTATGACCTGGGCCGATGGCTGGCGGGCAGGGACAATTCTTTGGTATCTGGGTCGAAAGGCGGCGGAAAAGGCTAGGTTTTTTGCAGAAGAAGTGCGCAAACGGGCAGAGCAAAAGCTAACCGCCCGCGGGATTTCTGGTTTCGATGATGTCACGGTCGAGATTGTGGGTGATGAGAGTCATTGGGGGGAAGTCGCCCAATACACTCGTAGTCGCGAAGTCGCTGTAAAAATTGCCTGCAGGCATCAGGACAAACGCGCGGTTGCGCTGTTGTTGCGTGAGGTTTCGGGCGCTGCCCTAGGGGCGCCACCGGGACTCGCCTTTTTTGCGGGTACTCGCGCGAAGCCATCCCCCGTGATTCGTTTATTTTCTATCAAGGTGCCCAAAACATCTGTGGCTTTATCGCTGATCGACGATAGAGGAACCAGTAAGTTGCCACAAATACCTGAGCCCTCGACGTTGTTCACCCCAGCTGAACCCACGGATATTCCCTCGGTCGGCTTACAGGCAGACGATACTCTTACAACGGTCCCTTTAGAGCGCCTTGCTTGGGGGCGATCGGGTGATAAAGGAGACAAAGCAAATATTGGCATCATGGCACGTAATGAAGCTTACCTGCCCTGGATCGCTCAAGTCTTAACTTCAGATTATGTTGCTACGCGTTTTGCTCATTTCATGACTAGTCCCAGCATCAACAGATACTATTTACCTGGACTCCCGGGGCTCAACTTCGTTCTGCACAATGCACTGGGCGGTGGGGGTGTTGCGAGTTTGCGCAATGATCCTCAAGCGAAGAGTTTCGCGCAAATCTTACTCGATACCCCTATTGCCATCCCTGAAAATATTTTGGAAAGCTAACATGGCTACTATTGTTTCAACGCTGCAATCCGATTCAGAGACGTTTAGTGAAAATCGTAACCGCATGCTGGGTTTCGTTGATCAACTAAGGTGCTATGAGCAACGCACCGAGGAGATCTCCAACCGTCGGCTCAAAACATTCCGTGCCCGTAATCAACTCACACCTAAAGAGCGTTTAGACGCTTTAATAGACCCAGGTATGCCGTTTTTGCAGCTGCATTCTATGGCGAATTTTTGTGTCGAGGAGTCTGATCGTGAGCTCAGCGTACCGGGTGCTTCGGTCATTGTGGGTATTGGTTTTGTCAGTGGTGTTCGCTGCATGGTTTGGGTCGATGACTCGGGCATCGCGGCTGGAGCCGCCACTGATTGCACCCTTAATGTGACGACTTCACTGCTGAAAATATGCCTGCGCCAAAATTTACCCCTGGTGCATCTCGTTGAAAGTGCCGGTGCTAACCTGCTGAAGTACAAAGTTGAACTTTGGTCTGAATTTGGCAGCGTGTTTCGCGATTTAGCACGCCTTTCTGCAAAGGGGCTGCCAACGATGGTCGTGCTACACGGTGGGTCTACTGCCGGAGGCGCGTATATGCCCGGTATGTCTGACTACGTTATCGGAGTTAAAGAGAATGGCATGGCGGCGCTCGGTGGCGCAGCCTTGGTCAAGGCCGCCACTGGAGAGGATGCCGACGATAGGGAGTTAGGCGGTACCGAAATGCATGCCAGCGTTTCAGGGGTTGTGGAGTACCTCGTTGAAAATGATGCACACGGCCTGCTGAAGGCTCGGGAAGTGATGCAGTGCATTGACTGGAACAAACGACTGACTCATTTTGCTAGACAACCCTATAGCGAACCCCGATATGCCGCTGAGGAGCTGGCCGGGGCTATCCCTACCGATCCGCGTACGCCCTACGATGTCAGAGAAATATTAGCCCGTGTGGTTGATGACTCTTCCATCGAAGAGTTCAAATCACGTTACGGTGTGTCGACTGTCTGCGGTCACGCCACGATCACAGGCGTCGCCTGTGGCTTTATTGGTAACAATGGTCCTATTGATACAAATGGCGCGACGAAAGCCGCGCAATTCATCCAGCTGTGTGATCAGTCTGATTTGCCCATTATCTTCTTTAACAATACCTCGGGGTATATGGTGGGCACGCAGTATGAACATGCGGGCATGATTAAGCATGGTTCCAAGATGATTCAGGCGGTTGCCAACGCTCGGGTACCTAAACTATCTCTCTACGTGGGTGCCAGCTATGGCGCTGGAAATTACGGTATGTGCGGATGGGCTTACGAACCGGACTTTTTGTTTGCATGGCCCAATGCGCGGACTGGCGTGATGGCGGGTCAGAGCGCTGCAACTACAATGACTGAAGTGGCTAAAGCAGGAGCTGCGCGTAAAGGTAAACCGATACCCGAGTCGCAGCTGGAGGCACAGGCCCAAACGATAAAGCAGCACTTTGACGCCCAAGAAGATGCCTTTTACACCTCGGGTCGCGTACTTGATCACGGAATTATCGATCCCAGAGATACCCGTAAAGTTTTGGCGTTCTGTTTGGAAACAATCATTGAAGGGCGTCACCGTAGTCTGCAATCAAACAGCTTCGGTGTGGCGAGGATGTAATTATGACGGCATTACCTGAAACAAAGTCAGTAGATCTCAATCTTGAAAATGGGTGGTTGACGGTCTGGTTTAATCAGCCTGAACGACGGAATCCGCTCACCGATGATGTTGTTGATGATTTGGAGATTATTCTGTCTTCGGTACGTGATGATCGCAGCGTCAGAGGGGTCACATTTAGGGGGCGGGGTGGTTTCTTCTGCGCTGGGGGTGATCTCAAAAGTTTTAACGCGATCGCTAGTGGCGCGCGGGAGCAAGCCATGAGAACCAGCACCCGTATCGGCGACATACTGGCAGACCTCAACGCCTTACCTCAGGTGACTGTGGCCATGATCGAGGGCGCGGCCATGGCGGGAGGCCTAGGTCTTGCTTGTTGCTGTGACGTAAGCGTAGGTATGAACGATGCCAAGTTTGCCTTTTCAGAAACTCGAATCGGTATTACGCCGGCGCAGATTGCGCGCTATGTTTTGCAAAAATGCGGTTATGCAGTGGGTCGTCGACTCATGCTCACCGCAGCGAGATTCAAAGGTGCGGAGGCGGCAGCTTTGGGCGTGCTAGATCTCGCGGTGGATTCGGTGGAGGCATTGGAAGACACTGAGAGAGCCATTCGTTCTGACGTCCTCGGTTGTGCCCCGGGCGCGGTAGCCGCGTGCAAAGAATTAATCGTTGGCATGCCGCAAACTCCCGATGACGAAAAAGTAATATACGCCGCTGAAAACTTTAGCCGATGCTTACAAAGCGATGAGGGCAAAGAAGGCGTGTCATCTTTTATTGAGAAGCGTAAACCCCGTTGGCACGTGGAGATTGATGTATGAAAACGCTGTCGACTTTATTGGTCGCGAATCGCGGTGAGATTGCAGTACGGGTAATGCGAACTGCGCGTGCATTGGGTATTCGTACGGTGGCCGTTTACTCTGACGCCGATGAAGACGCCTTGCATGTGCGCGAGGCTGATCAAGCGATCCGACTCGGTGGCCCCATTGTCAGTGATTCCTACCTGAGCCAAGAGAAGGTTCTGGCCGCAGCAATCGAGGCTGGCGCAGACGCTATTCATCCGGGTTATGGCTTCTTGTCAGAAAATTCAGATTTTGCTGCCGCTTGCGAGCAGGCGAACATTGTCTTTATCGGCCCTCCTAATCAAGCGATTGAGGTTATGGGTGATAAGGCTAGGGCTAAACGCGCCATGCTAGAGGCCAGCGTGCCTTGCATCCCGGGTTATCAGGGCGAGGCGCAGGACATCGAAACGCTGTTATTGGCCGCAGAGGACATTGGCCTCCCTGTCATGATTAAGGCTGCAGCGGGCGGTGGTGGCCGGGGCATGCGCCTTGTCACTGAATTATCCCAGTTACAAGATGCCATTGGCTTGGCTCAATCGGAAGCCCAGAACGCCTTCGGTTCTAGCGAACTTATTATCGAGCGCGCTGTACTTCGTCCGCGCCATGTCGAAGTACAGGTCTTTGCGGATCAGCATGGGCATGTTGTGCATTTGGGGGAACGGGATTGCTCGATTCAACGCCGGCACCAGAAAGTGATTGAAGAGTCTCCCTGTCCAGTCATGACGCCTGAGTTGCGCAGTGCAATGGGAGAGGCCGCGGTTGACGTAGCGCGAGCCGTTGATTATGTCGGTGCAGGTACCGTGGAGTTTTTGCTCGACGAGGAGGGGCGCTTTTACTTTTTGGAAATGAATACGCGCCTGCAGGTAGAGCACCCCGTCACTGAGATGGTCACGGGTTTTGATTTAGTTGAGTGGCAGATTCGGGTAGCCAGGGGAGAACCGCTGCCTGCAGAGCAAGACGACATTGAGCTGTTAGGCCATTCGGTTGAAGTCCGGTTGTATGCAGAGGAACCTGAAAAGGGGTTTCTTCCAAGCACGGGACCCGTGCGACTGTTCGATTTTCCGGAAGGTGAGGGCATTCGGATCGACAGTGGCGTGGCTAGCGGGGATGAGGTCAGCCCTTATTACGATGCAATGGTCGCTAAGATTATTAGCTATGGGGAAACACGAGAGGATGCACGTCGCCGTTTAGTCGCAACGTTACAAGATGGCGCTTTACTTGGCTTGGGCAACAATCGGGATTTTTTAATCGACGCCCTAGAGCAGCAAACTTTTAAGGATGGTTTAGCAACCACTGCGTTCATTGCGGAGCATTATGGCGACCAGTTCACCCCCCCCAAAGTACCCGGAGCTTTTGTTGTCGGTGCTGCAGTAATTCAGCACCTGCTCGCGATGGGTGAGGCTCATGACAGGGCACCATTGGTTTCCCATGAGCTTCTCGACTGGTCTTCCCGAGGGCGGGCTATCTCTATTCGTGAATATCGAATCGACGAGGTGGAAGTTAGTGTCAAGTTAGAAACGCTTTCAGCGGGGCAGTATCAAGTGGTGTTCCAAGGTGAAGAGTTCATGGTCGAATTCATGGGGATGTCTGATACCGACTGTGAGTTACAGATTAATGGCTGGCGCGAAAAGTTCAATTTTGTTCAAGAAGCGCCGGCGACCCTGCTTTTTGCTAACGCAACGTATTCGATGACGCTCACAGACTATACTCGAGTATCCCCGGAGGCTGTTGATGCCGCAGCGGGTGGCACTGTGGTGGCCCCGATGCACGGTTTACTGCTTGCTGTCGAGGTGTCAGAGAATGAAACGGTGGTCAAAGGTCAACGTCTCGCGGTCCTAGAGGCCATGAAGATGCAGCACGAGATTATAGCGCCCGCAGATGGTGTTGTTCTTGAGACTCCGGGTATGGCGGGTCGCCAAATTGCAGCGGGAGATGTGATGGTAGTTTTAGAGCTGGATGAATAGAGGCTCTATCAGCGACTGAGTTGTTTTAGCGAAGTGGTTGTTGCAGTGTGCTTGCTGATCGTCAAGGTGTAGTGAGCAACCTTAAGGTTTACTGGCGTGCTATTGGAAGGTATTGGACATGGAACAGGCTAAAGCTTTTCTCGAGGAGTGCCTAGACATCGATGCACTCTTAGGCGATGCCGGGAGTCTCGATCTCTCACGGCCCACGGGTTTCAAGGCCTGGAGCATCGAGACCATCCTGCGGCATCTGCATTTTTGGAACCAAATGGCTTTGTGGGCTCTCGAGAATACTGATCAGCTACAGCAGACGCTGGTGCCGGTCATGGAGGGGCTCACCCGCGGGGATAGTTTGACGCAAGTTGAAGGTCAAATTGTCTTGGCTGAGGGCGATGTGCTCCTGTCGGAGTGGCGCGAAACCTATCAGCAGCTTGCACAGTCTTATAGTCAGGCCGATCCATCGCAGCGTTGTCCGTGGGTAGGGCCCAGTATGAGTGCACGATCCTGTATTACGGCGCGACAGATGGAAACCTGGGCCCATGGCCAGGCAATTTATGATGAGCTGGGCAAGGTTCGCAGCAATACAGATCGTATTCACAACATCGTCATTCTGGGTATCAATACTTTCGGCTGGACGTTTAAGGTTCGTGGAGAGGCGGCTCCCGAACAAATGCCTTATGTTGAACTGACCGCGCCTTCGGGTGTTCTTTGGAAGTTTGGCGAGGACGATTCTGTGTCAGCAATCAGAGGTACAGCGGAAGAGTTTTCTCAGGTCGTAACTCAGACACGACATGTCGAAGATACCGAGCTGTCCTATACGGGTGAGGACGCCAAGCGCTGGCTCTATAACGCCCAGTGTTTTGCGGGTGGCCCCAATCCACCCCCAACCCCGGGGTCACGGTTCATGCGCGTTAGTTGAGCTTGCCCCCTGGGTTATCGACCTGTCGATACGTTGTATCGCCATCCAGAACAGCTCTTCCTGCGAGTAGCCGCTAATACGGTCCTGTTCTTCGCACGTCTCAATTGCAATAAACGTAGGCGTCACGTCAACCTGCTTGGTTATGCAGATACTTTTTGGGTGGGTTCCTGCCTGCCAAGCGGCTAAGCCAATTTTGTCGATTGGGAGTCGTCGGGCTTCATCGGTATTTTTGTAATAGGTGAGGACCTCTGCATCAAACTGCTGACAGGCTGGACAGTCCGCTGAGTAAATGTACAAAAGCTCAGCGGCGTTACCCTGAATGCAAATTGACAGGCTCAGTGGAAACAAAAAAGCAGCAGCAAAGTGCCTTGCTGTATCCCGTCGCCGGGGCTTACGGGGGCAGTGGAATTGGAAGTTTGATACCGCCATAGTGTGTGCTCTTTAGTAAGCCTTCAATCTTCGCGACACTCGAAGTTCCGGCCTGCATCTTCTGAACAAGGTATTTCGACTGCTACCGGTGCTACAAGCCGCGAAGGTCGACATTTGTCTTCGTTCTGGCCGGCATCAGTTTATTGGAAAACCACGCTACCTTCGAGGCGGACTATAAAACACCGCCACGGCAATCCTACGGCCTGAAAAAGGTCGGCGATATTTTTGGTGTGTACTGCAGGCATAAACGGGCTTTGAGCCTAACTGGACATGTCTTACCGAGACCCATTCACCGTTAGATTACGCGTTGTGGGCACCGGGGTATAAACACAAAGGCATGGCCTTAGGGTTTTGAGTTTGCAGTCGTGCTGCTGTTGTTCATACTGTTAGGCACTGTGGCTTAGGTTTCAGCTATGTATTGGGAAGCCTGATGGTGCGGGTCAGTACTGCGGGGGGAGGGCGGAACCGCGCGCTCTTTTTAGCGCCTCTGTACTGGCCATACCGCTCAAGCGATACGCCACGTTGTAGTCGTTAAAGTGCGCTAGAGTTGTTTTTGGTTATATGTTTATATGATATAAGAATATAAAATAAAGATGGCTGCAAAGACACTGAAATAACGCAGCCGCAATGTAAGTGCATTCACGGGGGTGGGGCAAATGCCAACACACGCCAGTCATCAGGAGGGTCGGTTGAGGCCGGCACCAGAGTCATTCCTGTCTGATGAGCTGATATCTGAGGTGTCACAAAAAGGTGTCGATACCCAGCGCAGACAGCTTTTACGGGGTGCTTTTGCGGGTGCATTGGCCGGGGTCTCCGGGCTTGCGATTGCCGATGATCCCAACATTATCGAGGTGCCCGAATGGAGCCGCAGTCTTGGTAAAGCCGTGGCGACAAACCCCTATGGCCAGCCATCGATTTTCGAAGCCAACAACATTCGCCGACAAAGCCCTGGCCTTACGCAAACTGATCAAGCGAGCGTGGCTTTCACACCTTTGCAAAATCTTTTTGGGTGCATCACTCCCAGTGGGCTGCACTTTGAGCGGCACCATCAAGGTTGGGTCGATATCGACCCTCGACGTCACCGACTTATGGTTAACGGGCTAGTGAAAGAACCCCTGGTATTTACCGTTGAAGACCTACTGCGTATGCCCAGTGTGTCGCGCATGCACTTCTTGGAATGTGGTGCGAATACAGCGTTAGAGTGGGGTAACTCAGCTGTGCCCACCGTGCAATACACCCACGGTATGTTGTCAGGCTCTGAGTGGACCGGCGTGCCGCTGTCTTTGTTACTCGAGCGTGCGGGCTACGACCAGAACGCTAATTATTTGTTAGCAGAGGGTGCCGATGGTTCCGGGATGACGCGAACCATTAACCTTGTCGAGGCACTCGAAGACGCGATTGTGGCCTACGGCCAAAATGGCGAAATGCTGCGACCTGAGCAGGGCTACCCACTAAGGCTAGTAGTGCCGGGTGTACAGGGTGTTTCTTGGGTGAAGTGGTTGCGCCGTTTAGAGGTTGGCAACAAACCCTATGCCACCAAGGATGAGGCTAGTCATTACGTCGATCTTATGCCCAATGGCCAGTTGCGCCAGTACACCGCCATACAAGAGGCTAAGTCGGTTATCACGGCGCCTTCTGCGGGTCAGAAGCTGCTTAGCCAAGGTTATTACTGCATTACGGGTTTGGCCTGGTCGGGTCGGGGCTCCGTGCGCAAAGTGGAGGTTTCGGTCGACGGCGGGCGCAATTGGCAGGAGGCGAGGTTAGAGGGGCAGGTATCCACAAAAATGCTGACGCGATTTAATTTTGACTGGGTTTGGCGGGGCGAGCCGGCATTACTGCAAAGCCGAGTCCACGACGATACGGGTTACATACAGCCACAACGTGCCGCATTGGTGGCCCAGCGAGGCACTCGTTCGATTTATCACAACAATGCCATTCAGACGTGGCGGGTAAGTCCTTCAGGTGAGGTCGATAATGTTCAGGTGGGCTAGGTCATGGATGATCGGCCTGATTTTTTTGGGTAGTAACGCCTTTGCTGGCGACTATTTATTGGCTCTTAATGCGCTAGGAAGAACTGCAACCACTGCGGAACTCAGTGCCTGGGACATCGATGTGCGCCCTGATTTTACAGGGTTGCCTGTAGGTGCCGGCTCGGTAGAGCAAGGTGAGGTACTGTGGCTAGATCAATGCGCAAGTTGCCACGGCGATTTTGGCGACTCTAATGAAGTTTTCTCGCCTATTGTCTTGGGCAACATTACCGAGAACGATATTCAGACAGGGCGTGTGGCTGCGCTAACAGACCCTGCCGTTGTCAGGACCACTTTCATGAAGGTGGCGACCTTGTCTACGGTTTGGGATTACATCAATCGAGCAATGCCCTGGAATGCACCGAAGTCATTGGCTGTTGATGAGGTGTACGCATTGGTCGCCTACCTGCTTAATCTTGCTTATATTGTCGATGACGACTTTGTGCTGTCTGATAAAAATATAAGAGATGTTCAAGCCTTAATGCCAAACCGTAATGGTATGACTGAGGACCACGGCCTTTGGTCGGTTAACGGCGTTCCCGACGTGGTTGGCTCGGCGTGCACAACCAACTGTGCGGTCAATACGACGGTTACGTCATCTCTTCCAGATTATGCAATGAATGCTCACGGCAACCTTAGAGATCAAATGCGTGATTATGGCCCCTTTCCCGGCGTGCAGACCGCACCTGCAGCACAGCGGTCGGAATCCCAGTCAACGCCGAGTGACACGTTAGATCAACGACCTGATGACCTTTTATCGGTTAGTGGCTGTACGGCTTGCCATCAGATGAATAAAGCGTTGGTGGGTCCCGGATTCTCTGCAATTCGAGACCGTTATGCGGGGCAGGATGCCGCGATCTATTTGGCCAACAAAATCAAGCAGGGAGGGCAGGGCGTATGGGGCTCGATGCCCATGCCTGCGATGACGAGGTTGGATGATACTGTCGTGGAGACACTGGCACTTTGGCTAGCCTCAGGGCAACTAAACAAGTAAAGGAGTTGACATCTATGGGTAATTTAGACCCTTTGGGATTAACACGGCGAGGCTTAATAAGAGTGAGTGGCGCGCTGTTAGTTGCTGCTGCCTTACCGCAAAAACTTTGGTCGGCAGCACTGCGACCGGAATCTGTTTTTCAGACGACAACCCTTGACGCTACCTTTGAGGCACTTGGCGGTGTCCCAACAATCAGTGAAGGGATTATTTTTTCGGCACCTGATATTGCAGAAAATGGCGCAGTCGTGCCCATTAGGATTGAGGTTGATGTATCCGTGTTGCCTGGAGTCAGCAAACTGTATGTCATTGTAGAGAAGAACCCGAATCCGGTTGCTGCAGTTTTTCAAGTTCCGCCCAATACCCAGCCTTATGCAGAAACTCGGGTAAAGGTGGCGCAAACGGGTAATCTCTATGCCGTCGCCGAGGCGGAGGGTGAGCTCTATATGATGCAAAGAGAAACCAAAGTTACTTTGGGTGGCTGCGGCGGCTAAGGAGAAATACGATGGCCAGTAGGATTAGAATTCGCGCTCAACTTAAAGGCGACCACTGTGAGGTTAAGGCATTGATGCGCCACCCCATGGAAACCGGCATGCGCAAGGATCAGACGGGTGCGTCGATTCCTGCAAATTTCATTGAGGATGTTCAGGTCGTCCATGGTGATACCGTCGTCATGCAGGCTTATTGGGGCGCTGCCGTGTCGGCGAACCCGTTTCTGGGTGTCCGGTTTAAAGGCGGCACCCAAGGTGATGTGGTCAAAGTGATCTGGCGTGATAACCAAGGTGCAACCGGTACTGGTGAGACGACTATTCGTTGATTAGCTGAGCGGGCAATTATGAATAACAGGTTTATCAAGATTATTTTTGCCATTGTCATAGGGCTTTGGTCTGCAACACTTCTGTCACAGGGAGAGGGTATTTTTGACGAGTATCGCGATATGTTGGGCGATGATAATCCAGCGATCTTCGTAATTTTTGATGGCGAGGAAATTTGGTATGCCCCCGCAGGCCCCAAGTCAGCCTCTTTAGAACAATGTGATCTTGGTCTTGGGCCTGGCGTGGTGGAAGGTGCCTATGCGCAATTGCCGAGGTATTTTGCGGACGTCGATCGGGTTCAGGACATTGAGGCGCGCCTCGAGCATTGCATGATCCAACTGCAGGGTCTTGCCCCCGATGAGGTTAGCGCGAAACCCTACTCGCTGCGAGGTGACCTGGGTACTCAGCTTGAAGCGCTGGTTGCATGGATTGCTGATCAATCTAGTGGTCTCGCAATCGCACCGGGTCAGGCTCATGCTCAGGAGAAATCAGCTTACGCCTTGGGTGAAACCCTTTTCTATTATCGGGCAGGCACTCATGATTTTTCTTGTGCCACTTGCCATGAGCAGGCCGGGCGCCGCATACGGTTGCAAGCCCTGCCAAATTTGACCACGCATGAGGGCGCAGCTGCAGCCTATAGCACCTGGCCGGCCTACCGTATCTCTCAAGGTATTGTTCGCACTATGGGGTGGCGTATGCGGGACTGTATGCGCCAGCAACGAATGCCTGAATTGACAATGGGGTCTGATGCCTCGGTAGCACTGCAGACCTATCTCGCCGTTAATGGCGCCGGGGCCTCTATGACAGCGCCAGGGCTGAAGCGGTAACTAATGATGAAAACAAGCACTCTACTATTTGCCGTTATGTTTTCTAATCCTCTTTACGCTGACGAGGTCTATGAGGTGTTGCTGGATTCAATGGTCGACAAAAACTTTGTCACCGTCGAGCGACTGAAACAAGATGAGCTTCAGGCGTTTTGCAGCAAACCGCGCTCGGCGAAGGTTGATGAGGCTCGTGCAGCGGAGTTGAGAGAAGCAGCACTTGAGGGGGTTACCAGCCCACCGGGGGGGAATTATTTGGGTGATTGGCAGCGGGGTGAAAAAGTCGCCATAAACGGCAAGGGGCTTCAGTATTCCGACGACCCCAACGCGGCTAATGGTGGTAATTGTTATGCCTGCCATCAACTTGATCCCGCTGAAGCGGCATACGGTACTTTGGGGCCATCGCTAAGCGGCTATGGCGCCAGAGGTCAAAGTGCTGCCATGCTTAAGTACACTTGGACCAAGCTTTGGAATACCCACGCTTATAACGTCTGTTCCCACATGCCAAGATTTGGTGCCGCTGACATACTAACGCCGCAGCAGTTGCAGGACGTTATGGCTTTTCTTTTTGATCCAACGTCGCCAGTGAATCGTTCGCAGCCGTGACGGGATGGTCAATAAAAGGAAGCCGTCATCGAACGCCGTGAATTTGGAAAAATGCTGGCATTGGGTGCGGCGGCTGGCTTAGCACTGCCCGGTGTGTCAGCTCGAGCGGCTACAGTTAATCCCTACGATATTGCGCCGACTGGCAATGTCCATCTGTTACATATGACAGATGCTCACGCACAGCTCACGCCAGTTCACTATCGTGAGCCACAGGCAAATATCGGCGTTCACAGTGCCCATAATCACAGCCCGCACCTTGTGGGAAAGGCTTTATTGGAACGCTATCAGATTGCATCAGGCACCCGTCAAGCCCACGCTTATACGCACCTTGATTACACCGCGGCTGCACTTGAATTTGGCCAGGTTGGTGGCTTTGCCCATTTGGCGACCTTGGTAAAGCAGCTCAAATCTAGCCGCTCGAATGCACTGCTTCTCGACGGTGGGGATCTTTGGCAGGGATCAGCTACCGCGCTGTGGACTCAGGGGCAAGATATGGTCGACGCCTCTAAACTTCTCGGCATTGACGTTATGACCGGGCACTGGGAATTTACACTTGGAACCGAGCGTGTGCAGTCGATTGTTAATAATGATCTGGCTGGGCGCACGGCGTTTTTGGCACAAAATATTCGCGATAAAGAATTTGGCGACCCCGTTTTTCCTAGCCATGTCATACGCGAGTTGAACGGTGTCCCCGTTGCTATTATCGGACAGGCCTTTCCCTACACGCCGGTCGCAAACCCTGCGTATCTCATGGAGGGGTTGAGCTTTGGTATTCGCGAGCGCGAGTTGCAAGAGAAAATTAATGAAGTCCGCCGTGAAGGGGCACAGGTCGTTGTTTTGCTGTCTCACAATGGTGCAGACACAGATATAAAGCTTGCCTCACGGGTTTCTGGACTCGATGCCATTCTTGGGGGCCACACTCACGATGCGATTCCACGGGCGCTAGAGGTAAAAAATCCGGCAGGCATGACGCTAGTGACCAATGCGGGATCCAACGGGAAATTTTTGGGCGTTCTAGATTTTGATGTGCGTGGCGGCCGTATCAGGAACTGGTCTTACCAGTTGCTGCCAGTATTTTCTAATATGCTGACGCCGGACTTAGAAATGTCTGCCTTGATCAATGATATCCGCGCGCCTTACGCTGAAAAGTTAGGTGAAGTTTTAGCCACCACGGACGACTTACTCTATCGGCGAGGTAATTTTAACGGCAGCTTTGATCAGCTCATCTGTAACGCCTTGCGGGATGAGCTAGACGCTGACATTGCGTTTTCTCCGGGCTTTCGCTGGGGTACCACATTGCTACCCGGATCAGATATCACGATGGAGGACCTTATGGCTCAAGTGGCCATTACCTATCCTGCTGTCACAGTGAATGAAATGAGCGGAGAGCGCCTAAAGTACGTTTTGGAGGATGTCGCCGACAATCTTTTCAACCCCGACCCCTATTACCAGCAAGGGGGAGATATGGTGCGCGTAGGAGGGCTCCAGTACAGCATTGCACCTGCCGCGGCGGCTGGAGAACGCATTGGTAATCTGCGCTTTAAAGATAAACCGGTTGACGCTTCAAGGTTCTATAAAGTGGCGGGCTGGGCTTCGGTGCAGCGCGTTGAGGGAGAACCCATTTGGGATGTGGTGGCTCGCTGGCTTCGTTTCCAAAAAGTCGTCGGTAATCTATCCGTAGAGCAACCTGAGGTAAGAGGCTTGGTCGACAACTTAGGGTACGTCGATTGAAAATGCAGTCCAGTGCATGTGAGCGCCGGTGATTACGATATTTCAGTCGGCACCGGCACAGCAGCCGCTGTGGCAGTCGCGATGCCTGAGCTCCGTTCGGGAGTGGTGTGCCCAACAGGGTTACCGGTACCTTTTTTTTGGCGATGAACTTTTTGACCGCGTGCCTAGCGCCCTGCGGAATAAGCTGGCGGGACGCACACCGATTATTGCCGATCTTGCGCGTTTAAGTTTGCTTAAGGATCACCTTGAGTCAGAGGGTGGTACTGCAGTGTGGTTGGATGCGGATACCTTAGTTGTCGATGCGTCATGGGCTCCCAATACAGAGGCATCAGTTTGTTTTGGTGAGGAGTACTGGCTGGATACTGACAGCCGAGGACGACTAAAAATATTTAAGCAACCTCATAATGCCTTTATGCTTTTTTCGGCTGACAACACCGTTTTACCTTTTCTGCATCAGGTTGCGCATTCGATTATTGAACGTGCTGATTCCGCAGCGATTTCGCCGCAAATGATAGGCCCCAAGCTTTTGAAGGCGCTTCACTCTCTGGCGGATTTCCCCCTTTATCCTGAGGCGGGGGCGTTGAGCCCGATGCTTGCGAGTGAACTAGTGCACGGCGGCGGGCCGGCGATCGATGCAGTGAGAGAAAGCCGCCGGCCCAAGACATGCCTTTGGAATCTTTGTGGTTCTTTAGCTGGCGAAGAGAACCATGAAAGTAACCTCTTAGCTTTGACTCATGATCCATCATTATTCGAAGCGCTGTCTTAATGTGGGATGCCACAGTTATGTCTAATTTTTGTAGCTCCTCTAATTATTTTCCACTTTGAACTGCTTGCGCTCATCGGAAATGCTAATTAGCTTATAGCAACAAAAAAAAATCAATCAAAATAAAAGACGTAGGGAACTCTTATGAAAACTCTTCTAATCCTTGCGGCAGCCCTTCTGCTGACGTCATGTAGTGACTCAAACGACAGCACTGCCTCAACTCCAGAACCGGCCCCGCCCCCAGAGCCTACATATGAGCTTAGCGCCGAGATAAAGCGTACCGAATACGGTATTCCGCACATCGTGGCCAAAGATTGGAAGAGCTTGGGCTATGGGTTTGGCTACGCTTACTCTCAGGATAACTACTGCGTCGCCATGAGAGAGATGGTGTACGCGAGTGGTCGATCAGCGGAGTTACTTGGAGAGGAGCAGGGAAATACTGGCTCTGACTTTTTATTTCGCTATTTAAACGGAGACGATGCCGAGTTCGAGGAGCTTTTTGTCAATAAGCTGCCAGAGTTTAGTCGTGATCTTACAGCGGGTTTTGCACGCGGTATGAACCGGTATCGTGAAGAAACGGGTGACGACAACTTGGCGGAGGGCGATTACGGCTGCAGGGATGCGCCTTGGCTTTTTGAAGTGACGCCGATCGACCTTTTCAAGCACATGCGGCGCGAGGCCCTACGAGGAAGCTCCGATAATGGGACTTTTCGCAACGCGCTGTTGTCTGTTGAAGGGCCCGCTGATGCGGGCGCAACGGGCAGTTTAAATGATGCCCAGCTTGCTGATTTTTCTAATAGCGCCGCCGCTGCAGCTCGTGGAATGCACAATTTTGATCGGGGCAGCAATGCGCTAGCGGTGGGGAGCGAAAGTACACAAAATGGTGGCGCGGTACTCCTGGGCAATCCACATCAGCCCTGGTTTGGAGCAGGAGCTTGGTATCAAGCGCATCTGACGTTGCCTGGTGAGTATGATGTGGCTGGTGCTGCGCTGCATGGGTTCCCCTTTATTGGGATCGGTTTTAATAAAGATGTTGCATGGACACACACGGTGTCACTGGCCAACCGTTTTAGTCTGTACGAGTTGAAGCTCAACCCCGAAAACCCTCTCGAGTACCAATACGAAGACGAGATGCGAGAGATAACGCCCGTTGAGGTCACTATTGATGTTCTGTTGGCAGACGGCACGTTAGAACAGCAAAGCTTCACATTCTACGAGTCCCATTTTGGGCCTGTCCTGAACTTGAAAGGCGTATCTGAGTTTCTTGATGGCTGGCCTATGTTCAATGGCTCGATACTTGCGTTTCGAGATGCCAATATTTTGACTGGAACACGGGGCATTGAGCAGTGGATTAACAAAGGTAAAGCCACTGATCTAGAGGGCTATATTGATGCGTTGGCGACGATTGGTAACCCGGTGTTTCATGAAATTGCTGCAGATCGAGGCGGTGAGGTTTTTTACGGTGAGTTATCAGCGATTCCCTACATTACGCAGGAGCAGCTCGATACCTGTGTGAATGGCATAGTTGGGCCACTTTTGGCAGATGCAACAACCAATGTCATCATTTCCTTAGACGGCTCGACCTCTGCGTGTGAATGGGGGGAGGACCCAGAGGCGCCTGAGGGCAGCAACCTTTACGGTGCCAGTCAGTTGCCGCAGTTGCGCACTAGAGACTACGTTGGAAATAGCAATAATAGCTATTGGCTCAGTAATGCTCAGCAGCCCATAGAGGGTTTTCCGACGATTATGGGGCCAGTAGGATATGAGGGGCAGCAGCAGTTTTTGCGCACTCGGATTGGCCATTTAATGGTCGAAGAACGCAAAGCTGCGAGCGATGGACTGAGCGAAACGCCGCTCTTTGACTTGGAGACCATAAAAGGACTTATGTATGCCAATCGCGTGTACGGTGCTGAAGTCACTTTAGACGATATTCTGCAGTTTTGTGCGTCTTCAGAAATAGAGACTTTGACAACAGTGTGCGGAATTTTGGCGCAGTGGGATCGTCGCGTTGACCTTGAGAGCCAGGGCGCACAGGTTTTCACCGAGTTTTGGAAGGCACTCGGGTCCAAATTGGGTGGTGGATTTCAAGGGGTGATATCGAACGATACTTTTTGGCGAATTGATTACGACCCCGCTGATCCCCTCAAGACACCCTCTGGCATTGACCTAGACATTACTTCCAACCAAATCTTATTGACAGAGGTGTTACTCAACGCTGAAGCTCAACTGCAGTCTAATGGTGTATTACTTGATGCCTCTTGGTCAGAGGTGCAGTACCTAGAGCGGAATAATGAGAACGTTCCAATCCATGGTGGTTCAGGCACCATGGGTGTTTATGGGGCGATTAGTGCAAGACTTTCGGAAGGCGGCTATGTCAATCCAGGTTCGGGCAATAGCTACATCCAAGCGGTCACCTGGGATGAGACTGAGTGTCCGATTGCAGACGTGATTTTAGTGCCCTCGCAATCAACTGATCCCGCCTCTCCACATTTTTCCGATCAGACCAAGCTTTACTCAGATAAACGTTGGGTGCGTTTTCCCTTCTGTGAGGATGACATTGTCGCAAGCCAGATTGGGGATACGCTGTTATTGCAGGAATGAGTGTGATTATGTTGGCGCTATCAATATGAGGTTGTAATTTTGAGCCGAATAGCAATAACGACAAGCTGGGGTTATCCGCATCAAGCTCGTGTCGGCAAAAAATTGTCCGAAAATGATTTGTCCCGAGCAAAAAGGTATGCATAGTCTTGGGTAGTTTTGGGCAATTTGTGGAGGGGCTTTGACAGCATGCTGGAGTCGGCACCTACAGTTATCTGTGTTTTAGGTATGCATCGATCAGGAACGAGCTGCCTGACGGGGTCACTCGAAGAATCGGGTGTTGATTTGGGTGAACGCCACACATGGAATCCCCACAACATTAAGGGGAATCGCGAAAATCAAGCGATCGTAGATCTTAACGATTCGGTGCTAGCTGCGAACGCCGCAGCCTGGGATCAGCCCTGCCATTTGGTACGGTGGTCGGCTGATCAGCTTAAGGAAGCGCGCCGGCTTGTGACACCAGCAACAGCACCAAAATGCTTTGGTTTCAAAGACCCCAGAACCCTGCTTACCCTTGACGGATGGATTCAAGCGCTTCCAGAGCTGCGTTTCATCGGTATTTACCGTGATCCGATGGACGTTGCACAGTCCCTGAACAATCGCAGTGGCATGCCTATTGAGGCCGGGTTGGAACTTTGGTACCAATATAACCAGCGGCTTTGGAAACATTACTGTGTCCACCGTTTTCCTGTACTGTGTTTCGATGATGAGGAACTAATTTTCAAGCAAAAACTAAAAAGGATACTCATCGGGTTTGGTCTTTACGACGACAATACAAAAAAAGAGTTTTATGAGGCGGGTCTTCGAACGGCGTCTGGAGATAGGGCTTACGAATTGGATCAACGCTTTTTAGAATTGCTAAAAGAATTAAAAGAAATAGCAGAGTAAAACTTATGTTGAGACCTTGGTTCCATAGGTTTAAAAGAAAGGCGAGAGCATTGAGTCGCCAGTCGCGCAACACGGGGGTGGCTTTGGTTGTTGTTGTCTACAATATGCCAGAGCAGGCGAAAAAAACGCTGTACTCACTAACGAGCCACTACCAGCAGGGCGTCACTGAAAGTGACTATGATGTCGTCGTTGTGGAAAATCGCTCATTGAATAATTTGCCCGCCGATTTCATTCAATCACTACCGAAAAATTTCAGCTATCACCTGCGCGACGAAGCAAATCCCACCCCTGTTTTTGCGGCAAATTACGGTGCAGCGCTGTGCCGCCGCAGCCACGTGGCGCTTTTAGTCGATGGTGCGCGAATGGTGACTCCGGGTGTCGTCAAAAATATATTACGCGGCCACCGCTTACATCACAATTACGTGGTGAGTGTTCCTGGTTATCATTTGGGGCGACAGTTACAGCAACGTGCCGTAGAGCAGGGCTACGGTGTTGTTGAGGAGTCTCAGTTATTGGCGTCTATCGATTGGCCGCGCAATGGCTACAGCCTTTTTGATATCGCCTGTTTTAGTGGGTCGTGTGCCGCTGGGTTATTTAAACAGCACAGCGAGAGCAACTGCATCAGTGTTCCTAAGTCTTTGTGGGACCATCTAGGCGGGCTCGATGAGAGTTTTGATCATATGGGTGGTGGATTAGTTAATCTTGATTTTTATAAGCGCGCCTGTGAGGCACCTGGTTTCGATCATGTCCTTCTCATGGGTGAGGGTACCTTTCATCAGTTTCATGGTGGTGTCACCACAGGTGGTATAGAACGGAGGGCGAGAGAGTCTCTTATTGGTCAATTTCAGAGTCAATACAGAGCGCTTCGAGGTAGTTCCTTCGAACCTCCTCGAACTACGCCAATATTTTTAGGAGAAATACCAAAGCAATTGATGCGTTTCATAAGGAGTTCAAGCCAAGCGCTAGATCAAACGAGCACACAGGTCGGCACGGGTGAACCCCTGCGTTCTGTGCCTAGGATAAGTTGAACTCAATGGAACCTCGCGTGTATTTTCCCGCGTCGTTGCAGCGCTTTGAACCCAAGCGAATGGTCTTCAGTACTTGGGTTGATCATCTGCCCTTTGCTTACGACTTGGTTGAGGCGCTTTCTCCCAAAATGGTTGTCGAGTTGGGCGTTTATAACGGGCTATCATTTTTTACATTTTGCCAGGCCATGGTGGAGCACGATATTGATGGTGTTGCCTACGCCATTGACAGTTGGGAGGGTGATGTCCATACCGACGGATATGATGATTCGATATATAACGACGTCGCGACTTATGCCCGAGACCATTACCGTGGCATCGCTTACTTGATGCGCACGTATTTCAACGAGGCCTTGGTGCACTTTAGTGATGGATCGTTAGATTTGCTTCATATCGATGGTCTGCACACCTACGAAGCGGTTAAAGAGGATTTTACAAATTGGTACCCTAAGGTTAAGCCCGGGGGTATTGTTTTATTCCATGATGTCATGGCCCGAATAAAAGATTTTGGGGCTTGGAAGTTTTTTGACGAGTTGCTTCAAACTGAGCCAGAGATTTTTAGATTCAACCATGGCTTTGGCTTGGGGGTTTTGCGAAAACCGGGTGGTGCCGATTCAAAAAATCAGCTTCTTGACCTGTTGTTTTCTGGAAATGAGGAAGAGCAGCAAAAATTAAGGCAGTTATATGTTCATGCTGCGCACTTTCTTGAGGCAAGGCGGCAAGCGACAAAATTTAAAGCGATGGCTGCTGGTAACAAAGCGAAAGGCGGGCAGGGTAAAAGCACCGAGCAGGTTAAAGATGGTGGTGGCTGAGGTAGACGGCTATCGATTCGACCTCTTGATGATTACGAGGCCCCGGGAGGCACTTCGTTCTTTTGTGTTTTTATTTTTCGCGCTGCTTGCATCATCTGCTTTGAGCGCTCTGACGGTGGGCAGTGAAAGTGGTAAGAACGAGCGTCCTCGCCCCAATATTTTGTTCATTGTTTTGGATGACTTGGGCTTCAACGACTTAGGGGCCAATAGCGCCTCTGTGGGCCATACACCCAATCTTAATCAATTAGCGTCTCAGGGTGCTCGTTTTACAAGAAACTACGTGGATAGCACTTGCTCTGCAACGAGAGCGGGTATTTTAACGGGACGCTATCCGGCTTCCCTGGGCTTTCGTCCCGCAGGCAGGGGTATTTCACCGGAGGTGATTACACTGCCTGACATGCTGCGCGCAGCGGGTTACACCACCCACCACGTCGGTAAATGGCACCTCGGTTTCGCCAGCGATCAGGCTTGGCCTATCCAGCAGGGGTTTGATAGTTTTTTTGGTTTTCTCGACCAATTTTTACTGCGCGGTCCGCATACAGACGCCGGCTATAACCTAAAGCGACCCACCTACGTGAATCCCCTATTGCAGCGAGATAACGGGGCTTTTGAGCAGCAGTCTGGGCATTTGAGTGATATTTTGGTTGAAGAGGCGATTGATTTGCTGGGTCGGATAAGGGATCAAGAGCAACCCTGGTTTATCAATTATTGGACCTACCTTCCCCATACCCCGCTCAGACCAGCAACACGCTTTGCCAGAAAATTTCCCGACACGCCTGAGGGTAAATACAACGCCATGCTCATGCAGGTCGATGCGGCTGTAGGTCGTGTACTCGCAACCCTAGATGCGTCTGATTTAACGCGATCGACGCTTGTCATTCTGGTCAGTGACAATGGGGGAACAGAGAAGCAATTGCAGAGTAATAAGCCCTTTATAGGGGTCAAAAATACGTTTACTGAGGGCGGGTTACGTACGCCCTTACTCATGCGGTGGTCAGATGTGATCCCAAAGAATGTGGTGATTGATGAGACGGTGTCTTATCTCGATTATTTTCCAACCCTTGAATCACTCGTAACTGGTCATACGAGTGGCGGGCTCCCGGGTCGCAATTTATGGCCGTTATTTTTTGATGAGAGCATTCAGAGAAAGGCCTTGTATTGGCAGAATGGCCCACCCCGGGCCCCTTCATGGTCACTTCTTAATCGAGATGGGGATCAGCGCATCACCCGATCCTTTGGCATGGATCCTGAATTGCTGGAGTTGGCCGCCGATCCAGACGGGCATGTTCGACGGAAGGTCTCTGCCGGTTCGGCTGATATTGGTGACTTACAGAATCAATTCAGAGATTGGCATGTGGGGCAACGTGAGCTTAAAACCTTAAATTCGAAGGTCAATGCTCAGGGCGCAGGTACTTTAACAGGCGATTTATTTCAGCGATCGCTGGGATTTAACGGGTTCACTTTTGCGATTCCAATTAAGCGAAGTGCTGAAGTGACACCTTTGGGACGTCAATTGATCGCAGGCCAGCAGGGACATTGGCAAATGTATATTGAAAACAATCGTCTGGTGGCAAATGTGCTGGGGGTTGAAGTCGAAGCGGAAGCGCCAGACGTTGGCGAGTGCTCGAAAATTATTTTGACGGGATATTTTAATCATGCGTTTGCATTTCCCAGTGATAAGAGGGCGACGCTGATGCTTTATGTTGATCAGAAGCGGGTCGATTCTGCCGTCATAAACACCTTCGAACTGCCCTTAGAGGGATATGAGTTAGCGACCACACTGGGGCACAACCGTTTAGGACAGTCGCGTTTTTCAGGTTTTCTGGGACGACCCGTTATTTTGAATGAAATGCTGTTAGACCACAGTTCGTCTGATGCTTGGCTAGATAACAGTGTCTCCGCGCTAAGCACTCTAAATTGCGAGCGAGCTGTCAGGGGTGTATTTTGAGTTTGGTAAGGTCGCTAAACTACCGGCTCCAATGCAACATATTGTCACGAGAGCTAGGCTGAGAGCCGGGAGCTAACAGGGAAAAATCATGAGTGGCAATATGTTTGAAAATAATGAGAGCCTCAGTGAGCTGAGCGATATTCAGCAGCATTTGCAGCATCTTGAGGAGCGCTTTGGAGCTGACCAGCTGCTAGAGCAAGCTGCAGCGATGATCGACCTTCGTATTTTGGGCGGAAGAAAACTCCCGATCGACCCGGTGCTATGGTCACCTGATCACGATGATCGTTTTGAAAAAAAGATCGGCTTTCCCGAAATAAACAGAAACCAGTTAAGTGCAGCTGCTCTCAAGGCTGGGGTTTTTGGGAAAGGCGGTATTATTGTTCGGAATTTGATGGATGGTGATAAGGTAAATGACTTCAAGGCATGCATCTCCAACAGCTTAAAGTCCCCTCAGCGTTTTTCCGAGGAGCAATCTGGGAGTGAGTCATGGTTCCGTCGTTCAGAGTATGTTGCAAAAGGTCCGAAAGGACCGGCAAGAATTGGCGGTGGGGATCTGTCCTCCGACTACGGATCGGTGTGGGCGGTGGACTCGCCGATAACGGCTGCAAAGTTGATCGACTTCTACTCCCAATTAGGCCTGCGTGAAATGCTGCAAGACTACTTCAACGAGGCTGCCGTACTGTCTGTGAGGAAGTGGGTTCTTCGAGCTGTACCGCCTATGAAGGGCGGAAATAAAGGGTGGCATCAGGATGGTCGGTTTATGGGGCAGGATATTAAATCGATTAACCTGTGGGTTGCGTTGTCTGAATGTGGTGAGGGTGCTCAGTCTCCAGGACTTGAGCTAGTCGCCGATAGTCGACGCAAGATACATGAAACTGGAACGTGTGGCGCGTGGTTCGATTGGACGGTGGGCCCAAAGCTGGTTGAAAAGATTGCACAGGACCGACCCCTAGTGTGCCCTCATTTCCAGCCCGGCGATGCAATCTTTTTTGACCATTATTGTTTGCATCGGACTGCTGAAGGCCCTAACGATACGTTGCCACGATATGCCCTGGAATCTTGGTTTTTTGCCGAGTCTCGTGCGCCTGCCAAGCAGCAGCCGATACTGTTTTAGGCGAGTTGTTTAGCCCTTAAAGTGTCGGTGGATACGAGATCTGTCGCTGGGTAGGTGACCCACGTACATCACTGGCTTGTTAGAGGTGACTGAGGCATTGCTGCGGAGTTTATCGTACTGCTTTTGGTAGGTTTGAGTACGGTTCTGCCGCTGTTCCATGGTGACATTGGTGGTGGTTCCGCCGTGTATCTGGTGGAAGCTGCCTTCACCGATCAATTGAACCCGCGTTGCGCCCTCGCTATCGCAGGCTCGCTTATAGAAATCGAGGTTGACAAAGCCGCCACCGGGTAAATCAAAGTCTTTGTCCATGCCCCCCAGCGTTTCAAATCTGGAGCGTCGTATAAAAAGGCAGTTAGATTCAAACATTTTGTGCAGCCAGTTTGCGCTGGTGGCTCCCGCCCTGAAAGGCGTTCCAATTTCAAACAAGCGATAGCCATCGGCTGGCCATTGGATCGAGTCTAATAAACTGTCTTCTTCAGCTTGGCAGTAGCCGTTGGCAATCGAATGATTTTGTTCGTCAGGGCCCAGAAAAAAGTACCGCACAGCAACAACCGCTTCGGCAAAGGCGCGACCAGCGGCCAAGGCAAATTGAAAAACACCCGGCGTTAATACGTGTGCTCCGTCAACCATGAGGCAAAGCCATTCTCCCCGCGCAATTTCTGCAGCGGTGTTAATGGCCATCGCAGGTGAGGGGTGGGCATTGTCAATACGAATAAGCGTCACCGGAGCATCAATGTGGCGCCAACTATTTTCATCAAGGGGGATTGGCGACCCGTTATCAACGACAATGATTTCGTAATCGAGGTTTTCAGCTTCTTGCTGGTAGGTACGCGCCAATGATTGAAGGGTTCTCGGAATCTCTCTAGCCATGTCGTAGGCGATTACGATGACAGATAATGTTGGAGGTGAATGGGTATCGTTATGTTTCAATGGATGACCTCTAAAGTAAGGCTAGGGTTTAAATCATCGTGTCAGTTTATCCGTTGTAGACAGTTACTAAAAATCTGTTGGTTTTAAAAATGGCAAGGAGTTGTATGTTCAGCTGGTTTTCATTGCAGAGTGGTATCAGAGGGGGCGGTTACCTTAGTCAAATTGACGCGCTCCGCGGTTGGGCTATTTTACTGGTTTTCTTTTTCCATGCTTGGGGCATCAGTGGTGGCAGCGCCGGTTCAGAGCCTTCGCTTTGGTTTTCCTACGTCGCTGCCGGAAGGACAGGCGTCACGCTTTTTTTTGTGATCAGTGGCTTTTTGCTGAGCATTCCATGGTTAAGTGCCATGCAATCGTCTGAGGTCGCTATGCCTAGCCTAAAGAATTATTACACGGCTAGGGTTTTACGGATCGTGCCATTGTATTACGTTGCGGTGCTTCTGGCCTGCGTTGTGTCGGGTTCCTGGGACAACGGGTTTAAGGCATTTACCTTTCAGTTCGTCGGTTTCGAAATATTTCCGTTTAGCGTTGTCTGGTGGACGCTTGTTACTGAGGTGCAATTTTATCTGCTCCTCCCGTTGCTCATGTGGCTCTTGGCAACCGGCATGAAGCTTCGCCTAATTTCTCTACTGGGGCTTTTACTGTGGGCGGTCTTTTACATCACCCAAGTCCTAGACAATCCTTCGGATGAAAATGTCAGGTCTTACCTGCTTACTAAGTCGCTGTTTGGCCGACTACCCGCATTTTTGTTGGGTATGTTTTCAGCGTGGATCTTTGTGCGTGCGAGACAGGTGCCAATGTTGAGCGCTAACTGGATTTCTGGGGTAGGCGCTGTAGCGATATTGCTTGCGTTATACGTTAACGGCATGGTGTTGCAACACAGCGTGTCGCTGGGGGAGTGGCGGTCAGAGTCCAATTGGCACCAGCATCATACTTATGAGGCCATACTTTGGAGCATCGTGGTGCTAGTGCTTACACTGACCAAACCTTTTTTTTACGGAGTGTTGATCAACCCAGTACTGGCTGTAGTGGGCAAAATTTCTTACTCGCTGTACCTTTGGCACGTGCCTGTTTTATTTTATCTAATGTATCCCGCAAAAGAGCGGCTTGGCGCAGCCTTTTCTCAGTCCCTAACATTTTATCTTTTGACGTTCGCGGCTTTGTCACTAAGTTTATTGGCGTCGCTATTTACCTATAAATACGTCGAATTACCTGGCCTAAATTTGAAACGTCGGTTGCCCGCGTAGCTAAAATGCGCCTTTTTTGGCTTGGATATGGCAGGTGCTGTAGCCTGATCCGGGTTACCAGCTTAAGGGTACTTGATTGCTAGGGAAATTTTTTGAGCCAAAAAACCAAGTTTCGATGGCATAACGTGGCCTTATAAAGTCGCCGCCATATTGCGTTCGGTGCAAGAGAAAATGGTCAAAAAATAATGCGTCCCCAGCTTCAAATACCGGCGCTGTGATTTCATGGCTGGATTGCGATGTTGTCATCGCGTCATCACTCACGGACCAGTCAAAAACAGCTTCGCCTTCCCCTGCGCCTAGAATTTCTGTGAGGCGCTGGGGCAGTAAATCCATTCCCGGAGCTCCCGACTTGCCACCACAACGATTAGCAGCGATCCACATATTTAGACTGTTGATGCCCTCGCCCATAAACGCCCCGTCCTGATGCCAGCCGTTTCTATTGATCGGTAAGGTTGGGCGCCTCAACACCCACTTTAAAGCAGAGAGGCAGGGTGCTTCCCCTAGATAATCAGTAACGAGTTGTTTGATGCCCACCGACTTATAAAGTTCGAGTAAATGCTCGCTGACACTGGCAGACTCGACACACATGGCTGAGCCACCGTCACGGTGGAACTTTCGGGCATAGCTCAAATTGGGTTCTGGTAGGCGTGATGCCAATTGGGGGGGTGGATTAGAAAAGATCGTAGCCAGGCGCGCTGAATGTTCCTCCTGCGTATCGCTGTGTTTTGCAGGCTCCATTGCGAGATCAATGACCCGGCAATAATCAGTCATGGTCGTGCTGTTAAAGAGCTCCCTTACAATAAGGCAGCCGCGGGAGGCCATGGCAGCCCTCAGGTGGTTAACTTCAAATTCTGAGGCATGCACCTCTGGAACTTGTTGACTTTCAGTTAAGGTGTAACGAGGTGCGTCAATATCAATGGCGCGCTGAGTTTGTATGGGTTCTCGGTGAGCATAGTCCAAGAGACGTTGATCAATGCGCCTAAGGTCTTTGGCTGCATCGCGCTCTAACAGCGCCGCTATCACCGCATTTCTATAGCGTGATTTTTCTGCGACCTCTCCTGTCGACATGGTGGCTACCCAGGGTTGAAACACGTAATCAGAGTAACGGCTCATACCGCCACAAGCCACCATGCGTTAAGCGCACCTGATTTACCCGTTAGTGATTGAATCTTATTTATAAGCGGGCACCTTTGGGCCGAGGGTTGTTGAGGCGAGCCCGAGCAGGACTTCTTGCTTGGGCTCGCACTGCCTTTACTTATGGCGATGGCACCAAAGCGTTACTCGCCCGTTTTCAGGTACTCAAGCAATGTATCGGCATCAGACACCGTAAATGGGTCTTCTTCAAAGTTGTCAGCGAAGCCAGGTTCTTCGAACAGCTTTTCAATGACACCATCGCGAACCAACATTGAGTAGCGCCATGAGCGCATACCAAAGCCAAGGTTAGATTTGTCGACCAGCATGCCCATCTTTCGAGTGAACTCACCGTTGCCGTCGGGTAGCAGCCGCACTTTTTCTGCGCCCTGCTCACGCCCCCATTTGTACATAACAAAAGCATCGTTTACCGATAGGCAAACAACCTCGTCTACTCCGGCGGCATAAAACTCCTCACAAAGTTCCTCATAACGGGGCAAGTGACTGGTGGAGCAGGTCGGTGTGAAAGCGCCGGGTAGCGAAAACAGAGCCACTGTCCGTCCTTTGAAAATAGCGTCCGACGACACTGTTTCCCAGCGGAAGGGGTTGTCTCCGCCTATTGATTCATCTCGCACGCGGGTCTGGAATGAGGTGTTAGGTACTGATCGATTCACTGAAGGACTCCCTTTTCTACATAAATTTCGAGGGCGCTAAGGATGATCAAAAAGTCATGATCGTAAAACTAACTTTTTTAAGTAAATTAGATCGATAAAAGCGATTGCTTTGCTTTCATGAGTGCCGGGATGGGTGGCAGCATGAGTGGCTGGGTGATTGCCAGCACGGTTGGTGAGATAGCTGGCTGACGCGAGGGCAGGTGTGCAAGCCGCTGGTTTCGCTAGAAGCCATGCCTCTCACTGGGGTCCTTCAATATTGAATAGACGCCTGACTAAGCGCCATTAGGCTGCCGATGGCTGCTGTTTGTGATTGCTTGGTGACTTGGGTAGGCTCGGGGCTCGAATAAAGACATTCGTGCCGAAAAAGGAAAATAATAATGAAAATAATGATTCGATTACTGATTGTGGGTTTAGCTTCAATGACCGCACTGGCATCTGCCGAAGATGAATCGGCTTTTGGACAAATGAAGCAAATGGAAGGTTCCTGGGAGGGCATGTTGACGCGCTCTACGGGTGAAGTTGTTGAGACACGATCAACGTTTCGCTTGATCTCTGACGGCAACACTATGGTTGAAACCCTGGTTGAAGACGGCGTTGAAATGCTGACGACTTACTCGGAGCAAGACGGCCAACTGAAAGTCACGCATTATTGTTCTCTAGGTACTGAACCTGAGTTTACCGCTTCAATTGCAGACGGGTCGGTGGATCTCACCTTAGCCGCAGATACGGGGCTTCATGCCGAGCATCATAATTATGTGGCTTCCATGAACTACAACCTCTCCGACGTCGACAGTGGCTCTGTGGTGGTTAGTAGTACCATCATGAATGGTGGCGCCATGGAGTCGAATCGGGCGGTCATTAGCCGAGTGGAGTAGCGGTTTCTCATAACGGTGGGTCTTGCGCTCGCCGAATCTGCTCAGCCGGATAATCCGCGCCCTGTGGTTAACATAGCCCTGATGTTCGACAGGCGCGACCTGGCCGCAACAGAGCGCTTCTTTTTGCGGGTGTAGTTCAATGGTAGAACGAAAGCTTCCCAAGCTTTAGACGTGGGTTCGATTCCCATCACCCGCTCCAATTCAGAAGCACCGGGCGTCGCAGGCGACTTTTTTGGGAGCCTGTCCGGCGGTCTCAACTCTGTTTATTCTCAATAGGCATCTGGTCAGAACTCACCATGATTGTGAACCTCGCATAGGCGTGTTCGATAAATGGAGTAGGGGTAGCTTGATGAAGCCAACTGACTTTAGCGTCACCTTACAGACCTAAGTTGCCAGAACCCTATTGGCATCTTAGGGTTGATGCGTTCGCAGAAAGGAGCAGGCGGTGACGTGAAAACTCAGCTCAGATTTCGGCATTGTGGAACACTTAACCCGCCGATACCGATATAAAATCTGCAGTTGGATGCGCGGTTGTTACTTGGTTTAGAACGGCTGTTTAATTGTCATTAAAGTGGCCGCCTTTGCAGATACAAAAAAGGACCAACGCCGTAAGCCGTTGATCCTCTCTGTATTATGTGGCTCCGCCTGCTGGGCTCGAACCAGCGACCCATTGATTAACAGTCAATTGCTCTACCAACTGAGCTAAGGCGGAAATGCTTCCGTAAGGAAGGCGCGAATAGTAATTAGCAGCCCGCGGAGTGTCAATACCCCGACGGCTGTCCCGGATGTGTCGTCAATGGTTTTCCTGCAAAGTCTGCAAATCATTCATACTCTGCCTTGTCAGCAAGGTTTGAAGGGTTAAGAGGTGTTTTTTGTCAAAATTGTTTGAGATTTCATCCAGCTTCGAGCCTGCAGGAGACCAGCCGGCTGCGATTGTGCAGCTAACCGAGGGTATTCAGGCAGGGCTAGCCTCGCAAATTTTGCTCGGTGTTACCGGTTCGGGTAAGACTTTTACAATGGCGCACGTCATCGAAAAGCTGCAGCGCCCCACGATTGTTATGGCGCATAACAAGACCCTAGCTGCGCAGCTTTATGGCGAGTTTAAGGAGTTCTTCCCCAACAACGCGGTGGAGTACTTCGTGTCGTATTACGATTACTTTCAGCCTGAAGCCTATGTACCGTCCTCAGACACGTTTATTGAGAAAGATGCGCAGGTCAACGATCACATCGAGCAAATGCGACTATCGGCTACTAAAGCCCTGCTAGAGCGTGAGGATTGCCTGGTTGTGGCAACCGTCTCGGCAATTTACGGTCTGGGTGACCCTGAGTCGTACTTTAAAATGGTCATGCACCTGTCACGGGGGGAGATCATTGATCAGCGGGGGGTTCTGCGGCAACTGGCCGAGCTGCAATATACCCGCAACGATATTGATTTTCGGCGCGGCACCTACCGTGTGCGGGGTGAAATTATCGATATCTTTCCCGCAGAGTCAGATGAGCTAGCTATCCGGATTGAACTCTTTGACGAGGAAATCGAAAACATATCGAGCTTTGACCCCTTGACCGGGGAAATTCACGATAAGTTGCCTCGGGTCACCATATTTCCCAAAACCCATTACGTTTCATCTCGAGATACGATGATGGGGGCGATTGACCTCATTGAGGAAGAGCTTGAGCAACGCGTTAAGCAATTTAAGGAAGCGGATAAGCTGCTCGAAGCTCAGCGTATTCAGCAACGCACCCGCTACGACATAGAAATGATCCGTGAACTGGGGTTTTGTCAGGGGATCGAGAACTACTCACGTTACTTATCGGGTAGAGCGCCGGGTGAACCGCCGCCGACATTGTTTGAGTACTTGCCCAGTAATGCACTCATTATGGTTGATGAGTCTCACGTGACGGTGCCGCAGATCGGCGGCATGTATAAGGGTGATCGCTCCCGTAAGGAGACGCTGGTTGAGTATGGTTTCCGCTTGCCCTCGGCGTTAGACAATCGTCCCCTGCGTTTTGAAGAGTGGGAGCAGCTGCGGCCACAAGGTGTCTTCGTCTCAGCAACTCCAGGAGCCTATGAGCTTGAGCACACGGGCCGAACAGTAGAGCAGGTTGTGCGTCCCACTGGGTTGGTTGACCCCGAGGTGGAGGTAAGACCCGCTAGAACTCAGGTTGATGATTTGCTCAAAGAAATTCGTGAGACCGTAGCCATCGGTGATCGCGTATTGGTAACAACGCTCACCAAGCGAATGGCCGAGGACCTTACGGAATTTTTGAGTGAACACGATGTTCGGGTGCGCTACCTACACTCGGATATTGATACGGTCGAGCGGGTAGAAATCATTAGAGATTTACGCTTGGGTCAATTCGACGTGCTGGTAGGCATCAACCTATTGAGAGAAGGCTTGGATATGCCGGAAGTCTCACTGGTTGCGATTCTTGATGCCGATAAAGAAGGGTTCCTCAGGTCAGATCGGTCGTTAATCCAAACCATGGGTCGAGCGGCACGCCACTTACGCGGTCGTGCCATTCTTTACGCTGATAAAATCACTGGGTCCATGGAGCGTGCCATGGACGAAACGCAGCGCAGGCGCACCAAGCAGATAGAGTTCAATGAAGCTAACGGTATTACGCCCAAGGGCATTGAGAAGAGCGTGCAGGATATTTTGGAAGGTGCGCGCCGCATGCCAACGAAAGCCCGATCGGCTAAAGACCGTCGCGCCGCCGAAGAAAAGGCTGCTTATGCCGCTGAAGTGGTCAATTTGACGCCAGCAGCGCTGGCTCGAAAAATTGCTCAGTTGGAAGGGCAAATGCTTGAGCATGCCAAAAATCTTGAGTTTGAAGAGGCCGGGCGGATTCGCGACCAGTTGGCAGAAATCAAACAAGTCGCCTTTGTGGGTTAGCGGCAATGAGAACCCGTGTCTGTTGGGCCAATGAGCCAACGGATGGCCGCGGCAAAAGGGGCGAATAATAGTAGTGAAGGTTAGGCTTCGCTAATGTACCCTAGACCTAGGACGAACAATAAAGTTATGGAGACTTTTATGATCTTACTAAAGCGCTGCCTCGGTGCAGCACTGCTTCTCACTACTTTTTCTACTTCTGCTGCCGATAAACCCAACTTCTTGATGCTATGGGGTGACGATGTCGGGTATTGGAATGTCAGTGCCTACAATCAGGGCATGATGGGGTATGAAACCCCCAATATCGACCGAATTGCGAAAGACGGTATGTTGTTTACACACGCCTATGGCGAGCAAAGCTGTACTGCAGGGCGCGCCGCGTTTGTAACCGGACAGTCAGGATTTAGAACGGGCCTTTTAAAGGTTGGCCTTCCGGGTGCTACGGAAGGTATGGATGTGCGTGACCCCACAATTGCGGAATACCTGAAGTCAAAAGGTTATATGACGGGCCAGTTTGGGAAGAACCACCTCGGTGATCGCGATGAACACCTGCCTACCAACCACGGCTTTGATGAATTTATTGGCAACCTCTACCACTTAAACGCCGAGGAAGAGCCTGAGCATCCTGACTACCCGAAGGACCCAGCATTTCGAGAGAAATTTGGTCCCCGAGGCGTCATAAAATCCTCCTCAGATGGACGTATTGAAGATACGGGTCCGCTGACCAAAAAGCGCATGGAAACTATTGACGAAGAGGTTACCGCCGCCGCGTTGGATTTTCTCGAAAGAGCAGTAAAGGCAGATAAGCCTTTCTTTCTTTGGTACAACACGACGCGTATGCACGTGCACACCCGCTTAAAGCCCCAGTCAGAGGGCGTTACTGGGCTTGGTGTATTCCCCGACGGGATGGTAGAGCACGACGGAATGATCGGCCAAATGCTCGATAAGCTTGATGATTTGGGCATCACCGACAATACGGTAGTGATGTACACCACTGATAATGGCGCCGAAAAGTTCACCTGGCCCGATGGTGGTACAGCGCCTTTCAGGGGAGAGAAAAACACCAACTGGGAAGGTGGATATCGGGTGCCACTGCTGGTTAAGTGGCCCGGTTTAATCGAGCCAGGCTCGCGCTCTAACGACATTATTAGTCATATGGATTGGTTTCCCACTATTGCTGCGGCACTGGGTGACACTGACTTAAAAGAACAGGTTAGCAAGGGCAGCGTCTTTGGTGAGGGGAATACCAAGGTTCATCTCGATGGCTACAATATGCTGCCTTACTGGGCGGGCGAGACAGACGAAAGTCCTCGCTCTGAGTTCTTCTATTTCAGCGATGACGGCAACCTTGTAGGGATGCGCTACCAGCGTTGGAAAGCAGTTTTCGCTGAGCAGCGGGCCCACAGTTTCGATGTATGGGCAGATCCTTTTGTGCAGTTGCGGGTGCCCAAGATTTTCGACTTATACACCGATCCTTTTGAAGAGGCCGAGCACGAGTCAATTCATTACAAGGACTGGTGGTTTCAGCATGTGTTCTTGCTGTTGCCAGCCCAAACCTACGTTGGAGAGTTTTTGGCAACTTTTGTCGAGTACCCTCCCAGACAAAAGCCCGCCAGCTTTTCTATCGACCAGGTTTTGGAGAATATGCAGCGCTCGGCAACCAACTAATGCGCTTGATTTCTGGGTAATTACTGCTAGTGATTGCTACTGCCACTCATTGGCGGTCGCCTGATAGGTTGAAGTGTTGGCAGTGATTGTCATGAATTAAAAATAGGGCCGCTCCAAGGAGCGGTCTTTTTTTTGTGCAAAAAGGAGTGGTCCAATGTTTCATATTTTATTCGTCTGCACGCACAACCGGTGCCGCAGTATTCTATGTGAAGCTATTACAAGGGCGAGGGGTAACGGAGTTTTAAAAGTGAGCAGTGCGGGCAGCCAACCTGCCGGTGCTATTTATCCTGAAACACTTAATCAATTAGGCGCGCACGGGTATTCGGTAGAGGGTCTTCAAAGTGGAGGTTGGGAGCAGGTGGAGGAAAACCCACCTAACTTAGTAGTGACCGTTTGTGACAGTGCAGCTGGAGAGGCGTGCCCACTTTGGTTGGGTGATGCGAAAAAAATGCACTGGCCGCTGCCGGATCCCTCTAAGTTATCGGACCCTCAGCAGGCTTCGACGGCCTTCAAAGCGGTAATCGCAACCATCGAAGCACAAGTGCCCGTTTGGCTGGCCATGGCAGACGAGTCTTGATGAGCGCTAGGTCGCGTTAAGTCAATAAACCGGTGAAGCCCACTTCTACGCCCGTGCCATCTTCTAGATTGTGTGCCCAGGGTTCACCTTGGTGGTGGCGAGCTACCAAACTCACAATATACAAACCCAATCCGAGAGAGCCTTCAGTTTTTTGATTCCGATCGCGCAGCGAGACCATGGGGGCAAAAAGCTTGTCGGTGTCAGCGGGAATTGGCGGTCCGAGATTTATAACGGTTAATCGCCACCAAAGCCCCCGACGGCCCAGTTTTATGGCAATCGTGGTTCCCGGCTGGGCGAATGAGGTGGCATTGGCCACCAACTTGTCTAGTGCCTGCGCAATAAGGTCGGGGGATATGTTGGTAACGAGAGCAGTTTCGTCAGCGAGCACTGCAAAGGTCCACTTTGGAAATGTGATGTTATAGGCCCCTGCCAGCTCTTCAACTAGGGCGCTCATGTCGGTTGTTTTGAGGGGCTCCTGCCCCAAAATTTGCTCCAGTTGGTTAGCCTCATTCATTGTGGCAAGCAGTTGAGTCAGGCGACCAATACCGTCCTCCGCTCTGGCGATGATTTGCTGACGCTCAGGTAACGATTGCTCACCGTCTGTCAACAAGGCAATGGCTGACCGAATAATGGCAAGGGGTGTTCTAATTTCGTGGGCGAGGCTTTGGGGTAGGGCTTTTAGGTAGGCCTGAAGCTCTTGCTGCTTGTAGATTTGGGCATTAAAGGCATTGGTCAGCTGTGTGAGTTCGTCGTCAAATTGATCGAGAGGAAGCGCCATGTCAGTAGCCGTTAAATTTTGAGTTGCCTTTGACAGTCGGCTGATCCGCTGACTCAGCACAATGGCAAAAATAAGCACGGTGAGGTAACACAAAATCAGTGCGCCAGTACCGCCCACTAACAAGGCCTCGAAGGCGGGTGCACTGACCGATAAATAGTGATTCCTCCTGCTCTCAGTCACCACAATACCAATAACACCTTCTGGGCCCTTAATCGGTGCGCTGAAGCGGGTGGTCATTCCCTCATCGGTGACAACTGTCTCATGCGCTTGAAGTCCTCGCCGCGCCGCCGAGATACTTGAGCTGACAATTTGCCCCGTGTCTGTCATTGGTTGAGTAGCGGGTATGGCTGGTGTGCCAAGTATTTGGCGGTATAGCCATGGGGTGAGCCAAAAGGTTGTGGGCTGTTGAGGTTGTTTTGCCGCAGCAACTGTCGCTAGGGGCCATCCCCAGCGATCTAAAATTTGCACACCAATTTCTCGATTTTTGTACCGGTCTGTCCACTGATCTAGCTCGGCAGTGCTATGTACAAGCCAGGGTGGCGCATCGGTATCGAGGGGAGTCACGTTGCCCCTGACGCTGATGCCACCCTCATCCGCGTCGAGGTAATAGATACCTAATCGTTGGCCGGTCAAGGCGAGTGGCATCGTTAATTCCAGTTGGTATCCAGTGCTAGTGTCTACCCAGTAGCCTGCGATTGCGCTGGATTGAGCCGACATCAATTGTCGACTCAAAGGGCGCGCGCCAACTTTGCCCGGTGCGGCGGTACTGATGACGTAACGTTGTCGCTGATTGCCCAGCCAAGTCACCAAGACTAGGCGGTCACCACTGGGTTCTGTAGCGGGGGAGGAGGTATCGTAGGTTTTGCTGCCGTCAACGACTTTTACGGCAATGAAAAGCTGTTCATCACGCTTACCGAGATCTAGATCGAGGGGCCGACGCGCTGTGCCAAATCGTCGCCAGTCAGTTTCAGGCCAGTCGTCAAAGTAGCCATCGAGAATTGGGGTTGAGGGTAGAGTGCGAATTTGCAGTGACCGATCGTTAAATGGGGCGGAGGCTCTTTGCGGCTCTGGATAAAGTAAGCTGCTGTCGTTGTAGAGTCCGTGAGCGATAGCCCGCCCTGTGGCTTGGAGTGACTGCTCCTGCAGCAGGCTCAGTGTTTGCTCATTAGATCTGAGGAATTCACACCCCGCCCAAGGAATGGCGAAAAACGTCAGCGATAGAACGGCAAGTTGATGGCGTAGCTTCACACATCTCCCCGCCAGCGGTAACCCAAGCCGTAAGCGGTCTCAAGGTGATCAAATGTGTCGTCTACTATTTCAAATTTTCGCCGTATTCGGCGGATATGCGAGGTAACCGTACTGTCATCTAAAACGACTCGGGCCGCCTCCATCAGCTGTTCTCTACTTTTGATGTGCCCGGGATTTTTCGCCATGACGTAGAGCATCCAAAATTCGGTGTAGGTAAGGGCAATTTGTGATTTGCCCCAAGTTGTCGTCAGGCGCTCACTGTTCAGCTCGAGTTCTCCCCGTTTCAGAACTTGCTCGCGATTTTCTGGGTTTCTCAGGGCCACTACGCGTCGCAAAAGTCCGTTGATTCTAGCAAGAAGGTGCGACCGCGAAATATCCTTTGTGAGGTAGTCGTCAGCGCCTAGCCGCAGTCCCGAAATGATATCAACCTCTTCATTACGAGCGGTCAAAAATACGATGGGTACGAGAGGGTCTCTCGCTCGCAGAGTGCGGCATAGCTCAAAGCCGGCCTCAGGATCGTGCCCCAACCCAATATCTAGAAGAATCAAATCGGGTCGAAGATTTTTAATCCCGGCAATGGCGTCTTCCGCAGTTGCATACAGGGCTACGCTGTATCCAGCTTGTTGCAAAAACTCTTGATAACTGGCGGCCAGTGCCTGTTCATCTTCAACCAACGCCACTCGTTGCTTCATGGTTTTCCTCAGTGTTCTCGATCGTATTTACGCTAGTAGCCGCCGCTCTCAAGGTTCAGGCTTGGTTGAGTAGAGCCCCGCGGCAAGTGGCTAACATACCTTCTTATTATCAATTAAGCCTAGGGTGGCTCAGTGGCCGTTCACTCATCATTACACAATGTGAGAAGCGCTTCTCATGTTCAGTTGGTCACTGGAAGTGAAAATGAATCTGAGTTTTTGTGCCTTTCGGTGGGGGTTGTGACGTTGCAGTCAAGACTTGTAGAGCCTAAAGCGCGTAATGTGATTTTCGACTCGGGAAAAGGTTTTATGCGAGCTTAGCGAGCTCATTGATGAGTTCACGAGCCCGTGGTGAGCCCAGGCCAGTGCAGGCGTCGTGCCCTGCACGAGCTGTATAACCTGGATAGTGGGGCGTGGGCTTATTGTGACCTTGCGTAACGCTGACAAAGCCTTTTTTTGCCGTGGCTATTTCGTAAAGTTTATCTGTAATGAATCCAAGCCTCGATTTTCCGATTGACTCGCGTTTTTGATTAGCAAGCACCACTAAAGAAGCCATGAGGGGAGCAACGGCACTGGTGCCCCCCGCGATTTTGCTTACTGAGTTTTCAAACATCAGCCAATCTCCTCCAGCCGCGATGGCTGATACGTCAGGCACGGTACGTCCCGATTCTCCTGAATTGACTGACGTAATATCGACTCCGTGGGCGTCTTGCCATGAAGGCCGGGGAAATAATCTGCTGACGCCTCCTCCGGTAGCGCTGCTTTTATAAATGGGGTCACTGTTATTCCAAACGACTTCTTTAAAGCCCTCGCCGTCAGCCAGTAACTGTGTGCCTCCACAAGAAAGAACATGGGGGCTGGACGCAGGGTATTCCACATGAGCTTTATTGTCGGGCGCTGGAATCGCATGCAGACCTTCGCGGTGCCCCGAGGAGCCCCCATCGCCAGCGGAGACACATACCGTGATATCTAACTTCCTTGCGACTTGGAGAATTTCTTCTAGCGCGCAGGTGTCGTCGCCATCTAATTCCGGTCTTCCCCATGAGATGGAAATAACTGAATTATTAGCTTCAACCGCTGCGGCTAGCGCCTGCGCAAACCCTGGGCCACCATTGTTCGCTCCGCGATAGATGTTAATGGCTGCGTTAGGACAGATGCTACCAATGACCTCGAGGTCCAAGTGGGTCTCTGTCGTCGGGGAATTGTTTTGTTCATGACCAATGCTATCACTGTCTACGTCATAAATTTTGAGTGATGGAATAGGGGCGCCCATGTCAGTGAAGTTTTGGCGCAGCTCATCAATATTAAGTTTGCCCCCTAGTGAAATAATCGCCACGCTTTGCTTGCCGCCATCGAGTTCGTTCAGGGGAAAGTCATAGTGTTCAGCAACTTCTCTCGGCAACCATTTAGGGAACGCTTGCTTTTTCATTTTGTTGGGCCTACCTTATTCGACGCGAGTTGTCCTGAAATAATATGTGATTCAGCACGCAAAAACAGAAATAATTTGGCCAATAACAGAAGGAAGACATCGGATGTCGAATAAGCATTTGGAGTTACATAGAGCTGGCGTTGTGAAAGAAGACTTGCCCGACTCGGCAAAAGCTGCGCTCGAAGCCCTTGACGACGACGAGCACAAGGAGTTGGCAAGAATACTCAAAAAGGTGAAAGATCAGGTTCCTGATGAGGACTCTGCGCAGGCTTCTGCCTCTTTCATCTAAACCTCAAAGGCGAGCCACCTTGCCTTTACGTCCACCATGAGAGCGTGAAATCTCTCATGGCCTCTAAGGGACTCAAGCAGAGGGTCATGCTCATTAAGGAGTGGATAGTTCATCCACCCATGACGAACTGCGTTGTTTAGCCAGTCAATAGCCTCTTCGCTGTTACCGGTAACCGCAAAGCATTGCGCAAGAGTCCAGGAATACTGCCAGTCAGATTGCGCTTCTGATTTGAGTTGGTCTGAGGCCAGCCGCAGTGCAGTTTTTGAGTCTCCTTCGAGACTAGCGGCATAGAGCTCGCCAAGTCGCGAAAAAAAAGTGCCAGGCAGCAGGGTCTTGAGAGAGCGAAGCACAGGTATAGCAGCGGAACTATTTCCCGTCATGGCGAGGGACTGGCCATATACGAGCGTTGTTATTGGGTTGCCAGGGTTCATTTCATGGCTGTAGAGAAGTTCATTGGTTGCTTGAGTCAGATTGCCGTCGAGCATGCTAATAAAGCCAGGTAGTACGAGGTTAACGGTAGTCAAGGGGTCAATGTTCAGTAAATGATTGGAAAGCGACTTGGCAGCGGTAATCTGTCCGGCAGCGGCAAATATTAGCGATAACCACAGCAGTGTCTCTGGGTCGTTCGGGTGAGCCTCTAAGGCGACTCTTAAATGCCTTACGGCTTCGAATATGCTGTCCGGGGTTTTAGCTTTGAGTAATCCAGAGAGTCTATTTCCATCGACGGAGTTGGGATCAAGGTCAAAAAGCCTCGCGACACACTGCTCCGCGGCATCGAGATTTTTCGAGTCAGAGTCTATGCCGGCATTGTGAAACTGCCAATAAATCTGTCCCATCGCCGCAATAATGTAGGCGTTTTCGCCAACAATAGCCTCGCCTTGCCTGAGGTAGTCCAGCGCTTCTTGTAATGCGTCTTCGGTAAAGGTCTTGGACAACTGTCTGGCACGTAAATAATATTCGTAGGCTTGAATGTCAGGTATATGACGCTCAGCTAGGTGCGCGCTTTCCGCGGTACTGAGTTGAACTTGAAGCGCTTTTAAAACGCTGATTGCAATTGTTTCCTGCACGTCAAAAATTTGATCGATTGTGCAGTCCCATCGCTCCGCCCAAAGTATTTCATCGCCCTCAGTGCAGGGTAACTTGGCGGTAATTCTCAGACGTTGTAATGATTTTTGTATGCTGCCTTCCAGAATATATTTCACGTCCAGCTGTGAGCCTATTGTTCGGATGTCGGTGGTCTGCTGATCCACCTTGTTTGCAGAGCTGCTGGAAATTATTCTAACCCCTTCAATATCGGACATTGCGGTTATGATCTCATCCGCAATACCCTCGCATATGAAATCTATGTCCTCATCAGACGACCTATTCTTGAACGGCAGTACTGCAATTCCGGGACGGCTCGATGGGGTTGGGAGAGCAGTACTGATCCGCACTGTAGGCTGACTTTTTCCTGCAGGTTCGTTTGACGAACTGTTTGTTAAGTTAAGTTCCTTCGCGGCTGAGAGTGATGCGATCTTTTTTTCATAATCATTTTCTGGCAGCTCATATTTCATGATTGCCTGTCGATTATTCAAGCTAAGTTTCAGGCCCGCAGGTAAGGTGGTAGGTTCCAAATAAATGGGGGTCACCGCTGTGGCACAGCTATGAGCAAAGTTAATTTCTCGTCTACAGTGCTCTGACTGAACAGAGTTTTGAGTCACTAAGAAAAAAAATACGGTGCTTTCAGCGATAGCGGTGGCCACTGAGTCAGCCCACTCGTCACCTCCTCCAATACCTTCGTCGTACCAAACCCGGATGCCCGCTTGTTGAAATCGCTGAATTTCCTTATAAGCCGTCGATGCATCTCGGTGCGAGTAGCAAACGAAGGCAAACGGACCACCGTCTGTTACCGTGGAATCAGGCTTTCTCATCGTATGTACATCGTCGTTGGGTCCATTGGTTCCATCAACTGAAGTCTTCCAGTAGGTATTCGAGGGTGTTCGCAGCGTGCTCAGTCGTTAGCATCGAATTTAAGCCTAGCAGATTTGTTTGTTTGTGAGTGAGTGGCAGTGTATCGATGAAGGCCCAAAGCTCCTGACTGTGATAGCGATCTATGTCTGCGTGTTTGTAAAAGCTTCGCATCGCCTCTTTCGGTATCGCGGTATTGGTCACCAGGCGGTCAAGCTGATCGGCCATCGGTGGAGAGCCCTCCACAACCGCCAGATAAGCAATGACGGCCAATGGGTGGGCATATTTAATGTAGTAGTACTGGCTGCCTATTTGTGTTGCGACCACAGAGGGTGGAATTTGTTCAATCACACTTTTCCTGTCGATACCAAAAACTGCAAGATCTTCGAGCACCCACATATCGTGATCTTTTTCTTCTGCGATGTGCTTTTCTAGGTAGGGAATCAGCGCGCGTGCTACGGGACAGGTTGGCTCGAGTCGCTGCGCCTCGGAGAGCGCTGCTTCAAGCAGAGGCACACTGGCGTGCACCGTGTGATAGAGAATTTCAAGGTGTTTTGGGAACATGTCGCCAATGCGGGGATGATTCCAAAATTGGTACAATTGCTCGTGCAGTCTCGGCATTACCATTGCTATTTTGCTGCGCAAAACTTGACTGTGTGACAGCTGAGTGCTGCCGCTTTCCCTGTTTTCTTCCATGATGGCTGTCCCTGTTCATCATTGCTCTGTAAACATTACGATACCGTACGAATCCTCGGTGCATACAGATGATATAGCTTGTGTCCGTTAGATTTGGCCTCGACAGCACTTGCATGCTCGACTGTTTTGAAGCCACAAGGCCTACAGGCGCTATGACCAAGTGGCAGCTGGGTTTGATCAGGGCGCTGTGATCTTAGATCATTGGTGCGGCGGGTTATCGGAATTAAGCCCTAGAGTGTTACGGCATTTGGATGTGGTGTGACTACAAGGGTGATTCTGCTGTTATGGAAGCGCCATCAATCTCCTTGCTGAAGGGTAGGTTTAGCGCGAGCATGTCGGCTTGTGGGTCATCGTTAATCAGGGGTTGCGATATCCGATAGCGACTTATAGGCCCTTCGATCGTGATGTATTTCGATTTCCTCGCGGGCACTTGGTGCGCAGTGCATACGGTTGCGATACTATGGTAACTGCTCAGGGCTTCGCTACTGCGATGTTCGCTAATCGTTTCGAATATTGGCAACCGGCCCAGAACCTCCCATTGGTGGATGTTCGGTCGTGTGAGTATCAAATTACTCGTCGGTGACCCGTCGCTCTGGGACTAATTATTACTTCAGCGTATAGCCTCCATAAGGCTTTGGGGCTGTTAAAAGGAATGTCAGTATGCCAGTCATTAATCTTCCAGATGGGTCTCAGCGCAGCTTCGAGCACGCGGTCTCTGTGGCCGATGTGGCTTTTGATATTGGGCCTGGTCTCGCCAAGGCCGCTTTGGCCGGCGTGGTTGATGGGCGCGAGGTAGATACCTCCTTCGTTATCGAATCAGACAGTGCCTTGAGTATTATTACCGAGCGTGACGAAGCGGGGGTTGAGATCATTCGACACTCCACCGCGCACTTATTAGCTCAGGCGGTACAGCAGTTATTTCCCGGCACACAGGTCACGATTGGCCCCACCGTCGAAAATGGCTTCTATTACGACTTTGCCACAGGCCACAATTTCACCCCTGAAGACCTCGAGCGTATTGAAAAGCGCATGGAGGAGCTCGCGAGTGCAGACCTTTCCGTGGAACGTGTTGTGTACTCGAGAGATCAAGCGATTGATCTTTTTCGTAACATGGGAGAGCACTTCAAAGTTCAGATTATTGAGGAGCTTCCAGAGGGAGAAGAGATTTCTGTTTATAAACAGGGTGAGTGGATGGATCTTTGTCGCGGTCCCCATGTGCCCACAACCAGCAAATTAAAAGCGTTTCGATTGACTAAGGTCGCGGGCGCCTACTGGCGCGGTGATGCTAACAATCAGATGCTGCAGCGCATTTACGGAACCGCCTGGGGCAACAAAAAAGAACTGAAGGCGTACCTCAACAGAATTGCTGAAGCAGAAAAACGCGACCATCGCAAAATCGCCAAAAAGCTCGACCTTTTTCATACTCAGGAAGAAGCCCCCGGTATGGTGTTTTGGCATGCTCCTGGCTGGACGATTTATCAGGTGATTGAAAGTTATATGCGCAAGCAGCAACTGCGCTTCGATTACGAGGAGATAAAAACACCGCAGGTGGTCGATATTTCACTTTGGCAGCGATCTGGTCATGCCGATAAGTTTGCATCAGGAATGTTCACCCTTGACGCCGACGACCGACAGTTTGCTGTAAAACCCATGAACTGCCCGTGTCACGTTCAGGTGTTCAATCAGGGCTTAAAGTCTTACCGAGATTTGCCTCTGAGGCTTGCAGAGTTTGGCAGCTGTCACCGCAATGAACCTTCGGGCTCTTTACACGGCATTATGCGGGTAAGAGGATTCACCCAAGACGATGCGCATATTTTTTGCACGGAGGCGCAAATTCAGTCTGAGGTTGCCATTTTTATCGACATGCTGCACGAGGTGTATGCCGATTTTGGTTTTACCGAGGTTATCTATCGGTTATCGACCCGTCCCGCCGAGCGGGTGGGTTCCGAGACAGACTGGGACAGAGCTGAAGCAGCCCTTGCAGAGGCTTTAGATGCCAAGAATCTCAATTGGGAGACGCTTCCTGGCGAGGGTGCATTCTATGGCCCAAAAATTGAATTCTCTCTTAAGGACTGTATCGGCCGAGTTTGGCAGCTGGGTACGATTCAGGTTGATTTCTCAATGCCTGGCCGCCTCGATGCACAGTATGTCGCGGAGGATGGCAGTAGACAGGTTCCCGTCATGTTGCATCGTGCTGTGTTGGGATCCTTTGAGCGGTTTATCGGCATTCTCATAGAGCACTACGAAGGAGAGTTTCCGCTGTGGCTTGCGCCTCAGCAGGCAATCGTGGCACCGATTACAGATAAACAGGGGGCGTATGCTCAGCAGGTGGCAGCCGATCTCAAGGAGGCCGGTTTCAGAGCGGGTACTGACCTTCGCAATGAAAAAATAGGCTTTAAAATTCGTGAGCACGAGTTGGCAAAAGTGCCGCTAGTTTTGGTGGTCGGCGATAAAGAAATGAGTGCGGGTACCGTGGCGGTAAGAGGGCGTCATGGTGCAGATCTTGGCAGCTTGAATTTGGCAGAGCTCATGCAGTTAATGAGCGATATGTCAGCTAAGAAGGGACGCCTAGACGCTTAGTGCGAGGCAGATCGAGGTAGCCAAGACTCAAATTGCCGGTAAAGATTCTCCATAATCCATTGAAGTGGTGCGTGGGGTGAACGGTTTCGCATTTTTGAGTCAATCGTTTTGGAAGTGGTTTGAGATGTTTGTGCGAGAGCCGCTGTTGCAAGGCACCCTAGGATTGGTGGCGGTTTGAAGAGGTTGCCAATAACGATTGATCTGTAAAAAGCCGTTTGGGTCGCTCTTTTATGGGATCAGACCTAACGCTAGGCAGGTTCGGCTGGGCGGCCCTGAATTATCATTTCGTGACACCGTTTACACAATTTGGTGCGGGCTTTAACAACATTGTGGCCTTTGACTTGACAAATGGTGGTCCATGGTCAACATGAGCGAAATCTAACGCATTCGGACTAATCAGATGATTCAAGGTGTCGTCGAAACCGCCGCCATTTGGGGAATGCCAAAGTGGTCTCCAGACGGTAATTGTCAGGAAGCCATTCAACAGGCATCCACTTCGAACCCGTACACGATGAACCCCGAAATTCCGCTTGCGGATGTCTGTCGGTTGCTTTTGCCCATGGCTGAGGAAGGCCCGGAATTAATTGCAGGGTGGGTCGATGATCAGTCAGAAAACCACGCCGGAGTTCTCGGCTCCCTGTTTCAAGAGGCACCCAACGTGGGTGCGATGCTGTCTGTGTTGCTGCGGTACAATCCCCTGCATGCAGCCCCCATTGTTTGGCAGGTGAGGCCTCAAGGCGATTATATTTTTCTGTCATCGTGGGTGGAAATAGACAGCACGAAGGATGAGCATGCCGCGGAGATCGTTGCCGGCACGGCATTGATGCAAGTCGTCTCGGGTTTGGGCGCAATTTCAGAGGGCGCCTTTAAGCCCACTTCGCTACACTTGACGCCATCGAGAGTGGGTTTGCGTTGGCCCAGCCATTTTCAATCCGTTCCCATCAATGTGGATAGCCCAGATACGGGTGTGCTTATTCACCGCGATGTATTAGCTAGGCCTAACCCGGGCTATCGCAAAGGACTGACGGGGTTTACCCAACAGGCCAACAGCGCATTGGATGCCTATAAACAGGGCGACCTTAGTGCTGTGCTCAAGAGTGAAATTAAAGGTTGGATTCGGGCAACCTTGCCGACGGGTCGTTATCAGCTCACCCGTCTAGCCGAGCGCATGCATTGCGACAAACGCACGTTACAACGGCGTTTAGCACGTGATTTGGGCGTTACATTTCAGTGTTTGCTCGACGAATCTCGAGATGAAGTTGTGTTGCCTATGCTGCGTAGCGGGGTTTTTTCGGTCAGTTTGATTTCAAATCACGCTGGATTTTCAAACACTGGAAATTTCTCGCGGTACTTCTCCCAGCGCTTCGGTTGCTCTCCTCTGAGCTGGTGCGCCGAGCAGGATCTCGTGAGCTCTATCAAGTAGCCAGTTTTTTTAGAGTGAAAGGGGGCACCCCCCCCCAGCATTCAGTGCTGCAGGGTGGCAGCATTTTTATCATAGTGTTTTTTGACATCGCTCAAAGACGTGGTTCTGATGATATTGCCTTGGGAATCTAGCTGATCTGCAAGCAATCCATCTGCGGCATACAGGCTAAAGTACACCAAAGCGCCCTGCGGCCCGCCCCATTCTCGATGAACCTCATCGCCCTCACCGAAGGCGCGATGCCCCTTTGGCCTCACCCATGAGTTAGTGACTTTGCCATTGACGTAGTCGGCTACATTGAGCTCGCCTTGCAAAACGATCGATGTTGTCTCTGCGCGATGGCGGTGAAAGTGGCAATGCGCATTGGGCTCCCAGCGGTATAGCATTTCTAGGCGCCCACTGTTGCTAATGGAAAGTATCGAGCTCCAGTAATCGATGGGGGGCGCGCCCGCAACAATTTCTTGGTGGTGCTGCCACTGGAACTGATCGATGTCGAGCAAGTTCATGTTGATGGACCTCTAGTTCATTGAGCCCGACGTTATCGAGATCTCAGTAAATTGTCAGTAGCCTTCCATTGAGAATTAATGACTTGCCGCGAAAAGATAGGTTTTGGCCAAAAATAGCCGTGGCTTAGTCGGAGATTTTTATGGTGGTCCGCGGGGAGACGCGCACTGACTTTACCCCTGCCGGGGTCACAGCTCAGAGGCGAAGCGGGCAAGTCCGAGTTCGCTGTTTTGCCCTCTGGTGAAACCATAAAGGTTGGCCCGACGAATGCAGCCGCGGTAGAAGGATTTGGGTCGGTTATTTATACCAACGAGGCATCTTGAGCTTGGCCTCGCTTGCCTGTACTATCCGCGCTCTTTACTAACTGGAGATCGAGGGTATTAAGAGCGACAGCAAAAGCAAAAAAGCCATTACGAATGAGCAAATTACAGCCTCTCAGGTGCGTTTAGTCAGTGCTGAGGGAGAGCAAGTGGGCATTGTGCCAATCGCCGAGGCTCAAGCAGCTGCAGAAGCAGCAGGCATGGACCTCGTGCTGATGGCAGAGTCTGATCCGCCAGTCTGTAAAGTTATGGACTACGGAAAGCATATTTTTGAGGCCAAAAAGCAAAAAGCTGCGCAGCGAAAGAAGACCAAACGAATCCAAGTTAAAGAAATGAAATTTCGTCCAGGGACGGACGAAGGGGACTACCAGGTAAAACTACGCAACCTGGTGCGTTTCCTTGAGAACGGCGATAAGGCCAAAGTCACCCTGCGGTATCGCGGGCGTGAAATGGCTCATCAGGAAATCGGCATGGAGCTACTCAAACGAGTAGAAGCCGACCTGAGCGAACTCGGCAACGTTGAGCAATTTCCGAAAATGGAAGGCCGACAGTTGACGATGGTTATCGCACCTAAGAAGCGGGGTTAATGGCCAGTGAATGCCTCTGGCCCCGATCAATGAAAAACTCGCCTGCGTAAGCGGGCCAAATGCGGAGTTGTATCCATGTCCAAAGCAAAAATTCACAGTGGTGCCGCCAAGCGGTTTAAAAAAACCGCCGGCGGTTATAAGCGCAAAAGCGCTCATAAAAGCCATATTCTTACCAAGATGACGACCAAGCGTAAGCGTCAGCTGCGCGGCACATCTATGGTTGATCAGGCAGATAAAGTGCTGATCGATCGTATGCTTCGTGCTAAATAACCGTCCTCATCACTTGGAGTAAAAGACTATGGCTCGTGTAAAACGTGGTGTGACGGCTAGACGTCGTCACAAGAAAATCTTAAGCAAAGCGAAAGGGTATTACGGAGCGCGCTCACGTGTGTTTCGGGTAGCCAAGCAGGCAGTCACCAAAGCAGGTCAGTACGCTTATCGTGACCGACGGCAGCGAAAGCGTCAGTTCCGTGCACTCTGGATTACTCGCATCAATGCGCAGTCCCGTGCTAACGGCCTGACCTACAGCCGGCTTATTAATGGCCTGAAGAAAGCAGATATAGCGCTGGATCGACGTGTGCTGGCCGATTTGGCCGTGCATGACAAGGCTGCATTTGCAGCGGTTGTGGAGCAAGCGCGCTCAGCTCTGGCAGCTTAATCAGCGGCCTGCGTCTTGCAGGCCCGACTGCAGTATCCTATGAGGGAAGGCGCACTTGCTCCTTCCTTTTTTTATGGTCAGAAGTGGCCAGTGTTTGCATACGGTTGAGATGGAAAGCATGGAATCCCTAGAGGCAATAAAATCAGCAGCCATAGCCGCGGTAGCACAGGCATCAACACCGCAGGAGCTAGAGCAGCTTCGCGTTGAGTATCTGGGTAAAAAGGGTGCTTTGACTGGGCTGTTGAAAACTTTAGGAGGGCTGTCCGCTGAGGAACGCCCCAAAGCCGGTGCTCTCATCAATGCGGTGAAGCAGGAGCTTTCCGGTGTGCTCAATGAGCGGCGAACCGGGCTTGAGCAGGCGGCTTTGCAGCAGAAGATTGAAGCTGAAAAAATCGATGTGACGTTACCTGGGCGCGGTGTTGACCTTGGAGGACTACATCCCATTACTCGAACCATCCAGCGGGTAGAGGATTTTTTCACCGGAATGGGGTTTAGCGTCGCTGAAGGCCCTGAAATTGAGGACGATTATCACAATTTTGAAGCCCTCAATATTCCAGCTCATCACCCCGCGCGGGCTATGCACGATACATTCTACATTGACGAAACGCATGTGCTGCGCACCCACACTTCGGGTGTGCAGATTCGAACTATGGAATCCCGCGAGCCGCCGTTGAGGATCATTTGTCCTGGGCGAGTTTATCGCTGCGATTCTGATTTAACGCATTCGCCCATGTTCCATCAAATAGAGGGCTTGCTTGTTGACGAGCGATCCAGCTTTGCCGACCTTAAGGGCTTGCTGGAAGCTTTCATGCAGGCGTTTTTCGAGCGCGATGATCTCGCGGTGAGATTTAGACCCTCCTACTTTCCCTTTACTGAACCTTCGGCTGAAGTTGATATTCAGTGTGTGAAGTGCGGCGGTGAGGGTTGTCGGGTGTGCAGCCATACGGGCTGGCTCGAAGTATTGGGCTGCGGCATGGTGAATCCGCGGGTGTTTGAAATGTCGGGCATCGATACCGAGCGATTTACGGGTTTTGCTTTTGGTTTGGGCGTGGAGCGTTTGGCTATGCTGCGCTATGGCATTGGTGACCTGCGGCTAAATTTTGACAACGATCTGCGCTTTTTAAGCCAGTTTCAGTAGAGGACGCGAACCATGATTTTTTCAGAACAGTGGTTGCGCGAATGGGTTAACCCCAGTTTGTCGGCTGAAATGTTGGCCGAGCAGCTGACAATGGCTGGCTTGGAGGTCGATGCCATTACGCCGGTTGCAGGGTCTTTTGAGGGGGTGGTTGTTGCGGAGATTGTAACGGCAGATCAGCACCCCGACGCCGACAAGCTGCGTGTTTGCACCGTAAACGCTGGTGATGAGACGGTACAAATTGTTTGTGGTGCGCCCAACGCTCGTGTGGGTTTAAAAGCACCTCTGGCACGTCTGGGCGCAGTGCTCCCGGGCAATTTCAAAATTAAGAAAGCTAAATTACGGGGGCTTGAGAGTCAGGGCATGTTGTGCGCTGCCGCAGAGCTGTCTCTGTCAGATGAAAAGGACGGACTGCTTGAGCTTGCTCCCGATGCGCCGGTGGGACAGGACTTACGTGACTATCTCGCTCTGAATGACGTGACCCTTGAACTTGGCTTAACACCTAACCGCGCGGATTGTCTTGGTATTGCCGGTATTGCGCGGGATGTCGCAGTTCTCAATCAGTTAATGGCCTGCGAGCCTCCCGTAGAGCCCGTTCAACCGGCTATTGACACCACTTTCCCTGTCGAGGTGGTGGCAAGTGCACAATGCCCAAGGTATCTCGGCAGAGTTATTGAGGGTGTTGATCTTGCCGCGACCACGCCTTTGTACATGGCTGAACGCTTGCGTCGGTCGGGGCTTCGTACGATAGACCCGGTCGTAGATGTGACTAACTACGTCATGTTGGAGATGGGCCAGCCGCTGCACGCTTTTGATTTGGATACGTTGTCACACGGCGTTGTCGTTCGTGAGTCAACGCCTAATGAATCCATGACGTTACTGGACGGTTCGGAGATACAGCTGACTGATGGGACTTTGGTCATAGCGGATCACCAGCGACCCTTGGCGCTTGCGGGCATTATGGGTGGTGCTAACAGTGGTGTTACCGCTGAGACGCGATCTATTTTTCTAGAAAGCGCTTTCTTTACGCCAGCCCTAATCGCCGGTCGAGCGCGAGGCTACGGATTGCATACCGATGCCTCTCATCGTTACGAGCGAGGGGTAGATTGGCAGTTGCAACGGCGTGCTATTGAGCGGGCAACTGAGCTGCTGCTGACCGTAACCGGCGGCAGCGCTGGCCCTGTTACTGAGGTGGTCAGCCCTGAAGATTTACCCGAGCAGTCGACACTCGTGCTCCGTGCGGAGCGTATTGAGCGTGTTTTAGGCTTAGCACTGCCAGAGGATGAAGTGACGCGTATTTTGCAGGGGTTAGGGTTCGATGTGACCTATGATGAGTCAAATTCCTGGACATGTGTTGCCCCCAGCTGGCGCTTCGACATGAGCCAAGAGGTCGATTTGATTGAAGAGTTGGCTCGAGTCCATGGGTACAACCGTTTGCCGACTGCCCATATTGAGGCGAAGCTTCAGATCACACCCGTTAGTGAGGCGCAGCGATCGCTGCGCACCCTGCGACAAGGCTTAGTATCGCGAGGGTTCCAGGAAGCGATTACCTTTAGCTTTGTGGCGCCAGAGCAGCAAGCGGTGTTCTGGCCTGAGGGTCAGGCGGTCAAAGTAAAGAATCCTATTTCTAGTGAGCTGTCAGAAATGCGCCTAGGCCTTCTGCCTGGGTTGGCGGCTGCGGTGGCACATAACGTTAAGCGTCAGAACTCTCGAGTGCGACTTTTCGAGACAGGTAGCCGTTTTACCACCGGGCAACCCTACGCCGAGCAATCGATGCTCGCGCTAGCAATGTCTGGTACCAGAGCCACAGAAAACTGGGCAGATGACAGTAGTCGAGTTGATTTCTTCGACATGAAAGGGGAGCTAGAACAACTACTGGGGCGTACCGATGCTGACGTCACATTTATCTCGGCGTGCCATTCGGGGCTGCATGATGGTCAAACGGCCAATGTCGCCCTCGATGGCAAAGTGATTGGGTTCTTAGGGACGGTGCACCCTCAGGCGGCGCAGCAGTTGGACATACCCGCGAATACCGTATTTGCTGAACTGGATCTGAGCGCAGTGCGTCAAGGCAGCGTACCAGCTTACGAGGATATTTCGCGTTTCCCCGAGACCCGGCGGGATATTGCGGTTGTGGTTGGGCGCGACCTCGAGGTCGGCGCGTTGTTGGATGCTGTTTGCGATGTGTCAGGGCCGGCTTTGGCTGACTTGAAGCTTTTCGATGTCTACACCGGTAGCGGCGTTGGTGAACACCAAAAAAGTATCGCTCTCGGTTTGACTTTTCGAGACGGCTCGCGCACTCTTGATGATGAGGAAGTGTCTGCGATTATTAACCAAGTCGTTGATTTTCTGAAAGAAAAATTCAATGCGGAGTTGAGGGCATAGCGAAATATCATGTCTGCACTGACAAAATCTGAGATGGCCGACAAGCTCTTTGAGGAGCTGGGCCTGAATAAACGTGAGGCCAAGGAACTGGTAGAGCAGTTCTTTGAAGAGATACGTATTTGTCTTGAGAACAATGAGCAAGTCAAACTGTCGGGCTTTGGAAATTTTGATCTAAGGGACAAGCGTCAGCGACCCGGAAGAAATCCGAAAACTGGCGAGGCAATCCCCATTTCGGCCAGAAGAGTGGTGACTTTTCGGCCGGGTCAAAAACTCAAGGCAAAGGTTGAACAGGTGACTGAATTGGGAGGATTTGATAATGCTTGAACCCACGCACAACAGTGAACTTCCTCCCATCCCCACTAAGCGTTACTTTACGATTGGCGAGGTCAGCGATCTTTGCGCCGTGAAGCCCCACGTTTTGCGTTACTGGGAGCAAGAGTTTCCGCAGTTAAAACCCGTTAAGCGCCGTGGAAACCGTCGCTACTATCAGCGCGTCGATGTTGAGATGATTCGCACGATCCGCAGTTTGCTGTACGAGCAGGGCTACACCATCGGCGGTGCACGGCAACGTATGACCCAAGAAGACGAGGTACCGACACCCGTCGAGATTCAACAGGTGGCTCGAGACTGCATTAGCGACTTACTAAAAGCTCAGGCTCTGCTAAATCCTCCGCTCTGACACTTACCACCACGTCTTTACCCATGTATACTCTCGCCGCTTCGGGGCGTAGCGCAGTCTGGTAGCGCACCACACTGGGGGTGTGGTGGTCGCAGGTTCAAATCCTGCCGTCCCGACCATTTTTTTGCGAAGACAGTGCAAGGCGCTTTGAAAGAGCCTTGTTCTTAATTGAGTACTTGCAAATAAGAAACCGCGTACCGAGCCTGCCTTTTTGCTATCCCTTTGATTGGTGAAAGCCCCTAGTCTGTTGTTCCAGCCAACGAAGTTTACTAATCAACACCGTTGCGATCAGGATAAGTCTTCTTTTGCGAGACAGGACGCTATCGTTAATGCGTTAACAGGCGCCGCTTTTTTCATCGCTTTCGGCATGATCGGCATTGCTGGTTATGGGGCAGCCATGACTTCCATTCGTTATATTCCGTCCCCACCCCGGTCATCGTCTAATCAGGCGATCTGAGTGCCCGGATCGCCAGCAGACCGAGGAAAAGCCCCTGAAAAATTAACCAGATTGGATTGATGGGTACCGGTATGGCGGGCGCTTCCGACAGTGAATTCTCTTCGAGGACGATGACCGTCACCGGGTTGTCAATGGCGCCTAATATTGGGTTGGTATCGAAGGGGCCATTGTCAATCAGTGTATAACGAGCCGAGTTGCCGCTAATCTTCGCGTTACTGATGTCGAGTGGTCCTGACGTCCCGTCAACTTTGCACACTAGGCCATCTGACGGCAGTGCGACTCCAAAGTTCACTTCTACCGTAACGGTCTCTGCGGAGTCCGTATCACAGCCAGATAGAGAAAAATTAGCCTGAGTACCAATGCTGTCCATGCCGTCTGGAGCCGTGTAGGCAGATAAGTAAGCCTGGCTGAGAACTAGTGAGCAGGTAGACGAGCGGCTGGGCGGGAGCGTGGTGATGGACCTATGTGGAGCGAGCGCGATTGACGTTACTGCCAAGGGAAATGGATCTGTGAGATCGGTTTCATTGTCATCATCGCAGTCAATTTTTATCCTGCAGTCGCCGCGCACCTCACTAATGTCGAGGACGCCGTCATTGTCGTCATCCTCATCGCATAGATCGCCGAGACCATCAGAGTCGGTATCTATTTGATCCACATTGGCTATGAGCGGACAGTTATCAGAGCCATCGTCGGTACCATCACCATCACCATCACCATCACCATCACCATCACCATCACCATCACCGTCATCACCGTCATCACCGTCATCACCGTCATCATCAGTGTCACAGGCGTCACCCGTGCCGTCAGAGTCGGTATCTAGCTGATCCGGGTTGGCTATGAGTGGGCAGTTGTCTGCGCCGTCGTCGGTACCGTCACCGTCACCGTCACCGTCGGTATCGCAGGCATCGCCCGTGCCATCGGAGTCGGTATCTAGCTGGTCCGGGTTGGCAATGAGCGGGCAGTTATCAGGTCCGTCGTCGGTGCCGTCACCGTCATCATCGGTGTCACAGGCGTCGCCCGTACCATCGGAGTCGGTATCTAGCTGGTCCGGGTTGGCGATGAGCGGGCAGTTGTCTGCGCCGTCGTCGGTGCCGTCACCGTCACCGTCGGTATCGCAGGCATCGCCCGTGCCATCGGAGTCGGTATCTAGCTGGTCCGGGTTGGCAATGAGCGGGCAGTTATCAGGTCCGTCGTCGGTACCGTCACCGTCATCATCGGTGTCACAGGCGTCGCCCGTACCATCAGAGTCGGTATCTAGCTGGTCCGGGTTGGCAATGAGCGGGCAGTTGTCAGGTCCGTCGTCGGTGCCGTCACCGTCATCATCGGTATCACAGGCATCACCCGTGCCGTCAGAGTCGGTATCTAGCTGGTCCGGGTTGGCAATTAACGGGCAGTTGTCAGGTCCGTCGTCGGTGCCGTCACCGTCACCGTCGGTGTCACAGGCATCGCCCGTGCCATCGGAGTCGGTATCTAGCTGATCCGGGTTGGCGATGAGCGGGCAGTTGTCTGCGCCGTCGTCGGTGCCGTCACCGTCATCATCGGTGTCACAGGCATCGCCCGTGCCATCGGAGTCGGTATCTAGCTGGTCCGGGTTGGCGATGAGCGGGCAGTTATCAGGTCCGTCGTCGGTGCCGTCACCGTCATCATCGGTGTCACAGACATCGCCCGTGCCATCGGAGTCGGTATCTAGCTGATCCGGGTTGGCTATGAGTGGGCAGTTGTCTGCGCCGTCGTCGGTACCGTCACCGTCACCGTCGGTATCGCAGGCATCGCCCGTGCCATCGGAGTCGGTATCTAGCTGGTCCGGGTTGGCAATGAGCGGGCAGTTATCAGGTCCGTCGTCGGTACCGTCACCGTCATCATCGGTGTCACAGGCGTCGCCCGTACCATCGGAGTCGGTATCTAGCTGGTCCGGGTTGGCAATGAGCGGGCAGTTATCAGGTCCGTCGTCGGTGCCGTCACCGTCATCATCGGTGTCACAGGCGTCGCCCGTACCATCGGAGTCGGTATCTAGCTGGTCCGGGTTGGCGATGAGCGGGCAGTTGTCTGCGCCGTCGTCGGTGCCGTCACCGTCATCATCGGTGTCACAGACATCGCCCGTGCCATCGGAGTCGGTATCTAGCTGATCCGGGTTGGCTATGAGTGGGCAGTTGTCTGCGCCGTCGTCGGTACCGTCACCGTCACCGTCGGTATCGCAGGCATCGCCCGTGCCATCGGAGTCGGTATCTAGCTGGTCCGGGTTGGCAATGAGCGGGCAGTTATCAGGTCCGTCGTCGGTACCGTCACCGTCATCATCGGTGTCACAGGCGTCGCCCGTACCATCGGAGTCGGTATCTAGCTGATCCGGGTTGGCGATGAGCGGGCAGTTGTCTGCGCCGTCGTCGGTGCCGTCACCGTCATCATCGGTGTCACAGGCATCGCCCGTGCCATCGGAGTCGGTATCTAGCTGGTCCGGGTTGGCGATGAGCGGGCAGTTATCAGGTCCGTCGTCGGTGCCGTCACCGTCATCATCGGTGTCACAGACATCGCCCGTGCCATCGGAGTCGGTATCTAGCTGATCCGGGTTGGCTATGAGTGGGCAGTTGTCTGCGCCGTCGTCGGTACCGTCACCGTCACCGTCGGTATCGCAGGCATCGCCCGTGCCATCGGAGTCGGTATCTAGCTGGTCCGGGTTGGCAATGAGCGGGCAGTTATCAGGTCCGTCGTCGGTACCGTCACCGTCATCATCGGTGTCACAGGCATCGCCCGTGCCATCGGAGTCGGTATCTAGCTGGTCCGGGTTGGCGATGAGTGGGCAGTTGTCTGCGCCGTCGTCGGTACCGTCACCGTCACTGTCAAGAGGTACAAAGCCGGCTACACTTGCTTTGTCGCTAGTAATATTGGTCAGCGAACAGGTGGTACCTTGGCCAGCGCATGCGCCAGTCCAACTATCAAACTGGTATCCGGCATCGGCTGTAGCCGTGCAAGCACTGTTACCGCCAGACGCAACAGAGGTTGCTGAGCAGGATGCACTACCGCCAGCGCCTGCTGTCGCTGACACTAGGTAGAGGTTTGACCCCACATAGTCATTCAACTGCGGATCGGTTGGGTTTAGAGTGTCAATTTCCCATTCGTAGGGGTTGCCTGGAGTCCATTGATCAGGATCCGGGAACACCTCCGTATTTGACATAAAATAGCCCGTGCCCCCCCGATCAGCGGGTACGCCAATGTAAAGAATGCCGTCGCCCAGAGCCTGCACATAGCCGTCGTTCGACACGACTTGTTTTTGTACCCCCCCACTGGAGTACTGAATCAATCGGACATTGGGATAGTTGCCGGGGCCAGAGCTCCCTTCCCCACGGACAAACTGCATATAATCCCCGTCCGCCCAAACGGCCCTAACCCCGAGACCGAACGGCGCGATATAGGGTGTTGTGAAATTATAGACCTCACAGGTTGCACCCTGAGTGGTGCAGTAAATTTGATTCCGGTGAACATCAAAAGTTGCGTATTGCCCATATTTACCGTCATACAGAGATCCGACGGCTGATTGGGCTACACATAACAGAAGAAGCCCAGAGACGATGCGAGCCAACGCTTTACGAGACAACCTCATATCGCGGCTTCGACCTGTGAAGTGTTCGCCTCATAGACACAGCGACCATTGGACGAGAGCGCCACGCCGCTCGCCCACACCGAGGTGGAGATGCTGTTCCTGAGTGGCGTTGTGCTCCAATCCGGTGCTGCAAATGACAGTCTAGAAAAGACCCTCAGGATTATCACAACGGCGCCTATGGCATGGCGCGGCATCGTCGCGCCAATCGTCCCACCCGGTTTTCAGGTGTGGCGGTTATTAAGAAAAAAGTCCGGCTATGGCTTGAAGAGCGATTGCTATTGCCATTTATTTCCCGGCAACCAGTGCTTAGCTGGGCGTAAGCAGGCTCAACGAGGGTGCCATCGCCCATAGTCTGTAGAAACGCCACAAAGTGCGTTCTGGCTGGGTGGTGGCGTGTGGAGGACGGGCACGGCATGTGCTCATGCTTCCCAAAATGTTACGACACTCCCTTGCCTAACCCCGTAAGTATTCCATTTCTCACGATAGGTATAATGTGAGACGGATCCTATAGGCACTGACTAAAGGTTGCTTTAGCATTTGACGACAAGAATTTAATATTTTTAACGTTTAGTGACAAAAGCGTTAGATTCGCACTGTGTCACAAAAGCTTTGGCCAATCCTCGTAGTGGTGTGGTGGTCGCAGGTTCCAATCCTGCCGTCCCGACCAACTTCTCTTAGATTCATGCGATCTATTGATAGGGCGGTCGCCCAAAAACTTCCTGACAATGCTTTAAAAAGGCTGTGTCCAAGGGTGTCCACTGACTGCGCTTTACACTCCAGTATGTCTCTTTTGGTGTCTAATTAATCGGTCGCCGTGGACCCCCGTTCCATTTCTGTGTGACTATTTTTGGAAATCGGGGGGATAACCAATGAAAAAAAGAATCACACTCGCACTGGCTTGGTTGGCGTTCATTCACGGCGTTTTGTTATTGGCAGGCTTCATTGACCAAATGAACAGCTCGCTGCCTATTCCAACGAGCGAGGTGGGCAGGTTCGTGGCCGACTATTCCGCCATTTATCAGAACGAAATAATACTTTCCGCCTTTTCACCTGTTATCTGGTTGGGCCTATGGATTACTACAGGCACGCCCAAGATCCTGCCCTGGAGGGGTTAGAAATCCTGGGATAGATAAAACGTGCCAAAAGTGGCAACGCTGACGCCAGATTGTTAAATATGCGACTTCCATTAACAAAAGGGGGCGTGATGGTCGCAGGTTCAAATCCTGCCATCCCAACCAATGTTTCGATTGTCTTATTCAATGGCCGCGGTGCGTTTATTCTAAATTTGAGTCGACGCCGTAACAGGAGTTTGCATGTACATGGCTAAACAACCGTTCTTGGCTGGTAACTCGCAGACCTTTATGAGTGCTTTATTGGTGCTTTTGATCTCGCTCAGGCTGTAGGTCTTCAAATTTCAATGCTTAGCCTATAGGTTCGCATGACGAGGGTTCGGATGTGGAGCAGTCTTTGCACCGAAGCGTGTTGGGCTGCACGTGGTGACGCCATACTAGCCGTGGGAGTTCTGGAGCATTGGTAGGTCCTAGTAGCTTTTTTTTTCAATTATTGCTGCAAATCCAAGCAGCTACTCAACCAGGCGCAACACCGCCCGACACGTCCCATGACGTGATTGTGGTGGGGGCGGGTAGTGCTGGTTTATACGCGACTCGCACGCTGCAAAATTTAGGCTACGACGTGTTACTCATTGAAGCGACAGACCGCATCGGAGGGCGTGTAAAAACCGCAACCCTTGGGGATATGCGCGTTGAGCTGGGAGCTGAGGAGCATTATCTGGAAGAAGGGGGTAACCCTGTGTGGCCAGCTATAAGGGCGAAATATGGCGAGGATGTTTATACCAATGGCTATGAGGGACTTGGAGCTTATTCAATGGATCAAGGTGCTGGAACCTGCTGGACAACGCCGCTTGCATTGAATCCGTGTGCTAATGACCCTGACGTGGCTCGAGTGTCGGAATTTTATGATTGGTATTGGCGGCCAGAGCTGCACCAAGATGGTAGCGCCAGCCTCGCTGATGACGTTCTCGCCACTTACGGCGTGGGCGTGGATCATCGTGCCTATCACTTATACGACGAGGGCATTGCGGGGGCTTCTTATGCGACGAATTTGACGCGTTTAGGTGCCAGAAGTTTGGCGTTGCAAGATAGCCAGTGGGCACTTTCGAGTGGCATTCGTGTTCTAAGCGACAAGGATTTGGGGTATGCCGATGCGTTAGAAACCGTGTGGTGGAATGACGTATTGGCCGACGCCGACCTGTTGCTTAGTAGTCCGGTCGTCAGCATTGATACCAGCGGCGAAGGTGTTGTAGCAACCGATATACAAGGGCGTCGGCATAGCGCTCGTCATATTATCGTTACGGTCTCTGTTGGTGTTTTGCAGGCTGAAGCCATCGACTTTATTCCTGATTTACCCGAGACAACGGTACAGGCCTACAATGCCATTGGTATTGATAGCGGAATGAAGGTCCCTCTTCGCTTTAGCAGTGCGTGGTGGGAGATTGAAAGTGAACCCTTGGGCTGGTTGGTTACTGAGGGTGTGGCAGGGGCTTGCTGGGCACCGAGTAACTATAAAACCGCCGCCAACTCTTTCGTGCTTATGTGTTACCCCATGGGGGATAACGCCAAAGCCCTTAGCGAACGGGCTGCAGGGCAAGACGGCCCTGCCGACGCCACCATCATTAATGCCATTCTGCAGGATTTGGATAATACTTTTCCTCAGGCGCCCGGTGCAGCTTCTGCAAATTTCATAGAGGGTTTAGTCCAAGACTGGGGTAGCGCACCCTACACACTCGGCGTTTACTCCTTCCCCGTGCAGGACACCTACGTATCCGCCAGCAACAACAAACGGCGCGATCTTAGGGTGCCCGTGGCGGACAATCGTATTTTGTTCGCCGGGGAGGCCACCCATGAGGAAAACCCCGCAACCGTGGTGGGTGCACTGCAAGAGGGTGAACGCGCTGCGCTTGCGATCCACGCCATGAACGGCCAGACAAGTGATACACCCTAATCGCTAGGCCGTGACGATCTATGATTTAAGTGTTGCAAATTTGCATCGTATTAAATCAATTTAATATATATCGTTGCGATATTTGCTAATGTAGTCTCGCTTGCTTCACTTAGTGCTCTTTAAAGGAGAGGCAAAAATGAAGACAGCAAAAGGTGCAGTAACTCAGTCAGCAATGGCGGCTTTGGTGGTGTTAACGATGGGCGTCATATCACTTTTCTCGACATCGGTTTCGGCCGAAAGCCAGAGTGATCATCTCAAAATGTGCAAGCTAGAATTGAAGGCCCTGTACGGAGACGATGTGCGGATTAGAATGGTGAAAGCCAAGCAGTATCGAGGCCAGCACAAGATGACGCTCAAAGTTTACCCTGCTGATGAGGCGAAGACGGTTGTTGAGTGTGTGAGTGACGATGCGCCTGAACCAGGCATTGTGCTGATGGCCAAGGACGGGTCTATACTCAACGCAAAAAGTGAGGATGTATAAGCGTCGAAGTGAATTGGGATGACTTAAAAATCTTATTGTCATTGAGTCGATATGGCTCTACTCGAAAAGCTGCTGCGCAACTCGGTGTTAGCAACACCACGGTAATGCGCAGGCTTGATGGCTTGGAAGAGGCACTTGCAGGTAAGCTTTTCGATCGTACACCTGATGGTTTTCAAGCAACGGCACTCGCTGCTGAACTGCTTCCGATAGCTCAGGGGGTTGAGGAAACACTCGACGAGGCCGAGCGCCGCCTCGTGGGCATGGATGCCCAACTGACCGGGGGGATCAAAGTTTCACTACCCCTGTGGTCGGCGCACCCTATATACGATGCCCTAGCTAAGTTTTCACAGCAATACCCGGGTATTGATTTAGATATTTCTGCCAGTGACGATCACGTGGACTTGGCACGTCGTGAGGCCGATCTTGCGATCAGAGGAATGCCCAAAGAGAAGCGCCCCCCCAAAGATATTGTGGGCATTAAGCTCATGCCGATTTCCATCGGATATTATGTGCATACAAACTTGCTCACTGAAGCGGCAAAAGGGCTCAGAGAGTTAACTTATATTGGATCCGCCCCGCGTCATAAACAGGGTGAGCTTGTAACGGCAGGAAGCTTGGGTTTGTCGGGCCGGCATCTTTTCCATAGTCTCATGCCGCGCCTCATGGCAGTTAAACATCAGCTGGGGGTAGCGGTGTTGCCTTCTATGATGGCAGCCGAAGACCCGGAACTTCTACTCCTACCCAATGTGCCAGCGACACATTGGGGGTATATTTGGGTGTTGCACCACAAAGATCTCCGGCAGTCGGCTCGCATTCGTGCGCTATTCAAACACCTGTCTTTGCTTGAAAAAGTTTGATCTGAGCGCGCTGGGGCATGGGGTGATCGCGGCTTTGCCTTCTCGGCGAATTTGCAACAACGGATGGGTGCCCGCTTCAGTCTTCGGCCTTCTTTTTAGCCTGGCCAGCCCCAAATGCCATTGCGTGCCAATCTCTAAAGGGGCCCAGCGTATTTTGTAAGAACGTTCGATAGTGGTCCTGAGTTTCAGGGCCCAGTCCCCAGGGGGTTGTCTCATCCTTCTCAGGAATATACAGCGTCCCAAACAGCCGATCCCAAATGCTGGTTACTGCAGCGAAATTTTTGTCCCAGTGCTGTGGTAGGTAGCTGTGATGAACATGATGCATGACGGGGCTGTGTAGCCACTTTGATAGCCAGGGTGGGTAGTGAAAAGCCACGTGGTAATGCCTAAAAGATCCGTTAAATCCAAACAAAAGTGAGAAGAAGCCAATATTGAACAGCGTAGCCTGTGTTATGCCATCGACAAAAATCCAACCGAACAGTCCGCCTGCAAGGCCGTAAGCGAGTGCAGCCCCTACGGCATAAATAGGCCCCTCAATAAAATGTTCCCGATAACGGGTCAGAGGCGTGAGTACCTCGGCGCTGTGGTGGATTTTGTGGATCGCCCACAGGGCTGGAATCTTATGTTCGGAGTAATGAATGAGATAGAAAATGGTGTCGTAAAGCAGCAGGGTGATCAAGCTGTACAGCAGCATCCAACTGGGGGTGGAGGCTAATCTGGGGCTAGGTTCCAGTAGGTTATTCATCGCGGCGATGACAGACTGCTCGACTGCAGGGGCCAGCACTATTAAAACGGGTGCCACCCATAGGGGCCTGAGTGTTCGCTCAAATACATAAAGTGCAATATCGACCCGGGCGGATACGTGAGTGTAAATATCTTTTGGTAGCAAGAACTGCAAAAGGGTAGTTTTTCGTTCCCGCCCGTCAGCATTTTTGGCGCCGTGCCCTTGGCGTGTCAGCCAAATTCCTGTGGCCAGCAGGGTTGTCATCAGTAAGACAGGCCAGGTCAGATCTCTAGGTAGGTTTGCCGAAATTACTTGCCAGAGCTGGGCGACGAGTTCGGTAGTTGGCCCCACTGGTTGGTCTGCAGAGATGTTCATGGGCGTGCCGCAAACCCCGAAAGTGGAATCATTAAAATCGTGTTCTTCTTTATTGCGATCATGATTTTTGAGGGGTTATTGGTTGGGGAATGACCCGAGGCGCGAATGGTATTGATGTGTCCGTTTCTATTGATATAACCATATCAGTTGGCCCCCACCGTCTTACCCAGATCAATGGACGGTCTGGTAGACCACCCAATACAGATCAGCAATAACACCTGAACAAACAACCTTACGCTGAGCGCCGTTTCCGAGACGTCGGGAAACAGCTCGGGGTGCATCCACATATGGATATTGGCTGGGGTGACTGCCAATGTAAGGAGAATTAGACAGTTGCCCGCCCACTGGCGAGTTGTTGGAACCAAAATGCCCAGAGCCCCCAGTATTTCCAAAATACCGCTGATATAGACAATTTCAAGATGCCACCCTACATACGGCGGCATAATGTTGACGAAAAACTCAGGGGAGGTGAAATGGGAGATGCCGCCAATCATGAACCAGAGAAAGACAAGACCTAACCCGACAAACTGCCACCTAAACATATTTTGTCCGCCACTAATTGCGATCGAATACAGTACCGCAAATATTGAGTTCGGTCATACGCCTGTTCGACTCGTCACCAGTGTCAAGGTGTGCCAAAGTCAGTGTTGTTAGAAAACCACCGTCATAGAAAGTGGGTGCTACAGGCAACCCAGCCATAACAATTATAAATTGAGGGGGTAGCGATGACCGATCTTCTTACACTGTCGGCTGACGTCATTGACGGTAGGCTCGAGCTTGATCGCGCTGGCCCGCTTAATCGTATCAATCACGAGTTGTCGGAAATCAATGACAGCTTGGCAGTCGTTGAAGCGTTCTCCCATTGCATTGTGTTCAAAACAGATGACGGCTTAGTGGCGTTCGACACGTCCAACGAGCACGGGGGGCAGCGATGCGTAGATGCTGTCCGAGGTTGGAGCAATTCGCAGTTTAATTCACTGGTTTTTACTCATGGTCATATCGATCACGTTGGGGGTGCTGGGGCCTTTGTTGCCGATTCGGAGTCTGCCAAGGTGGTTGCCCATGAAAATGTTGCCCGTCGGTTTGAGCGCTACCGGCTCACCAATGGCTATAACCACGTGATTAATGAGCGGCAATTTGGGCAGTTTAAGCGACGGGGCTACGACTTGGCGGGTACCCGACAGTTCCTGCCTACTGCCACGCCCGAGCCACATCAAACCTATCAATCGACCCTAGATTTGGATGTGGGTGGCACCGCTTTTCAGTTACGCCATGCCCGGGGGGAAACCGACGACCATACTTGGACCTGGGTGCCTTCACAGCGCGCTATTTGTGCCGGTGATTTTTTTATTTGGGCGTTTCCGAATGCCGGCAATCCGCAAAAAGCTCAACGCTACCCCAGAGAGTGGGCGCAGGCGCTCCGTGACATGGTGACTATGGAACCTGAGCTGTTTCTTCCAGCCCATGGGCTACCAATTGCGGGGGAAAAGCGCATTCGTCACGTTCTAACAAGCGTTGCTGAGGCTCTGGAGTCATTGGTGCAACAGACGCTCGACTTAATGAACGAAGGTGCTCGGTTAAATGACGTTATTCACAGTGTGAAGATTCCAAGGGCCTCCTTGGACTTGCCATGGATGGCGCCGGTCTATGATGAGCCTGAGTTTGTTGTGCAAAATATATGGCGCTTATATGGCGGCTGGTATGACGGCAACCCCGCACATTTGAAGCCTGCGCAAGAGGCGCGTTTAGCCGCTGAGGTCGCCAGCCTGGCAGGGGGTGCCTTAACCTTGGCCCAGCGAGCGCTGGATCATGTAGAAACAGATATCCGGCTGGCCTGTCATCTTGTTGAGATGGCAGCGCTGGCGGAATCCGATAACACGGCCGTGCATGCCATCAGAGCTGAAATTTATCAAAAACGCAGGGAGGGTGAGACGTCTCTGATGGCCAAAGGTATTTTTGGTTCTGCAGCCAATGAGTCAAAGGCGAACCTGTCTTAGCCAATGTAAAAGCGCATTCCGCGACCGTAAAAATCAGAAATGAGTGGAGTAGTTTATGCGACGGTGTTTGGCCATGCTGCAAACTTTAGCGCTGTCGTCGTCATGCCTTGGTTTCCCTGCGCAACGCGGAATCAAAGTGCAGCCGCACACGGGCATTATAAGTTCAAATGTGGGCTTATTCTGCGGGTTAGTGGGGCTCAAGTAGCTAATTGAAAGATGAGAGAGCTGCGGCGCTCTCTCATCTAAGTATCTAATTATATGTGGGCTGAGCGGTGTTCTGGTCTAATTAGTTATTGGCCGCTGCAATCAGCAGAAGGGTCGCATATAGCAGTGCAAAAGCGATCTCTGCTTTTCTGGGTGCCACGTTGTGCACATGGATGACGCCTCTTGAGACCACCCACCAGGCCCAACCGATGCTTACTATCATCAGCGGTAAAACGCTGAATAATTGGCTGACGGGCATAAAAACTGCGGCAGAGGCCGCTATGTGGAAGCTGTCACCAAAGTCACCCTGGCTGCCTAGCGCTTTGCATAAGACGTGAATGATGCCTGCCATAACAAAAGTGACTAACACACCAGCCAAAGGACCAATGATAAGAGCTGGGACCAAACCAAAAGAGTTGTACTGGCTGCCTGTACTGCCCATAACGATGCCGAGCAGTGTGGCCAATGCAGCCATGATTGCGACGTAAACGCTGCCATCGCCAAAATCTAAAAAATCATCGTCACAGGTAAAGTAAAGGTGGGGTTGCAGCAATATAGCCGCGCTGCGGTCAATGACAGATCTGACGATCACTTGAGTTGCTCCCTAAAAGATCAGGGTGAAAGGTTAGCGTGCAGGTTCTTCAATGTCTCGTTAACATTTTGCATGGCGCTGCGATCGTGCCATGCTTTAGAGGTCAGACATATAAAGGGGGAGGGCGATGTTCCAATTGCGACGGCTATTATTACTGTTGGGCCTGCTGGGCTTAGTGCCTGTGACTTTTGCAGAGCCTATTGCAATAGCGATTCATGGAGGTGCGGGTACGCTAACTCGCGACTCTATTACTGCCGAGCAGGAGCGCGACTACCTCGCGATACTCAACACGGCCGTGCAGCAGGGTCATGAGCGACTTCAAGATGGCGCTGCCGGCTCAGATGTTGTGCGAGAAACTATCCGGTTATTGGAAAATTCGCCGCTTTTTAACGCAGGACATGGAGCGGTTCTTACGTGGAATGGCACACACGAGCTCGACGCATCCATGATGTTAGGGCACAACTTGGCAGCAGGAGCGGTTGCAGGAGTGACCCGAGTTAGAAACCCTATTGAAGCGGCCTATGCCGTGCTCGAATACTCGCCGCATGTGCTGTTATCAGGTGCTGGGGCAGACAAGTTTGCCGAGAGTCAGGGCCTGACTATGGTCGATAATCGTTACTTTACAACCCCCAGACGGGTCGAAGCCCTTGAACTATTTCGAGCTAAATACGAGGACAAAAAAGCGCAGGATGGCGATGAAAAACTGGGCACCGTTGGCGTTGTGGTTCTCGATGCTGCGGGAAATTTGGCGGCGGGGACATCCACTGGCGGCATGACGGGAAAACGTTGGGGGCGGATCGGAGATTCTCCGCTGATTGGATCAGGAACGTTTGCAGATAATCGTAGCTGCGCGGTATCGGCGACAGGACACGGTGAATTCTTTATTCGTTGGCAGGTAGCCAGCGATATTTGCGCACGTGTCAGATACCAGGGCCTTGATTTATTGGTGGCCGCGAATCAGGTACTTCATGATGAGTTGGCTGTAGCGGGAGGAGAGGGCGGTGTGATCGCCATTGACCCCAAGGGCAATGTTGCGCTGGTTTTTAATACGGAGGGCATGTACCGCGCTAGGATTAATGCCGCAGGTGAAAAAGTGGTGGGTATTTATCGCAGCCATGCTGGGACACAAAATAAAGAACGGGATTTGAGCGATGGGTGATGGTGGTGGAGATCGGCAGCTTAACGTTTTGGGAGCGCCATTGGAGGTGTGTTGTAAAAAACCTATGACGGGTTTTTACCGAGATGGGTACTGCAATACGGGACCCATGGATACGGGCACGCACACCGTTTGCGCGGATATGACAGAAGACTTTTTGGCTTTTTCTGCACGGGCGGGCAATGACTTAAGCACGCCTCGTCCAGAATATGATTTTCCGGGTTTGCAGCCCGGCGATCGGTGGTGTCTTTGTGCTCGGCGCTGGGAAGAAGCTGAAATGGCGGGTTGCGCCCCCAAAGTTTGGTTGCGCAGGACCAATATGAAAACCTTACAAATCGTCTCATTGGAGACACTTAAAAAGCATGCCTTGGACGATGCCTAGCATGATTTCAATTGCTATCAGTGGTAAGCCGCGCTTTACTGGCAGAGGTTAAGGCCAGCTGTGCGTTGGTTTCTGCAAGCTTGGCGTATTCAAACCTTCATGACTTCTTTATGTTCTGTCACCCCGTTTAGGAGGAGCAATCCATGACAACTCCAACCAGTATCAGAGATTGTATGCATCGCAATCCCCTCACAATTCATCGATCTGCGCCCCTTGTGAAGGCGATAGAGTTACTGGTGGAATTTCGACTGACCGGGTTGACGGTTATCGACCATGACGCTGTACCCTGCGGGAAGATTACAGAGCTAGATTGTATTCGCGCAGTCCTTACGGCCATTTACAATGACGGTAGCCCCGAGAATATTCAGGTAGAACAAGCGATGACTGAGCATATTGATGCTTGTAGCCCTGATGAGACGATCGTGGAGGTTGCTCAGCGAATGATTGACTCCAAGCAAAGGCGCAACGCCGTTACACATCAGGGAAAGCTGGTGGGTCAAGTGAGTTCCAGTAACATCTTGTGGGCGTTAATGGAGCACGCCAGAAAGCGGCAAGACACTTAGGCGGATCGCCTGATACCAAAGTCACACACCTGCAGGGTGTGTTGGCGTGGGTGTTTTATGTGCACTCAGCAATGCATGCTCCCTAAAGAGCAGAGTGTTCCTTGCGGAAAAAGGGGCTGTGCGCACGTTTACTAGCGGGATCAAGGGCCAGCGTGCCTTTTTTCAGTGGCCTTAAGCCGGTAAGGCTAAGCTTGGACGCCGTTGGCTCTTTTTGCGGGTGCTAGCCTTGGGAGAATTAGCGCTCTGCAGTCGGTTACCAGTCGCGAGCGATAAGCGCGGCTTCTTGATCAGCCGACAATGCAATATCCGTTGCAGTTTGATCAATAAACTGTTCGATTGGGCTGCTGGTTTCGGCACTAGCAGTCCGATAACCGCCTTGCTGCTCTAGGAATACTTCCCTGCCGATAACTTGTGTAACCCAGCTTTCTGAGTCTTTACAAGCGACCCCACGCCAATGACTGGCTTCTGAGGCCAGCATAAATTCACGACACCACTGCCCATCTGCGGCGGGAAACGTGAGGACAACCCGCAACTCTCGCTCATCGTCGAGCTTGTTCCATCCCTCGGCGGAAGACGGTTCTGTACTCAAAGCCTGTGCCAGTGCAGCATCAATTTGTGGTGTATCAGATAGCGGGGACTTCCAGAGACTGTTAACTGTTACGACGGCTGTGGCCAGCAATACAGTCGCAGCCATAGCAAATTTGTAAGCCGGCAAGGGTTTACGGTCGACCCTGACCTTGTGCTTGGCTACGCGTTCGGCAACAGTGGATTTTACAGTGCTATCTTGACGCTCAACGACCGCCCTGAAAATAGCATCATTGGACTTCAATTCTTCCAATCGCGCACGAAGGGCTGAATCAGTAGCAAGTCGGACTTCGAGATCAAGGCGTTCATCAGTAGAACACTCACCATCGATGAGTCGACTGAGGAGTTCATCGTCACGTTGTCCAGCAATGTTTAGCGTATAAATATCCGCCACTTAACTTCTCCTTACTTCTACCACTGCGCGCTGAGCTTCTGCTTCTAGCGTGACCCGTGCTGTGTTTCAAAGTGCGCAATCAAGCAATTTTCTCTGCAAGGCTGCGTCGTGCCCGAGCCACTCGGCTCATTACTGTTCCAATTGGGATGTCGAGTACTTCAGCGACTTCCGCGTAGGATCTGCCTTCTACCGCTACCAGCAAGAGCACCGTTCTTTGCTCTTCTGAAAGGGTGTTTATAGCCTGGTCGACGCGCTCGAACTCTAGCCGTTCCAAACCGCCTGCATCACTTACGCCTAGGTCGCTGTTACTAGCGGCTTCGGTTTTGGCAAAGCGGCTTCTAACCTCTCTAGCCCGCAGTTCGTCTAACCACAAATTCCGACAGACCCGGTAAGCCCACTTCCCAGCGTGTGCATCCTCTGGCATACCGCGCTCCAACACCCGCTCTACGGTGAGTTGCAGCAAATCATCAGCATCGTGGCCATCGCTAGTGAGGGACGTACAAAACCGTTTCAAACCGGTCAGTTCGTTCATCAATACGGCCTTCTGATTTGCGGTAAGCTGACTCATAAAGCGCCTGTTACAATAAAGACGTGTCGGAGGCTGGGTTTATTCCACGCACCGATGGGAATTTAGCTCAATCCTGAAACGTCACTAAACTATTAGAGCCTGAATTAAGGCCAAGGATCACAATCATGCCCACATTGTTAGGAGTGACGCAACGTAATAGTACCCGGGTAGTTCCCGCGGTTTTGCTATTACTGCTGCTTACATTCTTACTGACTCCAACTTCAGCGCATGCCCAGTTTACCTTTGGCGGTGGTGACGATGCTGAGGAAGCGGTGGAGGAAGAGGTACAAGAGCAGGTCGAGGAACAAATTGAAGAGGAAGTGACAGAAGAAGCTACTGACGCCACAGAGGAGGAAGTCGCTGATTCCGTGGAAGAACAGGTTATCGATGATGCTGAAGAGGCAGTTGAGGACGAGCTGACTTTTGGGGGTGTTTCCAACCCCGTAGAGGATGAGGTTGAGGATCAGGTTGAAGAACAAGTAGAAGAGCAAGTTTCTCAGGAAGCAGAAGAATCTGTCGAGGAGGAGGTTGCTGAGCAGACTGAGGAGGTTGTGGAGGAAGAGGTTGCTGAGCAGACTGAGGAGGCTGTCGAAGAACAAGTGGCAGAGCAGTCTGAGGCGACCGTCGAGGATGCGGTCGAAGAGGCTACTGAGCAGCAAGTGGTTGACGTTACAGAGGAAACTGTTGAAGAAGAAGTAGAGGCCGAGATTGAAGAGTCGGTTGTCGCTGAAGCTGAAGATTCTGTCGCCGAGGAGGTAGAAAGCGAGGTGGGTGAAGCTGTTGAGGAGGTTGTTGAAGAAACAGTCGCCGATGCCACAGCTGAGGGAGTAGAGGAGCAAGTCACAGAATCTGTCGAGCAGTCTGCTGAAGAGTCTGCTGAAGAACAAGTGGCTGAATCGGTCGATGAGGCTGTGGAAGAGTCGGCCGAAGAACAAGTGGCTGAATCGGTCGATGAGGCTGTGGAAGAGTCTGCTGAAGAACAAGTGGCTGAATCGGTCGATGAGGCTGTGGAAGAGTCGGCCGAAGAACAAGTGGCTGAATCGGTTGATGAGGCCGTAGAAGAGTCTGCTGAAGAACAAGTGGCTGAATCGGTTGATGAGGCCGTTGAAGAGTCGGCGGAAGAGCAGGTGGCTGAAGGCGTAGAAGAGTCAACAGAGTCTGCGGTAGAGGAGGAGGTCGCAGACGCCGCTGCTTCCGACGTAGAAGCTGAGGTCGCTGATTCTGCTGAAAGCAGTGTGGGTGAACTCATTGCACAGCAGGCTGAAGCTGATGCCGTAACCGCTGCTGAGGCGATCGCCATTGCAAGCGCAGAGGGCCGGCTTTCAGCTGAGGTTGATGAGATGATCGACGCCATCGAACTTGAGATTGACGTCGATACTCAAAAAATTCATCAAGGCCAGTGGCTTGTCATGGCCGAACCTAAGGTGTTCGATGAGTTAGCCGATGAGGGCTATATTTTCGACGAATTCACTGAACTCCCAGGCTTGGGTCTGCGTTTAGCGGAGGTCGCGGCTCCCGCTAGCTTCAATATCTCCAGAACTCGAGACGGCATCATGGACGTCGTTGGATCAGATCGTGCCGAAGTCGATTTAAATCACATCTACACTGCGGGCACTCCCGAGCCACAAAGTTATGAAGACGGTATTTCGCCAATAGACGCCATGGCTTTTCCTGACATTTTGGCAACGATGAACCTTCGTATCGGTATTGTAGACAGCGCTGTTGACACCGATCATCCCGCCTTTGCAACGGCAAAAATTTCGTCAAGGCCCTTCGCGGCCACCAAGAATCTGCCTGACTTTCACGGTACTGCAATCGCGTCGATTATTGCAGCGAATGCGGCGCCATTGAGGGGTTTAGCACCAAGGGCAGAGATCTTTGCCGCCGCGGTGTTTGAGCAGGACAAGGATCGCGGTGAAATCGCTAGCACGGTTAGCCTGGTGCGAGCACTGGACTGGCTACTGTCATCCAAAGTAGACGCGATCAATTTAAGCTTGGCAGGCCCCCCCAATCGCCTGCTGGAGGTTGCGCTGACACGCATTGCCGATCAGGGTGTAATGGTGCTTGCAGCGGCGGGCAACGGCGGCCCCATGGCTAAGCCACAGTATCCTGCTGCTTATACGAGTGTTGTGGCCGTAACTGCGGTAGATCAGCGTGGTCGAGCTTTCCGGCTGGCTAACCGTGGCGATTATCTGGATTTGGCTGCGCCGGGCGTCAATTTGCGGCATGCAGTCGCAGGGGGGGGGTACGCCTCTTCATCGGGTACTTCTTTTGCGGTGCCTTTTGCCGTTACTGCGGCGGCATTGTTGAGGCATCAGGAGCCTGATATCGACGTGATTAGCAGGTTGTATGCCGCGGCTACAGATATCGGTCCGCCGGGGCGAGACGATATTTACGGCTACGGTTTATTAACCTTATAGCGCGCTAGAAGCTTATTTCTATCTTAGTGCCTACAACAGATTGATCGTAATCTGCCGAGGGAAGGTTTGACAGATAGTCGCTATAGCCTGCATAGATCCCCCAGTTAACACGTTCCGTTAGGGGGAGGTCGAATTCGACGGTTGCTCTGACTCGCTCGTCGCGACGCTTCTCGCCGATACTGGGGGTGGGTTCGTCATAATCCCTGTCCTCATACCGTAATCCGAGTTCGAGCATCGATAGTTTTGAAAATATTTCGAATCGCTGTACCGCTCTAACTTTTACTTGATGGGCCTTGTACTTAAATCGCGCAGCCTGGCTATCTTCTTGGCGGTAAACGTAACCAACATTAATATAGCGGCGCAGGCCACGCCAAAAATAATACGCATCCAGTTCCGTTCCATGGTTCTGAGCATCTCGACCGGGCCGGCTAGCAATCTTCTTATCACCAAAAACATAAGCTCCACGCAGAAACCACCGCTTACTGACAAATCCTGAGAGTGATGGCGATGCCCGGTGATAGGTTAAGAAATCACTGCCGTCCAACTGCGCGTTGATATAAAAGTAGTTGATACCTGCGGTTACTTTTTCCAATTTTGAGCTTATATTGCCGCCCAGCATGTGAGTTTCTCGACTTAGAAAGTCAAAATCCTGATAGTCAATCCGCGAGTATCCATAGGAAGCTGATGCAGACGTTTTGTCCGATAAATCATGGTCTAGAGATATATCTGCGGCAAGAAGAGTGCCACCATCACCAAGGCTGGAGCTTCTGTCCAACTCGTCGACGCTAACGTTACTATCGTACTCATAACCCACACTAACTGCGCCGGAAACTGTTGTTTCAGCGATAGCACTATTAGTCAAAAACAGCACAGACCCGGCAGTCAGTCCCAGAAAGACTTTCACGATCCGTCGAGGCTTTGATGGGTGTTTTGGGTGCATGGGTTTGAAACGTAAAGGCCTGTGACGGGAGGCTACAGTATGCCTACGAGCACCACAACAAACCGACACATTTGATGAGACAACGCTCGCCCTCTGATATAATTTTCCTACAGACAAGGGAGAAACAACGCAATGTCCGATCAAGACCAGCAAATGGAAATCACCAACCGGTTCATCGCCTTAGCTAATGAGTTAAAAGACGATGGTGTTCCTATCCATGTTATTTCTTGGTCCATGCTGACCGCTAGCGCGGTTTATTCTACGTTCTCCGTGGCTGGCAACACTGGAGGACTTAATCCGTCGGGTGTCGATAAGGTTGTTGATGGCTTTCGTGATTGCATGAACCAGGTGCAGGAAGCACGCAAAGCCGAATTGAGCGAGGCGGGGGCAGAGCTAGAAAACGAGCAGTCGTAGTGCTTTCCTAGTCGCAAAGCCTTGGTCTGTGTCCCTCTCAGTCTCTATTGCTTGTTGATTTCGTAGGCGTAGCAACGGTCGCTCGGAAACGGTAAGCAAGCCTAGGAAAGTTTAAATTCGCTGCGCTCCCACGCCATACTAGTATTTGCCTGCTGTAACGGCAGCGCTAAAGCAGTTTACTGGTCCTCCTTATTTTTGGTGAAACACGCGCTGCTCGGGTCAGCATCTGAATCGCGTTAGTGAGCATAAAATACAGGATTAGGAGCTTTGATTTCCCGTGCCTCGATAAGAGCTGTTTTAGCGTTACTGATCAGTCCCTCAGCGGTCTTCCCGTGTTGGGGTGCCGCGGCAGTGCTAGCTACAACGGTGAGATTAAACGTTTCGTCAGCCACTTTGACCGGCATTCTAGCGAGGTCCAGTAACCGCTCTGCGGCGGAGTGAAGGCTTTGAATATTGTCGAGGCTATGCAGGACAATACAAAATTGATCGGCATCCAATATTGCTTTGCCACTGGCATCGAATCCACGACTGGCCATGTCGTATCGGCGGATTGAATTGGAAATTCGTGATGTTATCTCTCTCAAAATATCATCGCTGACTTCTCGACCTCTTGCATGAAGAATAGGTCCAATACTGGAAACCTCTAGCAGTATTAGCCCTACATAGCGGTGCTCCTTAGCGGCAACATCCATCAGCATTGCTACATGCTCCAGTAAACGTTGTCGGCAAGGCAGATTTGTCACGGGATCAACATCTGTTGATGTATAGAAATTGGTGGGGGGCGCACTTACAGAGTCTTCTGCAGGCTGGTCTTGAGGGCGCGAGCTGTGGCGATCCTTGATTATTGGAGCCTGTGGTGAACCCCCTTTTTGAGTCAAATTCGGATACTCAGATCGCTGATTGCGAGCCATAAGCTGTGCGGTTTTTACACCCGCCTGATGCATGAAAAACCAAAATGTTAGCAACGCAGTGCAGCCAATAGCGATTGAAATTGCCAGCGCCTGCCCAAGCGTGGGAATAATGGTTTCGAGAATATCGCCTAGAAAAATTCCCTGCTCAATATACCCAGCAACAAACCTTCGGGGCTGATCAGCACGCTGTGCAAGAGTTTGTTGATAAGCTGATTGTGGAACATCGGTGCGTATTGGATCAATGGGAGAAAAGACCGGGGTAGATATTTTGAACTGCGCATCCATAAATGGAATGGCCGCTAAAGTGCCCTGATAGTGCGCTGCGCTGTTGTGGGCAAACAAGTCTACGGCACTTAGCACCTCTAATCTGTTGTTAAATGTTCTGATAAATGCGGTTGTGCCGCTATCACTGTGCTGCCCCGGGGCCTTAGCTAAAATCTCCCCATCAACATGAAGCGCGCGCAACCATATATTTTTGGATTTTTTTTCAAGGCGAAGCTTAAGTGCTAGTGCTTCCCGAATTCTAGACTGGTTTCTGAAGTGCAAAAGCGCCGGTAGTGCCGGGTCGCTCGACACAACGTCCTGAGCGGAGACTGCCAGCAGTGTTTTGCGCTGCTCAAGTGCACCAAAGCTGAGCCCTACGGCCAATACAACAATGCCTAGCAGGGTCACCAATGCAGGGATCAAAAACTTTGGCAAATCTGGGGGCAAGCGCAATGGTTTATTTCTGATGGTGTGCTTTAGCCGATGTGGGATAACGATCGGTCAGTCGCTGGGGTAGGCCATTAGCCGTTACCAAATACGCATGCTCTCTACCCAGCTCGTAAGGATTGACGACGCCGCAGCTGTGGGCAACAACCTCAACTTCATGCAGGAGATTTCTAGCGTAGTTCGCCACTCGAGTAGCTTTAAGCTCAGGATCCAGACCCTTCTGCAATTTTGGATCATGGGTTGTTATGCCGGTGGGGCACGTGTTTTTGTTGCATTGCAGGGCCTGAATACAACCCAAGGCAAACATAAATCCTCGAGCGGTATTGACACTGTCCGCCCCTAAACAAAGTGCTGCAGCAACACCAGAAGGTGTACTCATTTTCCCCGATGCCATGACTTTTATGCGTGCTCTAAGCCCATACTCAATCAGCTTGTCTACGACCCATGGCAGGCTACTGTCCGCGGGCAGCCCCACATTGTCCATCAGGCTTTGCGGTGCCGCACCGGTGCCACCATCCGCACTGTCCACTGTTACGAAATCCGGCGCGAAGTCTAGCCCCCGGGTCTGAATGGCCTGACACAAATCATCGAGCCACTCGGGCTGGCCCAGCACAAATTTGATGCCTACGGGTTTTCCGGTTACTTCCCTGACTCGATGAATCATACTCAGCAGATCATCAACTGAACTGATGTCGATGTGTCGGTTGGGGCTCAGCGAATCTTGCCCCATGGGTATCCCTCTAGTGCTTGCGATAACTGCCGTCACTTTTTCAGCAGGTAAAATACCGCCCTTGCCGGGTTTTGCGCCTTGAGACAACTTTATTTCGAACATTTTGACCGAGGTGTGGGCGGCAATCTCTTGGAGCTTGTCATCACTTAATGTGCCATCGGTGTTGCGCACGCCATATTTTGCGGTGCCAATCTGATAGACGAGGTCGCACTGCCCTTTGAGATGAAAAGGGGCGAGTCCGCCTTCCCCCGTGTTGAGCAAGATACCGGCTTTGGCGGCACCCATAGAAAGGGCCTGAATGGCGGGTGCCGATAGTGCGCCATAGCTCATCGCCGAGATGTGAAATACCGAATGGGTCTCGTAAACATCACGAGCATAGCCTTGGCCAAAGCACAGCGGAGTTTTTGCTGAAAGCTGAGTTTCTTCATCAAGCTTAGGAAACGCGCTATTGAGAAATAGTATGTCGCCTGGGGTATGAATGGGTTTGGTCGAGCCGAAGGCAATGGTGTGATCAATATCTTTAGCGGCTCTGGCGATCCAACCACGTTGTGCCCTGTTAAATGGTAATTCTTCCCGATCCATGGCAAAAAAGTATTGTCGAAAAAACACGCCCAAGTGCTCAAACAGATAGCGAAAACGTCCTATGACCGGATAATTTCTGCGGATTGCCTGCTGGGACTGAGTGACGTCTATAATGTAGAGCACCACGATGGTGACGACCCCCACCAGAATTAAGGTGGCCATTAGCAAAGCACTGAATTCAATAACCTGCATTAGGAAGTCGTGTATTTTGACCATGTGTAAGGCCCCCCCAGCTTTTTATCAATTACCAAAGATGCTGTTTTAACATGAAACCAGAGCTGTTGATGTTGTTTATTCCCACCATTGCCATTGTGTCGCTAACCCCCGGCATGTGCATGATGCTGGCGTTCTCTTTGGGTATCTCAGAAGGCTATCGGCGAACATTGTGGATGATGCTTGGCGAGCTTTTCGGTGTGGCAGTGGTGGTAAGTATCACCGTATGGTTGCTACAAAATATGATGCTGTTGGATCCCATGTGGTTTAGAGCACTTATGGTCGTGGGAGCCCTGTATTTGTTGTGGGTTGCTCGCGCTCTTTGGTTGTCTGAGCCGGCGATAAATGAGGGCGGGCTGGAGGGAAGTCTCTCGGGGCCGACGTTGGTGATGCTGGGTTGCACCACGGCAGTGATGAACCCCAAGGGCTGGGCATTTATGCTGGCGCTATTGCCCGGCTTTATGGTGCCTGATGAGCCCATAGCCCATCAACTGTCAGGGTTTTTGTCGGTCATCATGGTGACCGAGTTTTTGTCTATGAGTCTTTACGCTCTCAGCGGGCAGTGGTTGCGCAAGCGCATGAGTACGGGTGCTCAGCTGCGCTGGCTCAACAAGCTGGCTGCTATGCTAATGGTTGTCGTTTCAACGCTGGTGCTTTTTTGAGCGCGATGGCCTTCAGATCGTCAGCTTACTGATTAACGTTAACAAGCAGTCGGCCACGTATTTTCCCCTCGAGTACGTCAGGCCCGACATCAAGCGCGTCAGCTAGGCTAATTTCCTTGACCATGCTCTCCAGCCGGGTTTTGTCGAAGTCAGCTGCTAACCGCCGCCAAGCCCCTTCGCGGGCCAAAAGAGGTGCCATAACACTGTCGATGCCATAGAGCGTTACCCCTCGCAATATAAAGGGCATTACGGTTGTTGGAAGCGATGGGCTTTCGGCGAGACCGCAAGCGGCAATCGCCCCACCATAGCGAGTTTGCGCGCAGGCATTGGCAAGGGTATGCCCTCCAACGGCATCAACAACACCGGCCCAACGCTCTTTTTGAAGTGGGTTTCCAGAAGTGTTCATCGTATTGCGATCAATGTGCTCACTGGCACCCAGTGCCTCGAGGTATGCGCCTTCCTGAGTCTTCCCAGTAGAAGCGACAACGTTAAAGCCTTGTGCTGCCAGCAGAGCAATTGCAACGCTTCCCACACCACCACTTGCGCCAGTGACAAGAATGTCTCCATCCGCTGGCGTAGTGCCGTGTTTCATGAGTGCCTCAACACAAAGTGCTGCGGTATAGCCGGCGGTGCCAATGCACATGGCTTCTCGAGTTGAAAGAGCATCAGGTAACTTGACCAGCCAATCACCCTTGACCTGCGCGTACTGAGCCAAACCGCCCCAGTGGCCTTCTCCCATGCCCCAGCCATTAACCACGACACGATCGCCCACCTGCCAGCGTTCGTCTTGACTACTTTCGATCACCCCCGCCAGGTCGATACCGGGTACGAGAGGGTAGTTGCGTATGATGGGGCGGGTTCCGGTCAGCGCTAAACCGTCTTTGTAATTGATCGTGCTGTAGTCGACGCGAACAAGGACATCATTATCGGGTAAATCAGAGAGTTCTAGGCTCTCAACAGACACGGCTTGCCCGGCTTCTGACTGTCTGGCAATTAAAGCGTTGAACATTCTTGATTTCCTTTCGTGGCTATGGGTGAGCTTTGGTACCGACGGCCGATACAAAAGCAGAGATTGATTTTTTTGTAGCAGCGACACATGGATTCGTTTTAGCAGCCTGAAATATTGAGCGCTTTTTGCTTGTCACGCAAATTGAAGCGTTAAGTCTGTCCTTCAACTGCGTTAGGCTAATGTTTCTAAAAGCTCGCCGAAAGGTATTTTAATGACCGTCGTGAGTGGCTTGCAGTTATAGGTTTCAGTAATGTTATGTGGTCAGGCTGTGGCGATACTGCAGGGGCGCTGTGGCTACCCTTGCAGCCAGTCCTGCCGTAGCCCCACGGTGCGCTAACGGGGCTGCTAGTTAGGGCTCAACGCCGTCGCTCTCGCATTTCATCCTGCTCTGAGAAACTTGGCGCATTGGTAGGCTGTTTGATGTCGAGCGAGGTTTTTTAGCTCGGTTGGTGTCTTCGAGGAATTCTCTGGTTGTGTTCCTTCCCAAGTCAACGCATGTGGATACGCGCTGTCTATACAAACTTCGTAATCTGACTTTTGACAGCCCTGCATCAAGGTAAGCATAAGCAGTAGGATTAATCTGTATCTCATTGGACGACCGTTCTTTGGTTGGTTGCAGTGTCAACGGTATCAGCCTTAAGTTTGAGGCTCAACGCCGAGGTAAGCTGTGTCAGGAATCGTTCTCTGAGGGGGCCGATTAACTAGCGTTGATATGTTCCACGGAATGTTCCACGGGGTGCATAAATGCTGCGGTTACTCGTACGGAACGGGTAAAAGGGCTGTTCCAAATATTGGCATTAGTTATGATAATAGTTTGTGAGTGGTATTGGGGTAGGCAGTGTCAGGTAGGTTTGTGCGGGTTATAGGTGGGTGGGACCTGACGGCACATTCGTCTGGATTGTTTTCATGGCACACAGGATGGCACAAATTGGCAGAAATCGTTCAAAATACACGCGGGCACAACAAAGTGCCGCCAGAGGTATATTGGCCGTTTGGGGCTGTAAAATTTGGTTATTTCGTAAAGGGAGCTTGCTTTTTGTGCACTCCCAGAAAAGAGGGAGTGGTACCGGAGGACGGACTCGAACCGTCAAGCTTTTAAGGGCGGGGGATTTTGAATCCCCTGTGTCTACCAATTCCACCACACCGGCATAAATTAAGCCGGCGGATTATAGCAAGGCCAGAGCAAACGGCAATAATTTGCTGCGAAGTTTGCGTTATTACGTTATCCTGCTCCGCGAATCGGACAGCTAGCGTTATCAAAGCATCCGCGACTGAGTATCTCAAGGGGAGAAAAGACATGGCGATGAACCTCATCAAAAAAACCAATGAGTACAAAATCTTTAAGCGCGGTGACGAGCGATTTGCTGTTCAGGACGCTACTGGCAAGCCTGTTAATGGCGAGGAAAAAGTCAATATTTTGCTGGCAGAAGAGCTGATCAAGGTAACTCTACCCGGAGCTGAGCCCGTTGAAGAAGCGCCAGCTGAAGAGGCTTCTGCCGAAGAGGAAGCTCCGGCTGAGGCAACTGATGAAGAAGAGGCCACAGACGCCTAATTGCAGGGTCCCGATAGAAAACCGGCTGTTGCCGGTTTTTTTGTGCCCAAATTTGCAGAGGTAAAGGGTTTAAGGCTATGCGGCGACAGGACTTTTATTACGATTTGCCTGAGGAGTTGATCGCGCAGGAACCTCTGCCACAACGTACAGGCTCGCGACTTCTTGTTCTCAACGGCGACAACGGCGACATACACCACAGCCAGTTCAATCACTTAACCGACTGGCTTGAGCCCAACGATCTGCTGGTGTTCAACAATACACGGGTTATCCCGGCGAGATTGTATGGTGTTAAGCAAACCGGGGGTCGTGTTGAAATATTAATTGAGCGATTTCTAGAGGGCGGTTCAGCGCTGGCCCACGTCAGGGCAAGCAAGTCTTCGAAGCCGGGCACGGCTATTTTGATCACCCCTGACGAGACGTCAGACGCCACCGAATTTTCAGTTCGAGTTCAAGGTCGCCGGGATGCTTTATTCGAACTGGTTGTTGATTCGGGGTCTTGGCCCGAAATTTTAAAAACTTACGGCCATATTCCTTTGCCGCCTTATATTGAGCGGTCAGATAATGCTAAAGATCGTGAGCGCTATCAGACGGTGTTTGCCCAGCGCGATGGTGCCGTTGCGGCACCAACAGCAGGTCTGCATTTTGACGCCCACTTGCTTGAAGATATTCGTTCTCAGGGTGTTAAGACAGCTGAGGTCACCTTGCATGTTGGATCGGGCACATTCCAGCCAGTACGGGCCGAAAAAATTACCGATCACCACATGCACAGTGAGTGGTTGGAGGTGAATGAAGACGTCGTGGCGGCCGTTCAACGTTGCCGAGAGTGTAAAGGTCGGGTGGTGGCCGTGGGCACTACGGCCGTTCGTTCTCTTGAGACAGCAGCCCGAGGTGGCACGCTAAAAACCTTCTCGGGTGATAGCGATATATTTCTTTATCCGGGTCAGCGCTTTAACGTCGTTGATGCCATGGTGACTAACTTTCATCTCCCTGAGTCGACTTTAATCATGCTGGTGGCGGCGTTTGCAGGCCACGAAAATACCATGGCGGCTTATCAGCAGGCTGTCGACCAGCGTTATCGCTTTTTTAGTTATGGTGATGCCATGTTCGTTACCGCTAACCCTGACAGCAGATCTGGAGGCTAGGCTAGCTATGAAATTTGATATCCAAGCCCGATATGGCCAAGCTCGATGCGGTGAGCTGACCTTTGATCGCGGCAGTGTCTCGACACCAGCTTTTATGCCAGTGGGAACCTATGGCACCGTCAAGGGCATGTTGCCCCGGGATATTGAAGCGATTGGCGCAGACATCATTTTGGGCAATACGTTCCATCTCTGGCTACGACCCGGAACTGAGGTTATTCAGCAGCACGGCGATCTGCACGACTTCATGGGCTGGCAGAAACCAATATTGACAGACTCGGGTGGATTTCAAGTCTTCAGCCTTGGCGAGATGCGTAAGGTTGAGGAGCGTGGCGTCACCTTCCGTTCTCCCGTTAATGGCGACCGTGTTTTTCTAGACCCTGAAACTTCAATGGCTATTCAGCGGCAGCTTGGCAGTGACATTGTGATGATTTTCGACGAGTGCACGCCTTTTCCTGCAACTGAATCAGAAGCCGCCCAATCAATGAAGTTATCCCTGCGTTGGGCCGAAAGAAGTAAGGCGGCCCACGGGAACAACCCTGCGGCTTTATTTGGCATTGTGCAGGGTGGCATGTACGAATCTCTGCGCTTGGAGTCCATGGCGGGTTTAGTGGACCTCGATTTTGACGGCTACGCGATTGGCGGTTTGTCAGTGGGAGAGCCCAAAGAAGACATGCTTCGGGTACTGGACGGGGTGGCTTCTGAGCTGCCGGCAGAGAAGCCGCGCTACTTAATGGGTGTTGGTACGCCAGCTGATTTGCTCGAGGGTGTTATGAGAGGGGTGGATATGTTTGATTGTGTCATGCCCACACGCAACGCTCGTAACGGCCATTTATTTACCGACCAAGGCGCGATCAAATTACGAAATGCGCGGCACAAGGACAGCACTGAGCCCGTAGATCGCTCTTGCGATTGTTACACCTGCCAAAATTTTACCCGTGCGTACTTGCATCACCTCGACAAATGCAACGAGATTTTGGGGTCACAGCTCAACACGATTCATAATTTGCGCTTTTATCAAAAGCACATGGCCGATATTCGTCGCGCGATACGTGAGGGGCGGCTCGCAGAGTTTGCCGCTGATTTCTATCGCCGGCAATCCAACCCTGAGCCTTGACACGTAGACGCTGAAAATACCTAAGGTGACTGACTAGCTCATGGAATTACCCGCGCCCGCTTCTCCTTGCGTTTCAATATGCGCACTTGATGCCGATGATATTTGCCTCGGATGTTTTCGTACCGGTAACGAAATTACCGACTGGTTTATCGCTGATGATGTCCGAAAACGCGAAATTCTGCGCAATGCCGAGACGCGACGCAGCGAATCCAGCACGATTAAACTGCTCTGACGCTGTCCTGAAGTCGACGCCGCCGTTGTGATGGCACTTGTGTGGCCCAAACAAGGGAGCGACCCAAGTTACTCTGCAGCAGCGGGTTCCGACGTCTCCATCGGCCTGATTTTCACCTTGCTGAGCGTTCGGCCCTCAATTTCGAGAACCTGAATGAGATAGCCCGGTATTTGCACAGCAACTTCACCCGACGGAAAGGCTTCCAGGGCCTCTAGCGCGAGCCCGCTGATGGTTTTGGGGCCGTCTGTGGGTAGCGACCAATTTCGATGCCGATTGAGCTCTCTGATGTGTACTGTTCCCGAGCAGACAGTGCCGCCATCGGGGTCAGTGTGCATTTCTTCGCTGTCTTCAATGAGGTTGGAGGTAAATTCCCCAACAATCTCTTCAAGAATGTCCTCAAGGGTGACCAAACCCAAAAGGTCACCGTATTCGTCTACGACAATGCCCATTCGAAGCTTTTTGAGTTGAAACTGCCTAAGTTGGGTGTGTAGTGGCGTATTTTCGGGCACGAAGTAAGGTGTCTGGAGTTCTCGTTTTAGCGTGTCCCGACACAAGCCGCCAGACACAAGCACGCGCGATAGGTCACGCATGTGCAGCACACCTTGAATGTTGTTGATATCTTCATGCCAAACGGGGAGCAAGGTATGGGTGCTGGATTGCAAGTGCTCGAGGATGATTTCATCACTGTCGTCAAGATCGACGCCAAAGACCTCGCTGCGCGGCACCATAATGTCGTCCACGGTGACCAGCTCCAGATCCAATATATTCGTCAACATGCGCCGGTGGCGGCTCGGAATCATGGTGCCAGACTCACTAACGATGGTCCGCAGCTCTTCTTGCGACAGCGCTTCGTCATTTTGTAGATCGGGCCGGAAACCCATCAGTTTGAGTAGGCCATTGGTCACGCTGTTAATGGCCCATACTAGAGGCATAAACAGCTTGAGTAAGGGGAGTAAAATCAGGCTGAAGGGAAATGCCAGTTTTTCTGGGTGGAGCGCTGCAACCGTTTTCGGCGTTATCTCTGCGAATACCAAAATCACAAGTGTCAGAGCGACTGTTGCGACTGCAATGCCAGCATCGCCGTAAAGGCGTATGGCAATGACCGTTGCAATGGCGGAGGCGAGTATGTTGACCAGATTATTGCCGATCAAAATGATGCTGATGAGCTGATCGGGGCGCTCCAACAGCTTGCTCGCGCGGCGAGCTCCCTTGTGGTCCTTACCGATAAGGTGTTTTAACCGGTAGCGGTTTAGCGACAGCATGCTTGTCTCTGAGCTCGAGAAGAAAGCTGAGATCAGAATCAGAGCAGCGAGTAATGTAAAAAGAAGTCCCAGCGGGGCGTCGTTCAAGGAGGTTCGTCAATTAGAAGTAAGGTCCACCATGGTGGAGAAAAACAGCGCCGCTGACAAGCGTTTCGGCACCTCTGAGTGTCGACCTGCCTAGAGCAGTAGCTCAACGACCAGTTTTGAGCCAAAGAAGCCAATAGCCATGAGGCCGTAACCCAAAAAAACCAGCGACAATGCTGTGCTGATTCGCAGGCCACGTTGCCAGTGAACGGCAAGAGTCAGTGTCAGCAGTAGCCAAGATAGCGTCGTCAGGACAGTTTTATGGACCAGCTGTTGGCCCAACAGATCATCGACGAAAAGCCCCCCCGATACGACCGCTACCGTTAACCACAACACGCCTGCGGCAAGAAGCTCGAAGAACATTTGACCCATGGTGTCTAGGGCAGGAAGTAAGCGCACGATACCCCGGGTGTTGTGACTGCGTAAGCGCTGTGTTTGCACCGACAGTAACGCACCCTGCAGTGAGGTCAGTGTCAGCACGCCAAAGGCCAGCAGCGAGCTGACAATATGGGCCAGCAAGCCGCTCTCGAGGCCCGCCAGTGGTTGGCCTGTAGGCGGGGCAAAAGCACTGACTAGAACTGCCAGCGCTGAGAAAGGAAACGTTGCAATGATCACCATTTGTAGGGGGCGAACCAGCAGGCTCACTACACTAATCACCCCCATGATCAAAAAGATAAGGGAGGAGATTTTGTAAAAACCCAAGTCCAGCACACCTTTCTGCAGATCAATGGCAAAAATAGCCAAGTGGCAAGATACCGCCAGAAGCGCCAGCGCGGTGACATCCCACGGCGCTCGGTGACGTCGTCCGTCCAGAGTCAAAAGCTGTCTTGCAGCAGCACCGACATAGACCAATGCTGTAGCAACTGCGAGGGCAGCCTGAAGTAAATCGGGAGTGGTGGTCAAAAAATCCTCGCTATGTGCCGACTAGGTCATTGGGTGCGTTTGCTTCAGCACGTATACTACGCTCTTTATCACCGTTTGAGGCGTCCTTTACGGCGCCATTCGAGGTTCCATGTTTGAAGGATTAAGCGATCGTCTGTCCGCCAGTTTAAAAAGTATGTCTGGGAAGTCCAGACTGACTGAGGACAACATTCGAGACACGTTGCGCGAAGTGCGTATGGCGCTGCTTGAAGCTGATGTTGCTCTGGAGGTCGTGAAGGCATTCACTGAAGCCGTCAAGACCCGCGCAGTTGGAGCAGAGGTAGCTCAAAGCCTGTCCCCTGGCCAGGCGTTCCTTAAAATTGTGCAGGCAGAGCTGACCGAAACTATGGGCAGTGCCAACGAGGCTTTGACCCTAAATGCCCAGCCCCCTGCGGTGGTCATGGTGGCAGGGTTGCAGGGTGCGGGAAAAACGACGTCTATCGCCAAGCTAGCGCGATATTTGATGGAGCGTGAAAAAAAGTCAGTTGCGGTAGTGTCAGCCGATGTTTATCGACCTGCTGCGATCAAGCAGCTGGAGACCCTCGCAGGTGAGGTTGGGGCGCGTTTTGAGCCCTCCTCGGGCGAGGAGAAACCCGTCGATATCGTAAATCGTGCACTCGACAATGCGCGGCTTAATTTCACCGATGTGCTGTTGGTGGATACGGCAGGCAGGCTCGCGGTTGACGAAGCCATGATGGCGGAAATTCGGGAGCTGCACGCAGCGGTCACTCCTATTGAAACCTTATTTGTTGTAGACGCCATGATGGGGCAAGACGCCGTGATGACTGCCCGGGCCTTCGGCGAGACTCTGCCGCTGACCGGCGTTATTTTAACCAAGGTCGATGCCGATACCCGCGGCGGGGCGGCGTTATCGGTAAGGTCGGTTACCGGGAAGCCCATTAAATTCCTGGGTGTTGGCGAGAAAACAGATGCATTAGACCCGTTTCACCCCGATCGATTGGCTTCGCGCATTCTGGGTATGGGCGATTTGCTATCGCTCATTGAGGATGCAGAGCGCAAGGTTGATCAGAAAAAAGCGAAGCGATTGGCCAAGAAAGTGCAGAAGGGAGGTCGATTTGATCTTGAAGATTTTCGAGAGCAGCTGCAGCAAATGAAAAATATGGGTGGCATTGGTGCCATGATGGAGAAAATGCCCGGCATGGGGAATATGGCGGCCATGGCCCAGCAAAACGTCGATCTTAAGCAGTTTGCGAGAATGGAGGCCATGATTGACTCGATGACCCCGCTGGAGCGCCGCAAGCCAGAGGTCATTTCAGGTGGGCGCAAACGACGTATCACACTGGGGTCTGGCACTCAGGTGCAGGACCTAAATCGGCTGTTGAAGCAGCACAAACAAATGCAAAAAATGATGAAAAAAATGAAAGGCGGGGGCATGCAAAAAATGATGCGTGGGCTCGGCGGTATGATGCCGCCCGGTGGCGGCATGTCAGGTGGTGGTTTTCCGCCTCGCTGAGGTGGGTTGACGGCTAGTATTAGCGGAGCGTTTACTGTATTCTCCGCTCCCTTCTATTTCGGGAACAGGACCGTAGGGTCGTGTGTCCTTTATAAAATTTTACAGAGGAATCAACAAGATGGTAGTTATTCGGCTGTCACGAGGCGGGTCCAAAAAGCGGCCGTTTTATCAGGTCACAGTTACCGATCATCGCCGTTCACGGGACGGACGCTTCATTGAGCGTGTCGGGTTCTTCAATCCAGTCGCTCGTGGTCAAGAAGAGCGTCTCAGATTAGACCTTGAAAAGATCGAGTCATGGGTAGCCAAAGGCGCTCAGGTGTCCCCTCGGGTGAAGGCCCTTATGAAGGACGCTGTCGCGGCTCAGACTGAAGCCGCCGCTGCATAGCACCGAGAATTTGAGACTGTCGGTCCCGTGACGGAGTCGCTGGTACTGGCGGAGGTCTTGGGTGCCCATGGCATCAAAGGCTGGGTAAAGGTTCGGCCACTGGTAGAAGATCCTACCTTTTTAGTGGGGCTGCAGGGTTTGGTTCTGTTGCCAGGATCCAAAATGCGTTCTGGCGCATCCCGAGACGTTAAAGTCATCAGCTTGAGGCCTCAAGGGCGCGGGTGGGTGGCCCAACTCTCCGGGGTGGAAGATCGGACACTGGCCGAAGGGCTGAAAGGCATGGAGCTGCGGGGGGCCGCAGACCTGTTGCCTGAGTTAGAGGATGGAGATTTTTACTGGCGTGATCTCGAGGGATTGCGCGTGTGGTGCGAGAGCTCAGACGGCCTTTGTCTTCTGGGTGAGATCGACTACTTGCTAGAGACAGGTGCAAACGACGTCCTAGTGGTGCGACCTTGTGAGGGAAGCATGGACGACAAAGAGCGCTTGATTCCCTGGCTGGTTGACGATGTCGTTCGGGAAGTTGATATGCAGGCGGGTACCGTACGTGTGAGTTGGTACACCGATGTCTGAGGCGCAACACCGGTTTGCTGTGGTGACGCTGTTTCCGGAAATGTTCAGTGCCGTAAGTGACTGGGGTGTAACCAGTAGAGGCTTGAAGGACAACCTCTGGAGTTTGTCATTACACAACCCGCGGGATCATGCGTCAGATCGTCACGGAACCGTGGATGACCGACCCTACGGCGGTGGACCCGGTATGGTAATGCAGGCCCCGCTGCTGGATCGAGCATTGGAGGCGGCTAAAGCCGAGTTGGGGGGAAGCCCCACAGTGGTGGCTATGACACCACAGGGGCGACAGTTTACAGACAGCGTGGCAAGGGAGTTGCTCGCTGACAACGCCATCATTTTTGTGTCAGGGCGTTACGAGGGAATAGACGAGCGTTTTATTGAACGTTCAGTCGATCACGAGATCTCCGTGGGTGATTTTGTGGTAAGTGGTGGAGAGTTACCGACGATGCTGGTGATTGACGCTATGGTGCGTTTGATCCCTGGTGTGCTGGGGCATAGCGCCTCTGCTGAAGAAGATTCTTTCGCAGACGGGCTATTGGACTGTCCCCATTACACCCGACCCGAGTCTTATCAGGGGCGGGCGGTGCCGGCGGTGCTTTTGAGCGGTGACCATGGGGCCATTGCACGGTGGCGCCGGGCCCAATCGATTCGCAGGACGTTGGATCGTAGACCAGATTTGCTAACGCCCGAGAGGGTTGTGGCAGAAGATTGGAAGCTCCTTAAAGAGTGGGAGCTGGACTGAAAACTAGCAGTATAGAAAACTACGCGGCATTAGCCGCCGCCGCGCAAACTGCGCAGCTTGATGGGAGAGTGTGATGAGCACCAACAAAATTATTTCGGAAATTAATGCCGAACAAATGACCAAGGAAATCACTGATTTCGCCCCCGGCGATACCGTCGTGGTGCAGGTCAAAGTGAAGGAAGGCACTCGTGAGCGTTTACAGGCCTTTGAAGGCGTTTGTATTGGCAAGCGAAACCGTGGCCTGAACTCTGCGTTCACACTGCGTAAAATTTCACACGGTGTTGGTGTTGAGCGAACCTTTCAAACGTACAGCCCGCTGCTAGACAGCATTACTGTCAAGCGTCGCGGCGATGTACGGCAGGCAAAGTTGTACTACTTGCGTGAGCGTAGCGGTAAGGCAGCTCGTATTAAGGAAAAGCTCTCTCGCTGAGCATGTTGCAAGACGGGGTGATTTGAAGTGCCCGCGTCTCCCGAGGTCGAGCGGTACCTTGACAGTTTGTGGATGGAGCGGGGGTTGAGTGAAAACACCCTCGCGGCGTACCGCCGCGACCTGAGCCTCTTCGACGAATGGTTAGCCGCCACGGCCGATCAGCCCCTGCTGGCAGCGAATGCCAGCCATATCCAATCCTACTTGGGTCTTAAGCTCCGTCAGGGGGCTTCTCCCAGATCTAGTGCTAGGTTCTTATCTGCGGCACGCAGTTTTTATCGTTGGGCCCTTCGAGAGGGCCAGATCACAGAAGACCCCACACTTCGTATTGAGAGCCCTAGACAGGGCCGACCATTACCGAAATCGCTTTCGGAGACCGATGTGGAACAACTCCTCAATGCGCCTGACCTTGAATTGGCGTTGGAGTTTCGTGATCGGACAATGCTTGAACTTCTTTATGCTTGTGGTTTACGGGTGTCAGAACTTGTGGGTCTTCAGGTTGAACAGGTGGGTCTTAATCAGGGTATTGTTAGGGTCGTGGGTAAAGGGGGAAAAGAGCGGCTTGTCCCGATGGGGGAAGAGGCTTTGGATTGGTTGATGCGGTACATGCGTGGGCCGAGACCCGAGCTGCTTAAAGGTCAGTCGAGTAATGTTCTTTTTCCATCTAATCGGTCCCAGCAGATGACTCGCCAGACCTTCTGGTATCGTATTAAAATATACGGGAAACGCGCGGGTATACGGACACACTTATCACCCCATACCCTAAGGCACGCCTTTGCCACGCATTTGTTAAACCACGGCGCTGACCTGAGGGTGGTGCAAATGTTGTTGGGTCACAGTGATCTTTCAACAACGCAAATTTACACCCACGTGGCCAGTCAGCGAATGCAAGCATTACACGAGCAACACCACCCGAGAGGCTAGATGCTGAGGCCTGTTAGTTAGAACCCCTGGAATGGAGCGAAATGGATATGAGCGAATTAGCTCGCAGCAGTAAAGGTTTTGGCGCAAAGCAGGTGAAAGCTTCTTCGAGCGTGAGCGCTGTGCTGCTAATGCTGGTTGCACTGTTAGCCACCGCCTTGGCAAATGCGGAAACCTACAGTTCTAATCCGCACAAGACCCTCGAGGAAAAAATTTCAGCTGCGCTCAGCAGCGGCAGCGGTGCTCCCGTAACCGTGCAGGGTGTCAAAAAGACGCCGGCAAGCGGCTTGCTTGAGGTGACCCTCGATAACGGTCTGGTGCTGTACGCCACCGAGCAAGGGGACCACTTTGTGGTGGGTGATCTCTACGCAGTGCGTAAAAATGGCCTTGTCAATCTCGCGGAAGAAAAGCGAGAGCTGGATCGTATTGCTTTGATCGATGGCGTCGACTTGGCTCAGATGATTGTATTCACCCCCGAAGGCGAGACTCGCGACTACATTACGGTGTTCACCGATGTGACCTGCTTTTACTGCCAAAAGTTGCACAAGGAAGTGGCCGATCTTAATGACATGGGGATAGAGGTGCGCTATTTGGCATATCCTCGGGGCGGTCCTGATTCCGAGGGCGCTCAAAAGTTAACCACTGCCTGGTGTGCCGACGATCCGCAAAAAACCTTGACGCAACTTAAAGCCGGTGTGGCTCTGCCATTGTCAGATTGTGAGAGTTCACCCGTGACCGCACAGTTTGAATTAGGTGCAGCGATGGGGGTTCGGGGAACCCCTGCTATTGTGACGAGTAGCGGACAAATGATTCCCGGGTACAAGCCAGCAGCAGAGTTGGCCGCTGTGCTAGGACTGCAATAGTCAAATTGTTCTCTTCTCGAGGCCGCAGAGCAAAGTAATCCGGAGTAGCGAAACGTTGAACCACAACTTCCAGCGCATTGATCGGCTACCGCCGTATGTTTTTAATATCATCGGCGAGTTGAAGACCGCGGCCCGTGCCCGCGGGGAAGATGTCATCGACTTTGGTATGGGTAATCCCGACCAACCGACACCGAAGCACATTGTTGACAAGCTCGCTGACACAATTCATCGCGGCGACACCCATCGATACTCTCAGTCAAAAGGCATTCCTCGGTTACGCAAAGCCATCTGTGATTGGTATCAGCGTCGTTACGATGTAGAACTCAATCCCGAAAGTGAAGCCATTGTGACTATGGGTTCCAAAGAGGGGTTGGCGCATTTGGCATTAGCGACAACTAGCACGGGGGACTCGATTTTGGTTCCCAACCCGTCTTATCCCATCCACCCGTACGGGTTTGTCATTTCTGGCGCCGATTTACGTCATGTCCCGATGTCAGATGAAGACACTTTCTTTGAGGAGCTGGAGCAAGCAATTCGCAACAGTTATCCCAAGCCAAAGATGTTGGTGCTCAATTTCCCCTCAAACCCCACGGGCCACTGCGTCGAATTAAGTTTTTTCGAAAAGGTGATTGCAATAGCGCGAGAGGCAGGTATCTGGGTCGTGCATGATCTCGCCTACGCAGATTTATGTTTTGACGGTTACGTGGCCCCCAGTATTCTGCAGGTGGAGGGCGCTAGGGATATCGCAGTAGAATTTTTCACGCTGTCTAAAAGCTACAACATGCCCGGATGGCGCGTGGGGTTTTGCTGTGGCAATCCAGAGTTAATTGCCGCACTGACTCGCATCAAGTCGTATCTGGATTACGGTATCTTTACCCCAGTTCAGGTGGCGGCCATTGCTGCCCTTGAGGGCGATCAACAGTGCGTCTCAGATATTTGTGAAATGTATCGCAGCCGCAGAGATGTGCTCTGCCAGGGCCTTAACGAAGCGGGATGGCCAGTGACGCCGCCGAAGGCCACGATGTTTGTTTGGGCACAAATCCCTGAGGGCTTTAGGCACATGGGATCTCTGGAGTTCAGTAAATTGCTGCTGGCAGAAGCTGGTGTTGCGGTGTCCCCCGGTATTGGTTTTGGTGAATATGGTGAGGGGTACGTGCGCTTTGGTTTGATTGAAAACGAGCACCGTACGCGCCAAGCATTGCGAGGTATCAAAAAGGTACTTCGAGGTGGCCCCCCTAACGATAGCAGCGGAGTTTAAGGACCATGAGCAGTCTGAAAATTGGAATCTGCGGTTTGGGCACCGTTGGCAGCGGCGTCGTCAATATTTTTAATGCCCATCACGGTCTAATCCAGCAACGCTGCAATAATGACTTGGAATTGCTACATGTTGGGGCGCGTCGAGATAATTCTGACTGCGATACCAGTGATTACCGCGTCAGCCTCGATATCTTTGAGGTCGTTCGCGACCCTGAAGTCGATGTCGTGGTGGAATTAATTGGTGGGACCACCGTCGCTCGTGATTTGGTAACCCAAGCTATTGAAGCTGGGAAACATGTCGTCACTGCCAATAAAGCACTGATTGCAGAATTTGGTAACGAGCTGATTGCACTGGCTGAGCGTGCCCAAGTTGCTCTGCGGTTTGAAGCGGCTGTAGCCGGCGGTATTCCGATTATCAAGGTTTTGCGAGAGTCCCTCGCGGCGAATGTTGTCAGCGGCGTGGCTGGAATTATCAACGGCACCGGCAATTTTATTTTGACCGAAATGGCCAATGAAGGTCGTAGTTTTGAGGACGTGCTGGCCGAGGCGCAGGCTTTAGGGTACGCAGAGGCTGATCCTACCTTCGATATTGATGGAACCGATGCTGCCCACAAACTGGTGATCTTGGCGTCACTGGCCTTTGGTATTCCATTAGACGCCAATGCCGCCGTTACGGAGGGCATTGACACGGTCACTCCTGAAGACCTCGATTTTGCCAAGGAGTTGGGTTTCAGCGTTAAACATTTGGGGATTGCCCGACGCAGCGGCGACGCCCTTGATTTGCGGGTTCATCCCACTCTAATTCCCATTAACCGGCAAATAGCCCGGGTCGACGGTGTTTTGAATGCCATTATGGTCGAAGCCGATTCTGTTGGTGAAATTGTGCTGACGGGACCCGGAGCTGGGTCTCTTCCCACGGCCTCCTCAGTTTGCGGTGACCTTATGGACTTGGGGCGCGTCTTAAATCATTCGCCTGTCGATCCCACCCCGACACTTGGCGTACCCAGTGATCAGCTGCAGACGTTACCCTTAATACCTCGTCATGAGGTAGCCGGTGTTTGGTATTTGCGCTTGGTGGTTGAAGACCGTCCGGGTGTTATGGCGGAAATATCCGGTTTGTTGAGTGCCCGTGGCATAAGCATTGAGCAGCTGATTCAGCGCCCTCCAGCTGAAGGGTCTAGTCATGTTACCGTCGTTATCCTCACTGATGTCGTCATGTGTGGTCATCTCGACTCGGCAATCCTTGATATAGAAACACTACCGGCGCTCAGTGGTTCCGTGGTGCGACTAAGGGTCGAGAGTTTTAAGGAGTCATAAGTTGCCGATAAAGTACATAAGTACCCGTGGTAGTGCACCCGCCCTCGATTTTGAAGGGGTATTGTTGGCTGGACTCGCGGCGGACGGCGGGTTGTATGTGCCCGAGCAATTACCACAGTTTTCAAGTGATCAGATAAAGGCAATGCGGGGAATGGATTACCCCTCTCTGGCTTTTGAAATTCTGAAGCCCTTTGTCGAAGGCTCTATTGAGTTTACCGATTTACGTCGGCTAATCGACGAGGCCTATGAAACCTTTCGCCATGACGCCATTGCACCACTTGTGCAGCTGGACCAAAATCAATGGGTTCTTGAGCTCTTTCATGGGCCTACTCTTGCGTTCAAAGACTTTGCGCTGCAGCTGTTGGGACGGCTCCTAGATCACGTTCTTGAACGGCGGCAAGAGCGCGTTGTGATTATGGGTGCAACCTCGGGGGACACAGGCTCGGCCGCCATCGAGGGGTGCCGACACTGCGAATTTATCGATATTTTTATCCTTCATCCCAACGACCGTGTATCCGAAGTACAGCGGCGTCAGATGACCACGGTACTGGGGGAAAATATCCACAACCTCGCCATTGAGGGTAACTTTGACGATTGTCAGGCAATGGTAAAAGCCAGCTTTGTGGCCGAGCCTTTTTTGCCTGATGGACGAGCGTTGGTTGCCGTGAACTCAATAAACTGGGCCAGAATTATGGCGCAGATTGTGTATTACTTTTATGCGGCCCTCGCCCTTGGTGCGCCAGAGAGATCCGTCAATTTCTCGGTGCCTACAGGTAACTTTGGCGATATTTTTGCGGGATATTTGGCTCGCAGTATGGGGCTGCCGATAGATCAGTTGGTGATCGCAACAAATCGTAATGATGTTCTTCATCGTCTGCTGAGCTCTGGAGAATACGCTAAGTTGCAGTTAGAGCAGTCTATGTCTCCGAGTATGGACATTACGGTGTCCTCGAATTTTGAGCGCCTTATGTTCGACCTCTACGATCGCGACGGTGCAGTTGTTAATCAGCTAATGGCCGACTTTCAAAAGGGTTCCATTCAACTATCTGACACAGCCATGTCCAAAGCTCGAGCGCTGTTCAGTAGTTATTGTGTGTCTGATGAGGAGACTTGCGAGGAAATTGCCGCAATCTTTGCGCAATGTGGCTACTTACTCGACCCTCACAGCGCTATTGGAACCCTTGCGGCACGAGCTTGCCAGCGAGATACCACGCAACCGATGGTAACTCTTGCGACCGCCCACCCTGCCAAGTTTCCAGCGGCAATTGAGGCGAGTGGTATTCAACGGGCTCCTGAATTACCCGCGCATTTGTCGGATCTATTTGATCGCGCCGAGCGGTTCACCGTACTGCCCAACGATCTTGCCGCCGTCCAGCAACACATGGTCAATGGCATTGCTAAGTAATGTTGCCCGCGCTTAAACAGCGCGCCAAGCCGGTAACTCCGGCCATGGCGTCTTCAGGTTTGTCGCCGCTTATGCAGCGTTTGTATGCGAACCGCGGTGTGACGACTCCAGACGAGATCGAACTTGCATTAAAAGGATTACTTCCCCCGCAACAATTACGGGGCGTTGCCGAGGCGGCCGAGCTGCTGGCAGACGCCATCGAGGGTGAGGCTAGAGTTGTAATCGTGGGCGATTTTGACGCCGATGGAGCCACAAGTTCAGCTCTGGCGGTCTCAGTCTTGCGGCAAATGGGGCTGAAGGAAGTCTCTTACCTCGTTCCAAATCGCTTCGAATATGGCTATGGCCTGTCTCCAGAGATCGTGGCTTTGGCAGCGGATCGCGAACCCGATCTTATTGTCACTGTCGATAACGGTATCTCCAGTCTTGCAGGCGTAGCAACGGCGCAGGGCTTGGGAATCAGTGTGCTCATCACCGACCACCATTTACCGGGCGATGAGCTGCCAGCGGCAGATGTCATTGTGAATCCTAATCAGCCCGGGTGTCCGTTTCCCAGCAAGTCTCTCGCTGGGGTGGGTGTCATGTTCTACGTGCTCACGGCTCTGCGGGCCGAACTTCGTAATCGCGAATGGTTTGAGCGCTGCGGTATGGCAATGCCTAATTTGGGTGATGCGCTCGATTTAGTCGCTCTGGGAACCATCGCTGATGTTGTGCCACTTGATCGGAACAACCGTATTTTGGTTGCTGCGGGTCTGGCGCGTATCCGAGCTGGGCGGGGTCGTCCCGGTATTGATGCGCTGCTGGAAGTTGCAGGTCGCAGCGCCGATGAATTGAGCAGCAGTGACCTTGGATTCATTCTTGGCCCGCGTCTCAACGCGGCGGGGCGGCTTGAAGACATGGCTATTGGTATTGAGTGCTTGTTGGCGGAGAGTGCGTTTGAGGCAAGGCCCCTTGCGCAGCAATTGGATGATCTCAATCGCGAGCGACGTGACATAGAAACCAATATGCAAGAGGAGGCGTTGGCCCAACTCAGTGCTTTAGAGGTGGACGATGAGGCGCTTAAGTTTGGGTTGTGTGTGTACAACAAGACTTTTCACCAAGGGGTTGTTGGCATTGTTGCCGCGCGTCTAAGAGAACGATATCACCGTCCCACCATTGTCTTTGCCGATGCGGGCGATGACGAGTTGAAGGGCTCTGGGCGGTCGATTCCCGGGGTACACATCCGTGACGTGTTAGATCATGTGGCGACGATGCATCCAGGTTTGATCGGGAAGTTTGGTGGTCACGCTATGGCCGCGGGCTTGAGTCTGAGTTGTAAGGACTTGGATCAATTTCAGGAGGCCTTTGATACTGCCGTAGCGGTGGCCCTTGAGCACGTTCCTCCGGAGCCCGTTGTAATGACTGATGGTGAGCTGGCACTGGACGAATTAACCCTACACAGCGCTGAAGTGATCGCCGCTGGAGGTCCATGGGGACAGCATTTTCCCGAGCCTGTATTTGAAGGTTGTTTTGCTGTTGTGGGTCAGCGTTTGTTGAAAGAGAAGCACCTCAAATTAACTCTAGAAGCACAGGGGCAAACTTTTGAGGGCATTGCGTTCAATATTGATCGTGAGTGCTGGCCCAACGAGCAGGTGCTGCGGGTGCGTATTGCCTATCAGCCCGATATCAACTCCTTTCGCGGTGAACGCAAATTGCAACTGATGGTCCGAAATCTGTGGCCTGAAACCTGATGGCAGCTTCGTAGCCGATTTGTGCGAGAGGTGGGAGTGGTGTTAGTGGCGCCATGTTCGTGTAAGTAGTGTTCCTTTACCTGTGTGATCCTGCGTCATTTTCTGTGTCGAATTTAAGCGATCGTGGGATTCCGCTATGGCGCTTGAGGTTAGCCTTGGTTAGACTTTGCGCCGTTGACAGCTGATACGCGAGACCCCTGTGGAAGTCGCCCCTATTTTCAATCAGATTAAAGATATTCGCGAGCGTACAGATGTGCTCCGGGGGTACCTTTGACTACGCTGAAAAGAAAGACCGCCTCGCGGAAGTAGAGCTAGAACTGGCAGAGCCCAGCGTTTGGGATGAACCCGAGCGTGCACAGTCTCTCGGCAGAGAGCGTGCCTCCTTAGAGTTAGTTGTAAAAACCATTGATGACCTCGATCGTGGCAGCACCGACTCCCATGATCTCTTAGAAATGGCGGTTGCCGAGGACGATATCGATACCGCCGATATGGTGGCCTCAGATACCAGCGAGTTGATTGCGCAACTGGAAAAGCTCGAGTTTCGTCGCATGTTTTCTGGCGAGATGGACCCTAATAATGCGTATCTCGACGTTCAGTCTGGATCTGGGGGAACGGAGGCTCAGGACTGGACTGAGATGCTGCTCAGAATGTATTTGCGCTGGGGTGAGAGTAAAGGCTTTAAAGCGAGGGTGGTTGAAGCCTCAGCGGGTGAAGTCGCGGGCCTCAAGAGTGCCACGGTACAGTTTGAGGGGGAGTATGCGTTTGGTTGGCTGCGCACCGAGACAGGTGTACACCGACTGGTACGCAAATCACCTTTTGACAGCGGCGGTCGACGTCATACGTCTTTTGCGTCGATTTTTGTTTCTCCTGAAATTGATGACAATATTGAAATTGACATTAACCCCGCTGACCTTCGGGTCGATACCTATCGCTCTTCCGGCGCTGGCGGCCAACACGTGAATACAACCGACTCTGCGGTGCGTATTACCCACGAGCCGACCAATACGGTGGTGAGTTGCCAGACCGAACGTTCCCAGCACCAAAATAAAGACAATGCGATGAAGCAGCTGCGAGCCAAGCTTTATGAGCTTGAGGTGTTGAAGCGCTCCGCAGACAAACAAGCCCTCGAAGACAGCAAGGCTGATATCGGTTGGGGTAGTCAGATCCGTTCCTATGTTTTGGACGATGCGCGTATTAAAGATCTGCGGACGCAGGTTGAAACGCGCAATACCCAAGCCGTGTTGGATGGAGACTTAGATAAATTTATAGAAGCATCCCTCAAAAAGGGATTGTGATGAAACTTCAGGAACAACCCTATGAGTGACTCCGAATTAGCTGAAGCAGGGGGGGCAGACCCCGCAGAAGAAAATAAGTTGATCGCTGAGCGGCGATCGAAATTGGCATCGTTACGTGAGGCTGGAGGACAACCGTTCCCCAACGATTTTCGGCGCACGGCGGAAGCTGAGACGCTTCAGCAAGACTTTAAAGCGATCAGCAAGGAGGACCTTGAAGAAAAGCATGAGGTCTTTGCCGTTGCGGGACGCCTGATTCGTAATCGAGGTGCATTTCTCCTCATTCAGGACGGCTCCTCAAATATTCAGCTCTACATCAATCGAAAAGTGTTAGACGCCGAGACCCTCGAGGCGATTAAGACTTGGGATCTGGGTGACATCGTTGCGGCATCAGGGCCCATTAATCGTAGTGGCAAAGGAGACCTTTATATAAATATGGAGAGTGCGCGTCTTTTGACCAAGGCGCTGCGCCCTTTACCCGACAAGTATCATGGGTTGTCAGATCAAGAAATGCGCTACCGGCAGCGTTATGTCGATCTCATCGTAAACCCGGATAGCCGCGCGGTGTTTCGCATGCGCTCAGCGGCGGTCAGCTTCATCCGTCGCTTTTTAGATGAACGAGGCTTTATGGAGGTAGAAACCCCCATGCTTCACCCTATTCCGGGTGGTGCAGCTGCCAAGCCCTTTGAGACGCACCACAATGCCCTCGATATGCCTATGTACCTGCGTATTGCTCCAGAGCTTTATTTGAAGCGCTTGACCGTTGGCGGCTTTGAAAAGGTATATGAGATTAATCGCAATTTCCGAAACGAAGGTTTATCTACGCGGCATAATCCCGAGTTCACTATGCTCGAGTTCTACTGGGCTTATGCCGATTACAACGATGCCATGGACCTCACTGAGGCGTTGCTGCAGGGGTTAACCCAAAACCTTTTGGGCACAATGACAGTGCCTTATGGTGAGGTGCAGCTCGATTTTTCTCAGCCCTTCGCACGATTGTCGGTGCTTGAGGCGATCCACAAATACAATCCCACAATAACGGCAGAGCAAGTCGCATCCCGAGAGGCCGCTGCAGCGGTCGCTCATGAACTAGGGATCGAAGTAAAGCCGAGCTGGGGCTTGGGCAAAATACAGATCGAAATATTTGAAGCTACGGCGGAGCATCGGCTGGAACAGCCCACCTTTATCACCGCCTATCCAACCGAAGTGTCGCCACTTGCCCGGCGCAATGATGACAACCCCTTCATCACCGATCGCTTTGAGTTTTTTGTCGGTGGGCGCGAGATTGCTAATGGCTTTAGTGAGCTTAATGATCCTGAAGATCAAGCAGAGCGCTTCAAAGCGCAGGCCGCTGAAAAAGACAGTGGTGATGAGGAGGCCATGCACTATGACCACGACTATGTGCGGGCGTTGGAGTATGGCATGCCACCTACGGCCGGGGAGGGTATTGGTATCGACCGATTGGTGATGCTTCTCACTGACGCGGCCTCTATTCGCGACGTTTTGCTCTTCCCCCACATGCGACCAGAAGATTAGCACTAGGCGGTGCGTTGAGCGGGTGCTATTCTCGAACCATAAATCTAAGAGCCTGACTGTTGTGCCTCATACCTGCTCACGCTTTGTCATCACTATTTTCGCGACACTCGTCGTTAGCGGCTGTGCGAGCCCCGAATCTGCGGCCCCTGAGCCTCAGCTTGAAGTTTCGGCGGCTGAACTTAACCTCCCGGATCCCCTGGTTGCTGACTGCGATTGCGAAGAGCTGATTGTCGTCGAAGAAAATTATTTTGACCGAGGCGTACGGGCCCTAGCAGCGCGGGATTACGATCAAGCCGCCACTTATTTTGAACGGCACCGTGATTCTGAAAGTTCTGAAGCCCAGCGAGAGGCCGACGTTGGCATAGCTTTCGTGACTTTAATGAGCGAGGCGAGCATCGCTTCAGCCGATAGTGCTGCGAGTGGTGTTGATGAGCGTGCTGAGGTGATGATTTTAGCTTTGGCTGCAGTGCAGACGCTTGAAGGACGCCTCGAGGCACTCGATGCCCTAAATAAGGCAATCTCAGAAGACTTGGAAAAGCGCGAAGAGGCGCTTAAGCGGCTTCGGGATTTAACGCTGGGCCAATAGTCGGAAGCGTCACTGTAAAACAGGATCCTGCATCAGGCGTGCTGGCCAAGCTGATCTCGCCACCTAACATGGTGCAAAAATCCTTCACAATCGAAAGCCCAAGCCCCGTGCCACCGTATTTCGTCCCGGTTGTGGCCTCAGCCTGAACAAAAGTGTCAAAAACTCGCCCCTGTTGTTCGAGGGTCATGCCGATACCGTCATCAGTTACCGTTAACGTGAGTTGGTCATGGCTAATCACTGCAGCCACAACAATAGTACCGTTGTCGGTGAACTTGCAGGCATTGCTGAATAAGTTGGTCACAATTTGCTGCAACTTACCGGGGTCACTGTGCATGGTGTGGCCTTCGGCGCCGGCTAGATTGAGCTCTAGCGTGTTTTTATGCTGCGACAGCAGGGGCGAAAGCGCGTCGCATACCTGCAGGATATGATCGGCTGGCTGAAAAGACTCCAGATTGATTTGCATTTTTCCGGTTTCAATTTTCGATAAGTCGAGAATCTCGTTGATCAGGCCTAGTAGTTGTCGTCCGGAAACAATAATGGTGCCGAGATCGTGCTGTACCTGTGCCCGGTTTACCTCGCCGGGGTCCCCCAACTCGTCCTGTAGCATTTCGCTGTAACCAATAATCGCGTTGAGCGGTGTTCTCAGCTCATGGCTCACGTTAGCTAAAAACATAGATTTGGCCGCGTTCGCTGCGTCGGCATCAGCTTTCGCGCTATTAACTTCCTCAATCGCCGTCGTTAGTTTGCCGGACATGTCATTAAAAGTTCGCGCTAGATCCTGTATCTCCCCTGCGTCTCGGTTCTCATCGATACGATAACTTAGGTCACCTGAACCAAAACGCTGTACCCCTGTTTTTAGGCGCAGCAAGCTGGAGTTGGTGGATCGAATGAGCAAAATAACAAGCAACATGGTCACCGCAATGGTGGTTACGAAACCGATGACCGTAATCTGATCTGTCAGGGTAATGGTGCCGTCAATGGTGCGTGAACGCTCGATGGCAAGGGCTTCTTGGCGCTGGTCCAATTCTTCGAGTTTTTGCCGGGTGTCGTTGTATTGAATGGGTGACTCTACCGCCGACTGGCTGCCTGGGCTGTTGTAGTTGTTGTAAAAGTACTGCCACTCGTCGAGCAGCTGTGAGGCACTGTCAAAGAGTCGGCGGTAGTAGTCTTCGGTTGACTCTCCCCCTAATGCGCCCAACTTACCGAGTCTTTGTCGCAGGCTATCGAGTTCTGCCGTAGCCGTTTCGCCCTCGGCGTCTCCAAGAGGTTCATCTGTCGTTTCTCTAAGTGTCGCCAAAACAAGGGTTTGCTGCCGGGCTGTTTCCAAGCCCTGTTGCAAATCGTTAACAAGCTGTGCCGCTATTGCGGCGTCGCGGTAAGCGACCAAGCTTTCACTGCGCGCAAAACTCCCCCAAAGATGAGTGGCCACGTTCACGACAAACAGCGTCAGAATCGCCACTGAAAACAGGTATAAGCGGGCTCTTAGGCTTAAGGATGTTTGAGACAGCTTCATGTTGTTAGCAAATTTTCTATTTTGATCAGTAGCTCGGGAAAATCGATGGGTTTGGTTGCGTAATCTTGGCAGCCCGACGCAAGCGCCTGCTGGCGATCACTCTCCATTGCATGTGCCGTGAGGGCAATGATGGGTATGTCTTGAATGTTAGAATCTGAGCTAGCTTCTTTAGCAACTGTCCAGCCGTCTTTAACTGGAAGGTTTATGTCTAAGAGCACAAGGGCGGGTTTTATGTCGCGCATTTTATCTAGGGCTTCCTGACCATCTGCGGCACAATCGAGCGTGTATCCCACCCGCTGCAGTCGCCGCTGCAACATTTCCCGATTTACCTCGTTATCTTCCACTAGCAGCAAACGCCGGCTGGTATCCTCTGTCATTGATGTTCTCCCAATACGGCGTACACCTTTAGCTCTTCCTCAATACCTTTCACGGATAAGGCGCGAGAGTCACCGAATTGATAATTTCCCTCAAGCTTCTCATAGGTGGTTTGTGAAATGAGGATCTCTCGGGAATCGGCAACATCTTCAATTCGCGAAGTCACGTTCATAGCATGGCCGACAAAACCATATTTTGAGCGCCTTTCACTGCCAATATTTCCAGCGACGACTGATCCTGTGTTGAGAGCAATGGCCATTTCAACCTCGGGTAAATCATCAGCAATATTCGCCGCGTTAATGTCTGCCATCGCGTCCTGCATAGCCAGGGCACAGCGAACGGCTCGATCTGGGTCATCGTCATTGCGCCGCGGTGCGCCAAACACCGCCAATACGGCATCCCCTAGGAACTCATCAATAGTGCCACCAAATTCAAGGATTATTTCGGTCATACGACCAAGGTAGCGATTGAGTAGCGTGACGACCTGCTGCGGTGGAAGATGTTCTACCAGCGTTGTGAATCCCCGAATATCGGACATCATGATCGTAACTTCTCGCAGGTCCCCGCCAAGCTCGAGCCCCTCGGGTCGCTCTAGGATCTCATCAACAATATCGTCGGATAGGTAGCGACCAAAGGTGGCTCTAATAAATTGCTCTCGTCGTTCCAGCTGCTCGCGGTAAAGCTCTTCGCGATCATGCCAGCGCTTCCGTTCTATGCCTGCAGATATTCTCGCCTGCAGCAACACAGGATTAAAAGGTTTCAGCAAGTAGTCGTCTGCACCGGCTTCAATGCAGCCGACGATTTGATCCATATCTTGCTGTCCGCTGATCATCACGACGGGTGTAGCGCGCAGGCGCTCGTCCTCTTTGAGGCGCTTGAGAACCTCAGCGCCCCCTATGCCTGGCATGACGAGATCAAGCAAGACGACGTCGACCCCCATGGTATCGAGTAGCTCAAGGGCTTCCTCTCCCGATTCAGCAGAAATAACGGTGTGGCCGGTTTTTTGCAGCAATCGCGATACCAGCTCCCGATTTTCAGGCAGGTCGTCAACAGCGAGTATCACTCCGGGTTCGTCGCTGGGGAGTAGGGTCACTGAGGGTGTTTTTGTGGGTGATTGAGGCGTGGACGTAGGCTCAGTTTTGGCCGCGGCTAATATTTGAAGCAGATGAGCTCTCACAGCTGAGGGCAGTGCTTCGCTGTCTTCCAGCAACATTTCCGAGTAGCCGCGAATTGCGCCAATGATATTCCGTCGGTCATGACGAGCTTCGGAGGTTTCTATACTGACCTTTTCCTGCAGCTTTTGGCTGGCTCTGATTAGGGAAACTAGATCATTTTTTACCACTTCGCTGGTTATTACAGGGTCGTAATACCGTTGTGGTCCCAGCTCTGCGACGGCAGCAAGGACTTTCAGTGCCCAGGGATCTTCAGTAATGGAGCTCTCAGCCACCGTGCCACCTCGTTTTGGTGAACTCATTTCACGTCACATAGTAAAGCTAGCGGCATTTCATTGCATTCCCGCGTCTTAGGGATGGTGGATTGCCTACTTTTTGCGGTAATATTGCAACATTAAGCAGCTTTCAAGGAAAGAATATCAATGCTGAATCAAGTGGAAATTTTTCACGGGCTCAACGACGGCGAGCTTCAGGCGCTGGAAAGTAGTTCTAGCACACGCTCGTTTCCCAAAAACACCGTCGTGATTCATGAGAACGATCCTGCTGATTCACTTTTTGTGATTGAAAGTGGCAAGGTCAAAGTTTATTGCTCCGATAAAAACGGTAAAGAATTTATTATGAATACGCTAGGCGCTGGAGATTACTTCGGTGAGCTGGCGCTGCTTGATGACTCAACACGTTCCGCTTCAGTGCGCACCGTTGAGAAATGTGAATTTCGCGTCGTCATGAAGGAAGACTTCAATGGTGTTCTCGACGAGCATCCCAATATTGCGCGACAGCTGATCAGCAATTTGGCAGGCCGAGTCCGCAAGTTAACGGCCGATGTAAAGAGCCTAGCCTTGCAAGATGTCTACGGCAGAGTAGCCAATGTGCTGATGGATCTGTCTGAAGAGCGCGGTGACGGCACGCTGTATATTCCCGAGAAACTCACGCAGCAAGACATCGCTGATCGTGTGGGAGCGTCTCGGGAAATGGTGGCCCGTATTCTTAAAGATCTGACGATCGGAGAGTACATTCGTTTCGAAGGTCGGCATATTATTATCAATACTCGGCTCCCCGCTAAGTATTGATGTCGGGCTAGTCTGACGCTCCATTTGTAGGGGTGCCAGCAGCGATTACTTCAGCTGCAAGTTCGCCTTTTGCCAACCGTATTCGCACCTCTGTTTGAGGGGGTGCCTTTTCTGCGTCTCGAATAATTTGGCCATCAGGCCCGGTGACCAGCGCGTACCCTCTCGCCAAAGTATTCTCTGGCCCTAAGGTACGAATTAACTGTTCCTGCTGCTCTAAATCTCCTCTAAATCTGCGCATGCAGCCTTGAATCAGCTGCTGCAATTCGCGCTTGCGTTGCGCGAGTAGCGACGTCTGATGCTCGATACCCGTTCGTGGGTGGCGCGACTTAACCTGCCTATTTAGGTTCGTCAGCGCGGAGCGCTGTAGTCTTAGCCGATTTCCCATTATCGAAGAGAGCTGCTGCTTGCGGCTTTCGAGTAATTGGCGTTGTTGTCTCAAGGTGGTGCCCGGGTGACGCAAACGCGCTCGCCAATGCCCCAAGACTGAGCGCTCCTGTTTAAGGCGTCTAGACATGAGGCCTTGCAGAATACGTTGCGCATCATCAAGGCGCTGGCTCCATTCAGATTGGTCAAGACTGACCAATTCGGCCGCAGCAGAGGGGGTTGCAGCGCGCTGGTCTGCCACAAAGTCTGAGATGCTGAAATCGACTTCATGACCTACCGCCGAGACGATGGGGAGCTTTGAGTTTGCGATTGCCCTCGCGAGGGCTTCATCATTAAACGCCCACAAGTCTTCGGCAGAGCCTCCGCCACGACCAAGAATCAACACATCGAGGGGCAGGAGTTGCTGCTGATGCAAGGCATTGGCCTGACCAACGGCTTGAACTAATGCCTCTGGGGCATCTGCGCCCTGGACAGGAACTGGAAACAGGAAAACTTCCGTCATTGGGCTTCGACGCTCTAAAACCGCAAGAATGTCATGAAGTGCAGCGCCGCTCGCTGAGGTGATGACGCCAATACGCCGGGCAGCATTGGGGACCGGCTGCTTGCGCTCGACGGCAAAAAGCCCCTCTTCGAAAAGTTTGGCCTTTAGTTGTTCAAAGGCCTGCTGCAGTGCGCCGTCGCCCGCAGGCTGTATGTGTTGCGCAATGAGCTGAAATTCCCCGCGGTTGGTATACAGGCTCACTCTGGCCCTAACCTGAACGCGATCGCCTCTGCTGGGCTTAAAGCGGAGTTTGGCATTGGCTGAGCGGAACATCGCGCAGCGCACCTGTGACTCGCTATCTTTGAGGGTGAAATACCAGTGCCCTGAGCTCGCGGCGGTGAAGTCGCTGATTTCACCCTCGACATCGACACGGGCAAAGTGGCCTTCCAGCAGGCTTTTTGCCCGTTGGGTGAGCTCGCTGACGCTAATAGTCGTCGATTTTTCGTTGATATCGATCAAAGTTCTTATGCTCGACCTTATTTACCGAGTTTGGGTGCAAACGTTATACTACCCTGTTTACCAGACACCGGACCCAACACCCCGGTTGCTATCGAGGATTTTATGCTGCGAATCGCCCAGGAAGCACTGACATTTGATGATGTACTCCTGCAGCCGGGTTACTCAGAGGTAACGGCGAAGGATGTGTCCCTTGCGACCCACCTGACCCGCAACATTGCCATGAATATTCCCCTGTTGTCAGCTGCCATGGATACCGTGACTGAAGCGCGTTTAGCTATTGCGCTGGCCCAGGACGGTGGGGTGGGTATCATCCATAAAAATATGACCGTAGCCGAGCAGGCTGACGAGGTTAGGCGCGTCAAGAAATATGAGAGTGGGGTGGTTAAAGACCCCATTACCATTCAGGAAAGCGCCACTATTAATGAGTTATACGAGCTCACTCGTGCCAACGGTATATCAGGCGTGCCTGTACTGCGTGGGAGCGATCTGGTGGGCATTGTGACGCGCAGAGATGTGCGTTTTGAGACCGATCTGACCAAGCCTATCTCGGCGATTATGACCCCACGCGATCGATTGGTAACGGTTCGTGAGGGTGCGCCCTCTGATGAAGTTCAGCAACTTTTACATCAGCACCGTATTGAAAAAATCTTAGTGGTGAACGATGACTTTGACCTTTGCGGCATGATTACCGTCAAGGACTTCGACAAAGCCGAAAGCTTCCCTCTAGCTTGTAAGGATCATTTGGGGCGTTTGCGCGTGGGCGCATCTGTTGGCACCAGTCCCGATACGGATGAGCGTATTGATGCGTTGGTGGCTGCAGGTGTCGATGTGCTGGTGGTCGATACGGCTCACGGCCACTCAAAGAATGTGATCGAACGAGTTCGGCTCATTAAAGAGCAGTATCGAGGCGTTGATGTTATCGGCGGCAACATTGCGACCGGTGAGGCGGCCTTAGCCCTTTATGAAGCCGGTGCCGACGGAGTGAAAGTGGGCATAGGCCCCGGCTCGATTTGTACAACACGAATTGTCACCGGCACGGGGGTTCCGCAAATCACCGCCATCTCTAATGTTGCCGAGGCATTGGGCGATCGTGACATTCCCATTATTGCGGATGGCGGCGTTCGTTTTTCTGGAGATATTGCAAAAGCGATTGTGGCTGGCGGGCATGCGGTCATGATGGGCTCAATGTTTGCCGGTACCGAAGAGGCGCCGGGTGAGGTAGAGCTTTATCAGGGCCGAACCTACAAGGCCTACCGTGGCATGGGCTCGATTGGGGCCATGGCGCAAAAACAAGGTTCCTCTGATCGGTATTTCCAAGACTCCAGTGTGGGTGCTGAGAAGCTCGTACCTGAGGGCATCGAAGGTCGCGTGCCTTACAAAGGTCCTGTTTCCGCGATTATTCAGCAGCTCATGGGCGGTGTTCGCTCGGCCATGGGTTATGCGGGCTGTGCCACCATTCCCGATATGCGCACCCGCCCCACCTTTGTCCGTGTGACGACAGCTGGCATGTCAGAGTCGCACGTGCATGACGTCTCCATTACCAAAGAAGCGCCCAATTACCCTGTTCGTTAAACGGTTCTGACATCGAGGCTTTTGTGACTGCAGATATTCATCAGCACCGCATTCTTATATTAGATTTTGGTTCGCAATACACGCAGCTGATCGCACGACGTGTGAGGGAAGCTGGGGTGTACAGCGAGATTTATGCCTGGGATATAACTGAGGCCGACATCCGCGCCTTCAATCCCAGCGGTATTGTGCTGTCGGGTGGACCTGAGTCGGTGACCGAGGCTGACTCTCCCAGAGCGCCTGATGTAGTGTTTGAACTGGACGTGCCGGTATTGGGCATCTGCTACGGCATGCAAACCATGGCCGTGCAAATGGGTGGGGAAGTTCAAGGCTCAGACATGTCAGAATTCGGCTACGCCCAAATACGTCGCAGCGCAGACGGTGGGCTTCTCCAGGACATAAGCGATCATCAAGATGACAGCGGTCAAGCACTGCTCGATGTCTGGATGAGCCACGGTGACAAGGTCGTTTCTTTACCGCCCAATTTCCAGTGTATTGCTGAAACTGACAGTTGCCCAATTGCCGGTATGGCTCATAACGCCAAGCCATGGTTTGGTATTCAGTTTCATCCTGAAGTGACTCACACGGCTCAAGGCGAGCGAATCTTTGAGCATTTTGTCTTGGAGATTTGTGGCTGTGAGGCGCTTTGGACCCCTGCAAATATTGTCGAGGACGCGATTCAGCGCGTGCGTGCGCAGGTCGGTACCGATCGCGTACTACTGGGGTTGTCGGGCGGTGTCGATTCTTCCGTTGTGGCTGCAATGTTGCATCGTGCTATTGGTGATCAGCTTACTTGTGTGTTTGTAGATAACGGCCTGTTACGCCTCGACGAGGGCGAACAGGTAATGGCTATGTTTGCGCAAAACATGGGGGTGCGTGTGATCCGCGCCAATGCCGAAGCGCGTTTTTTAGGAAAGCTGAAAGGGGTGAGTGATCCCGAGGCTAAGCGCAAAGCTATTGGTAATACTTTTATTGAAGTCTTTGATGAAGAAGCGACGAAAATTACCGATGTGAAGTGGCTTGCTCAGGGCACAATTTACCCCGATGTGATTGAGTCTGCTGGGTCAAAAACTGGCAAGGCTCACGTGATCAAGTCACACCACAACGTGGGAGGCCTCCCTGACGACATGGCCCTTGAGCTCGTGGAGCCCTTGCGCGAATTGTTTAAAGATGAGGTTCGTCGTATTGGGTTAGAGCTGGGCTTACCTAAAGACATGGTCTTTCGTCATCCGTTCCCCGGGCCTGGTCTGGGTGTGCGCATTTTGGGGGAGGTGAAAAAAGAATACGCCGATTTGTTGCGACAGGCTGATGCAATTTTTATCGAAGAGTTGCACCGGTCGGGGTGGTACGACAAAACCAGTCAAGCCTTTGCGGTTTTTCTGCCTGTGAAATCTGTGGGAGTAGTGGGCGATGGTCGCCGCTATGAATACGTTATCGCGATTCGTGCAGTGCAAACCGTTGATTTCATGACCGCGCGCTGGGCACATCTGCCCTATGAGTTGCTAGAGGTTGTTTCCAATCGCATCATCAATGAGATCTCGGGTATTTCCCGTGTGACCTACGATATTTCTGGGAAGCCGCCGGCCACTATTGAGTGGGAATAGTCTGTTGCCCTACAACCCCCATTCCTGCGTTAATTAGTAGTTACACGTTAGTTACACACCCCTTGTAACTAAAGCATTCCTTAGTCCGAGTTACACGAAAAGTTACACGAAATATCTTCTATTACCGCTCAATAGTTGCTGGCAATACAATTTAAACGAGTTCTAAAGACTCTGGTTTACGTAGAAAAAACATAGCCAAAATAATCATAGTTATCGGGAAGATGAAGATTAACGTTGCCGCAAAAACTACTGTTATACCTAGCACGCCCTGTATCACTGACATGATGGCAAAAATCTTTAGTAGGGTAGGAAGTTCAGTTGATTTCGCTAGAAGTAAAATACCTATTAACAAATCTATAATACCTAATATGACAATTGCACCGATGCTAACTGATAGATTAATCATTAAAAAAGCGTCTTTGTTTTGCGTTACGATATTTTCCGATAGTACAGCGCTGGCTATATCAATGAACAGGGTGCTCATCCAAAGGATATTGATTGCAACCATAATCAACACTAACAAATCAATATGATTAAAGTTCAATTGTTCGTTGAGAATATTTTTTAGATTGAGATAAATATAGATGGTTAATAAAAGAATAGAAGCAAACAGAATGTCGGAAAATCCTAGAGACATCATGTCCTGCCATAATATATCGTAATCTCCAACCGATGAACTCATTTCAATCCAGTAGATAGGGGATATTACAGCCACGAATATTGCGGCAACACCGGGTAATAAATAATCTTTATTCTGCATAATTAAACCTCCTAGTTTAATTGTCTAAATTACACTTCATCATGAAATGTCATTAACTTATTTCTGGGTTATCACTTACGTAAACAAGAATATCGCCAGGCTGACATTCAAGCTCACGACATATAGCCATCAGAGTGCTAAAGCGAATAGCCTTAACCTTACCTGTCTTTAGTAGCGACAAATTGGTTATAGAAATTCCAATTTTTTGAGATAGCTCTTTCAGAGACATCTTCTTTTTCGCCATTTCTACATCTAAAGTGATACAAATTTCCATGAGCATATCCTAACCTAGGTATTTATGTTTTACACCTAATTATTATTGTTTAACATAAAATAATTATTATTAAGCATTTAATTAGTTCTTTAAGGAATGTTACAATGTTTGTAACTTATAATGTATTAAGTTGCTAATAACACTGAGGAATTGTTTTAACGGGCAGAGCAAAAATAGAAAGTAAGAGTTACACGAAAGTTACACGCTTTTATTTTCGTGCTTGTAGCCCGTTATCTATAGGGGTTTGTAAATTTGCAACTATTGAGTGGGAGTAGTTATTGATACTTAACCAATTGATCTATAACGATATTATGGTTGTAAGCTTGTTGGAAAGTGGCGATAAGTACTTGATTTCTCGTTCCAAAACCAAGCAGGCTAGTAAACGCTGACAGCTACTGAGTTTCAGTAGTTTCAGTAGTTGCAGAGTTTCTAACTCGGCGCACGCATGCTTTTGATATCGATGGCTTGAGCCAGGTGCCTATTGGAAACTGAGTTGGAATAAGCGAGTTAGCTGCAAGCCCTGCTCCTGCGATTTTGAACGCCTAAAAACTTGTTTATACCTTTTTCGGTACCCGCTACTTTGGCGTTCCTTTGGCGTCAAATTTCCTTAAAGTCTCCGTGCCGACCTAAACCGCCGGTGAATCGAGCCGCGCCATCGAAGCCTTCATTACTCACTGCAGCCAGACCATTGGCCCATTCAATTTTCAGCGCCTCTCGCACGGTTAGGCCATGGGTTTCGACGATCGAACGGCGGTCGGCCAGCATGGCTTGTTGAGGGAATTTGGCGATCTCATGCGCCATGGCTTCAGCGGCCTGAAGCGCCTCACCCTCGGGAACCACTCTTTCACACAGGCCAATGCTGTAGCATTCATCGGCCGGTACTTTGCGGCCTGTCATGGCGATTTCTAGTGCTTTTCCTTGACCTACCAAGCGTGGCAAGCGAACGGCCCCTCCATCTTGAAGCGGAATGCCCCAGCGTCGGCAAAAAACACCAAAGTAGGCAGCCTCTGACATCACCCTGATGTCACACCACATAGCCAGCTCCATGCCCCCTGCAACTGCCGGCCCCTCTACCGCTGCAATGACAGGCTTTGTTAACTCCATTCGGGTGGGTCCTAGACTGCCGCGTGGTGCCGGCGCTGACCCGATGGGAAAATCAAATTCTCGTATGTTCGCGCGCTCGTCTGCTGACATTGAAGCAGCGTACTTGAGGTCCCATCCGGCGCAAAAACTCCCACCGGCTCCCCACAGCACTCCAACTCTGGCATCGCTTTTTTCAAAGGCCTCGAAAGCCTCAACTAGCGCATCAGCAGAGTCAGGATCCATGGCATTTTTGGCTTCTGGTCGATCGTGAATTATCGTCCAAACGTTGGAGTTTTTTTCGATCCTAACAGCCATAATTTCTTCCTTTAAATCGGCATCTTTATCTGACGGGGCTAGCGCATAATCAATGCAAAGTATCGAAATGTCATATTTTTAGGAAGATTTTTTATGCGGGTGATGCATGCTTTTAGCGTCAAGCCCGAATGTTTATGTCCAAATATCAATGTGAATCAGAAATTATCGAGTCATGGCCTACGCCCTTGGTTCGCGCGTCGTACTTGACATGGGGGGCGGTCAGAGCTTCCCTAGGCAGACAAAAGGCTGTTCATCGGCGCATAAGGTGCGTGTCTTTGACAATCTGCGGTACACCAACACTCAATTGAGGAGTGATGACATTGAAAGCGATCAGTATCGTCGTAGTAGCTCTATTAGTTCTCACTTCAATCATTATCTATCAGCGCGCTAACATCCTCATTTATTCAATGACCTCAACAGAATTACCCCAGCTACTCGATCCGCGTGATGAGGGAGAAGCGGCTGTTTGGTTCGATGATTACTACACGATTCACAAAATCGATGAGAGAACATTTGCGATAGGTGAGACGAGGTATTACCAGCTCAACTTTAATTACTTGATATTGGGTGACAGCAGGGCTGTTGTTTTCGATGCGGGTACCGGTCAGCGCGACATTGGTGAGGTTGTTGCGAGCCTAACGGATCTTCCGATAACGTTTATCCCTTCACATTTACATTACGATCATATTGGCAATGATGTGGTGTTTGATCGCACGGCACTTGTTGACCTGCCACACCTGAGAGCGCGAGCGGAAAATAGTAAGTTGCAGCTGACTCGATTTGAGCACTTGGGTGAGGTCGAGGGCTATTCGTTACCTGAATTGACGGTGAGCGAATGGCTAGCGCCCAACGAAGCTATCGACTTAGGTGGTCGCTCTCTGAGGGTTCTCTATACGCCAGGGCACACGCAGGATTCCATTTCGCTGCTCGATCGGGAAGCGGGCTACTTATTTGCTGGAGATTTTTTGTATCCGGGGCAACTGTATGGATTTCTCCCAAACAGCAATATGGGAGATTATTTGCAGGGTACGCAAACCATTGAGTCTGTAAGTGGTATGAATCTTCGGGTATTTGGAGCGCATAGAGATGACGCTTTGGGCGTTCCTGAGCTCACTTTTGAAACCATTGTTCAGCTACAGGATGCACTGGATGCTATTCAGTCGGGAACATTAAAATCTAATGGAATTTATCCGGTCTCTTACACCGTAAGTGAGCGTGTTCAGCTCCTCGCAGAGCCAAAGTGGTTACAGAAGTGGAAGCCTACCTATCCCGAGCTGAACATGAATAAAAAGGCAGATTAAAAACGGTGCAAAGGCCGCGTTTAGCAGATTAGTGGGTATCAGAGTTGCTCAGGACGCGGGGCGGTATAGGCGCTCGGCGAAACAGATATAAAAAACGGCGATCTGACTTTTGGCATCAGCGCTTGTGGCACTTGCTCCATTTTAAACACATAGGAGAAGCTGAATGGGTCGTTTGGCAGGGTGTAAAGCGTTTTTGGTTGGCGCTGCGTTGTTGGCTAGCTCTCAGGTAAGTGGCGCCACTTTAACCGTCGTCATCAGTGACGTTCGCTCAGATGTCGGTGCGCTCAACATCGGAATTTATGACAACAAAAATGACTGGCTGGGCAGTACTACGGTTCAGAAACGCAGCCTGACGGTGCTAGAAAATAATGTGGACGGCGTGGTTACCACAAGCTTTGAAGTTGAACCCGGAGAATACGCGATCTCGGTTCATCATGATGACAACGATAACGGCAAAATGGACACCAACTTCATCGGTATACCTAAAGAGCCCACAGGCTTGTCCAATGGTGCTGTCCCCAAGTTTGGCCCGCCAAAGTATAAAGACGCCGCGTTTCTTGTGGGTAACGAAAACTTGGAAATGCCGATTAAATTACTCGACTAGGCAGTGGAGTTTGTTAATGGCGTCCCTAGCTCGTTTGAAACCTACTGGCGTGTTTGTTACTGCTGCAGCGTTGTAATGCGTGATTAGTCGCTAAAGTCAGCTCTGCTGTTTTTACGGCGCCAGGCAGTAAGCCAAAATCTCATGTTGTCAGAGGAACTGAATTGAGTCGTCATAAAGCAACAGAAAGGCTCTGTGTAAACCCATAAAGTGCTATTCTACGCCTATGTTTTGCGCACGTTGTAACCAAGAGAAAATGAAACCCCTGATGCGAATTGCCTTGCGATCTGACCCTCACTCAGGGGAGTTTTTGGTGAAGCTCTTTCAGTTTTTTATGGTGGTTACGCTATGTTTCAGTGGCGAATTGCTAGCCGAAGACATTACTCAAAACTCAGGTGTGATCAGTAAGCAGCAGCTTTTTCTTGAGTACCCAAACTTTGAGCAAAGTTTTAATCAGTACGAGGTGCGCGAAGTTGCCGAAAAGATACCGACTGATGTCAGCGTGCTGATCTTTTTTGGAACCTGGTGTCACGACAGCCAGCGTGAGGTGCCTAGAATGCTGAAAATTTTGGAAGCTGTCGGCCTCCCTGAAGATCATATAAAAATGGTTACTCTGGATTTTTCTAAAACAGAGCCGGGGGGGCTTGCGGTAGCTAATGGCGTTGAATTTACCCCCACCTTTATTTTTTTCCGGCAACAAGATGAGATTGGCAGGATTATAGAAAGGCCTGCCACAACCCTCGAAGAAGCAATGGTTGAGTTGCTAACTGAATGATAGGTAAGTCAGCCGTTTGTACTGAGAAGTTTCTAACCCCCCGTGGTTTTACGCTGCATCATTTTGCGCTGCCACTTTTGTGGCTGGTAAAGCCGTTCGAACATTGAGCTGGAGAGTTTTCAAAAGTGTCTCAAGAAAATAGCACGTCGCAATTTCAAGGAAAGACCGCAATTATCAGCGGAGGAGCCGAGGGTATCGGTCTGTCTATTGCAAAGGCCTTAGGCGAGCAGCAGATGAACGTTGTCTTAGCAGATATTGATAAAGACAATCTAGAGCGCGCGCGATTAGAGCTGCAGTCACTGGGGGTTCCCGTATTGGCTGTATCTTTGGATGTGGCCGATGAAGGGCAGTGGCAATCAGCTGCCGAGGCGGCCGTAGAGCGCTTTGGAAAAATTCACATGGTGGTAAACAATGCCGGTGTGGGTGGTGATTCAGGGCCGATAGAAAGTCAGGAAAAAGAGGGGTGGCAGTGGGCGCTCGACGTTAACCTAATGGGCGTAGTCTACGGTGCTAAGGTTATCGTGCCCCTGATTAAAGAGCACGGCGAGGGCGGATGGATTATCAATGTCGCGTCAATGGCGGGAATGGGCGGCGTTCCCTACAGTGGCGCCTACAACGCGACCAAGGCGGCCGTTGTTGCCTTGTCTGAGGCTTGGTCTGAAGAGTTAAAGTCTAAGAGTATTCATGTCGCTGTGTTGTGCCCGGCGTTTGTTCAGACACGTATCTACGACTCAGAAAGAAATCGCCCGGCGCAATATAAATCCAAAACGCTTAGGCCTGGCGATGAAAGCAGCTTCTCAAAAAGAGCGCGGGAAATGGTTCAAAACGGTATTGACGGGGCGCTTGTCGGCAAGCGAGTTGTTGAGGCGCTTAACGAAGGCGAGCTCTACATTTTCACCCACCCCAACTATCGTCCTGTGGTGCAATATCGATCGGCGCGGATTGATGAGGCCTTCGTGAATGCTGGCAAAAGTCCGTTGCTACAACACCTAGTGGATCAAAAGCTCGATATGTTGTGAGGCAAGTGTGTAAGAGCGCTGCACACCGTCGGCCACAAAACACATAGAGAAGCTGCGATCACGGGCGCGGCACACTGTCTCAGCAATAGTCTTTTTGTAGCGGGGTGAAAATCCTGTCTGTGGATGCACTGTGCAGTTGGGCAGTATTGAGTTCGCCAATGCTTATCCCGCTTGGCTATCTTTGGATATCGACTGCATAAGTTCTTTGTTTTCAGTGCTCCATTTACACAGCGATTCCATTACCGGCATAAAGGATCTCCCGAAGTCAGTCAGCGAGTATTCAACCTTCGGTGGAATCACTTCATAGACTTTTCGATGGATTAAACAGTCGCGTTCCATTTCGCGCAGCTGTTTGGTCAGCATTTGTTGCGTTATCGGGGCGAGAATTCGCTTCAGTTCACCAAAGCGCACCGGTTCTTGCCGAAGGTTATAGATGATCGCTATCTTCCACTTGCCGCCGATTAGGCTCAGGGCGGTGCTCACAGGGCTTTTGCATTCGCTCATGGTGTTCACTTTTTTTACGGTATGAATTTATTGCCTACTTGAAAAAAAATACTAACAACCAATATCATACCTCAAGTTTGGTAACCGCCCAATACAGACATCATTTTTAGCACCTGCCACCTAAGAGAGAGACTCCATGTCAGCGAATAGCTCAAGAGAAATACGTTCTACAGTCACCAGTGAAGGGACATTAGAACTGTCCATCGCAGTTCAAGAGCGCCCTGTCCCGGGTGACAATGAGGTGCTTCTAGAAGTCGGGGCAGCCCCGATTAACCCTTCCGACCTTGCCCTGTTGATTAGCTTTGCCGCTAACCTAGACACACTGTCGGTCTCTGGCTCGGGTGATCAAACCGTGACTTCTATGGAATTGCACCCAGCGATGATGGGTGCGCTGAAGCCCCGCATGGGTGAATCTATGCCGGTGGGGAACGAAGGTGGTGGCGTTGTTGTTGACGCAGGTGTCAATGCCAAGCATCTGATCGGCAAAACTGTTGGGGCCGCTGGTGGCGCTATGTATAGCGAATACCGCTGCTTACCAGCACAGAGCTGTCTGGTAATGAACGAAGGCACCACCCCAACTGAAGCGGCGTCTTCCTTTGTAAACCCACTGACTGCTTTGGCCTTTATTGAAACCATGCGGTTGGAAAATCACAGCGCGATTCTCAACACCGCTGCGGCCTCAAACCTTGGCCAAATGCTTGTGAAGATTTGCCAGGAAGATGGGGTCCCCCTCATTAACGTAGTGAGAAAGCCTGAACAGGTAGAAGTGCTTAAAAAGTTGGGAGCAGAATACATTTGCGATACCAGTGCCGATAGTTTTATGGCTGATCTCGTGGATGCACTGGTTGCAACGGGCGCTACTTTGGGCTTCGACGCTACCGGTGGTGGTAATGGCGGAAAGCTGCCGGGCCAAATACTGGCGGCCATGGAGATTGCAGCCAATAAGACAGCCACGGAGTACAGCCGCTACGGGTCCGATGTCTACAAGCAGGTGTACATTTACGGAGGCCTAGATATGTCTCCTACTATTTTAAATCGCTCCTTTGGTTTGCAGTGGGGTCTTGGAGGCTGGTTATTAACACCAATGATTGGCCGTATCGGTATGGAGAGGTTCCAGCAGATGCGCGAACGTGTGGCACGTGATATCAACACCACCTTTGCCAGCCATTACACACAAGAAATTTCCCTGGCAGAAATGATGCAACCGGAAATTATTCGAGGCTACGCAAAGCAAGCCACGGGTGAGAAGTATCTCGTAAATCCTCAAAAGTAAGTTTTCTACTGAAGAGATTTGTTCGCCTGATGCGTCAGCTGCTAAAGAAGCGGCTGGCGCTTTTTTTATTTGTAATCAAGGCCACCCCAAGCCACTTATTTTTAATCAGCTATCGAGCACCGTAGGAAGCGCCTACGAAATCTTCGAACCGGCATGTCACCTTAATAGGTAATGCAAATGCTGTGTTTACATGCGATGGATTTTTGTGTGATTCAACTCTTTTTTCTCGGGGGTATGTCCTGTAGTTTTTTCTGCTGCGATCGGCAGCGGCTAGCTCAGTCGCGTTGCTCAGCGGTTTGATGGAGTGCACGCAGGGTTTTGGGGAATGGCAGATTTTACACGGCAATTACAGGCTGAAAATTTTTCGCTGGTGCAGACCAAGCCCGCAGATTTTGAATCGCTGTTCCAAGTGGCTAGTGACCCGTTAGTTTGGGAGCAGCATCCGGCTCAAAATCGCTGGAGGCGAGAGGTTTTTGCCGCGTTTTTTGCAGATGGACTGAGTAATGATCTTGGCTGCTATACCATTGTGGACAGCGAATCTCAGGCTGTTATTGGTTCCACACGATTTTATGCCCACGACCCCTTAGATGCTTCGGTTCGGTTGGGTTACACATTTCTTGCCAAAAAATACTGGGGTACCGGGGCCAACCAACTGATAAAAACAGCGCTGCTCGATTATTGTTTTCAGTTTGTTGAATCAGTTTACTTCGACATTGGCGCATCAAACTGGCGGTCTATTAAGGCAACCGAAAAATTGGGTGCGGTTTTTTGGCGCCAGGCGGAAGAAGGAAAATCGGTATATGTACTGTCGCGAGCAGCGTTTCTCGTGCGGCGGCCATTGCTCGTCACTATTTAGCTGGTTTGTGCCGCAGAAAAACCTGCGCACAAAGACTGGCGAGTCAGATGGAGTTTTGGCTCAAGCCAAAATTGTTACGCGGCCCTGGGCTGAGAAGCGTCGTTGTGAAGGACGTCATGTTTGACGCGTGTTCTCACGACTATGGCTTTTTGATCGCACTCAATCTTGCTGTAACCGTATTGTCTGGGCAGGTGTGGCAAGTTCAACGCCAGTCTGTTTTAAACGGTCTTGGAGCGACTGGTTGATTGCATACTTGAAGTAAAAGTACTGCGCGGTTGGTACCCAAATTCTTCCAGTGATCTCGACACCCAAGCCGCTGAGTTGGCTTACCCCAAAAAGAGCCCTGGTGTCATTACCAAGGCCTTCGAGGGCTTGAACCGCCTGAAGGCTGTCATCAAGGACGCCTTGAATATTGCTATTCGAACGGATGACGAAGTGAGTTTCCACCAGTGACATCGCGCCGGAGTTGTGAATAATTTCGCCGACGATGTGCCGGTTAGGGATGGTGATCCGCACATCATCTTCATCGACCAAGATAGTGGTAGACAGCGTGATGTCCTGAACGATCCCACTCACACCTTGTACGAGAACCGTATCACCCACCACAAAGGGGCGGGTCAGGATGATATTGAGTCCCGCCCCATAGTTTGAGAGCAGCCCTTGCAGCGCTAGGCCGGCACCCAGAGATAAGGCACCAATTGCAGCGACAAAAGGCGTCACGCTGATCCCAAGATTACCCAAGGCAATGATCCCTACCATGAGAATAAACAGCAGCTTTACAACGTTCGCTATAAACTTGCTGAGGGTGACGTCGAGGCCTTTTGATTGACAAAATTTAAATAGCCAGTTTGACACTTTACTGGCTATGACAATTCCGGCGACGAAGATGAGGATCGCACCGACGATTTGAAAGCTGTAGTTAATGAGGAACGTGACGACCAGATCGTAGATTGCAGAGGCTTGTGCTAATTCTTCTTCCATGTTGAAGGTCTCCATTACCGCCTTATTCCATTAGGCTAAGCGGTTAAGTCGGAGCTCAAGCGTAAAAACGGTGAGAGCCTAAAACCGCCTCTACACGATACCTGCGTAATCTTGTTTTGAAAATGGTAAAGACACACGAGGTGAAACGTATAAGGTTTAAACACCCAGGGGTAGTGTTAGTCAGGTTTGGAGGCGTACAAGCCAGGTAGCCCCATTTCAGATATCCGACTACATCTTTGTAATAGTGCCAGCTGCAGTGATGGGGTGGCGGCAAATACCGGGCCAAGAATGGAAATAGGAGAGGGTTTTCCTCTCCTGTCAGATCGACAACTAGGGCAGTTGAAACAAGTCATCGACCGTGCATTTTAGCGTTTGAGCGATTTTTAGGGCGAGCACCGTCGAAGGTACATAGATGCCGTTCTCGATGGCATTGATACTCTTTCTGGAGACGCCTGCACTATCGGATAATTGTTGCTGGGTGAGGTCTGCAGATTTTCTCAATTGCTCAAGATTGTTTAGCAAATTTTTGTGGTGTTTTCCCAAGACCTAGTCGCCTTCAAACCGTTCCACTGCATTGGTAATCTCTTGGCTGGTGTTGGGGTAAAGGTAACCCGCAATCAGCGTGCCTACACCGATGACACCCACTAGAAGCCCAACACCCTCAAGCAGTGCGCCTAGCGCTGTTGCTCCCAATAGGTACAAACCAATGCCAACGAAGATGGTGATGACGCCACCTCTTCGGTAGTCGATGGGCTCTTTTTTTCGCTCATCAAAGAGGGTCAACAATTGTTCGGTTTTTTTAGGGTCGTCCATGTGTTTGGCAATTTCTATCACGGCGTCTCTTTTGCTCTTTTCATCATAGTAGAGCCAGATGAAAACAGAGACTGGAATAATAATGCCAGCGAGTATTCCAAATAGGGGGATTAAGTTTTCCATGTGTAACGCGTCCTTGTGTATGTAACCTTTACGTATCATATCAGGATTTTTGAAAAAGGGAAGTAAAGGTTACTTTTGTGCGGTTGCAACTTCGTAATGTCTGTCTTTTTTTGGGGGGGCTTACATTACTAATCCGACTTTCTGCGGACAGCTTTTGTATTCGTTTATCTATGCTTCGTTATCAAGGGGCTAGTGCTGGTTAAACAATTTGCACATTTTTTTTGAAGTTGGTGAGTGGTTTAGCGCCCGCAGGGAATGGGCTTGCGTGGCTTTTGCAAAGCTTAAGTGCGGAGAAAAATGTTCTTGAAAGCAAGCTATGGAAGGAAAAGAGCCTAGTAGCAGATATAAAAACTACGCAAGTTCAATCGTTAGGCGAACAAATTTAGGAAGTGGGGCTATTCCTAGTTAGCCTTCAACCTCTGCACCCAGCAGGGTTCATGATGCGCCCAATGAGGCGGAGCCATATCGCCACAAAAAGGCAAGCCACACCCCGGCTGCAAAAAGGAGCGACAGTAGAACAGCCGCTGAGCCCAAATCCTTGGCAAGCCCTGAAAGTTCATGATGCTCAAGTCCAATGCGATCAACGACAGCCTCAACTGCCGTATTCAAAATTTCAACCACAAGAACAAGGGCGAGAGTCAGGAGTAACAAAATCAGTTCACTCAAGCTCTGGCTGATTAAAAAAGACAATGGCGCCAGAAGGATGGCAAGCACGAGCTCCTGTTGAAAAGCGGCCTCGTTTTTGATCAGAAATTTGAAGCCTTTGCCCGAGTTTCTAAAAGCAAGTAATACCCGAGTGACACCAGTATTTTTCTTCATGATTGGATGGCCCCTAAGCAGCGCTGGTATTCACTAGTGATTTAATTCCACTTACTCACCGGAATCTGCATGCATGAGTTTTTCATTGGTCAAGAAGCAGCGACAACACCGGATGGCACTGCATCTTGGGTGGGAGCAGTAAACAGAGTAAAAGCCAGAGTGGCAAGTGCTAGGCTTTGAAAACGGTTGAACTGCTGATGGGAAGCACTATAGGCTCTGCATAAAGGGGCGCGTTACGGGGGCGAATTTTTGCGCTGCGTTATCATGGTGGCGGGTGTTGGCAGAACAATGGGCCTGTTAAAGCATAAAATGAAAGGCTTGTTGGAGTAATGTTTTCAGTGGGAACTCGGAAGACCACGAATAAATACAGAGGGAGCCGCCGGGAGTATATTGCTCAATGTGGACGGAGCTTAAAATTTATATGAATGAATTGACGCTTTTTTATGATGGCAGCTGCTATTTCTGTCGCAACTTCGCTCTGATGTCAAAACTTAAATCCGAGGTCCGTGTTGAACTCATTGATTTGCGAGAACATCCCGATATCCAACGAGCTTTGCTTACTGAGGGCTGCGATATTGACAGCTCATTTGTCGTTGAAACCAATGGGCAACGTCTGTTGGAAAATGCAGCGATGAGTTACCTGCTTGTGCAGCTTGGTTATCAACGATTGGCATGGCTTTTTGACGTACCACTTCTGGGGCCGGCACTGTACAAAACCCTGGTTATTCTGCGTCGCATCTATTTATTTTTTGCGCGAAAAAAGCTCTTTAAAGACGTCGTCTAGCTGGTTCTATGCCCACAAATAACAAGTCTTGATTAGAGCGGCGCGGAGTTGGCGGTCATGGACAGACCCGTTGTTCAGCACGCCGCTTTGGTAGATCAACGGCGACAAATCACGCGCATTTTTGTGTAGCCTTTTACAAAGCTGGAGAAGTTTCTCTGTGGCTCCTCGATCACTTCAATTTTGGAAAAACGCTTCAGCATTTCATCCCATAAGATTTGCAATTGCATCTCAGCCAAGCGATTCCCAAAGCAGCGATGGATGCCGAAACCAAAAGAAATATGGTTTCGAGCATTGTCACGGTCAAAGATTAATTCGTTGGGCCGGTCAAATTTTCGCTCATCACGATTTCCCGACGCATACCACATGGCCACTTTGTCGCCACGCTTTATTGTTTTGCCGTGGAGTTCAACATCCTCGAGTGCCGTTCGTCGCATATAGGCTAACGGTGTTTGCCAGCGAATAATCTCTGCCACCGTATTGGGAATCAGGTCTCGATTCGCGCGCACTTTTTCCCACTCTGCAGGAAATAGGTGCGAGCCGTAAACAGAGGCAGACATGGAATTTCGGGTCGTATCATTACCACCTACAATTAGCAGTACGAGATTGCCCAGATACTCCATGGTATCCATATTCCGGGTTTCTTCACCGTTTGCTAGCAGCGTGATTAAATCATGGCCATCGCCACCGCTTCTTTGCTGCCACAAGTTCATGAAATACTCGACGCATTCCATCAGCTCTGCACGGCGCTGTTCTTCGCTCTCAACGATGCCTGTTTCTGGCCCCGCTGTAGCGACGTCGGACCAGCGAGTTAATTTTCGTCGATCGTCAAAGGGAAAATCGAACAAAGTCGCGAGCATCATTGTGGTGAGTTCAATCGATACTGTGTCGACCCAATCAAACTCTTCGTCGAAAGGAACGCGATCGAGAACATACTGGGTCCGCTCGCGGATAAGCTCAGACATCCTAGCGAGGCTGGGTGATGAAACAACGGGCCCTACGGTTCGTCGCTGAACATCGTGTTTGGGTTGGTCCATGGCGATAAACATGGGCAGTGGAAAATCTTTGCCCGGATTCGGTAAGACAATTGCGGGCTCGGAGGAGAATCGATGATGGTCGGTATCGATAGCCATGATGTCCTCAAACCGCGTCACAGACCAATACGGACCGACAGGTTCATCATCGGGCGCGCGTGCGCCTGAATCCCAGCCCGCCTTACAATAATGCAGTGGTTCCTCGTCTCTAAGACGTTTAAAAACCGCCCACATTTCCTCGCTTGGCCACAACCGAGGGTGCGAAACGTCTAAATCTTCCAATGGGGTGTTGTAGGCGTAGTCATGGCCCGACTTAAAGACGTCACTCATAGCTTGATTCACTGAAAAATCTCCGCTTTTCGCTGGCACACAGAGTGGGGCATGTTTCCGAAGTCTGGGGCCACTGTTTAATTATTAGAATGAATCGTGACCTTATAATATGCCTAACGATCCGCTGAAGGCGAGTACCAATGTCAACCTTTGACGCTTGGGCTGCCCTTATTTCAATGGCTAAGTGACATTTCCATGTGCCGGCTGGGCCGATACCGATAAGATGCGCACGAAGCAAAAGCATGGAGCCTTGTTCTAGATGGTTTTAAGAGGCGTTTTTGCTCGGTTGTTAACGATTCGATTGAGGGTTCATGAATACAGCGCTTGAGGTATTACAGACGACGTTCGGCTTTGAGCATTTTCGCGAGCCTCAGCAGGCAATTGTGGAAGCCATCATTTCTGGTGAGGACGCGTTTGTTTTGATGCCAACCGGCGGAGGTAAGTCACTTTGCTACCAGATTCCTGCCTTGGTTCGCCCGGGCTGCGGCATTGTTATTTCACCGCTGATTGCGCTGATGCAAGATCAGGTTTCAGCGATGCAGCAGCTGGGTGTTCGAGCGAGCTTTTTAAATTCGACGCTCGATACGGGCAGTGCGGTGCAAGTTGAAGAGGCGCTCCTGCGGGGCGAGCTTGACCTGCTTTACCTTGCGCCAGAGCGACTCAGCCAACCCCGAACCCGGGACCTGTTGCGGCAGGCTAATATCTCACTGTTTGCGATTGATGAAGCACATTGCGTTTCCCAATGGGGGCACGATTTCAGAGCTGACTATTTGTTACTTGAGCAGCTGCAGCAGAATTTCCCCGGGGTTCCTCGCGTGGCGCTCACGGCTACTGCTGATCCCAGAACACAGCGCGAAATTATTGACCGGTTGGGTCTGGAAAACGCTGCGCAATTTATTGTGGGTTTTGATCGTCCAAATATCCGGTATCGCATTGCCCTCAAAAATAATCCGCGACATCAACTGCTGCGTTTTTTGAAAGATGAGCACGCCGGCGATGCGGGAATTATTTATTGCCTGTCGCGAAAGAAGACCGAAGACACCGCTGCATGGTTGATTAAGCAAGGGTTTAATGCGCTGCCGTACCACGCAGGCCTATCTTCTGAACTGAGATCGACACATCAGGCCCGATTTCTTCGAGAAGAAGGGGTGATTGTTGTTGCCACCATCGCCTTTGGCATGGGAATTGATAAACCTGACGTGCGTTTTGTGGTGCATTTAGATCTGCCTAAAACGATAGAGTCTTACTATCAAGAGACGGGACGAGCTGGGCGCGATGGGCAACCAGCGACAGCGTGGATGATCTATGGGCTGCAGGATGTCATTAAGTTGCGACAAATGTTGTCTGAGTCGCAGGGCGATGAGCTGCACAAGCAGGCAGAGCAGCATAGACTGAACGCCATGCTGGGTTTGTGTGAATTGACCAGCTGTCGGCGCGTAGCGCTGTTGCATTATTTCGGTGAGGTTTATCCTAATCCCTGTGGTAACTGCGACAGTTGCCTAGAGCCGGCAGAAACCTGGGACGGTACTGAAGCCAGCCGAATGGCGCTGAGTGCAGTTGTTCGAACAGGCCAGCGGTTTGGAGTCAATCATTTAATCGATGTTCTGCGGGGTGCCGAGACCGACAAAATCTGGCAATTTGACCATCATCACTTACCGACCTATGGGGTTGGTAAGGCTCTCGACGGCAACCAATGGCGGTCTGTTTTTCGTCAATTAGTTGGTCGTGGTTATCTATCAGTTGATCTGGATCGGTTCGGTGCGCTGAAGCTTCAAGAGCAATGCCGAGCTCTTCTTAAAGGGGAAGAAGAGATTGCTTTGCGGCAAGATCAGACGCAAAAAACCGTACGGCGACAAACGAAGTCAGCGCTTCCCGATGATATCAACGTCGAGCTTTGGGAGGCACTTCGAGAGTGTCGCCGGTTGCTGGCAGAAGAGCAGGGGGTGCCTCCCTATGTGATTTTCCACGACAGCACCCTCATGGAGATGTGCTCCCTGTTGCCCCAATCGATGCAAGAGTTTGCGGGGCTTAGCGGTGTCGGTGAGCGCAAGCTAGCAAAGTATGGCGATAAATTTTTACAAGCGATCCGTGAAACAGCTATTGCATCCTGAAAACTGAATGTTCCGGTTAGTGCATTTGGATCTAGGGGCTCTAATTCGTAAAAGCTAGCGGTTGCCGTCTTTCTGTTTGCGCTGGGTCTTACATCTGAGGCCTTACCCTTGTGGCGGCAACGCTGCCCAATCATTTCTCAGCTTGACCTCCTTGCACAAAGCCACGTAGTTTCGGAATTCCAAAATTTTGCTGCCCAGTTTCAGGAGATTGCCATGCCAAATGCTTACATTGTTGACGCCTGTAGAACCCCCCGAGGTATCGGCAAGGTTGGAAAAGGGGCGTTGGCCCACCTTCATCCCTCTTACCTCGGTTCCACCGTACTAAAAGCGTTGGCTGAACGTAACGAATTAAACACCTCAGAGATCGATGATGTGATCTGGGGAACATCTTCCCAAAGTGGAAAACAATCGGGCGATTTAGGTCGTATGGCAGCGCTTAATGCTGGCTATGACATCCGCTCTTCGGGTGTGACCCTCGATCGCTATTGCGGTTCGGGTATCACCAGCGTCAGTTTGGCTGCGGCGCAGGTGATGTCGGGCATGGAAGATTTAGTCGTAGCGGGGGGCACAGAGATGATGAGTTATTACCCTTCAATTGGTGAGCCGGGCGTGCCGCCCATGCTGGACTCCGGAAATTTAGACCTACGTGCAATGCACCCGCAATCCCAGCAAGGTGTCTGCGCCGACGCTATCGCTACGATGGAGGGTATCGACAGAGCTGCTGTTGATAATTTGGCACTGACGAGCCAGCAACGCGCGGCCCAAGCCATCGCCGAGGGGCGTTTTAGCCGGTCACTAATAACCGTGACTAACCCTGACGGGTCTGTGGCTCTCGATCATGAAGAATTTCCGCGCCCTGAAACAACACTTGAGAGCTTGTCTGGTCTGAAGACGGTCTTTGATGTCGTTCGCGATGTGCCGGTAGAAGCCTCAGGCACGACCTATGGCCAATTAATCCAGCGTAAATACCCCGACTTGGAAAGCTTTAATCACATTCACCACGCGGGCAACTCATCTGGTGTGGTAGATGGTGCAGCGGCCTTGCTGCTCGCCTCTGAGAATTACATACAGCGAACAGGCCTAAAACCACGAGCGCGAGTCGTCGCAACAGCCAATCAGGGTGACTGCCCAACGCTAATGCTCAACGCCCCCGTTCCTGCTGCGCGCAAAGTCTTGGCCAAGGCGGGGCTTGAGGTTGCTGATATCGATCTTTGGGAAATTAACGAAGCCTTTGCTGTGGTTGCTGAAAAATTCATCCGTGACCTGGGTCTCGATCGGGACAAGGTAAACGTGAATGGCGGAGCTATGGCTTTAGGGCATCCAATAGGAGCAACCGGCTCTATTTTGATTGGCACTGTTTTGGATGAGCTGGAGCGCCAACAAAAACGTTACGGTCTTGTCACGATGTGTGCAGCAGGGGGAATGGCGCCAGCGATTATTATTGAACGGATCGCCTGATTGCGTTAGTTGCTGGTATTGCTTCGCATCCCGAGGCAATACTGCCCTGCAGGCGCGGGCAGTCTGCTATTGTCTGCGTCCGCTTGCGCCTGTGACTTGTCATGACCTCATCGCTCTTTTCATCGCTTCCCCTGAATCCTGCTCAGCTTGACGCCCTGTCAGGGCTGGGGTACGCCCATATGACTCCGGTGCAGGCGCAAAGTATTCCGCCCATTCTGCAGCGGCAAGATGTCATTATTCAGGCAAAGACGGGTAGCGGTAAGACCGCCGCTTTTGCCATTGGGTTACTGCACCACTTAAACCCCCGATTTTTCGGTGTGCAGGCGGTAGTGATGTGCCCAACGAGGGAACTGGCAGAGCAAGTAGGTCAAGCCATTCGCCAACTGGCTAGCCGAATGTCTAACGTTAAAGTTGTCATGCTCTGTGGGGGCAAGCCCTTTGGGGCTCAGCGAGATTCTCTGCAGCACGGTGCGCACATTGTGGTGGGCACTCCGGGACGTATTCAGGATCATTTACAGCGCGGCACCTTGGAGCTCAAAGGTGTTACGAGCTTTGTCCTCGACGAAGCTGACCGCATGCTAGATATGGGTTTCGCCGACGTTATGGCGGAGATTACTGCGAAATTGCCCGCAAATCGACAAACGCTGTTGCTGTCTGCGACATTTCCAGATGACATAAAAAAGATAAGTCGATCGATACAAAAAAATCCGATTCAGATTACCGTTGATGCAGAAGTTGCGCATGACGAAGTTGTCTTAGAGCAAGTCTTCTTTGAAGTTCAAAAGCATGAGCGCAATGTGGCATTGCTGGCGATTTTCGAGCATTACCGTCCGGCCAACGCGATGGTTTTTTGTAACACAAAAAAGCAATGCGCTGAGGTGGCGCGTTTCCTTCGTGAACACGACATAGAAGCCGCCGCTATTCACGGTGACCTCGAGCAGCGGGAGCGCGATCAGGTGCTGCTGCAGTTCGCCAACAATTCATGCCCGGTTTTGGTGGCCAGCGATGTCGCGGCGAGAGGACTGGATATACCTTCTTTAGAAATGGTCGTTAATTTTGAGCTGCCTCGGGACGCAGATACCTATGTCCATCGTATAGGGCGTACCGGTCGAGCGGGTGAGTCAGGGCAGGCGTTCAGCATTGTGACGCCTCCCGAGGCGCCAAGGATGCGCGTTATTGAGGACTACCTAAAAGCTCATTGCGTTTGCGATGTCTTAGCGTCGCTAGATAGAGATCCTAATTATGAACTGCAAGGTGCCATGGTGACTTTGCAACTCGATGCTGGGAGAAAACAAAAAATACGCCCGGGCGACATTTTGGGCGCCTTAACCGGAGATGCGGGGTTGTCCGGAGGGCAGATTGGTAAAATTAAAATTCTGGATAATGGCAGTTACGTGGCCATTGAGCGTTCGGCGCTGCGTCAAGCGATGAATTATCTGGCCGAGGGTAAGGTGAAGGGGCGCGCGATTAAAGTTCGCCGAATGAAAGCGCAGCGTTAACAGGTGGCATGCTTTTGTCGATCGGCAACTCTAAATTTTTTTGAATGCCCTCGCCCTCGCCCTGGGGCTAAGGGTTACTTTTTGGCAAGGACTTGTCATGAACGTCAGCTATCGCTGGGATTAAAAAGCCCTGGCCACTCCGACTAAGTTTTTCGATGTAGGCTCAAAGCCCAAAGCTTTCCGTTTTGTTTGATGCGGTTTGCCAACGTGTTAGTTACTGAAGGTAAATAATCGCCAAGAGAAGGCCATTGTTACCGTGAATTCTTTTTGCTCTAAAAGCTCGGCCTTTTTCTCGCGGTGACCGCCAAACGCAAGTGGCGTTGCGGCCACTAATGCTTGCAGCTGTGCGTTATTGAGTTGCTTGTCGTAACAGACCTCGCCGTCTTGAGCGAGCGTACTGCCTTCTACGGAGCGTCTCAATTCACTGTGTTCACGGGGCTGATCGTAAAGCGCTGTCTTGAGCTGCCACAGGTGGCGAGGTGCAGGACCGACCTCTAGATAATGCCCCCCGTTTTTCAGCACCCGAGCAACCTCGTTATCTGTTGAGGGGGAAAAAATGCACATGGCTAAGTCAATGCTTGAGTTTGCCACTGGCAGATGACGAGCACCCGCCACGGCAAAACGCTGATTGCGGTATGTTTTAGCAGCCAACCTTACCGCGGATTTTGCGATATCAATCCCATAAATAGTAATCCCGGGAACTGATCTGGCGATAAAGCCACCGTAGTAGCCTTCGCCACTACCAATATCGAGCAAGGTGCTGATGTGCTTACAACCTGCGACGACATTCGTTAAGGCCTCAGCCAAAGGCTGATACAGGTGCGCTTCATGAATAGTCCGGCGGCCCAGCACCATCTCAAGATTGTCCCCTGGATTTTTACTGCGTTTTTGGTGGGCTGGCAGTAAATTGACATAGCCTTCTTTGGCTTGGTCAAAGCTGTGCTGGTTGTCGCAAGACCAGCCCTGCGGAGTTTTCTCAAGACCTAGCTCGCAAATAGGGCATATCCAAACCATGATGGGGCTCTACACTTCTGTCGTTGATAATCTAGTGTGGCAGTTGAAACCCCTGTTATTGTACCTCCGTGCACAAAACAAGGCGGTTGCTCACTGGGGCACCACCATAGCATTGATATCAGCGAGGGGATGAGCCAATAAAAGCACCGATCGACATTACACAGCAGTGGATTCAGACGTTTGTTGTTGAGCTTAATCTATGCCCGTTTGCGAAACGCGAGGTTATGCGTAGTACCATTGATTTTTGCGTTTATGAGGGCTGTGATCAGGAGGGCATCCTGCACGCGCTGACAGATGCAATCATGGTTCTGGATAACAATGAAAATATTGAAACCAGCTTTTTGATACTGCCATCAGCACTTACAGATTTTAGAGATTTTAATGACTTTCAAGATGTCATTCAGAGGTTGCTTGAGTTAATGGATAGGGTGGGCATTTATCAATTGGTGGGTTTTCACCCGTACTATCAATTTGCCGGGACTGCCGTCGATGACGCTGAGAACTACACCAATCGCTCGCCTTACCCCATGGTGCACATACTGCGAGAGTCTAGCGTTGATCGCGCCGTTGAGTCGTCTGCGGAGGCGGCGTTGATTTCTGATCAAAATATCACCACGCTGAATCAATTGGGCGCGGTAGAGCTTGAGGCCCGCTGGCGGGCATGCTTCGGGTAATGGTTTCCGTCGAAATTTGGTCGCTTGAATTTTGATGAGGCTTTCCTGCTGTGCTAACAGTGTAATCAGCAGATTGGTTTAATTGGCACGTGAGTTTCCGCAATTACAGGGCTTCACTACGATGAGAGCGCGAGTGGCAAACGATACCCGTAGGAGGCAGGGCATGCTCAGGATCTTTGGAATTTTTCACCTGCTTCTGCTATTGGGTTGCGGGGCTGAAATAGAGCCGATGCAGGCGGTGTCGTCGCCACAAACCGTGTTTGTTGAGCAAGGTGCTGTGCAAGGTGCTGTGCAAGGCGTCGAGTCGCCTTATACGCCTGCGTCGGGGGCTTCGGTCACTGTGTTTCGAGGTCTGCCCTATGCACAACCACCGGTGGGAGACTTGCGCTGGCGGCCACCTGTTGCGCCAAGCTCGTGGCAGGGTGCGCGTAAAGCCGACACCTTTTCTGACAGTTGTTATCAACTACAACACACCTCTAATTTTGTCTGGCGTAGGGAAGCCTTTGCGGTGTCTGAAGATTGTTTGTATCTCAATGTTTGGACTTCGCAGCCGACGAAAAAACAGCCAGTTATGGTGTGGTTCCATGGTGGCGCGCACACTAGTGGGCAAGGTCATTCGCCGATTTTCGACGGATCTGAATTGGCCGGGCAAGGCGTCATACTAGTAACCATCAATTATCGTCTGGGGCCCTTTGGCTTTCTCGCACACCCGCTGTTGGCGGGTGAATCGATGCACAGTAGTGCAGGCAACTACGGACTATTGGACAAGATTGCGGCCCTTAAGTGGGTGCAAAACAATGCCGCAGCATTTGGTGGCGATCCCAATAATGTCACTATTTTTGGGCAATCAGCGGGTTCACAAAGTGTATGTGCGCTCATGGCGTCGCCCTTAGCCGAGGGGCTATTCAGCAAAGCGATCGGTCAGTCAGCAGCCTGCGTCAATACAATCCCGAAACAAGATGCCAATGGCTACGAGCGAGGCCGCGCACTGGTAAATACTTTGGATGCGACGACTTTGGTGGCTTTACGAAAAATAGAGCCGGAAACGATATTGGCAGCTTCAGAGTCCACTCAATGGGCAGACGCGAGTCGCATTACCGTTGATGGCTGGGTACTGCCCGAGCTGCCCGACGTCACGTTTAAGGCGGGGCGGCAGGCAAAAGTGCCCTTGCTTCTGGGCTTTCTTGCCAATGAAGGGGAAGAGTTATTTCCGGTTGATTTAGCCTTAACCGATGAGGGTTTAGACGGTTTTTTAACGATGCTTTGGGGCAATAAGGGCCTGGGCTTAAAACCGTTTTATTCCGAGCCTGGTTTGACTCCGGGGGAGATTCAGCACGCTGTTGCCACCGATTATTTTATGGCCTTTGGTATGCGTCGGTGGGCGGGCTATCAGCACGCCGTTGGCCAGCCGACATTTTTCTATTTCATGGATCATGTTCCTCCGGCCTTTCATTTGTACATGTCTGAGCCCCCCGAATTAAGTTTGCCGGGTGGACCGCGTAGCGGCGGCGCTTACCATTCGGGTGATTTAGCCTTGGTATTCGGTAATACTGATAAGGTTGGCTTTGATTGGACTGATGCTGACCGCAAGGTCTCGCAAAATATGATGCGCTATTGGGTCAACTTTGCGCGTTCAGGGAATCCTAATGGCGATCAAATACCTCCATGGCCAGCCTTTGATCCTGTGTTACAAAACACTCAGGTCATCAATGAAGTGCCGACCACGGTGCAGGGTGTACGCAGACCCCAACTAGATATTATGGAATTGCCAGCGCTGCTGTAGTGCCGGCCTCAGGGCTGGAATAACAATCGATGGATGAATGCCTGGCAGCAGGTGTTGCCCTCTTGCTGGGTGAGCACCGTAGATTAAGGGTGGGAAGAATTCCCTAAGGATAAACGATGAACGGTTTGCTCACGTTGCATATTGTCGCAGGGTCGCTTGCTTTAGTTTCTGCGGGTGCCGCACTGGCAGTCAAAAAAGGCGGTCGGTCGCATAAGCGGGTCGGCAGCACTTTTTTTTATTCCATGGTTGTAATTTTTTTGACGGCTGTGATCATGGCTGTGTTGACGGCGAATACTTTTCTGTTTCTTGTGGCACTGTTCTCTTTTTACCTCGCATTTTCGGGTTGGCGTTTTGCTAGAAATCGAAGTGGTGAGCCTCAGTGGCTGGACTGGCTAGCAGTAATTATCATGGTGTCCTCGGGTCTTTTGATGGGATTGCTCGCGTTCAAGGATTACCCGCAATTCACCAGCACATCCGTAACTTTAAGTGTTTTTGGGTTTATCGCCATTGCGTTGGGTTTAGCCGATACAAAATCTCATCGGGATCGTGCTGCAACGGGTAAAGTTCGAATCGCCAAGCATCTCACCAATATGTTGGGCGGCACCATTGCAGTTGTGACCGCGGTTTTAGTGGTTAACGTCAGCATGACGCCACCTTGGTTAGGCTGGATTTTACCGACAATTCTCATGCTACCTGTGATCATCTGGTGGAGGAGAAAAGTAAAGGCCTAAGGAAGGGCTGATAGCTCATGTTGAGAGCTTGCGGGATAATTTTGGAACCTGTGTGGCAAAATTTATTGCCCGATAACGCTGGGTTGATATGACTTTGGGTAAATCAGTGCCCTATGTGTGGAGTGGTTAAATATGGAACTCGCGGTATTCACCACGGGCGGTACGATCGACAAGATTTATTTCGATAAAAAAAGCGATTATGAAATAGGTGATGCGATTGTCGGCCCTCTCCTTGACAGTATGGGGGTGGGTTTTGAGTTTGTGGTTGAGGAGCTGATGAAGGTCGATAGCCTCGATATGACCGACGAAGATCGGGGCTACATTGTTGAGCGCGTTAGCGCCTCCTCTTGCAACCGCGTGCTCATTACCCACGGAACCGACGGTATGATCGCAACAGCCAGTGCCCTTTCGGCCATTCAAGGTAAAACGATTGTTTTGACAGGAGCTTTGCAGCCCGCCGCCTTTGCACACAACGACGCTGTTTTTAATATTGGTGGGTCGGTTGCTGCGGTACAAACCTTACCTAATGGATGTTATATCGTGATGAACGGGCGGGTGTTTACCCCAGACAATGTGCAAAAAAATCTCGAGAAAAATCGGTTCGAGTTGCTGGAAAACTGACTTCATTACCCCTTTAGTCCTACCTGTTAAAGCACTGTCGACGGCACGTATCAGCAAACACGCATCTCGATGCGCTGGGGTGGCGCAGTGTTGTGTCCAGCGGTTGTAGGCCAGTCCTGAGAAAAAAATGGGAAGGGCGTTGCGACAGAAATGGAGCCATTACGGTGCAGGCAAGTTATGGTGTTTTATAGTGAGTTAATGGGCTAAATCTTTCAGGGGGTCATTGTCGTGCAGTGGGATGAGTTTGCCGAGTGGGGCAGAAAAATTTCTGAATGGGCCTCTGATTATCATCAGAACATTCGAGCTCTACCGGTGCGTGCTCAAACAGCACCCGGGGCTATTAAGGCACAGCTGTCGGCGTCCCCCCCCGAAACCAGCGAAGATATGACTACCATCATGGGCGACTTTGAGCGCATCGTTATGCCGGGGATGACGCATTGGCAGCACCCACGATTTTTCGCCTATTTTCCAGCAAATGCCGCACCACCTTCAATGTTGGCGGAAATGTTGGTTTCTACCATTGCGGCGCAGTGCATGCTTTGGCAAACATCTCCTGCAGCCACGGAGATGGAGCAGGTGATGGTGGATTGGCTGCGACAGGCTTTAGGTATTGCTAATGGTTATACAGGCGTAATTCAGGACAGCGCATCCTCGGCGACGCTCTCTGCGGTGCTCACTATGCGAGAGCGAGCGACGGGTTTTACTGGCAACGCAGAAGGCCTTTCAGAGCAGGGAAAAATTCGAATTTATTGCTCCGAACAGGTCCACTCATCCATCGATCGCGCGTGCTGGATTGCTGGTATTGGGCAGGCCAATTTGGTGAAGCTTCCCACTCAGGGTTCGCTCCACACTTTAGACGGCGACGCGCTGCGTAGCGCTATTAGTGCCGATCGAGCCGCCGGATACCACCCCGCAGGTATTATTGCGGTCACTGGGGGAACGAGCATTGGAGCCTGCGACGATCTTGAGATGATTGCAGCTATTGCCAAAGACGAGAATCTATACACCCATGTCGATGCTGCTTGGGCGGGTGCGGCGATGATTTGCCCTGACTTACGACGCGGTTTATGGGAAGGCGTCAGCGACTTTGACAGCATAGTATTTAACCCGCATAAATGGCTGGGAGCCCAGTTCGACTGTTCCGTGCAGTTTCTCAGAGACGAAAAAGCACAAATTGATACGTTGAAAATTCAGCCTGAATATTTAACGACTAGTCGAGAGGACATTACGAATTTTTCGGAATGGACCATTCCTTTGGGACGTCGATTTCGGGCCCTCAAACTTTGGTTTTTAATTCGATCCTATGGTTTGGAAGGGTTGCGAACTCGACTGCGCAACCATGTGGTTTGGGCGCAGGAGCTGTGCGAGGTTATACGGCAAACTCCGGGGTTTTTTATTACGAGTGAGCCTGTGCTCAGTCTTTTTTCTTTTCGGTGCGAGGGCGACGACAGTGTGCAGCAGCAGTTGGTTGATGCGATTAACGACGATGGCCGTATTTATTTGACCCAGAGTATTTGGCAGGATCAGAAAGTCATTCGACTTCAGGTGGGGCAGTTTGATACCACTCACGAAGACGTCATGTTGGCGCATGCTGTTATAAAAGAAATCTACGCTGGAATGGTCTAGTGCCGGTTTAGCCCGTTACCTAGTGAGTATTATCTCAGGCTCAGGGAGCGTCGATTTTGAAGACGGTTTCACCCGCGAAGATCGTCTCAACCACAGCGGCATCAGAGATTTCATAAGGCTTCAGCTCGAAAAGATTGCTGTCCAATATCACTAGGTCTGCTCGTTTGCCCACTTCGATGCTGCCTTGCTGCTGTTCGAGGCCCATCGTGTAAGCGCCATTAATGGTGTAGGCCTTGATCATGGTGGCCAAATCCACGCCCTCGCTGGCATTAAGAGGCGTGCCACTGTTGGTGTAGGGGTCTTGGCGGGTGATACCGACTTCGATCGCCAGTAACGGGTTCATGTCGGTCACAAAATAGTCACTAGCTCCGTTGATGCGGCCCCCGCTGCGATGGACGCTGCCAATTGGGTACATGCTGTGCGTGCGTTCGGCGCCAATCGCGGGAATATCGAGTTCAATCGCGGCGGGATCATAATAGGCCCACAGGGGCTGAAATGTTGCGCCAATATTATATTGGGCAAAGCGGGGCACATCTTCCTCGGAGATGAGCTGTAAATGGGTTACGTGGTGACGGTTGTTTGAGGGACCATTGGCTGCTTGCGCAGCTTCATAACCGTTGAGGGCAATCCGCACTCCAGCATCGCCAATGGCATGGACATGAATCTGCAGCCCCATAGCGTCAAAACGGCTGAAGTAGCGATTGACTTGCGCCTGACTGTAAAAGCGCGGCCCCCTCTCATGGTTTGAACCCTCATAAGGCTCGAGTAAGGCGCCCGTGTAGCTTTCGATAACGCCATCCATATAAATTTTTACGGAATCGACGCCAATATTAGGGCGACGCCACTGATCTCGCTGCTCTAGCAGCTCGAAAATGGCATCGTCAAAAACACCGGGTTGCCAGTTAATTGTGGAGAGGGAGGTGAGCGCTCTTATTTTGAGTTCGCCCCGATCAGCCAGAGTTACCAAGGGGGCCAATATGTCCGCATCAACACCGGGCTCAATGACCGCGGTTACACCCAGCTCATGGGCCATGGCGAGTGCTGCACGGATGCTGTCCAGCCGATGCTCCTCTGTCATTTCCGGAAGGAAATTCTTTACGAGTAGCATGGCGGCGTCGTGCAAGGTGCCCGTGGGCTCGCCGGTCTGGGGATCTAGTACAACAACGCCATCGGCACCGGGGTCGGTGTCAGCCGTGATGCCTAAGACCTCCATTGCCTTACTGTTGACCCAGGCAGAATGGCCAAAGCTTGATGACAGGTACACGGGGCGGTCTGGGAACAACCGATCAAGCAACGCTTTATTGGGCTCTGCCTTAGGCCAAAGATAGGGGGCCCAGCCTGAACCAATGATCCACTGGGCATTGCCAAATCCGGAAAGCCCCTGACACTGAGTAAGTTGTGCTTCGACCTCAGCGATGCTTTCAAGCCTGATAAGGTCACATTCCGTATCGGTAGCAACGCCGATTAGTAGGTGAGCGTGGGAGTCGTGAAAGCCTGGTATGACCATCTGCTGCTTAAGTGTCGTCACTTCAGTGCCTTCACCGATCCAGCGGCGGCTGTCTGACTCGTTACCCACATAAACGATGACGCCATTTTTTAGGGCAATCCCTTCCGCCCAGGGCTGGCCTTCATTGACGGTATAAATGCTACCCAAAATAACGCGGTCGGCCGTTTGGTGACTTTCATCGGCGAGGGTTTGCAGCGACCAGCAAATAGCAGCAAAAAATGACAAAACCGCGAGAGACCTTTCCATATTTAGCACCCAGTTGGTGATAAAACTTATGCTTCTGTAGCAGGAGCTTACAGCTTTTTTGGAGTAGGAGTCCCAGTGATCGAAATGATGGGAAACAGCGGTTGATTGAGGTCAAAGCGGCTCTTGCAGGTTTTGGTTGTTTGACTTCTTGGAGAGCCTAGTTGGTGACAGAGTAAGGGGCCGCTGCCGCCAGCGACTCCGAAAAAAATTGAGCGAGTTGGGAGACAGCATGGCAATCCCCGGAGCATGGCCCGAGGTCATTTTTCCCTGCGTTATCGTGAGGCGCTAGTGGATTTAGCCTCAGCCCGGCCGGTCATTTGATGGCTAACGAGAGCGCAACTGATAACGGCGCCTAGCAGCGCTGCAATAAGCAGAAGTCCCTCAGCCATGCTGACCCCGAACAGCATTTCTGGGGTAAAAGAGCATAAATTCCGTACCTCAAATAGCGATGGAAACCACTGATCAACGGCAAACCAATCGGGCATCCCTAGCTGGAATTCGCAGCTGCCATTACCAATGCCATTTTCTAACTGGTAAAGAAACCAAGCGCGCTCGCCCAGCCCGACGGCGCAGGTCAGCGCCAAAAGGTTACCGGAGAGCCTCAAGTGACGATTTTCTGGGAGTGCTGCTAAAGTCATGCTGACTAAAAGTAAGCCAAATACCCAGAGGCGAGTCTGAATACAGACCTGGCAGGGCTCTTCACCGAGGGCATATTGGTAGTAAAGCGCGATGACCAGCATGGCCAGGCTGGCCGCAGTTATCGTCAGCCAGTAGCTACGAGAGCTGAATAACGTTACCGCAGTCTGCATTTTAACTTCCTGAGTGGTTATGTTCCGTTCACTCCGTATTCGTTGCAAAGGCACCGTTAAGTTCTGTTCGGTGCCAATGCACCGGCACGGTTCGTTCCCACGGTGCTTTTGCCGCCACAGTATATGCCGATAAGTCGATAAAATGGCAGTCGCCTAGTCGCCTAGTCGCCTAGTCGCCAGCGATACGGCCGCCTTTCACTCTAGCGCAATGGTCAAGCTTTGCGTCAAAGTGCCTTCGAGCCCCCCATTGACTATCCCCCAAGCTATTCATCTGTCGGTCGTGATTTAGACCTGTTTTTTTGATGGTCTTTAAAAATTTACAAATTGACTCAGCCGAGCCCAGCCCGTGTAGTGACCGTAGCATTACAAAAAATAAATCACTGGCGCGACAATATAAAGGGGCCTCCCAACTTTGAGGGGGGAGCGGTTTCAAAATTTTTTGGGCACAGACGAAACAATTTGGCGAACTGGGTTACGGCTCGGGAAAAAATGGCTCCAAGGCCGCACGCCGTTACCACGTCTGAAAGAGTCAACATCCACGCTGTCGCAATGAAGGCCCGTTTTGTCGCTTTTTGTGTAAAAAATTGTCGCATTTTGGAAAAATTAAAGCCGAGACCCTATGATAGGCTTTTCACTTAAGAAAAACCCTTGGGAGCACCCTGACGTTGTGTGACGACGACAGGTGCCGAACGAGCCAGCGTTAGGCGCCAGTCTGATCGCCGAGACTTCATGGGTTTTGCTTTCAACGATTGGGAGCATAGCCCTCTCAGGGCCTCGGCGACACAAAACCCCGAGGGGATGTTTTCATCTTAATTTAAGGCTTCTAGGGGGGACAGCGAGGTTTATCGCGGCCCTTTATAGAGTATGAAGCTCTACCAAGGGGCATCTGAGAGCACCGCCGAGACTCAAAGAGGTCGGAGTCAACGGTGTGAAAATCGAACATTAACAAAAATTGTTATTTCATTTTACGACACATCACCAAATTATATGCACTTCATCAAAAAAGGATCTTTTGTATGCGCGGTACCTCTTCTTTTGCTACTACCCTTGTGTTTGCGTCATTTTTAGTTGTTGTGCCGGCAGTTCAGGCGCAAAAAAAGGGGCAAAACGTGATAGTTCAATACGGAACGGTCATCCAGAAAGAGACGGTTAATCTTAATAGCGCGGTACCTCGCGGCGCTGTTGTCGGTGGCGCTCTTGGACTGGCGAGTGCCGGGGGTAAAAGCAACAAAAAGAAGGCGCGTAATGCCCTTGTCGGTGCCGCAGCGGGTGGAGCAATCGCCTCGAGCTCCCAAGGAAGTACTCATGGCATGTTGTACACCATCGACATGGGGTCTGCGGGAATGGCACAGGTGGTCACCGACCAAACGGAAATTGTGCGAGGTGATTGCGTAGCCGTTGAAAAAGCGGGAGAGACCGCCAATGTCCGCCGTATTTCTTCAGGCTACTGTCAGCCTGCCAACGCGGCAGTGGTTGCGGCGGTGGCAGAAGTTTCAGCGGAAGAAGCTGATGAGTGTTTGCAAGCCAAGCAAATGGTGGTAGACGCAACCACTTCCCAAGAGTTTGAATTTGCCAAAGCAAAAATGTCATTGCTGTGTGATGACTAAGCGTGGGGTGGTCTGCTTAGCTGGCCATCAGTCAGGTAGACCTGAGTCACCCTGCTCTGGTGCCAAAATTTAATCCTCGTAACCCGGGGGCGGCACAAACGCCAAGCCTTCCTGCTCCAAAAGCTTGGCAACATGCAGCACTTTTAAATCGCCAAATTCAGGTCCGATGATTTGCACACCCACAGGCAAGCCCCCACCGAGAGTTCCTGTGGGCACAATCGTGGCAGGCAAGTAGCTGTTAATCGCAAGGCCGGCCCAAAATAACTGCTCGAAATAGGGCCGTGGTGCGCCATCAACTTCAACGGTACGTTGCCCAAAGGGTTGATGATCGTGCGGGAAGGCGGGGGTGGCCATTATTGGCGTCACCATCACGTCATACTCTTGAAAAAACTGATGCCACGCCCAGCGTTGATGCGTTCGGGCCTCATTGGCGGTGCTGTAGTCGCGGTAGGTTGCAAACCGTGCCCTGAGGTTTTGCGCCCGTGCTGATTGATCATCGGGTGCTAGTGCCGCGACCTCCTCAGTCAATTGGGCATAAGTTGCGTCATCTGAGCGGGACGCCATAACCGCCCAAAGTAAATTTTGGTAGACCTCATGTCCCGCACCCAAATCGAAGTCAGGTCGGGCGTCGTAGTTTACCTTGCCTCCAGCATGTCGAATGATGTCTAGCACTCCCTCAACCCGAGCTTCACAAATTTGCGACACCGGCGCGAGTGGGTGGTTGACCATGGCTGCGATTCGTAATTCCTTTAGATCTGAAAAGGTGGGGCGGGATAAATCCAACCGATAGCCGCCAGCCATGATTTCATCAGGCCCTGCCTCTGCCAGCAGTAGGGCCTCCAAATCTCGAGCGCTGCGCGCGATTGGGCCAATAACGGCTAAATCAGACTGTGCCAAGACCCCTGGCGCTGCATGTCCTCTCGGTGGCAACAGTCCCCAGGTGGGTTTGTGGCCGAACACCCCGCAATAATGGGCTGGATTTCGAATGGAGCCGCCAATATCTGAGCCGTTTTCAATGCCGGATAAGCCGGCGGCCATCGCGACCGCGGAGCCCCCTGAGGAGCCCCCGGCGGTGCGCTCGATATCCCAGGGGTTATTCGTAGTCCCGTAAATGGCGTTGTATGACTGAAAATCGGCGAGGTCCAGAGGCACGTTAGTTTTGCCAAAGATATTGGCACCAGCTTTTCGCAGACGCGATACAGCTAGGGCATCGATTTTGGCGACGTGGTGCTCGAAAGCCGGGTTGCCACGTGTTGTGCGCATTCCTGTGACATCGAAACTTTCTTTAATCGTCATCGGTACGCCTTGAAAGGGTGCGAGGGACTCTGCGGGATGCCCAGCTCGTGCCTTGTCTGCGGCGTCGGCCCACTCTCTGGCCTTTTCTTCTTGCAGTTCTATGACGGCGTTTAGCTGCGGGTTAAAGCGACCCACTCTGTCCAGAAAATAATCAAGCAATTCAACGGCGCTAAGGTCTCCTTTCTTCAGGCGCTCGGCCAGCTGGAGGCCGCTTTCGAAGGCGAGGCTGGTCATGTCTATCCCTTAATCGTTGTGGTTATTGCTGACACGCTAGATCAGGTGGCGAGGCCGAGCAAGTTTTGTATCGCTATGTTCAGTGCTTTGCAGTGCAGTTAGGGAGCAATTTGGGAAATGCTTGCACGAGCACGTTGTGGAGCGAGTCAATATCATCAATCGGATCCTGTGCGGGGTGCGGGCTCAAATTGAACCCGGTGGATTAGCAAAAAAAGGAAAATGGCCGGTGTCTCCGGGCGAGTGCCGATTGCGAGGGACAAAAAGGCCCAAATTGGCATTTTTGGGAAAGAAAACCGTATTTTTTCCGCTTTGCCCACCTTAAATGGCGGCAGCCCCTTCAGCTGAAACTCCGGATGTGGTACATAGCGCACCACGAATTGCACATGGGTCGGCAGCACGTTGCTGGCACGACTCTGTGACGACGTCTACGGCCTCTTTTTGGTGACTGTACCGCGCAAGCGTTGCCGATGTGTTCCTGCATCGAGCGGTGCACTGTACAAGGGGTTTGGGTGTAGGCAACCAAGAATTAATTCCGACTGGGCGACAAAAACCATGACAGACTTATCCATCTACCGAAATATTGGCATCTTTGCACACGTTGATGCCGGTAAGACAACGACGACTGAGCGTATCCTTAAGCTAACCGGTAAAATCCACAAGACCGGTGAAGTCCATGATGGTGCCGCAACCACCGATTTCATGGAGCAGGAGCAGGAGCGTGGTATCACCATTCAATCGGCAGCAACGACCTGCTTCTGGGATGACCATCGCTTAAACATTATTGATACTCCTGGACACGTCGATTTTACGGTTGAGGTGTACCGGTCACTGAAAGTTTTGGATGGCGGCGTCGGTGTTTTTTGCGGATCAGGTGGCGTTGAGCCTCAGTCAGAAACTAACTGGCGCTACGCTAATGATTCAGAGGTTTCTCGCCTTATCTTCGTCAACAAACTTGATCGCATCGGTGCTGACTTTTACCGAGTTGTAGATCAGGTACGAAATGTATTGGGTGCAAACCCGTTAGTGATGACACTGCCTATCGGCACTGAGGACGAGTTCACCGGTGTGGTCGATATTCTGACTCAAAAGGCATACATCTGGGACGACTCAGGCTTGCCCGAAAACTACGAAGTGACCGATATTCCCGCTGATTTGGTCGACGACGCTGCAATGTACCGCGAACAGCTCATCGAAGCCGCGGTGGAGATGGACGATGACGTCATGATGGCCTATATGGAGGGTGAAGAGCCCTCTATGGACGACATCAAGCGCTGCATCCGAGAGGGTACGCGTAGACTGCACTTTTTCCCCACTTATTGTGGTTCGGCGTTTAAGAACAAGGGCATTCAGCTGGTACTCAACGCGGTTGTTGACTACCTGCCAAGCCCCACGGAAGTGGATCCGCAGGATCTGACCGACGAGGAGGGCAATGCTACCGGCGAAAAGGCGATAGTCTCGACCGAAGAGCCGTTTCGAGCGCTGGCGTTCAAAATCATGGATGATCGCTTCGGTGCACTGACTTTCATTCGGGTCTACTCGGGGCAGATTAAAAAAGGCGACACCATTCTCAACTCTGCGACTGGGAAAACCGAGCGCGTCGGCCGAATGGTTGAAATGCACGCCGATGAGCGCAACGAAATCGATAGGGCGCAAGCGGGTGACATTTTTGCCTGCGTAGGCATGAAAAACGTCCAGACGGGTCACACCCTGTGCAGCACCGCAGAGCCCTGCACCCTTGAGGCGATGGTATTCCCAGAGCCCGTTATTTCTATCGCGGTGGCCCCTAAGGATAAGGCCGGTACAGAAAAAATGGGTGTTGCAATCGGTAAGATGATTGCAGAGGACCCCTCTTTCCGCGTCGAGACCGACGAGGATTCAGGAGAGACCATTCTCAAGGGAATGGGTGAGCTCCACCTGGACATTAAAGTCGATATTTTAAAGCGAACCTATGGCGTCGAGCTTGATGTGGGTCAGCCACAGGTGGCTTACCGCGAGACAATCACCAGCGCGATCGAGGATTCTTACACTCATAAGAAGCAGTCGGGCGGTTCAGGTCAATTCGGAAAGATCGATTACAAAATTATTCCTGGTGAGCCAGGCAGCGGTTACCAGTTTAAGTCAAGCGTTGTCGGCGGCAACGTACCCAAGGAATTCTTCCCAGCAATTGAGAAGGGCTTCCGAGTCATGATGGAAGAGGGCCCTCTGGCTGGATTCCCCGTACTCGACGTTGCAGTGGAGCTTCATGACGGTGGTTTCCACGCGGTCGACTCCTCGGCGATTGCCTTTGAGTTGGCGGCCAAGGGTGCTTACCGGCAGTCAATGCCTAAGGCGAGCCCTCAGCTGATTGAACCGGTGATGAAAGTTGACGTGTTTGCTCCTGAAGATAATGTTGGAGATGTCATTGGTGACTTGAATCGACGTCGAGGCATGATCAAGGATCAAGACTCAACGCCTACGGGTATTCGTATCAAGGCCGACGTGCCGCTGGCAGAGATGTTTGGATATATCGGGCACCTGAGAACAATAACCTCGGGACGTGGTCAGTTCTCTATGGAATTCTCCCACTACCTACCTTGCCCTGCATCTGTCTCGGAGAAGGTGATTGTGGAAGAGAAAGAGCGACGAGCCGCTAAAGCATAATAAGCGCCTCATAGCAGTAGGACCCGCTCGGCAAGGTCCTACAGTAAAGAAACCCTGCGACGAAACTCGCGGGGTTTTTTTATGGTCGGAATCTGGTAATGATGGAATCCGCGTCGGATGGCACAATGAGCACTTGGTTTCGACCGCACAGGCGCTCTTCAACCGCAGAGGGTTAGAACTTGGACGATCATGACTACATGGCTTTGGCGCTTGAGGCCGCAAGTACTGCTGGCGCCAGGGATGAGGTGCCTGTCGGTGCAGTCTTGGTCGCAGATACTGGAGAGGTTTTAGCCGTGGCGAGTAACGCACAGATCGCGGGTTGCGACCCAACGGCTCATGCAGAAGTACTGGCACTCAGGTCAGCTAGTCAGAAGGTCGCTAATTATCGACTGCCGGGCACCACGCTATACGTGACCTTGGAACCCTGCACCATGTGTTGTGGTGCTCTGATTCACGCTCGGGTTCAGCGGTTGGTGTTTGCCGCTCGTGAGCCTAAAGCGGGCGCTGTGGTCAGCACGGCCTCAACCTTCAACAATCCAGCCCTGAATCACCGTGTGGAGTGGACAGAGGGTGTCGCCAGCGACGCGTCTGCGAATTTACTTCGACAGTTCTTCCAAGGCCGGCGAGATCGTCACCGGAATAGTAAGTCGGGTTCTTCAATTTAAGTGCCGCGAGCAGTGGTCTCTACGAGAGTCATGGGAGTGCGGCCGCGGCTTGAGTGTTCCGTGCTTACGCCGTAAAAGGGCCAGGGGCCCAAAGGTGCGACATCAGATATTGAAAAATGAACAAAAATCCGTTGCCAATGTTGGTGCCCAGGGTCAGGCTAAGCCTCATTCTCAAGTGCCGTGCTCGAGGTTTATAGCCAGTGGAACGCGTTGCCAATTATCGACTGACCGATGCTCATATTAAGAAAGCGCTTAACGCGGCGGCAGATAGCGATACCCGCGTTGCGGAAGCCCTAAATCTTGTTGGCTTCCCCCCCGCTCGGAAGCGAGCCCATGGCTTCGATTCGCTGGCTAAAATAGTGGTGGGGCAACAGGTATCGACTCGAGCTGCAGAGGCAATCACGCAACGTTTAGTGGCATCACTCAACGGTCAACTCGAGCCCGGAGTGCTTTTGTCCCGTGATGAGGAGGCCCTGCGTGCCGCAGGTTTGTCCCGTCAAAAAGTCTCGTATCTGCGCAGTTTAGCTACTGCTGTTGTCGAGGATGATTTACCGCTACTAGATTTACCGAAAATGTCTGATGAGGAGGTGTTAGAGCGCATCACCGCAATCCGCGGCTTCGGTGCTTGGTCGGCCCAAATGTATCTGATGTTTTCTTTGGGCCGCACCGATATCTGGCCTAGCGGTGATCTTGCCGTGCGGGTTGGTTTCGGGCGCCTTTTGGGTCTTTCCGAGCGGCCAACTTCGAAGCAAACTGAGAGTTTGGCAGAGCCTTTCTCTCCCCATAAAAGCGCGCTGGCTTTGTTGTGTTGGCACTATTATTCGAACGTGCCTCAAGACGCTGCTTAGGTATTGAGGTTTGGTGGTTGGGGGTCACTTCGCACTGGTCACTACAGGGCGATCGGCAGCGCCAATGCTGAGTTATTCCCGGCCATCTCCGCGACATTGATCGGGGGCTGGATGCGTTCATCCGCCACAGCCATCAGCTGTAGGGTAGAGTAATACTGACGAATGTTGTCGACATAAGTGACCGCCTCATTACCCCGGGCAAAGCCAAATCGTGTGCTGGGATAAACGTCAGGGTTTTGGAGCTTGGGTAATTGCGAGCGTACATCGGACCAAATATGGGGGTTAAGACCCTTTTTTTCGGCGATCACTCTAGCGTCTTCAAGGTGGCCTAGCCCGATATTATAGGCCGCGAGTGCCATCCACAGCCGATGCGGTTGCTCAATGTCGGCAGGAAGGCGCCTCAGGAGATTTTTGATGAAGCGCGCACCGCCTCGCAGGCTTTGTTGGGGGTCCCTGCGGTCAACAACATTTAACTCTTTGGCCGTATTGCGTGTCAGCATCATCATCCCCTCAACCCCTGTTCTGGATCTGGCGGTAGGGTTCCAATGTGACTCTTGATAGGAAACAGCGGCTAACAGACGCCAATCCATTTGATATTCAGTGGCAACTCTTTCAATAAGGGGCTGCCACTTAGGGAGCACGCTCTCGACCCGCCGGTTGAAGGTAAACGCGCCCATTCTCGATGAGAAGCGCGTCGTTCCAAAATGCCGTTCACGGATTTTCTCGAGCTCTCCTGATTGCCGCGCCGCTGCGAGAAATAGATTGATATCGGCCTGCAGGGCGCTAGCTCCTGAAATATTGGGCAGATACCAAGCGATAGATTCCTCCACTTCAAGATCAAGTGCCGCAACTAAACGTGGGTAAAGCTGTTGTTGAAGCCGAAATTCAGCCGCCCCCAGCACGGCGAGCTCGGCCTTCTCCTCCGTGACCAGTTGCATCAGTTCTAGAGTGTCGCCTATTTGCACCTCGCGCCAAGTAAGCAATGGTACTTGCTCTTTGAGGTTTTCTAACACTTCGATGTGACTACTGCCGCTCAGAACAATCACATCTCTCTGACTCAAATCTGCCAAACGGCGAGGGCGGCGCTTGCCGCTTTTATAGATGACCACTGGGCGCTGCTGTAGGTAGGGAGCCGTCGCTAAAAGTGTCCCAGCTTGCTTACTGTTAATGGCCATTCCTGCGGCACCCAGGTGAACTTGGCCCTGGTCGAGTTGAAGGATGAATTCCTCTAAGGTAAACGCCACTTCGACGCGCAGGGTGTAGCCCCGGGCAGTGGCGTAGGCCTTGATCAGGTCATATTCAAAGCCAGAGGCCTGATCACCGTCAAAATAATAGGTCGTTGGGCTGTTTCTCGTCACCACAACAAGCTCACGATTCCCCGCAAGCTCTTGGAAAATGTCGTCCTCGCTACAGCCCCACAGCGAGATCAACACTAGCGACATGGCAATGATTTTAAAAAAACTCATGGTCCTAGTGTAACGTGTGCGATAAACCGCTGTCCGATGTGTTGATGCCTCGTCGCCACAGGTATACTGCTGCCTCCCAAAGCTGGAGGTACAACATGTTTACTCTTCCCGGATCTTCCGCGCTGACTTCGCCGCGATTTATGGCATTGGCGAACGCATTGAGGGCTTTCGATCCAGGGCTGCAGCTTGAGGATGCTTACTTTGTTTATGCGATTGCTCACCAGGGGGAAGTCAATCGAGCCGAGCTAGCGCGGTTGCTGCAACCCAGCACGGCCGAGATCGCACGGGAAACGCTTGCTGCGGATGAAAATTGTCTGATTGTTGTACCTCGATTGGGCACCATCTCTCCTTGGTCAAGTAAAGCGACGGATATTGCTCACAATTGTGGTTTTACCGGCATCGAGCGCATAGAACGCGGTACTTGCTACGTTATTCAAGGCCTAGCTGAGCTGCCCCAGACCCACCTGATTGCGCTCAATGGTTTGTTGCATGACAGAATGGTGGAGTCTGTTTTGGCAAGTGCAGTGGGGTTAAAGCAGCTTTTTCAAAGTGCCCAGCCAGCTCGGTTTAATCGAGTGGCCGTTCTTGAGCGGGGACACGAGGCACTACGTGACGCCAATGAACAACTAGGTCTCGCCCTTGCAGAGGATGAAATTGACTATCTAGTCAGCGCTTTTCAGGATCTCAATCGCGATCCCAGTGATATTGAACTCATGATGTTCGCTCAGGCCAATTCAGAACACTGCCGGCACAAAATTTTTAATGCGAGCTGGACGATTGATGGTGCGGATTGTGAGCATTCATTGTTTGGCATGATTAGACATACCCACCATGTCGGGGGGCAGGGAGTGCTCTCTGCTTACTCTGACAATGCTGCTGTTGTAGCGGGTCACGAGGGTGGGCGCTGGTTTCCCGACCCGGACAGCGGCGAATACGCTTATCACGAGGAACCTATTCATCTTTTGATGAAAGTTGAGACCCACAATCACCCGACCGCCATTGCACCTTTTGCGGGGGCAGCAACTGGGTCAGGTGGCGAAATTCGGGACGAGGGTGCCGTGGGGCGAGGTTCAAAGCCTAAGGCGGGCCTTGCTGGTTTTACGGTTTCGCACCTTGAGATACCCGATCAGCCCCAACCTTGGGAGCTGGGCTATGGTCGCCCCGGAAGAATTGTCTCACCCCTGCAGATTATGCTTGACGGCCCCATCGGTGCGGCGGCTTTTAATAACGAGTTTGGGCGACCCAACCTTGCAGGATATTTTCGAACCTTTGAAGTGGCCACTGACCAAGGCGTCAAGGGCTACCACAAGCCCATAATGATCGCGGGTGGCTTTGGCAACATTCGAGAAGAACACGTTCAAAAAGGCGGTTTTGAGCCGGGGGCCCACTTGGTAGTGTTGGGTGGTCCTGCCATGTTAATTGGTCTAGGCGGTGGCGCCGCATCGTCTATGGCTAGCGGCGAAAGCGATGAAGCGCTCGATTTTGCTTCCGTACAGCGCCATAACCCAGAAATGGAGCGACGCTGCCAGGAGGTGATCGATCGTTGCTGGGCGCTGGGCGAAGACAGCCCAATTGCTTTTATTCATGACGTGGGCGCGGGTGGGCTCAGTAATGCCCTGCCTGAATTGGTCAAAGATGGTGGGCGCGGTGGCAGTATCGATCTGCGCAGTATTCCCAGTGATGAGCCGGGCATGAGTCCCTTAGAAATTTGGTGTAACGAAGCGCAAGAGCGTTACGTGCTTGCTATCGAGCCCGAGCATTTAGCCCGCTTTGAGGCAATTTGTCAGCGTGAGCGCTGTCCTTACGCGGTTGTGGGTCAGGCCACTGAAAATCTGCATCTCGAAGTGGCAGACAGTCAATTCGAAGATAGCCCTGTTGATTTGCCCATGGGACTGCTTTTTGGCAAGCCGCCTAAAATGCATCGCGAGGCTCAGAGGGGTGTTTCCTGCGGTGATGATTTTGTGGCGGAGTTGCGCCCAGCTGAAGCGTTGCAGCGGGTCCTGCAGTTTCCGGCGGTCGGATCAAAAAGCTTTTTGATAACAATTGGTGATCGATCGGTCACGGGTTTGGTCGCCAGAGATCAAATGGTGGGTCCGTGGCAGGTTCCTGTTGCAGATTGTGCCGTGACGACGGTGTCTATGGATTCCCATCTTGGCGAAGCTATGAGCATGGGAGAGCGCACGCCGGTAGCCTTGCTCAGTGGGCCGGCTTCAGCGCGGCTATCCATCGCCGAGGCCATTACCAATATTCTTGCTTCCCCCGTAGCGAAGCTGTCCGATATTCGGTTGTCGGCCAATTGGATGTGCGCTGCTGGTCACGGTGATAATGACGCGATTTTGTTCGACACCGTAAAGGCGGTGGGCCTGGAATTTTGCCCCCAGTTGGGTATTACGGTGCCTGTTGGTAAAGACTCTATGTCCATGCGAACCAGTTGGCAGGAGCAGGGCGCAGAGAAGTCTGTGACGGCGCCAGTGTCACTTATTGTCTCTGCTTTTGCCCCTGTTGGGGATGTAAGGACGACGCTCACTCCTGAACTGGTAGCTGATGAAAATACCGAACTCCTACTGGTCGATTTAGGTCATGGTAAAAATCGCTTGGGCGGTTCTGTTCTCGCCCAGTGCTGGGGTGCGTTGGGTTCTGAAGTGCCCGATGTTGACGCGGCAGACTTAAAAGCGCTTTTTGAGTTTATTTCTCAGCTTAAATCTAGAGATCTGATTCTCGCCTACCATGATCGCTCAGATGGCGGATTAATAACGACCTTGCTAGAAATGGCTTTTGCTGCGCGCTGTGGACTCAACATAGCGGTAGCAGAGGAGGGTTCTGCGGCTTTGGCAGCGTTGTTCAATGAAGAGATTGGCGTTGTATTACAGGTTAACGGCGCCGATGTGCACGCCATCGAGGCGCTGGCGATTGAAGTGGGCTTGGGTGGGTGTGTACATCGCATCGCTTCGCCGCGTTTGGATCAGCGCGTAGTGGTTAATTCGCCTGGGTTTGAGTTGATCGATAGTCAGCGGGGTGCGCTACAGCAGCTCTGGAGCTCTACCAGCCATCAGGTCCAACGGTTACGCGATAACCCCGAGTGCGCTGATCAGGAGTTCGAAAATATCCTGCAGG